>CAWAYT010000042.1:0-90242 GCA_963786265.1 uncultured Alphaproteobacteria bacterium
GGTCCTGGCGGACGGTGACGAACTCGTCCATCTCCAGACCCGCATGCGCGAAGGCGATTTGGCACATCTCGCAAACGGACACATTCCGGCCGTGGCAATCACATAGTCGTCGGGCTTCTCCTGCTGCAGCATCATCCACATGGCCCGGACATAATCGCCCGCGTGGCCCCAGTCGCGCTTGGCGTCGAGATTGCCGAGCTCCAGTGTCTTGGCGAGCCCGAGCTTGATGCAGGCCACGCCGTCGGTGACCTTGCGGGTGACGAACTCGATGCCGCGCAGCGGGCTCTCGTGATTGAACAGGATGCCGTTGGAGCAGTGCATCCCGAGGCTTTCGCGGTAGTTGATGGTCATCCAGTGGGCGTAGAGCTTGGCACGCCGTAAGGGCTGCGGGGGTAGAAAGGCGTGCGTTCGGTCTGCATCGGCTCCTGAATCAGCCCGAACATCTCCGACGAGCTGGCCTGATAAAAGCGTGCCTCGGGGCGGAAGAGACGGATCGCCTCCAGGATGTTGACCGCGCCGAGGCCGGTAACCGCAGGTCAAGATCGGTGGTTCCATGAGGATTTGACAAAGCTCTGCGCTGCAAGGTTGTAGACTTCGTCCGGCTCAACCTCGCGGACAAGGCGGATCAGCGTGCGAGGTCGGTCAGATCGCCATCCAGAGTCACCTGATCGAGAACGCCGAGCCAGCGCAGACGCTCGCCGATGACGTCGGACTCAGCCCGACCGCCGCATGAGCCCGGCGACCTCATACCCCTTCTCCAGCAACAGCTGCGCCAGGTACGCCCCGTCCTGCCCAGTGATGCCGGTGATCAACGCGCGGGCCATTCGACCTCTTCGTATCTAAGACGGCATGATGTCTATTATGTATGGCGCTGAGATAGCAAGGCGGCAGCGTCGGCAGACGTCGTGTTCTGGCTCAGCGCTATCGTCAGGAGGGCATCTTCGAGTACCTGAGGCGGTATCGTTGGGGCGGACGGCAAGACCGCCTGCGCTGCTTCGTCGCCGATCCGGTTCCGAATGTCTTTACGTAGCTTGGCGAACAGCTTCGGAAATCGCTTGGCAAACCCGGCTGCTGCCGGCGCGATCGTCCGACGCGCAGCCGCCACGATCGTTCGACGGCCCAGCCTTCTTGTGCGCTTCAGTGCTTTCTTAAGCTTGCGACGCGGCCCCCGCTTTTTCCGCCCGGGGTGCGCGGCGACATCGAGAGCCCTAACTTCGCTCTTGCCGCTCGGCAGTACGGTTGCGGACCATACGCGCCAGCGGGAGTACCAGGCGTATCTCGCGCGGGCCGTCTTCCAACTTAAGCTTATCGACCAGCCGACCGCGCCATCGTTGCATGTCGGAAAGAGCGCGTGTCGGAGCGTGCTTAGCTCCTGCCGAGTTTGCGCGAGCTCGCGCTCGGCGTGCGCCAGCGAAGCTCTCAGGAGGTCGACCTCTTGGCGAGAATCTCGCGGCCTGATCTTCCGCGCGAGTGAACCCTTCTTTGAGCGTGATCGTCTCATGACGAGAGACTGCGAGATCATCTTCGGCGCGAGCCAGCGGTCTCTGAGCGTGACTGTCTCATGACGAGAGACTGCGAGATCATCTTCGGCGCGAGCCAGGGAGCCTGTGCGTGAGCGCTTTGCTCGCGAGCCTGCGCAACAGCGCTTTCCAAGTTGGTGATCTGGGGATCATATTTCACGAAACCGTCGAATACGTTGACCGGAACGGCGAAGAACTTTGCCAAATGATCGCTCTCTGAACGCGTGTAGAAGCGGTTCAATCCATCGAAGTAGACAAATCGATATCCCAACTCTACCAGTATAGCCTCCCATGTGAGGTCGGATGGCTCGGCAGTGGTCGGTACAGTCGCCTCTACAATGAGGATTTTCGGCCGGAAGAGCCGCCAATCCGTGCTCGATATGATCGACGGCTCATGTCCTTCCACATCAACTTTGAGGAACTGGATGGTTTTTTCCATCACGTACTTGGCGAGAACTTCGTTTAGCGTTGCGCAAGGCACCGTAAGCTCGATACGGGGAGTAACGATGTCTCGCAAGGCCGCCGGCAGGCTCCTCCTCCAGGGTCGATAGTCCCGGGTATTCTGGATACTCGTAAAGCGTCACCATGCCCGAATGACCACTGACCGCCAGTTTCAGGTTGATGTCGCGTGGGCGATCATCGGCGAGCCAACTGAACACCGATCCGGGTTCGATGTTGATGCCGCTCCAGCCCCGATCGTAGAAATGCTTCGTTACGGATCAACGACTGGATCATAGGCGCCGATGTCCACATAGAAGCCTTCCGTGACGTCGCGGAAGCATCTGGACAGGAGGACATCCTCAAAATTCTGGGCGTAACTGATCATGTCGGATACAAGACGCGAAACGTGGTGAAATCAAGAAGCGTGGACTGTAGCACCGCATGTAGAGGATGGGGAAGAACGGTGCCGATAGGCTTATCGTCGACGTCAGATGCCTGCAAGATCCGAATACGCGCTACGAGGCATCGGACACACGTACGAAGCCTGCTGCAATATCGCACGATGGACGCCGCAACGGCCGGGTTTCGCCTCGTAGGCGTGCGGGACCAGCGATCTACCCCCGTTGGCCGCCGAGGATCGCGACCTTTTCGCGGCATCCGCACCACAGCTCTAACACACAATGAAATCGCGACAGCCCACGGCCTTTCTCTGCCCATCGCCATCCAGCATTCCCCGCTGCCCTTTGCAAGATTGATGATGCGAGATGATATTTTCCGAACCGCCGATGATCTACGATTTCATTCCGCACGAAGTGCCGCAGCGATATCTCACTTCCGAAGCGGCACTGTTCCTACGCCACGTGCCTCGCCTGGCTGCAGAGGTTCGATCACTTCTTCCCTATATCGGCGTATGCGGCACATCGCCTGGGAGACCTCCTAGGTATCGAGGGACAGCGATGCACGGTGACTGGTGTCGCCGTGCGCGACAGCCTGGCTCCTACGCAAAGCCAGCCATCTGCGCCGGCCGCTCCGGTCATTCTGGTTGTTGGCGGCGGGGATCCGCGCAAGAACCCGGAAGTCGCCGTCATAGCGCATGGCCAGAGCTTCGCGCCTTGCCGCAGCCGGTGTTTCGCTCCTGGTTGCCGGAGGATACCCGGATTTTATGCAGCGCGATCTGCGGCAGCTGCATGCGCGAGTGGGCGGACATCCCGACCTCCTCGAGTTCTTGCCCAAGGTGCCGGACGACGAACTGCGGAGTTGTTATGCCAGGGCGTTGTGTACAGTAGCGCCGTCGAGAATGGAGGGGTTCTCAATCCCCATCGTCGAAGCATCCGCGAACGGCTGCCCGGTGCTGGCCGCCAACTGCGCTGCGCAGGCGGAATTGCTAACTGCCTCGGAGGATCTATTCGATCCGGATGATGCAGCCACATTGCGCGGCGCCTTGAGCAGATTGCGCTGCATCGACTCTTCGCGCGGGAGGCAGCGCGCGCGCGGCAGGCGGACGTGTGGCGGCGCTTACCTTGAAGGAGGTTGGAAAACGGTTCTGGCAGGCCAGTGCTGCGCGGATCCCCGCGCCGGCTCCGGGCGTTCTTCGCGGCAAGCGTCCGCGCATCGCTTTTTTGTCTCCAATGCCGCCGGCTCACTCGGGGGTGGCCGAGTCGACTCCTTCGCCTCGCTCGGACCGCTGGCGGCGCGGGCGGAAGTTGAGGTTTTCAGCGATACGCCCGGCGCGCGCATGCCCGACGGTGTGCGGTTTTCCGGAGAAACGGACGCCTTGGCGCACCTTCAATTCACGATTCGACGCTGTTGTGTCGGTGATCGGCAACTCTCATTTCCACCTGCGGGAATTCGAAGTCTGTTGATGCGATACGGCTCCGCGGCGATTGCCCATGATGCCCGCATGCTGGGATTTTACAGGATATTGCTGGAGAGGATCGGGCACTGGCCGCCGCGTCCGAAGAGTTGGGCAGGCCCGTGGCTCCCGAGGAGATGAACGCGTGGCTAGCCGACGAGAACCGGCTAAAGGCCTTGTTCCTGAAGGAGATCGCCGAGGCGGCGCGTCCTCTGGTCGTTCACTCCCCGGTCACCGCCCGGTTCATCAACGACCACTATGGCGTAGTTTGCGCCCGGCTACCCTTCATCCCTTACCGTTACTTCCGAACTGAAGAGATATCCACCGAGCAGCGAGTCCTTGCTCGTCGCCATCTTGGAATTTCGGAAACCAACATCATTGTTGCAACCTTCGGTGAAGTTCACGAGAACAGGGGCATGGAGGACTGTATCTGGGCGGTCGATATGTTACGCTCTTGGGGCATGCCCGTGCGAATGGCTCTCGTTGGCTTTGCCGACGAGCGGATCGCGGGGTGGCTGATCAACAAAGCAACTGCGATCGGCATTGCCGATGTGCTGACTATGTTCCAAAGGCGAGTTTCCGAGGAAGAGTACCGCGCATGGTTGCTCGCCGCGGATGTGGGTGTTCAGCTCCGCACTTATCGACTTCGGCGGCCTGTCCGGAGCGCTACTCGACTGCATGTCGGCCGCCTTGCCGACGGTCGCTAACCAGCATCTTGCCAATGCCGTTGAGGCGCCCGACTTCGTGAAGCGCGTGCCGGACGCGATTAGCGCCGTTCTCGTCGCTGAAGCGATCGCTTCTTTCGTCGAAGGAGGCCTGCACAGCAATCGGCCGATCGCTGAGCGCAACGCAATGATGGCCCATCGAAACTTTGATAGTTATGCGGAGAGGATGCTCACCGTGCTTGGCGTTGCTTAGAAACCACCCCTGTGCAGGTCGCTCTTGACATCACGGAACTCGTGAACAATCCGGTCAGGGCCGGCATCCAGCGCGTCGTTCGCGAACTCATCCGTTACTGGCCGGATCGCGACAATCTGCGATTAGCGAGGTTCGACCCCACCCGGGGCTTGGTTCCACTGCCGTCCTCGGTATCACCTTTGCTGATCAATTCGGCCAAAGCACCTCGTGGCCAGGAACCGCAGTTAATGCGCAGCCTCATCGCCGAAAAGCTGGGCGAGTGGGCACCAGCCATCCCTCATGGAGCCATTATACTCGTCCCGGAACTTTTTTATCACCCTACGCGCTGCGCGTGGTACCGCCAGCTTCTTCGACGTGATCCAAACGCGGTCTCGTTCATTATCCACGACTTTATTCCTTGGCTCTGCCCGCATCTCGCAGGCGTCGCCAGCACCGCACCGCTCATGCCTTACCTGCAGCTGGTTCGTTCCGCAACTCGGGTAGCTTTCACCAGCAGTCAAATGCGCGCGCATTACCGCGAACGCATCAAACGCGACCCTCGCGACTGCAGCCCGGTCATTCCCCTTGGAGCGGATGGTTTATCGTTGAAGCGGCAATTTTTCCGGTCAGACAAGCGAACTTGGGTGGCTATTGGCTCCATCAACAGGCGCAAGAATCAGGAGAGCATTGTTCGCGCTTTTCGTGAACTCTGGAGCAAAGGCTTCGGCGGCGGAGCTACTTCTGATCGGTCGGGTTTTCGAGTGTGCTGCTAGTGCCTGGCTCAGCTTTGCGCCGAAGCATGACAGGTTGCGACATCTTGCGGATGTAGCGGATGAGGTGGTCAGGACGGAACTGAGCCGCGCTCGGGCAACGATTTATGTTTCTGAAGTAGAGGGCTTCGGGCTTCCGCCAGTCGAAAGCCTTAATGCCGGAATTCCCGTCATCGTGACGTCAAACGTTCCCAGCGTCTCGGATCTGCCGGCGGCGGGCCAGATCCAAATCGCCTCTGCCGAGGCACTTGAAATCGCGGCGGCGGTTCAGGCAACAGCGGACGACGCTACGGCCGAGCGCCTATGGAGTGAGGCTGCGACACTGCAGCTTCCTACGTGGCGCGATTTTGCAGATGAAGTATTTGCGTGGGTAAGTACAGCAAATGAATGTAGCTCATAGTCCCCTTCGTGGAAGAAGGCGAGGAAAGCGCGAGCTATATTTAAACAATTAGATACTCCGGAAGCGCGGGAAGATCATCCGCCCGCCGTTGGCAAGGAACTCGGCCTCGCGTTGCAGTATTCCGTCCTTGAAGTGCCATGGTAATACCAGAAAATAATCTGGCTGCATTCGCCGCGCTTCGTCCTCTGGGATTATCGGGATGTTGGTTCCGGGGGTAAAGGCGCCAAACTTGTCGGTGTTGACCTCGGCTATCGCGGACACCTCCTTCGCGCTAATCTGGCAGAACTGCAAAACGACGTTGCCCTTGGTGGAGGCTCCGTAACCAAAAACGCGCTTGCCGTCGGCGACGAGAGTGCTGAGCAGCCGCATCGAATCCGAGCGATGGCGATAGACCCGCTCCTCAAATTCCCGATATGGGCGCGGTGTGCCAAGGCCCATGCGCTCTTCTTGATCGAGTAGCCACCCCACTACCGCTTCCGAGCCACGTCGTGGATCATTCTTGCGCGCGGCGGTGACCGCAAAACTGCCACCGTTGACTGAGTTCATCTTGACGTCTATCGGCCGCATTCCCGCAGCGTCGAGAACGCGTTTTACGACGCCCAGCGAATAGTATTCGAGATGCTCATGGCAAACGGTGTCGTAGGAAACCATACGGAGCATGGAAGGCATATAGCTTTGTTCGAAGTGCCACACCCCGCCCGGCGCCAACACCCTCTCGACATCACGGGCAAAGCCGATCGGGTCTTCCAGGTCGTAGAACATGGCGATCGAGGTCACGATTTTGGCCGCTGGAGCGCCGGTGGCGCGGTACGCTTCAGCCAAAAAGAAATCGGGCACGAGCGTGATGTCGTCCGGATAGAACTCCCGCATCTTGTTGCCCGTCGGGTCGATCCCGATACGCCGCAGGCTCGGCACGGTATAGGCTTTCAGCGACGTAGCGTCATTCGATCCGATGTCGAGAACCGCATCCCCTGGCTGCAGGCCGGCCTGCCGCTCCAGCTCGCGAATTTTCTGAGTGAGATGTCTGACCATGCTCTGGTTCAGGCCTGAGCGATAGCCGTAGTTGTCACCATACATCTCGCCGAGATCGTAAGAATGTGAGCCTGCAGAGCCCAAGTCGGGGCACCAAAAACAAAGCGCAAGGGACCCGACGTCACATGCTCACTACCGGGGCTTTTCGGGAATACGCCGGTCAACGCCTGCTCGGCCCAGGTCGAGCACGGGAACGATGCGTGCTCCGGCTGACCCGGCATCGGCGCAGCGGCGTGTAGTTAGACGATGTCATCTGACCCCGCAAATGGTGTTTTTGCTCTTTTAGCCCGCTTGATCTGCTCTCGGCGAGAGCAAACAACGGATTGTGTGCGCTTCACCCGCAGAGGTCGAGGTAGGTTTCGTAAGCCACCGTCAGAGGGGGTAGGGCGGGCGGTCGAGGCCGGCCGGCGAGCGGGTGAACACCTCGTAGCCGTCGGCGGTGACGCCGACCGAGTGCTCGAACTGCGCCGACAGGGAGTCGGTCGCTGGTGACGGCGGTCCAGCCGTCGTCTGAGGACTTCACCTCCCAGCGGCCGGCGTTGATCATCGGCTCGATGGTGAAGAACATGCCCTCGCGGAGCACCGCGCCCTCGCCGAGCGTGGCCGAAGTGCGGGATGTTGGGCGCGTCGTGGAACACCCGGCCGAGGCCATGGCCGCAGAAGTCGCGAACGACCGAGAACCGCTCGGCCTCGACGAAGCTCTGGATGGCGTGGCCGATGTCGCCGACCGTGGCGCCCGGCCTGACCGCCTCGATGCCTCGCCACATCGCTTCGTAGGTCACGTCGATCAGCCGCTGCGCCTTCACGCTGGTCTCGCCGACGCAATACATGCGGCTGGTGTCGCCGTGCCAGCCGTCGAGGATGACGGTCACGTCGATGTTGACGATGTCGCCATCCTTCAGCTTCTTGGCGCCGGGAATGCCGTGGCAGACGACCTCGTTGATCGACGTGCAGATCGACTTCGGGAAGCCGCGGTAGTTCAATGGCGCCGCGATCGCGCCGTGATCGCGGATGAACTCGTGGCACAGCCGATCGAGTTCGTCGGTGCGCACATCCGGCTGCACATGCGGGGTGATGTAGTCGAGCGTCTCGGCGGCGAGGTGGCCGGCGCGACGCATTCCCGCGAAGTCGGCGGCGTTGTGGATCTTGATGCTGCGGGCGTCGGCGAAACTGGGAGCGCGGCGCATCTCGTTCATCGTTCCCCTTTTTTCATCATGCCGGAGCACGCGCGGGCGCGTCCACCGACATCATCTCCGCGAGGCGGACCCCTTCGACATCGACGTGGCAGCGATAGCAATAGCTCTCGACTCCGGCGTCGGCCGCGGCCAGAACCGCTCGACCGTAGGCCGGATCGAGGTCGGACGCAAACGCCAGCCGCTCGGCATCCGATCGCTGCGCGATGTACAGCATGACCGCGCGGTTTCCCCGCCTCACCGCTGCCGTGAGTTCGCCGAGGTGCTTGACGCCTCGCGCTGTGGCCGAGTCCGGAAACTCGATCGGCGCCGCCACTCCCCAAGCTCCGTCGCATCGTAACATTCTTGACTTCGACGAGACATGTGGGGCGACCGGGCTGCTCCAGCAACAGATCGATCCGGGAATTGCGGCCGTAGCGTACCTCGCGCCGCAGCGAGGAATAGCCGGAGAGTTCGGGGATGAGATCGCGGGAGAGCGCGTCGGCGACGAGGCGGTTCGGGCGGCCGGTATTGATGCCGACCAGCGCCTGGCCGACGCGGATCAGCTCCCAGGTGTAGGCAAGGGTTCGCGTCGCCTTGTCCGCCCGCGAGAGCCAGACCTGCGAGCCTGGCTGGTTGACGCTCAGCATCGATCCGGGATTGGGGCAATGCGCTGTTACCGTCTCGCCGTTATCGAGCAGGACGTCGGCGAAAAAGCGCTTATAGCGCCGCAGCAGGGTGCCGCGCAGGAGCGGTCCAGCGAACTGCATCCGGTTCGCTCCCGGCCGGGGTAGCCGCTAGGCGTCGGCGTCGCGGCCCGGCCACAACAAGGCCGCGAACTCGCTCTCGTAGCGGGCCGCCCGGCGCGCCCGCTGGTGCATCGGCAGCTTGTCCTCTCCCCAGGCGCCATAAGCGCCGATCTGCTTGCGCAACCGCCCTTGCAAGTCGCGAACCTCGCCGTTCTGCCAGTACGCGGGGCCCAGCGCGCTCTTCAGCTCCTTGAGCCGATCGGCGACGGCGGCGATCTCGCGGTCCGCCGATGACGGCCCCGGCATCGTCGAGCTCACGGCCGAGCCCGGTCGCCGGCCGGAAGCTCCTCGCTCCCCAGCGCGTCCGCGAGACGCGCGGCGGCGCTTCCCGGCCGCAACGGCCGCGGCTGCGATGCGTCCGGCGCCCAGGCGGTGAGATAGATCACCTGGAAGGTCGCCGGCACCCGGCCATCGGCGTCGCGGTAGAGCTCTCGGTAGCGCTCCAGCGCGCCGAACAAGGTGGCGCGCCGGCTCACCGTCTTGCGGCGCTCGAGCACGGCATTGGTTTCGCCCATCCCACGCAAGTCGGCGAGCAGCGCCAGTGGATCGCTGTAGGAAACGACGAGCGTCTCGCTGTCGGCGACGGGAAGCGTGAACCCGGCGCGCTGCAGCAGATTACCGGCGTCGCGAATGTCGGCGAACGGCGAGATGCGCGGACTGAGGCCGCCTTCGCCCTCCATTTCCGCCTCGGCGAGCGCCCTACGCAATTCCTTCAGGGTTTCGCCGCCGAACATCGCCGCGAGAAACAGACCATCCGGTTTCAGCACTTGTCGGGCCTGCAGAAGCGCGCCCGGAAGATCATTGACCCAGTGAAGGTTGAGCAGGCTCACCACCAGATCGAAGCTGCCCGCCGCGAACGGCAGCGCCTCCTCGTCGGCGACCAGACACGGACCGGCGACGCCGCGAACCATCGCCGGTGATAGATCGCAGTGCACCAGCGTCCGAACGCCGCCGCGCCGGGCGAGGTCGTCCGCGAGATAGCCGTGACGGCAGCCGAGGTCGAGCGCCACCGGGAACTTACGGCGGATATCGTCCAGCCTCTCGACCAAGCGCTGAACGATCTCCCGCACCAGGTAGTCGTGCTGGTGCAGACTCGACGCTGCTCTGTCGCGGTGCAGCCGGACGCCGCGGCGATCGAAAATGAACAGCTTGTCGGGCATGACGGCGACGCGAACTCCGCGCCAGGTGTTGCGGCCTAGGGTACGACTGCTATATGGCATGGCGGCTACATCGGATCAAACCGTGTTGGTTGTGCAACTTCCGTGACGACCTCGATACTTGCGACGGCTCTGCCGGCGATCCGGCGGCTCGGCATCGGACTGCTCGATGCGGTACTGCCGCCGCGCTGTCTCTCGTGCGGTACACTGGTCGACACGGCGCATGCCCTATGCTCGGAGTGCTGGCCGAAGATCCAATTCATTACCGAGCCGCTGTGCGCGGCATGCGGCATGCCGTTCGAATTCGAGGTCGCCGCCGGAACCGTCTGCGCGGCGTGTGCGTCGTCGGAGCGGCCGTTCGGGCGGGCCCGCGCCGCGATCGCCTACGACGACGGCAGCCGTGGGTTCATCCTCGCCTTCAAGCACGGCGACCGCACCGACGCGACGCGTGCGTTCGCGCCGTGGATGGCGCAAGCGGGTCGCGAGCTTCTCCGGGACGCCGATCTGCTTGTTCCCGTCCCGTTGCATTGGACCCGCCTGTTCATGCGTCGCTATAATCAGGCGGCGCTGCTGGCGCTGGCGATCGGCCGGCTGACCGGAGTCAAGGTCGCGCCGGACTTGCTCGTTCGCCGCAAACGAACGCCGTCGCTTGCCCACTCCGGCGCAAGCGCGCGCGCGAAAACCGTCAGCGGCGCCTTCATCGTGCCGCCGAGGCGCCGCCAACGGGCGGAGGGCAAACACATTGTCATCATCGACGATGTCTTCACCACCGGATCGACGGTGGGCGCGTGCGCCCGAGCGCTGGCGAGAAGCGGCGCTCGCGCGATCGACGTGCTGACCCTGGCGCGCGTCGTCCGGCCCAGCCATCTGACGAATGCGAGCGCATCACCATGAATTCGGCAATCGAGGAGAATGAGTTGTGACCACCGTCGAGATCTACACCTCGCCGCTTTGTGGCTACTGCCATCGCGCCAAGGCGCTGTTCTCGAAGAAGGGCGTTGCCTATACCGAGATAGACGTGCTGAGCACGCCGGGCGCCCGGCAGGAGATGGAACGCCGCAGCGGGGGCGGGCGGACCGTACCGCAGGTGTTCATCGACGGTCGCGCGGTGGGCGGTTCCGATCGGCTTGCCGAACTCGATCGCATGGGCGAACTCGACCCGCTCCTCGGCATCGGGGTCTGAGCGGGTATGGCTCAACGCTTCACTGTCGCCTGCGTGCAAACGAACTCGGAGCGCGAATTCGAGCCGAACATCCGGGCGACCAGCGCGATGGTGCGGGACGCACGCCGCGCCGGCGCCGACTTCGTGCTTCTGCCGGAAAACGTCAGCATGTTGGAGCCGGTCAGCCGGCTGTTCAAGGAAAAGGCCCAGCCCGAAGAGGCGCATCCGGCGCTCGCGGCCTTTCGCGATCTGGCGCATGAGACCGGGGTATGGCTGCTCATCGGCTCGCTGGCGATCAAGGCGGCGGATGGGCGCGTCGCCAATCGATCGCTGCTGGTCGATCCGCAAGGGCTGATCGTCGCCCGTTATGACAAGATCCATATGTTCGACGTCGATCTCGGCTCCGGCGAGAACTATCGGGAATCGGCGACCATCGCCCCCGGTGAAACCGCCATGCTAGCGGATACACCATGGGGTCCGATTGGGCTGTCGGTCTGTTACGACCTGCGGTTCCCGCATCTCTATCGCCGACTAGCGCAACAGGGCGCCGCTTATCTGTCGATCCCGGCGGCCTTCACGCGGACGACCGGGCGCGCCCACTGGCACATCCTGCAGCGGGCGCGGGCGATCGAGAATGGCGCGTTCGTCTTTGCTCCGGCGCAGTGCGGCACGCATGCCGAAGGCAGGCAGACCTATGGCCACTCCCTCATCGTCGATCCGTGGGGAACGGTTCTCGCCGATGCTGGCGAGGAGCCGGGCTTGATCCTCGCCGAGATCGACCCCGAACAGGTCACGGAAGCGCGAAGGCGCGTGCCTTCGCTGACTCATGACCGTCCGTTTCACTCAGACGAAACGCGGCAGACGTTGGATGCCACTCGATGATCGTCTTTGACCTGCTCTGCTCCGATGGGCACCGCTTCGAATCCTGGTTCCCCAGCGGCGCTTCGTTCGAGCGCCAGCAGGCCGAAGGGGCAATCGAGTGCCCGCTGTGCAGCGGCCATTCGGTGGTCAAGGCGCCGATGGCGCCGCGCGTGGCGAGCCGCTCCACGCAGTCAGGCGGAGAGGAGCGGGATGAAGCACCGGAGTCGGCGCCGGCCAGCGAAGACGCGGACGCGATGCGGAAAGCACTCAGCCACTTGCGCCGGCATATTGAGCAGAACTGCGATTATGTCGGGGCTACGTTCGCGGAGGAGGCGCGCCGCATCTTCTACGGCGAGACGGAACGCCGCGACATCTATGGGGAGGCGAGCCGGGACGACGCCGCCGAGTTGCGCGAAGAGGGAATTGCGGTTCAGCAGATACCCTGGATCCATCGCCGCAACGACTAGATCGCGCCTCCCTCTCCCGCCGGTCCCGATGGCAGAGGTGTTTACCGACAGCGCGCGCTACGATCGCGATCCTTCAGACCGCGATGGCCATGTAGTTGACCCCCAGGTCGCGGCTGGGCGACCAGCTTCCGCGCAAGGGATCGTAAGCCATACCCGTCAAATCAGTGACATCCGCGCCGTGCCTTCGCAGGTGAGCCGCCAGCTCCGAAGGGCGGACGAACTTCCGCCAATCGTGCGTGCCCGCCGGCAACCAGCGCAGCAGGTATTCGGCGCCGATCTTGGCAAGCGCCAGCGACTTCAGCGTGCGATTGAGCGTCGCGAACACCATCAGCGCGCCGGGTGCGCGCAACGCGGCGCATGTCTCGATGAACCGATCGAGGTCGGCGACATGCTCGACCACCTCCAGCGCCAGCACGATATCGAATTGCTGGCCCTCGTTCACCAGGTCCTCGGGTGCGGCACAGCGGTATCGCAAGTCGAGATCCTCGCCGCCGGCATGCATCTCGGCGACGCGCACCGATTCCTCCGACGCATCGACGCCGGTCACTTCGGCGCCGAGACGCGCCAGCGACTCGGACGCGAGGCCGCCGCCGCAGCCGATGTCGATCAGCGAAAGCCCTTGCAGCGGCTGAGCCGCGCCCGGATCGCGGCCGAAGTGGCGTACCCCCGCGTCCCGAATGTAGCCGACGCGGACGGGGTTGAGCTGGTGCAGAGGACGGAAGTCGCCCTCCGGATCCCACCAGGAGTGGGCGATCGCGCTGAACCGCGCGATTTCCTCGGCCGACGCCGTCCCGCCGCCCGCCCGCTCGGCCGAAGGCTGGGAATGGACTACCATAAGAAGCCTTCCTCGGTCAGTGTGCTGGCTTCGGCGGTACTCTTGCGCATGAGTGGCGCTCTCGGTATCTAAGCGCCGCCGGCTCCGCCACAAGGGCGAGTGGCGCGCCGGATCGCATGCGCGCGCGATGACCCATGGGCGGACGGCTTCGCGGCGGGGGAAACATGGCCAGACTGGTCAAGAAATTCGGCGGCACTTCGGTAGCCGACGTCGAGCGCATCCAGGCGGTGGCACGTCTGGTGAAGCGATCGGTCGAGCAGGGCGATCAGGTGGCCGTGGTGGTCTCGGCGATGGCGGGCGTAACCAATCAGCTGGTGAACTATGCGCTGCGGATCAGCCGGCTTCACGATCCGCGCGAGTATGACGTCGTGGTCGCGAGCGGCGAGCAGGTGACGGCGGGCCTGCTGGCCATGGCGTTACAAGAGTTGGGCGTCCCGGCTCGCTCCTGGCTCAGCTGGCAAATCCGCTTCAAGACGGACGACGCGCACGGCAAGGCGAGAATCAGCGGCATTGAAACCGCCGAGCTCGACCACCGCTTGGCCTCGGGCGAAGTCTCCGTCATCGCCGGATTTCAGGGCGTGGCGCCATCGAACCGGATAACCACGCTCGGCCGCGGAGGGTCGGACACGACGGCTGTCGCGCTGGCGGCGGCGCTGAAGGCCGACCGCTGCGACATCTACACGGATGTGGATGGGGTCTACACCACGGATCCGAGGATCGTCGCCAAGGCGCGGAAGCTCTCGGCCATCACCTTCGAGGAGATGCTGGAGATGGCCTCGGTTGGCGCCAAGGTTCTGCAGACGCGAGCTGTTGAGCTTGCGATGAAATACGGTGTAAGACTGCAGGTGTTGTCCAGCTTCGATGATGTTCCGGGCACGTTCGTCGTCGGCGAGGAGGAGGTCGTGGAGCACGAGCTGGTCAGCGGCGTCACTTACAGTCGGGACGAGGCGAAAATCACTCTGCTTCGCGTCGCCGACCGGCCCGGCGTCGCCGCCGGTATCTTCGGCCCACTCGCCGAGGCCAACATAAACGTGGACATGATCGTCCAGAACATCTCGGCGCAGGCGGACACCACCGATCTGACGTTCACCGTCAGCGAGGCCGACCTTGAACGGGCCGTCGCGGTTATTCGCCAGCATGAGACGCAGATCGGCTACGCTGACTTGAAGTATGATCCGAACGTGGTGAAGGTGTCCGTTATCGGAGTCGGAATGCGCAGCCACGCCGGCATCGCATCCCACATGTTCAGGACGCTTGCCGAGAAAGGCATCAACATACAGGTGATCTCGACCTCGGAAATCAAGGTCAGCGTTCTCATCGAAGAGGCCTATACTGAACTGGCTGTTCGCGCCCTGCACACCGCTTACGGCCTTGACGCTCGCTGAAATGACGGCGAACCGGGCCTCGCCGGAAGCCGTTCTCGATCGGCTTTGGCAGCCAGGCCGGAAATTTCTCGGATGCCGCTATGCGATCATGGGCGGCGCCATGTCCTGGGTGTCTGAGCGGAATCTGGTCGCGGCGATCTCCAACGCCGGCGGCTTCGGCATCATCGCCTGTGGTTCCCTCGGACCGAAAGAATTGCGCGAGGAGGTCGTCGGCGCGAAGTCGCTGACTGGCAATCCATTCGGCGTCAATCTGATCACGATGCATCCAGAGCTCGATGCGTTGATCGAGGTGTGTGTCGCCGAGAGCGTTTCGCACGTGGTCTTGGCCGGAGGCGTACCGCCGAATGGCGCGATCCGCCGGATCAAGGATGGCGGCGGCAAGGTGATGTGCTTCGCGCCGGCTGTCGGCCTGGCGAAGCGGCTCATCCGCGCCGGGGCCGATGCGCTGATCATCGAAGGGGCGGAGGCGGGAGGGCACATCGGTCCCGTCGCGACGAGCGTGTTGGCGCAGGAAATCCTGCCGCAGGTCCGGGATGTGCCGGTTTTTGTCGCCGGCGGTATTGGCCGCGGCGAAGCGGTCTTATCATACCTGCAGATGGGCGCCGCGGGATGCCAGCTTGGCACGCGGTTCGCATGCGCTACCGAATTGATCGCGCACCCCGAGTTTAAACGCGCGCTCATTCGGGCCAGCGCCCGTGACGCCGTCACCTCGGTTCAGGTCGATCCGGATCTGCCGGTGATTCCGGTTCGCGCGCTTGCCAACCGGGGTACGCGGCATTTCGTGGAAACGCAGCGCCATGTCGCTGCCCGGTTCCGAGGCGGCGAGATCTCTCAGGACGAGGCGCAGCTGGAGATCGAATTATACTGGGCGGGGGCGCTGAAGCGGGCGGTAATCGAAGGCGACGTCGAGAACGGCTCGCTGATGGCCGGGCAGAGTGTCGGTATGGTTACGCGGGAACAGCCGACCCGGGAGATTATATCTGACTTGGTGGCGCAGGCGATCGCCGCGCTCGCCGATCAGCAGTTTCGAGAGGCGACTTGAGTGATGCAGTACGGTCAGACTGTGCTGGTCCTTCGCCGCTTGCTGGCTCGTATCCGGGATGTCATGGCGGCGAATGGCAACGCGCAGACGCGCCTGGCCCGGATAGTGTCGATCATCGCCAAGGACATGGCGACGGAAGTTTGCTCCATTTACGTTCGGCGCGCCGGCGACGTGCTGGAACTGTTCGCGACGCAAGGGCTCAAGGCCACCGCCGTTCGACGGACCAGGCTCGGCGTCGGCGAGGGCTTGATCGGCGAGATCGCCGCCAAAGGCCGGCCGTTGGCGCTCTCCGACGCGCGGAGCCACCCTAGTTTCGTTTTTAAGCCTGAAACAGGCGAGGAGATCTACCAGTCCCTGATGGGCGTGCCGATTCTCCGTGGAGGGAGGGTGGTCGGCGTGCTCGCCGTTCAGAACACCAGCCGGCGACAGTATACCGACGAAGAAATCGAGGCTCTGCAGACGGTAGCAATGGTTTTGGCTGAACTGGTCGCCAGCGGCGACTTGATCGGCCGCAATGAATTGATGCCGATGGAGGGTCTGGCTCTCGCGCCGATGCGTCTGGAGGGTGCCCGGCTGAATGCCGGCCTCGGCATCGGCGCCGCTGTCTTGCACAAGCACCAGTTCGCAATTCGCAGGCTCGTCGCCGAAGACACGCGCGAGGAGCATGAACGGCTGCGGAAGGCGGTCGCCGAGATGCACGGGGCGCTCGACAACATGCTGAGGGCCAGCGCCATCGCCGGGTCTGGCGAGCATCGCGAGGTCCTGGAGAGTTACAGGCTGATCGCCGAGGACGTCGGTTGGCTACGCCGGATCGGCGATGCGATCAATACCGGGCTGACCGCGGAAGCGGCGGTGCAGAAGGTCAACGACGAAATCCACGCGCGGATGCGGCAGGTCTCCGACTCGTACTTGCGAGAACGGGTTCATGACCTGGAGGATCTCGCCAACCGCCTCCTGCAGCATCTGCTGAAGAGTGATGACGCCGTTCTGGACATTCCCACCGGGGATGACTTCGTCCTTGTGGCGCGGAACCTGGGGCCGGCGCAGCTCCTCGATTACCACGGCGTCTCGCTGAAGGCGGTCGTGCTGGAAGAAGGCTCGCCCAGTTCGCACGTCGCCATTATCGCCCGCGCTCTGGACATTCCAGTGATCGGGCAGGTTCGCGATGCTCTTGCCCACATCGATGCGGGCGATCTGCTGATCGTCGATGTCGATCACGCGCAGGTTCTAGTCCGCCCTGGCGAAGATGTGCGGCATCTGTTCCGCAGAAGCCTCGCGGCCCGAGACGAACGCAAGGCGCAGTACGCGGCGCTGGCGGGACTGCCGGCGGTCAGCATGGACGGCGTTTCGGTGAGCATCAGCATCAACGCCGGACTGCAGATGGATCTTCAGCACATGGCGGAAGCCGATGCCGACGGCGTCGGCCTTTATCGAACGGAAGTCCCGTTCATGATCCGCTCGGACCTGCCGGACGTGGAGAGCCAACGCCAGCTCTATAGCAAGATCCTGGCATACGCGAATGGCAAGCCGGTCGTCTTCCGCACGCTCGACATCGGCGGCGACAAGGTGATGCCGTACTGGGATCACGGCCAAGACGAAAATCCCGCGATGGGATGGCGCGCCATCCGGGTATCGCTGGATCGACCCGCTCTATTCCGCCAGCAACTCCGTGCTCTGCTGCGCGCGGCGGCGGATCAGGACTTGTACGTCATGTTCCCTATGATCGCCGAGGTACGGGAGTTCAAATACGCTCGCCACCTCCTCGATCGGGAGATAGAGCGGATACGCGACAGCGGCGCGGCATTGCCGAGACAGGTGAAGGTCGGGGCCATGCTGGAGGTGCCGGCACTCATCTATCAGCTGGCTGATCTCCTCCGAGAGGTGGATTTCCTCTCGGTGGGCACCAATGATCTGTTTCAGTTCCTGTTCGCCAGCGATCGCGGAAACTACCGCATTTCCGAGGCATACGACGTTCTTTCGCCGGTGCTACTCAAGCTATTGCGGTCGGTTGTCGAACAATGCGAAGCGGCCGGAGTGCCTGTCAGCATTTGCGGCGAAATGGCGGCTCGTCCGCTCGACGCCATGGCTCTGCTTGGCATCGGATTCCGCAACTTGTCGGTATCGCCCCCGGCTGTCGGGCCGATCAAGATGATGGTGCGCAGCATGCAGGTCACGCACGTGGCGCGCTACCTCGAGAAGATCTGTCTGGGGCGGCAGGGTAGCCTCAGGGAAAAGCTGAAGGCCTACGCACAAGATCATGGCATCATAATCTGATGTGGCCCCCTGAAACGAATGTCGCGGATAGGAGCTTGAGTGGAGCGCGCGCGGCTAGATTGCTCGAAGTTCTCGTTCAGCCGGGTGGCGAGGGCATCGCGGAAGGGAATGGCACCGCAAGGCCGGCAGCCTTGCGAGGGTAGATGATGCAGTCCCAAGCCGAGCCGCAACCGGGCACGCGGGTTGGCCCTCTCCTGAGAGATCGCCGCCTCCGGGCGGGCATCGGCGTGCGCGAAGTGTCGCAACGCTTACGTATCCGCCAAATCCATCTAGAGGCGATCGAAACCGGGCAGTTCGAGAGCCTGCCGGCGCCGGTTTGCGCGCTCGGTTTTGTTCGATCCTACGCCGAGCTGTTGCAGCTGGATGCCGATGAGATCGGCCGCCGTTTCAAGGCAGAGATCGATGGTCATCCGGCGGCGCCGCTGCGCTTTCCTCTGCCGATCCTGACCGAAGCCGGTAAGCCGACAGGCGCCTTTGTGCTCCTCGGCGCGATTATCGCCGTCGGCGCCTACACGGCCTGGCACGTCACATCCGGTAATCGCATCGAAATTGCGAGGGTCGCGCCCGTGCCCGAGCGGCTCGAGCAGCTACTCGATGACGGGGATGTACCAGAAGCTGGGAGCGCCCGCTCATGGACACTCGAGGATACGCGGCATACAGCAGCATCGCCGGCCAGCGGCGCGAGCCAGGAGGAGACGGTCGCCGCCGGCGATCTTGCGGCGATGCTCGGTAGCGCATCGACACCCGGCGAGCGAGCCGCGGGCACCGCTCGGGCGGCCGAGACGGCAAGCCGGATTGCCTCCGCCACCACGGATGCGACAGGCAGAATCGTCCTCCAGGCCAAGGCTGACAGTTGGGTCGAGGTACGGGATCCAGCGAGCAATACGAAGTTGGTCGCGCGACTTCTCAGACAAGGCGAGGTATACGACATTCCGGACAGGCCGGGCCTTAAGCTCCTCACCGGCAATGCCGGCGGGTTAGTCATCATGGTCGATGGCAAAGTTGCGCCGCCGCTTGGAAGGGATGGCATGGTTAGGCGCGATGTCGACCTCCATGCCGAGTCGTTGCGCGCGTCCAGCAACGGCGCGGGTTTGCAATAGAACGGCAAGCCGACTAAGCCATGGGGCACATGCCAACTGGACGAGCATCGCTCGGCGGCACGCGGTTGACCGCCCGCCTCTGCTTGCCGCAAAACGGCCGTGACGATTGGCGGGGCCGCGAAGCTTGGACTCGCGCGGGGTCGATGGTTGGGTTGGGAAACACGATGAGCGAGGTTTACATATGAACCCGGCGGCGCGTCGCAGCAGCATCCCGGTGAATATCGGTCCGGTCACCATCGGCGGCGACGCGCCGATCGTCGTGCAGTCGATGACCAACACCGACACCGCCGACATCGCGGCGACGGTCGAGCAGGTCAAGGCGCTCGCGCTCGCCGGCTCGGAGCTGGTGCGCATCACCGTCAAACGGCGACGAGGCGGCGCGCGCGGTGCCGCACATCCGCGAAGCGCTCGAACGCACGGGCATCGACGTGCCGCTGGTCGGCGACTTCCACTACAACGGCCACCGGCTGCTGACCGAGTACCCGGCCTGCGCCGAGGCGCTGGCCAAGTACCGCATCAATCCCGGCAACGTCGGCAAGGGCGACAAGCGCGACCGCCAGTTCGCGACGATGATCGAGGTCGCCGCTGAAGTACGACAAGCCGGTGCGCATCGGCGTCAACTGGGGCAGCCTCGACCAGGAGCTGCGTCGTCCGGATGATGGACGAGAACGCCAAGTCGCCGAGCCGCAAGACCGCCGCCGAGGTCATGCGGGAGGCGATGGTGGTCTCGGCCCTCGACAGCGCGCGGCGCGCCGAGCAACTCGGCCTCGCAGCCGACCGGATCGTCCTCTCGTGCAAGGTGAGCGGCGTGCAGGACCTGATCGCCGTCTACCGGCGCTCGCCGCGCGCTGCGACTACGCGCTGCATCTCGGGCTGACCGAGGCCGGCATGGGCTCGAAGGGCATCGTCGCCTCGACCGCCGGCATGGCCGTCCTGCTGCAGGAAGGCATCGGCGACACGATCCGCGTCTCGCTGACGCCGCAGCCGGGCGGCGACCGCGACGCAGGAGGTGGTGGTCGCGCAGGAGATCCTGCAGTCGCTGGGCCTGCGCACCTTCATGCCGCTGGTCACCGCCTGTCCGGGCTGCGGTCGCACCACCAGCACGATCTTCCAGGAGCTCGCCGGCGAGATCCAGGATCACCTGCGCGCGCAGATGCCGGTCTGGCGCGCGAGTACCCGGGCGTCGAGAAGATGAAGGTCGCGGTGATGGGCTGCATCGTCAACGGCCCGGGCGAGAGCAAGCACGCCGACATCGGCATCAGCCTGCCGGGCACCGGCGAGGCGCCCGCCGCGCCGGTGTTCATCGACGGCAAGAAGGCGCATGACGCTGCGCGGCGACGGCATCGCCGACGAGTTCCAGGCGATCGTCGAGGACTATGTGCGCAGGCGCTATCCGCGGCGCGAGGCGGTAGCGTCCGCATCGTTGCCGGCCGCGGCCGCGCAGTAGCGTCGAAGGCGGCGGATGAAGCAATGTCGGGCTTGCGGACCGTTCGCGGCACCCGCGACCTGCTGCCCGAGGACAGCCGGCTACTGCGGCACGTCGAGGAGAAGGCGTGGGAGACCGCGCGGCGCTACGGCTATGGCGAGATCGCAACGCCGATCTTCGAGTTCACCGAGGTCTTCCAGCGGACGCTTGGCGAGACCTCCGACATCGTCACCAAGGAGATGTACACCTTCGAGGATCGCGGCGGCGATGGCCTGACCCTGCGTCCGGAGAACACAGCCGGCATCGTCCGCGCCTTCATCTCCAACAATCTTGCCGCTCGCCTGCCGCTCCGTGTCTTCTACCGCGGCCCGATGTTCCGCTACGAGCGGCCGCAGAAGGGCCGTCTTCGCCAGTTCCACCAGGTCGGCGTCGAGCTGCTCGGAGTGGCCGATCCGCTGGCCGATGTCGAAGTGATCAAGCTCGCCGTCGACTTCTTGACCGAGCTCGGACTGGGCGAGAGTTTCAGCTCGAGATCAACACGCTGGGTGATTCAGAAAGCCGCGCCGGCTATCGCGGCCGCCTGCTCGAATACTTCGAGGTTAGCAACGGACCGCCTATCCGCCGACAGTCTCGCGCGCCTCGAGCGGAATCCGCTGCGCATCCTGGACTCCAAGGATCCAGGCGACCGGCAAGTTGTGGCCGGCGCGCCCCGGCTGGCCGATGCTCTCAACGAGCGCTCGCGTGCGTTCTTCGCGGACGTGTTGCGCGGCCTCGACGATCTGCATATCGCATACGAGGTGAACCCGCGGCTGGTACGCGGTCTCGACTACTACTGCCATACCACCTTCGAGTTCGTAACCCATCGGCTGGGCGCTCAGGGCACATTGCTCGCCGGCGGACGCTACGATGGTTTGGTCGAGCAGATGGGCGGCCAGCCGACGCCCGGCACCGGCTGGGCCGCCGGAGTGGAGCGTCTGATGATGCTGGCCGAAAGCGCTTTCACCGAACCGCCTCGTCCGATCGCGATGATCGCCTTGGGTCCGGAGCAGTTCTCGACGGCGTCTCGCAAGGCCGATGCCCTCCGCCAGGACCATGTCGTCGTCTTCGGCTTCGGATCGTCGCTCGGCAAACAACTCAAGTGGGCGAACAAGATCAACGCGCGTTGGGCCGTGATCATCGGCAGTGACGAACTGGCGCGAGGGATGGCGACGATTCGCGACATGGACGCCGGCTCGCAGGAAGAGGCGCCTCTGGCGATGCTCGAGGAACGTCTCGCCGGCGGCGGCTGAGACCGAATGGCCGGCGCCACCATCGATTGCGCCATTCCGCTGGTGGTCGGGGCCAACCAGCGCTCGAGTTCGCTTGCCGTTCGTGACCGCCTGTACGTCGAGGAGTACGCTCACCGGCAGTTCCTGGAGGACTTGCGGCGCGCTGGCATCACGCAGGCGCTGCTGGTCTCGACCTGCGACCGAATCGAGGTGCAGGCAATGCATCCCGATCCGGACGCCGCCAGCCGGAAGATCGCGGCGATCATGGCGCGGCACGGCGGCTACCAGCCCGGCGAGATCGCCGATCAGTTGTACATGATCACCGGCGATGCGGCGCTGCGCCACCTGTTCGCGGTGGCATCCTCGCTCGAAAGCACCGTGGTCGGCGAGCCGCACGTCCTCGGCCAGGTGAAGGACAGCTATCGCGCATCGCGCGAGGCCGGCCTCACCGGCAGCGAGTTGGAGGCGGCCATCCAATGTGCGTTCGCCGCCGCCAAACGGATTCGCTCCGAAACCGCCATCGGCCAGCGAGCCGGTGTCGGTGGCGGCGGCCGCCGTCGAGGTCGCCCGAGGGGTTCACGGCGAACTGGAACGTCTGTCTTGCCTGATGATCGGCACCGGCGAAATGGGAGAGTTGCTGGCCGAGGCTTTGCGCGAGGCGGGACTCGGTCGTCTGTTCCTCACCGATACGCGGGCGGCGCGGGCGGAAGCCGCGGCGCGGTCGCTCGGCTGCCATACGCTACCGTTGGAGGGACTGGCGGATGCCGCTGGCGCGGCCGATATAATCATCGGTTGTCTCGGCAGCCGAACGCCGGTGGTCAGCGCCGACATGGCTCGCGCGGCGCTGCGGAAACGGCGCAACCGGCCGATCGTCTTTGTCGACACGGCGGTTCCTGGCGACATCGATCCGCTTGCCGATCGGCTCGACGGGGTGTTTCTCTATAGCCTCGACGATCTGGAACGGTTGGCCCGCGAGGGGCGCGCCGCTCGCCAAAGCGAAGTCGAAACCGCGCGCCGGATCGTCGATGAAGAAGTCGCGTCGTTCCTGTTGGCGCGGGCGGAACGGGCGGCGGTCCCGGCGCTCGCTCGCTTGCGGAATCGCTTCGAGGCTGCGCGGGTTCAGGCTCTGGCCGATGCCGGCTGTGACGCGGAGAAGGCGACGCGGCTGCTGGTCAACCGCCTGTTGCACGAACCGATCACACGGCTACGAAAGATTGCCGCGTGCGGCAACGACGCCGATCGGGAGTTGTCTCGCTTCGACGACATGCTAAAGCGATTGTTCGACCTCGATGATGAGGATAGTGAACAGCAATCATGAGCCTGGACGAGAAACTGCGGCGGGTGGCGGCGCGCTACGACGAGCTGAGCAGCTTGCTGGCGCGCGCCGACGCGTTGCCGCCGGTAGAATTCGCGCGCGTGTCGAAGGAGCTCGCTGACCTTTCGCCCGTCGTCGCCGCGATCGGCCAACTGCGGCGGGCGCAGACAGAAGCCGCCGAGCTCGAAACATTGCTGGCCGATTCGGCGATCGATGCGGAAATGCGGGAGATGGCTCGCGACGAATTGCAGGATCTGAAGCGGCTGCTGCCGGAGTTGCACAATCGCATTCAGATACTTCTGCTGCCGAAGGACGCCGCCGACGAGAAGAACGCCATCATCGAGGTCCGCGCCGGGACCGGCGGCGAGGAGGCGGCGCTGTTCGCCGCCGATCTGTTCCGGATGTACCAGCGCTATGCGGAGCTGCGCGGCTGGCGCTTCGAGGTGATGTCGATCAACGAGACCGGGCTCGGCGGCTTCAAGGAGGCGACCGCCAACATCGCCGGCCAAGGCGTATTCGCCCGGTTGAAGTTCGAGTCCGGCGTGCACCGCGTGCAGAGGGTTCCGGAGACCGAAGCCAGCGGCCGCATCCACACCTCGGCCGCGACCGTCGCCGTGCTGCCGGAAGCCGAGGACGTGGACGTGCAGATCGACGAAAAGGACTTGCGCATCGACGTTTACCGCTCGAGCGGTCCGGGCGGGCAGTCGGTGAATACCACCGACAGCGCGGTGCGCATCACCCATCTGCCGACCGGGATCGTCGTCACGCAGCAGGACGAGAAGTCGCAGCACAAGAACCGAGCGAAAGCGATGAAGATCCTGCGCGCCCGCATCTACGATCTGGAGCGGAGCCGAGCCGCCGCTGAGCGCGCCGCGGATCGCAAGAGCCAAGTGGGCTCCGGCGACCGTTCAGAGCGGATCCGCACCTACAATTTTCCGCAGACGCGGGTGACCGACCATCGCGTCAATCTGACGTTGCACAAATTGGATCGGGTGCTGGGCGGCGAGCTCGACGAGGTGCTGGATGCGCTGGTCGCCAATGATCAGGCGAATCGCTTGGCTGAAGCCGTATGACCGGCCCGTCGACGCTGGGCGCCACGATCGCCGATGCCGCGCGCGCGCCTCACCTCTGCCGGCGTCGAAATACCGGGCTTGGAGGCGCGGTTGATCGCCGCCCGCATCTTTGGATGCGACATCGCGACCTTGATCGGCAATCCGGAGCGTACCGTCGACCCGCGTAGGGTTGCCCAGTTCGAGGAGGCGCTGCAACGGCGGCTGCGCCAGGAACCTCTGGCCTACATTGTCGGTGAGCGGGAATTCTGGAGCCTTCCCCTACGGGTGACCCGGGACACGTTGATTCCCCGTCCGGACACCGAGACCCTGGTCCAGGCCGCGCTCGCATGGTGCGCCACGCGCGGCGGGGCGCCGCTGATTCTCGACCTCGGCACAGGCAGTGGCTGTCTGTTGCTGGCCCTTCTGGTGGAGCTGCCGGCGGCGCGAGGCGTCGGCGTGGATATCTCGCGACCGGCGTTGGCGGTCGCCCGCGCCAACGCCGAACGCCTTGGGGTGGGAAGCCGGGCAGCGTTCGTCTGCGCCGACTGGGCAAGCCCGCTTGCCGGCCGGTTCGATCTGGTCGTCTGCAACCCGCCCTACATCGCCGATTCCGAGTGGGACGCGCTCGCGGCCGACGTTCGCGATTTCGAGCCGGCGCTGGCGCTTCGTGGCGGCTCCGACGGCATGCAGGCCTACCGGAGAATCCTTTCGGAACTGCCGCGGCTTCTCGCACCGAACGGCTCGGCGTTCGTCGAGCTTGGCGGGGTAAGTGCCGCCGAGGTTGCCGGTCTGGCCGCCGCCTATGATATGCATCCCCATGAAATCACGAACGATCTGGCTGGACGTGCGCGGTGTCAGCAACTTCTTGTAAGGGAATTGCAGCGATGCAATAAACCTCTTGGAAACCAGATGGGTCCAGTCTAGTTTGAGATACGTGGCGATCGCGCTACGAAATTGCGCTTAGCGGCGCCGCTGATCAGCACCTCTCACTACTGCGTCGGACGAGCCTGTTCCCGGTTCGTCTATGGACATGGCGTAATCGCCGAAGCGTCTACCAGTAGAATGGTCAGCTCACTCAATACATAGGTGCTATGAAACACAACACGAACTCCCGACGGGGGCGAAACCGCGGTAATGGCAAGCGGCACATACCCCTCCGCAGCCAGACCTTCGAAAGCAGCGGGCCGGACGGTAAGATCCGCGGGACAGCCCAGCAGGTCTTCGATCGCTATCTCGCGTTGGCCAGAGACGCTTACTCCTCCGGTGATCCGATTACCGCGGAGAGCTTCTATCAGCACGCGGAACACTACCATAGGCTGCTGAGCCTCGAGGGTCCCGACGGCGAGCGCGGGCCTAGCCGGCCTCGCTCCCCGGAGACGGCGGAGGCTTCCCCGGAAGCCGAGGCCCAGACGGGTGGCGAGCCGGCGGCGGAGGAGGCGAGCGGCCGCCTGCCATTCTGAGCGGCTTCAGATGGGGGCAAGGGTGGCGTTGTCGCCCACGGCTACCTCACCCGCGTTCGTAACTACGGCGAGCACGCCGCAGTCGGCATGACCGAACACCCGTTGCAGATCGCGCGGGATAGTCATGTCGCGAATGCCGGTTGTCGGATCGACGTTGGTGGCGGCGCATCGGGCGATGCGCTCGGTCACGCTCAGGCGGGCGGCGCCGATGCTGATTTCTTTGCCGACCCAGTCCAACTCCGCCCAGGGCGGGACGCCCGATAGATATACGTTGGCTCGGAAACGGAGCGGATCGACTGACCGGCCGACGAAGCGTTCGATGTCGGCGATGGTTGCAAGCCCAATGAGCGAGAGCGCCGGCTCCGGGTGATCAAAGAACGTCGCTCCGCTGGCGGAGCCGATGAGCTTCGGCGTGGCGGCGACTTCACCTTTGAGATAGGCGCGGAAGAATTCCTCCAGCATGGCGCGACCGATCGGCGTCGCCATAGCGCCGCGCGCCACGGGCTTGCCGCCGCGATGGACGGTCAGGATGCCGGTGTTTTCGTCGTACCGTGCATGCAGCGCGGCCAACCGCTCGTGCGCGATCAGCGTTACGAAGTTCCGTTTCGGCAGCCACTGCGGTTCTGTCGGATCGTATTGCGTGGTTGAAAGAGCCAAACCGAAGGCGCGATCGAAGCGGATTCCGCAACCTGGCCTCAGGTCGGCGGCCGTTAATGCTTCGGCGCTCAGTCCCTTCACCGGATAGCGATAGAGCTTGGCGACGGAGAACGACATCGCGTGGCACGCTCGCAGCCCGAGCGGGCGCTGTCAACGGGTTGCGGCCGATGAACCGGGTCAGTCCTCGGCAGGCCCGCTCAATCGTAGGCAGAACCGCTTGGTCGTCGACAGGCAAGGGGCGGGACAAGTGGAGCCGGAACGAGCGGCCGGCTCGCAGTCAGGCTGCGCCGGCTGCCGCTTGTCGGGGAGCGTCGCCGGCGCCGGCCGGAGGCGCGGAGGCTGCGAGAGCGGACCCACGCCGGACAGCTTCGCTTGCAGTTCGACGGCCCGGGTCGCGGCGGCGAAATGATGATCGTCGACGGCGCGGCGATAGATCATTTCGAGCTTACCCAGTAGCACGTCCACGTCTCGGCAGTGCGCCTGTGCCGTCTCCTTCTGGATCTCCGAAATCCGGGCGATGATCCCTGACTGGCGAAGCAGGCGGTAGCCGGCATTGCGAGCCGAACGCGGCGCGTATCCCGCGACCTTCGCGGCGAGCGTTGCGTTCGTGCATTCGACGAAGCTACGACAGAACCGCTCGTGCCTCGTTTTCAGGCGTGTCATCCCGGCTCCTATCGCTTGATCCTTCTATTTAGGATATAAAACCTAGATGGCGCTGTCAAGTAGCCGATATCGCCCAAACGCTGGGACGTCAGCCCGCGAATTCGTACGAAGCTCAAAAAAGATGCACATCTTTGTCGGTGCACAACATTAAGTCGTCGCCGGCAAGCCGAGACAGTAACGGGAGCTTCGCGGTATGGATGCGCGGCGACTTCGGCGCGCCGGCGAAAGCAAGCAGGAGTGGCCTCGTTTTTGCTACCGACATGTTGTGTGCCGGTCCGGTGCACGCGGAGGAGGGGAAAGCTTGCATGAAAAGAAGGGTTACTCGCTCTCGGCCTCGCTAGCGCCATCGTGCTGGCCGGAGGTATCGGTCCAGCCGGAGCGGCCGACACGATCAAGGTCGGCGTGCTGCATTCGCTTTCAGGCACGATGGCGATCAGCGAGACGACGCTGAAAGACGTCATGCTGATGCTGGTCGAAGATCAAAACAAGAAGGGCGGCCTGCTCGGCAAGAAGCTGGAGGCGGTGGTCGTCGATCCGGCCTCGAACTGGCCGTTATTCGCCGAGAAGGCGCGCGAGTTGTTGCAGAAGGACAAGGTCGCGGCGGTTTTCGGCTGCTGGACGTCGGTTTCGCGTAAGTCGGTGCTGCCGGTGTTCGAGGAGCTGAATGGCCTCCTGTTCTACCCAGTGCAATATGAAGGCGAAGAGAGCTCCCGGAACGTATTTTACACCGGCGCGGCGCCAAACCAGCAGGCGATCCCGGCTGTCGAATACCTGATGAGCCAAGAGGGCGGTGGTGCGCAACGCTGGGTGCTTCTCGGCACCGACTATGTCTACCCCCGCACCACCAACAAAATTCTCCGGGCCTTTCTGAAGTCGAAGGGCGTGGCGGAGGCCGACATCATGGAGAGCTACACGCCCTTCGGCCATTCCGACTGGCAGACGATCGTCGCCGACGTGAAGAAATTCGCTTCGGCCGGCAAAAAGACGGCGGTGGTCTCGACGATCAACGGCGACGCCAACGTACCGTTTTACAAGGAACTCGCCAATCAAGGCATCAACGCGGAAGACATACCCGTCATCGCTTTTTCGGTTGGCGAAGAGGAGCTGGCCGGCATCGACACCAAGCCGCTGGTCGGACATCTCGCCGCCTGGAACTACTTCATGAGCGTGGAAACGCCGGAGAATAGGGACTTCACCGGTAAGTGGCACGCCTTCATCAAAAATCCCAAGCGCGTCACCAATGATCCGATGGAGGCGCACTACATCGGCTTCAACATGTGGGTGCAGGCGGTCGAGCAGGCGGGCAACGTCGACGTCGATGCGGTCCGGCAGGCGATGTACGGTCAGAAGGTCAAGAACCTCACCGGCGGCACCGCGCTGATGAACGCCAACCATCACCTCTCCAAGCCGGTGCTGATCGGCGAGATCCAGCCGAACGGCCAGTTCGACGTGGTTTGGCGGACCAAGGGCGAAGTCGTGGGCGATGCCTGGTCCGACTTCATCCCGGAAAGCGCTAAGCTGACCGCCGACTGGACCTTCCCGTGGGTCTGCGGCAATTGCGCAAAGCCGAGGTTCGGCGCTTCCGTGCCGGCCGGCTTGTAGGCCCGAGCCGGAGCGGGTAGGCGCGATCCATGCGACCGCCGCGGCGTTGCCGGCGAGAGCTCTCTCTGCCCCCGGGCTTACGGGCGAGCGCAATTGCGAACCGAGCGAGGCAGTCCACGTACGCCGACCTGGATTGCCTCGTCGGCGGAGCCCTCCTCGCAGTGACGACTTTGCGCGGTGCGGTCGGAATGTTCCGCCCTCCGCGCGAGCGTCATTGCGACCCCCGGGTCGGAGCCCGGGGGGAAGCAACCCATGCATGCGGACCTGGATTGCTTCGTCGGGCGGGGCCCTCCTCGCGATGACGAAATTGCTTGCGGCTCTCGCGATGTGGGTGCTGCTGCTGGTCACAGCGGCTCCCGATCAATCCTCGGCCGCGGACCTGAAAACCCTCGTCCAGCAACTCGGAGCCAGGGACTTCGCCGCCAAGATCGACGCAGTCGAAGAGATGGCCGCAACCGGCGATCCGCGCGCCGTGCCGGTGCTGGAGGCGATGCTGGCCAGCCAGCTCGCCGCGAGGCGCAGACGATGGCCGCGTGGTGATCGTCGAGCAGCGTGGCCGCGCGCTGGTCGTGAAGGATCCGTTGACACTCGCCGAGATCGGCGAGACGGACAGGGCGGAGGTCGATCCTGATCACCATCAACAACCGGCTGCGCGGTGTGCTTCGCGGCGCGCTCGGCGGATTGACCCTGCTCAGTCCCGACGCCGCCACCCGCCGCCAGGCCGCCGACGCCGTTTTCAAGACGCGCGACGCCGGTCTGCTGCCAATCCTGGAAAAGGCCTATGCAGCGCGAGACGGATGCCGGCGCGCAGAATCGCATGGAGCGAGCGCTAGCCGCCATGCGGGCCGGTTCCGCCGAGGCGGCCGAGCAGCGTCTCGCGCGCGGTGCGACGAGCTTGCCGGCTTTCCCGACCCGGAGGTCCGTTCGCTGCTGGCGAATGTCGCCGGCGCCGATCAGGACGCCGGCGTGCGCGAGGCGGCCGCCGCCGCGCTGGAGCGGGTCGAGCAGCGGCTGGCGCTGTGGGGCGCTCTCGGCAACGTCTTCCAAGGGGTCAGCCTCGGCTCGGTGCTGCTGCTGGCCGCGGTCGGCCTTGCCATCACCTTCGGCGTGATGGGCGTCATCAATATGGCGCACGGCGAGATGGTGATGCTGGGCGCCTACACCACCTTCGTCGTGCAGGATCTGTTCCGCGCCTACGCACCGGCCGCCGCCGACTACTCGCTGCTGGCGGCGATCCCGGCGGCATTCGTGTTCGCCGGCCTGGTCGGGATCGCCATCGAGCGCGGCATCATCCGCTTCCTTTATGGCCGGCCGCTGGAGACGCTGCTCGCCACCTGGGGCCTGAGCCTCATTCTGCAGCAGGCCGTGCGAACGATCTTCGGGCCGAGCAACCGCGAGGTCGGCAATCCCACTTGGATGAGCGGCTCGCTCGATCTCGTGGGCGGACTGACACTCACCTACAACCGGATCTGGATCATCGTCTTTAGTCTGCTGGTGTTCGGGGCGCTGCTCCTGTTGATTCACGCGACCAGCTTCGGCCTACAGATGCGCGCGGTGACGCAGAACCGGCGCATGGCCGCCGCGATGGGCATCCGCACCGGCCGCGTGGACGCACTGACATTCGGGCTCGGCTCGGCTATCGCCGGCATCGCCGGGGTGGCGCTCAGCCAGATCGACAACGTCAGCCCCAACCTCGGCCAATCGTACATCATCGACAGCTTTATGGTCGTCGTGTTCGGCGGCGTCGGCAATTTGTGGGGGACTTTCGTCGGCGCGCTGAGCCTCGGGCTCGCGAACAAGTTTCTCGAACCCTACGCCGGCGCGGTGCTTGGCAAGATCCTCATACTCGTCGCCATCATCCTGTTCATCCAGAAGCGGCCGCGCGGTCTGTTCGCGCTCAAGGGCCGCGCCGTGGAGAGTTGAGCCGTGGCGCCTTCCTCGTTCGGCTCGGGCCTGCTCGGCGCCGGCAACCGCCCCGCCATCGCCACGGTCGCCGTCCTGCTGCTGGCGGCGGCGCTGGTGCCGGTGCTCAACCTGGCTACCCCGGCCGAGTCCGCCGCGCATGTCCCCACCTACGTGGTCAGCCTGCTCGGCAAGTATCTGGCTTTCGCGCTGCTGGCGCTCAGCGTCGACCTGATCTGGGGCTACTGCGGCATCCTCAGCCTCGGTCACGGCGCCTTCTTCGCGCTCGGCGGCTACGCCATGGGCATGTACCTGATGCGCGAGATCGGCGGCCGCGGCGTCTACGGCAACCCAGAGCTGCCCGACTTCATGGTGTTCCTGAACTGGCGGGAACTGCCCTGGTACTGGCAGGGCTTCGACAGCTTCCCGTTCGCGCTGCTGATGGTGATGTTGGTGCCGGGCCTGCTCGCGCTCGTCTTCGGCTGGTTCGCCTTCCGCTCGCGGGTCACCGGCGTCTATCTCTCGATCATCACCCAGGCGCTGACCTTCGCGCTGATGCTGGCGTTCTTCCGCAACGACATGGGCTTCGGCGGCAACAACGGGCTGACCGACTTCAAGGACGTGCTCGGCTTCGACCTGCAGGCCGACACGACCCGCGCCGCGCTGTTCGCGCTGACGGCGCTGATCCTGGCCGCGGCCTACCTGCTCTGCCGGTTCATCGTCGCGTCGCGCCTCGGCAAAGTGCTGATCGCGATCCGCGACCAGGAGAGCCGGGTGCGTTTCCTCGGCTATCGCGTCGAGCACTACAAGCTGTTCGTCTTCGTCGTCTCGGCGGTGATGGCGGGGATCGCCGGCGCGCTCTACGTGCCGCAGGTGGGCATCATCAATCCGTCGCGAGTTCGCGCCCGCCAACTCGATCGAGATCGTCATCTGGGTGGCGATCGGCGGGCGCGGCACGTTACACGGCGCTATTCTCGGCGCGGTCCTGGTCAATTACCTGAAAACCTGGTTCACCGGGGCGATTCCGGAGCTGTGGCTGTTCGGGCTCGGCGGCCTGTTCATCGCCGTGACGCTGTTCTTGCCGCAGGGCGTGATGGGCCTGCTCAGTCGTTTCGCAGGCGATGGCGGAGAGAAGCGTCAGGCGTCGCCGCTGATGCCGCTGCCGACGCGGAAGCCGGCGGAATGACGATCTCGATTCCCCGCCAGGGCCACGCCCGTCCGGAGCGGCACGACACCATCCTCTATCTGGACGGCGTCTCGGTCAGCTTCGACGGCTTCAAGGCGCTGAACAATCTGAGCCTGTACGTCGAGCGCCGGCGAGTTGCGAGCGATCATCGGCCCGAACGGCGCCGGCAAGACGACGATGATGGACGTGGTTACCGGCAAGACCAAGCCCGACGCGGGCGAGGTGTACTTCAACGGCGGCCTCGACCTGACCAAGCTGGACGAGGCGCGGATAGCCAATCTCGGCATCGGCCGCAAGTTCCAGAAGCCGACGGTGTTCGAGAACCACACCGTGCTGGATAACCTGGAGCTGGCGGCGGCCGGCGATCGCGGCGTCTTCCCGGCGCTGTTCTTCCGGCTGTCCGGCGAGCAGCGCGACCGCATCGATGAGGTGCTGCGGATCGTCTCGCTCGGCCGCGAGCGCGACCGGCTGGCCGGCTCGCTGTCGCACGGGCAGAAGCAATGGCTGGAGATCGGCATGCTGCTGATGCAGGACCCGGACCTGCTGCTGATCGACGAGCCGGCCGCCGGCATGACCGACGCCGAAACGGAAGCGACCGCCGTGCTATTGCGGGAGATCGGCAAGCACCACACGGTGGTTGTCGTCGAGCACGACATGGCATTCGTCCGCGCCCTCGACTGCCACGTCACCGTGCTGCACGAGGGCTCGGTGCTGGCCGAGGGCTCGCTCGACACTGTGCAGGCCAACCCGCGCGTGATCGAAGTGTATCTGGGGCGATGACGATGCGCATTCGGGAGCTCGTTCCCCTCACCCGCTCGCTGCGCTCCCACCCTCTCCCGCCGGGAGAGGGATGGGGTGAGGGCCTGCCGGAAGCTCGGTCGATGCTGAGCGTCGAACGGATCGACCTGTTCTACGGCGCCAGCCAGGCGCTGCGCGGCGTCAGCCTGACCGCCGCCAAGAACGCCGTCACCTGCGTGATGGGGCGCAACGGCGTCGGCAAGACCAGCCTGCTGCGGGCGATCGTCGGCCAGCAGCCGATCCGCTCCGGCCGCATCGTCTGGGAGGGCGAGGACATCACGCGCCTGCCGACCTACGAGCGGGCGGCGCGCGGCGTCGCCTTCGTGCCGCAGGGGCGGGAGATCTTCCCGCTGCTCACCGTCGAGGAGAATCTGCACACCGGCTTCGCCGCGGTCCCCCGGGCGCTTCGGCATGTGCAGGACGAGATCTTCGAGCTGTTCCCGGTGCTCAAGGACATGCTGGCCCGGCGCGGCGGCGACCTGTCGGGCGGTCAGCAGCAGCAGCTGGCGATCGCCCGGGCGCTGGTGACCCGGCCGCGATTGCTGGTGCTCGACGAGCCGACCGAGGGCATCCAGCCCTCGATCATCAAGGACATCGAGCGCGTAATCCGGCTGTTGGTCTCGCGCGGCAATCTCGCCATTCTGCTGGTCGAGCAGTATTTCGAGTTTGCCCGCGACCTCGCCGACAACTATGCGGTCATGGACAGGGGCGAAATCGTCGCGGCAGGCAAGGGTTCGGAGATGGTGGAAGCGGATGTGCGTCGTCACCTCACCGTATGATGCCGAGCCGGCGGCGCGCACGCACGGCGCGGCCCGCATCGTGTTCCGACTTGGCGAGGAAGGTACGCGGCTGGCGCGGCTCTATCAGCGGGCGCCATTGCGGGTGCTGTTTCCAAGAGGCGGAGAGTGCGGCCTGACCACCGCCGTTCTGATGACCACTACGGGCGGGCTGGTCGGCGGCGACCGGCTCGATGTCGGCATCGTCGCGGAAGAGGGGGCGGCGGCTTTGGTTACGACGCAGGCGGCGGAGAAGGTTTACCGATCGCTCGGCGCCGGAGTGCCGCGTCGAGGTCGAACTCGCGGCCGGCGCCAGGAGCTGGCTGGAGTGGCTGCCGCACGAGACCATCCTGTTCGAAGGCGCGCGGCTCGACCGCGTCACCCGGATCGAGCACGCCCCCGGCGCGCGGGTGCTGGCCGGCGAGATGCTGGTGTTCGGCCGGCGCGCGTACGGCGAGCAGCTGACCCGCGGCCGCTTCCGCGACGCCTGGGAAGTGCGGCGACACGGCCGGCTGGTCTGGGCCGACGCGCTGGCCGTAGCGGGCGACGTGGCGGCCGTGCTTGCCGCGCCCGCTTGCTTGGCAGGCGCCGTCGCCGTAGCAACCGTCATATACACCGGGGTCGGCTCCAGCGAAGCGCTTTCACTGGCCCGCGACCTGACGGCTGGTTCGAGGGTGGGCGAAATGGCTGTGGCCGTGACTTGCGTGGCCGGCGTGCTCATTTGCCGTTGGCTCGGCCGGGACGCGCGCGCGCTGCGCGCTGCTTTCGGCCGGTTCTGGGCGGCGTTCCGCCAGCGTGTCGGCGGACTGCCGCCGGCGCTGCCTCGCGTGTGGGGCATGTAGAGAAGTTGGCGAGAAGCAGCCATGCATCTGACGCCCGCGCGAGAAGGACAAGCTGCTGGTCGCCATGGCCGCCGAGGTCGCGCGCAAGCGGCTCGCGCGCGGCGTCAAGCTGAACTACCCCGAGGCGGTGGCGCTGATCACCGACTTCGTCGTCGAGGGCGCGCGCGACGGCCGCTCGGTCGCCGAGCTGATGAGCGACGGCGCGCACGGTGCTCACGCCGCGACCAGGTGATGGAGGGCGTGCCCGAGATGATCCACGAGGTCCAGGTCGAGGCGACCTTCCCCGACGGCACCAAGCTGGTCACCGTCCACGAGCCGATCCGCTGAGAGGTCCGCCATGATCCCCGGCGAGATCGTTCCCTGCCGACGGGCGACGATCGAGCTGAACGACGGGCCGGCCGACGCGTCACGCTCGAGGTCGCCAACACCGGCGACCGGCCGATCCAGGTCGGCTCGCACTACCACTTCTTCGAGACCAACCCGGCGCTGCGCGTTCGACCGCGAGCAGGCGCGCGGCATGCGGCTCGACATCCCCGCCGGCACCGCGGTGCGCTTCGAGCCGGGCCAGAGCCGCACGGTCGACGCTGGTGCCCTACGCCGGCGACGCGCGAGGTGCTACGGCTTCAACGGCAAGATCGACGGGCCAGCTCGGAACACGCACGAGGAGGCCGCCAGCGATGCCCTATCGTATCGACCGCGCGCGCCTATGCCGCAGATGTACGGCCCGACCGACCGGCGACCGCGTGCGGCTGGCCGACACCGAGCTGATCATCGAGGTCGAGCACGACCACACGATCTACGGCGAGGAGGTGAAGTTCGGCGGCGGCAAGGTGATCCGCGACGGCATGGGCCAGAGCCAGCGCAGCCGCGCCGAGGGCGCCGTCGACACCGTCATCACCAACGCGCTGATCCTCGACCACTGGGGCATCGTCAAGGCCGACATCGGCCTCAAGGACGGGCGCATCGCCGGCATCGGCAAGGCCGGCAATCCCGACGTCCAGCCCGGCGTCGACATCGTCATCGGCCCCGGCACCGAGGTCATCGCCGGCGAGGGCCGGATCCTCACCGCCGGCGGCATCGACGCGCACATCCACTTCATCTGCCCGCAGCAGGTCGAGGACGCGCTGCTACTCGCGGCGTCACCACCATGATCGGCGGCGGCACCGGCCCGGCGGCCGGCACCAACGCCACGACCTGCACGCCGGGCCCCTGGCACATCGCGCGCATGCTGCAGGCGGCCGAGGCCTGCCGATGAACCTCGGCTTCCTCGGCAAGGGCAACGCCAGCCAGCCGGACGCGCTGATCGAGCAGGTCGCGGCCGGCGCCTGCGGCCTGAAGCTGCACGAGGACTGGGGCACGACGCCGGCGGCGATCGACAGCTGCCTGACGCGTCGCCGAGCGAGACGACGTGCAGGTGGCGATCCACACCGACACGCTGAACGAGTCGGGCTTCGTCGAGGACACCATCGCCGCCTTCAAGGGCCGCACCATCCACACCTACCACACCGAAGGCGCCGGCGGCGGCCACGCGCCCGACATCATCAAGGTGTGCGGGCTGCGCCAACGTGCTGCCGTCGCTCGACCAACCCGACGCGGCCCTACACCGTCAACACGATCGACGAGCACCTCGACATGCTGATGGTCTGCCACCACCTCGACCCGCGCATCCCCGAGGACGTGGCCTTCGCCGAGAGCCGCATCCGCCGCGAGACCATCGCCGCCGAGGACATCCTGCACGACCTCGGCGCGTTCTCGCATGATCTCGTCCGACAGCCAGGCGATGGGCCGGGTCGGCGAGGTGATCATCCGCACCTGGCAGACCGCCCACAAGATGAAGCAGCAGCGCGGCGCCGCTGCCGGGCGAGACGGCGCGGCAACGACAACTTCCGCGTCAAGCGCTACATCGCCAAGTACACGATCAACCCGGCGATCACCCACGGCATCGCCGCGCAGGTCGGCTCGGTCGAGGTCGGCAAGCTGGCCGACCTGGTGCTGTGGACAGCCGGCGTTCTTCGGCGTCAAGCCGGACCTGGTCCTGAAGGGCGGCATGATCGCCGCGGCGCCGATGGGCGATCCGAACGCCTCGATCCCGACGCCGCAGCCGGTGCACTACCGGCCGATGTTCGGCGCCTTCGGCCGCGCGCTGCACGCACAGCTCGGTGACCTTCGTCGTCGAGGCGGCGCTGGACGCCGGCATCGGCGAGCAGCTCGGCCTCGCCAAGCCGCTCGTCGCCGTCACGGGCACGCGGCAGCATCGAGCAAGACGCGACATGGTCCACAACGGCGCTACGCCGATGATCGAGGTCGATCCCGAGACCTACGAGGTGCGCGCCGACGGCGAGCTGCTGACCTGCGAGCCGGCGAGCGTGCTGCCGATGGCGCAGCGCTATTTCCTGTTCTGAGCCCGATGCGCAGGGCGATCACCGTGCTGCCGGCGGGCACCTGGCGCGAGGCGGAGCCGGTCGCGACGGCGACGCTGCCCTTCGATCAGCGGCACCGCCGGCGCATCCGCATGCTGGACGACGCCGGCGAGCCCTTCCTGCTCGATCTCGACCGGCCGGCGACGCTCGCCGACGGCGACGGCTTGGGACTCGCCGGCGGCGGCGTGATCCGCGTGCGCGCCGCCGAAGAGGCGGTGATCGAGGCGCGCGGCGCCACCACCGCCGACGCGGCGCGGCTGGCCTGGCACCTCGGTAACCGGCATACGCCGGTGCAGGTGCTGGCCGATGGCACGTTGCGTCTTGCCGAGGACTCAGTGCTGGCGGCGATGCTGCACCGGCTGGGCGCACGCATCATCCGCCGCCGGGCGCCGTTTGCGCCAGAGCCGGGAGCGTACATCGGCGTCGCTCGTGACGACCATCACCAACATGGCCTCGACGATGCCCGCGAAGGCTGAAGACGGGCTCGTCCGGCTGCTGACCTGGCTGTCGCCGGCCTTCCCGATCGGCGGCTACAGTTACTCGCACGGCATCGAGTACGCGGTGGACACCGGTCTGGTCGCCGATGCGTCGGGCCTGCGGACCTGGATCGAAAGCATTCTGCGCCACGGCTCCGGCCGAACCGACGCGATCCTTCTCGGCGCGGCATGGCGGGCCGAGCGCGATGGCGACGAACGGCGGCTTGGCGACGTGCTGGCCTGGGGCGAGGCGTTCCGAGGCACGGCCGAACTGGCGCTGGAGAGCGCCGCGCAAGGCCGCGCCTTTCTCGATGGCGTGCGCGCCGCCTGGCCGCACCCCAGGCTCGATAGCTTGCTGCGGCTGGCTTGCGACACCGATCGGACATTGGCGTATCCCGTCGCGGTCGGCGTCGCTTGCTGCCGTCGTCGGCATCGACGAGGCTTCGGCGCGGCTGGCCTATCTGCAAGCATTCGCCGCCAATCTGGTCTCCGCCGGCGATCCGGCTGATCCCGCTGGGCCAGAGTGACGGGCTCCGCGTGCTGGCGGCGCTGGAGGAAACGGTGCGGGCGGTCGCCGCCGAGAGCGCCGACCTGGGCCTCGCCGATCTCGGCACTGCTACGTGGATGGTCGATTGGACTTCGGCTCGCCACGAGACGCAGTACACGCGGTTGTTCCGCTCATGATGGCCATGGGCAGTGGCCAGCCCCACTGCTCGCCTGCCCTCGCACCTCCTTCAACAAGCGAGAGGAGACCGGATGGGGTCAGGTTTGCTTCTTATGAAATTGTTGAAAGGTCGTCATTGCGAGGAGGGCTTTGCCCGACGAAGCAATCCAGGCCGCCTCGTGGATTGCTTCGCTCCGCTCGCAATGACGCTCCTGCCAAGCCTGGCCGAGACTCGATCGGAGCGCGCGCATGACCGGCCCTCTGCGCGTCGGCGTCGGCGGGCCGGTGGGATCGGGCAAGACGGCGCTGGTCGATGCGCTGTGCAAGCGGCTGCGCGAGCGCTTTCGGATCGCCGTCATCACCAACGACATCTACACCCAGGAGGACGCGCAATTCCTCAGCCGCTCCGGCGCGCTGCCGCCCGAGCGCATCATCGGCGTCGAGACCGGCGGCTGCCCGCACACGGCGATTCGCGAGGACGCCTCGATCAACCTCGCCGCCGTCGAGCAGATGATGGCGCGCTTCCCCGATCTGGAGATCGTCTTTATCGAATCCGGCGGCGACAATCTCGCCGCGACCTTCTCGCCGGAGCTGGCCGATATCACCCTCTACGTCATCGACGTCGCCGCCGGCGACAAAATCCCCCGCAAGGGCGGTCCGGGCATCACCCGCTCCGATCTGTTGGTGATCAACAAGGTCGACCTCGCCCCGCTTGTCGGCGCCAGCCTTGAGGTGATGGAGCGGGACGCGCGCATGATGCGCGGCGTGCGGCCGTTTGTGTTCACTAACCTCAAGGTGGGCGACGGTGTCGACAGGGTGGCCGATTTCGTTCTCATCCAGGGTGGCCTCGATGTCCGCTGAACCAGTCTCCTCTGGTAAAGAGCAACGGCCGGCGAGCGGTTTTGGCCTCGGTTTTGCTGATCCATCTCAACATCCGGAGGACCGGATGCGTGTATCTTGTTTCATGATGAACGTTGGTCGGGAGTGAGCGGCGATGGCGATTGACGTAGCTCTCCGGCACCGCACGGCCTACCGGTACCACCAGCCGGCTCAGCTCGCTCCGCAGGTGATCCGACTGCGGCCGGCGCCGCACTGTCGCACCCGGGTGCTGTCCTACTCGCTCAACATAACGCCGAAGCTGCACTTCCTGAACTGGCAGCAGGACCCGCAGGCGAACTATCTCGCCCGTCTCGTCTTCCCGGAGCGGACGCGGGAGTTCGTCATCGACGTCGATCTCGTCGCCGAGATGGCGGTGTTCAACCCCTTCGATTTCTTCCTCGAACCCGACGCGGAGACGTTCCCGTTCGCTTATGCGCCGTGGCTGACAAAGGAGCTGGCGCCCTATCTCAACGCCGGCGCCAGCCGGCCCACTGCTTGCGGAATGGTTGGCTTCGGTGCCGCGCGAGGAGACGCGAACGGTCGACTTCCTCGTTTCCCTGAACCACAGGCTGCAGCAAGACATCGGCTACATCATTCGCATGGAGCCGGGCGTGCAGACCTGCGAGGAGACGCTCGCCTCGCGGCTCGGCTCCTGCCGAGACACCGGCTGGCTGCTCGTGCAGATCCTGCGCCATCTCGGCCTCGCCGCCCGCTTCGTCTCCGGCTACCTGATCCAGCTCAAGCCGGACGTGAAGCCGCTGGAGGGCCCGGCCGGCGCGGAACAGGATTTCACCGACCTGCATGCCTGGACGGAGGTCTATCTGCCGGGCGCCGGCTGGATCGGCTTCGATCCGACCTCGGGCCTGCTCGCGGGCGAGGGGCACCTGCCGCTCGCCTGCACGCCCGATCCAGAGAGCGCCGCGCCAATCACCGGCAGCGCCGATGCCGTCGATGTCGACTTTTCGTTCGAAATGTCGATCCGTGCGGATCCGAGAAACTCCGCGCGTCACGAAGCCGTATTCCGACGAGCAGTGGGATGCGTATCGTCGTCCTCGGAGATAGTGTCGACGAGAGGCTGCGCGAGGGCGACGTGCGCCTGACGGTCGGCGGCGAGCCGACGTTCGTGTCGGTCGACGACATGGACGGCGAGGAGTGGAACAGCGCCGCCGATGGCCCGGCGAAGCGAACGCTGGCGGCCGAGCTGATCGGCCGGCTGCGCGCCCGGTTCGCGCCCGGCGGGCTGCTCCACTTCGGCCAGGGCAAGTGGTATCCCGGCGAGTCGCTGCCCCGCTGGGCCTACGCCCTCTACTGGCGCCGCGATGGCCGGCCGCTGTGGCGCGACGCCTCGCTCCTGACGCTCGACGGAGGCGACCGGCCCGCTCTTGTCGACGATGCCGGGCGCTTCGTGACCGCGCTCGCGGCGACGCTCGGCATCGATCCGGATCATGCCTTGCCGACCTACGAGGACCCCTTGCCGTTTATCGCGCGCGAGCAGAGCCTGCCGGAGAACGTCGACCCGTCCGATTCCAAGCTGGAGGATCCGAAGGAACGGGCACGGCTTGCCCGCGTATTCGAGCGCGGCCTCGGCAATCCCGTCGGCTGGACACTGCCGATCCAGCGCTGGAACGCGCGCGACGGCCACGCGCGTTGGATCAGCGAGCGGTGGTCGGCCCGGCGCGGCCGGCTGTTCCTGGTGCCGGGAGACTCGCCGCTCGGGTTCCGGCTGCCGCTGGGCTCGCTGCCCTGGGTGCCGCCTGAAAGGTATCCCTACTACATGCCCGCCGATCCGTTCGAGGAGCGGCCCGCCCTGCCCGACCCCGAGGTGCGGCCGCGGCAGCGCGTCGCATCCGTCGCCGGCCCGGCCGGCGGCCAGGAAAAGCGGCAGCAGATCGTAGAGCAGCGGTTGCCGACCGAGATCGGGGGCGCCGTTCGCACCGCCATCTCCATCGAGCCGCGCGACGGCCACCTCTGCGTCTTCATTCCGCCGCTGGAGCGCGTTGACGATTACGTCGATCTGGTCGGCGCCATCGAGGACACCGCGGCGGCGGTCGACCTGCCGGTACGGCTGGAGGGCTATATGCCGCCGCCCGACCCGCGCATCGGCGTCATCAAGGTGACGCCCGACCCGGGCGTGATCGAGGTCAACATCCACCCGGCTCGATCCTGGCAGGAGCTGGTCGAGATCACCACCGGGCTCTACGAGGAGGCGCGACAGAGCCGCCTGGGCACCGAGAAGTTCATGCTCGACGGCCGGCACACCGGCACCGGCGGCGGCAACCACATCGTCGTCGGCGGACCGACGCCGGCCGACAGCCCGTTCCTGCGCCGCCCCGATCTGCTGCGCAGCCTGATCACCTACTGGCAGAACCACCCGGCGCTGTCCTACCTGTTCTCCGGCCTGTTCATCGGCCCGACCAGCCAGGCGCCGCGCATCGACGAGGCGCGCAACGACCAGCTCTACGAGCTCGAGATCGCCTTCCGGCAGATCCCCGATCCGGATGGGACCCCGGTGCCGCCCTGGCTGGTCGACCGCATCTTCCGCAACCTGCTGATCGACGTCACCGGCAACACGCACCGCGCCGAGATCTGCATCGACAAGCTGTACTCGCCGGACGGGCCCGACCGGCCGGCTGGGCCTGGTCGAGTTCCGCGCCTTCGAGATGCCGCCGCACGCCCGGATGAGCCTCGCCCAGCACCTTCTGCTGCGCGCGCTGATCGCCTGGTTCTGGCGCGAGCCCTACAAGCAGCCGCTGGTGCGTTGGCGGCACCGCCCTGCACGACCGCTTCATGCTGCCGCACTTACGTCTGGAAAGACTTTCTCGACGTCATCGCCGACCTGCGCCGCGCCGGCATCGCCATCGAGTCCGAGTGGTTCGCGCCGCACTTCGAGTTCCGCTTCCCCCTCTACGGCGCGGTCGAGCACGCCGGCGCGATCGTCGAGCTGCGCCAGGCCTTGGAGCCGTGGCACGTCATGGGCGAGGAGGGCGCGATCGGCGGCACGGTCCGTTATGTCGACTCCTCGGTCGAACGCCTGCAGGTGCGAATGCAATGGCATGACGGAGGGGCGGCACGTGCTTGCCTGCAATCGTCGGCGAGTGCCGCTGCAATCGACCGGCACTTCCGGCGAGTTCGTCGCCGGCGTCCGTTACCGTGCCTGGCAGCCGCCGCTGTGCCTGCATCCGACGATTCCGGTCGACAGCCCGCTGATCTTCGATCTGTACGACACCTGGTCCAGCCGGTCGCTGGGCGGCTGCACCTATCACGTCGCGCACCCCGGCGGCCGCAACTACGAAACCTTCCCGGTCAATGCTTACGAGGCGGAGAGCCGGCGCTGCGCCCGCTTCTTCCCGTTCGGCCACACGGCCGGCGACTTCCAGCTTCCGCCGCCGCTGGTCAACCCGGAGTTTCCGACGACACTCGACCTGAGGTGGAGCCGCTTGAATGATTGATCGATCAAGTTGATGTTACAGCCGGGCCGACAGGTTGGCCTTTATCGATGGCCACGATGGCCTCGTAGTTTGTGAGATATCGCCGACGTGAGCGTGACCAGCCAGTTTTCCGATAGCTTTCCATCCGCGGGCCTGCACGCGTTGTACCAGCCACTGGCTGGCGTCTATGACGAGATGATCGCCGCCGACGGCTCCATCCGGCGGCATTGGACACGGTTTCTGGATGGCCTCGAGGGCATGTCGGAAGGCGAACTCGCCAGGCGTTGGCGCCTCGCCGAACGGCTGCTGCATGAGAACGGCCTGACCTACACGGCGGACGCAACGACCGACCACTCGGATCGGCCCTGGGACCTCGATTTCGTGCCCGTCCTGATCGGCGCGGACGAATGGCGGGTGCTGGAGGAGGGGTTGATTCAGCGCGCCCGTCTGCTGAACGTCCTTTTGGCCGACCTTTACGGGCCGCAGACCCTGCTCCGCGACGGGCATTTGCCCACTGCCGTCGTCCTGGGCAACCCGCAATTCCTTAGGCCGTGTCACGGTCTGCGGCCGCGCGATGGGCTCTATCTGCACGTCTATGCGGCAGACCTCGGCCGCGGGCCGGACGGTCGCTGGTGGGTGCTCGCGGACCGAACGCAGGCGCCGTCCGGCGTCGGCTTCGCGCTGGAAAACCGGGTGGTTCTCTCCCGCTGCCTGCCGGAGATGTTCCGGCATTTGCATGTTCACCGGCTCGCCAACTACTTCCAGTCGATGCACGACAGCCTGGTTTCTTGCACCAAGCGGGAAAATCCGAGAGTGGTTCTACTGACCCCAGGCCCGGACGCCGAAGGCTACTTCGCGCATGCCTATCTCGCCCGCTATCTCGGCTATACCCTGGCCGAAGGTGGCGATCTTACCGTCCGCGACAATCGCGTGTTTCTGAAGTCGGTGGACGGGCTGATGCCTGTCGATCTGATCCTGCGGCGGGTCGATGCGGATAAGTGCGATCCGCTGGAACTGCGTTCGGATTCGATGCTGGGCGTCTCGGGGCTGATGCGGGCGACCCGCGCGGGCAATGTCGTCATGGCCAACGCGCTCGGCAGCGGCCTGGTGGAGACCAAGGCGATGCTGCCGTTCCTGCGGCACCTGTGCCGCCGGATGCTCGGGGAGGACTTGCGGCTTCCGAACACCTCGACCTGGTGGTGTGGCGACGACGAGGTGCGCGGCTACGTTCTCGACAACTTCGATCGGCTGGCTATCGACTCTGCCTTCAAGCAGCACTCGCTCCTGTCGCGGAAGACCAGCGCCGTGCCGGGCGCGTCTCTCTCCGAGCCGCAACGTAGGGCCATCATCGACCAGATTGCGACGCGCGGTCACGAGTACGTCGGCCAGGAGCTGCTTTCGCTGTCGACGACGCCGGCGTGGACCGGGGCCGGCCTGCAACCGCGGCCGATGACCTTGCGGGTGTTCCTCACGGCCACTCGGGACGGCGGCTATGTAGTCATGCCGGGCGGCCTTACGCGCGTCTCGATGGCGCCTGATAACCGCGCCGTGGCGCTGCACCGGGGTGATGGCACCAAGGACACCTGGGTACTCTCGGAAGAGCCGGTCACCAGCAGCTTTACCCTGCTGCGCTCGCCGCTCAGCTACGTCAAGCCGAAGCGGACCGGCAAGGATCTGCCAAGCCGCGCCGCCGACAACCTGTTCTGGCTGGGCCGCTACACCGAGCGGAGCGAGGACATCATGCGTGTCGTCCGCAGCGTCGTGCGGCGGCTCACCGATGACGCCAGTCCGGTCGACAACGTTGGCACAATGCAGCGTGTTCTGCGGGTGTTGTTCGAGAAGAGCGAGGTGCCACCGTTAGTGGGCGGCCGGGGCACAAGCCCGGCCGAGATGCTGGAAGAGCAGCTTGCATTGTTGATGTTCGATCCGGACTTGCCTTTCGGCCTGCAGGAGACGCTCAGGCATCTTCATCGGACCGCCGGGCTGGTCCGGGATCGCCTGTCGGTCGATGCCTGGCGTACGCTCAGCCGCTTGCATACGAAAGCGATCGTCCACGCCCACCACGTCGGATCGCCGCCGCATCCCCTCGAACCGGGCGAGGTACTGGAGACGCTGGACGATTCCATCCGAACGCTCGCCGCCTTCAGCGGAATGGAAATGGAGAACATGACGCGCAACCATGGCTGGCGGTTCCTCGACATGGGGCGGCGGCTCGAGCGCGCGCAGCACATGCTCGATCTGCTGCGCAGCCTGCTGGCTCGCGGCAATCCAGCGGAGGATGGCAGCCTGTTCCTTTTGCTGGAACTGGCCGACAGCACCATGACCTACCGATCGCGCTATCTGACGACGCCGATGCTGCCGCCGGTCATTGATCTCTTGCTCCTCGACGAGACCAATCCGCGCTCGGTCGCTTTCCAGATCGCCGCCATCGTCGACCAGGTTGAGCAATTGCCGCGCGACGTTGACGAATACGTGCGCACGCCGGAGCAGCGGCTGGTGTTGTCGTTGCTCACCGAGATCCGGCTGGCCGAGATCGCGCCACTCTGCGACGAGGACAGCCAGGGGCGGCGGGGCGCCCTGGAGGCGCTACTGGATGTGGTCGGCGCCGGCCTGCCGCGTCTCTCGGAACTGATCACCCGCGACTACTTCAGCCATGCTCAGCCCCGTCCGCCCGCCGACCTGCGATGACGCGCAACCGACCCGTGCTCTATGAGGTCAGTCATCGAACGACCTACCGGTACTCCATCCCGGTCTCGTTTTCGCAACATCTGATCCACCTGAGTCCGCGCCTGTGCCCGCACCAGACCTGCCATCGCACCGCGCTCATCGTGCTGCCGACGCCGACGCCACCACGCCCAGGAGAACGATTACTTCGGCAATCCCACCAGCTACATCACTCTGCAACATCAGCACCGGGAGCTGATCCTGCATGCCAAGAGCGTCATCGAGGTGATGCCCAGGGCCAGCCTAGATCCGCGGCTTAGCGTTCCCTGGGACGAGGTCTACCCGCAACTCTTTCATGACACTTCCAACGAGGGCCTGGAGGCGCTGCAGTATGTCTTCGAGACTCCGAAGACGCGGGTCAACCAGGCGATCCGCGGCTACGCCCTCGCCTGCTTCCCGCACGGACGCCCGCTGCTGGAGGGTGTGGTGGAACTCACGGGCCGCATCTATCACGAGTTCCGATACGATCCGACGGCCACGACGGTATCGACACCGGTGGAGGAGGTATTCGAGGCCCGCCGCGGCGTCTGCCAGGACTTCGCGCACTTGCAGCTGGCCTGTCTGCGTGCGCTGAGATTGCCGGCCCGCTACGTCAGCGGCTATCTGCTGACCCGTGCTCCGGAGGGCAAGGAGAAGCTGATCGGCGCCGATGCCTCGCACGCTTGGCTTTCAGTCTGGTGCCCCGGCCATGGATGGGTCGATGTCGATCCGACCAACAATCTGCTGGTCTCGGTCGAGCACGTGACCGTGGCCTGGGGTCGCGACTACGGCGACGTGAGCCCGGTCAGCGGGGCTATCTTCGGGGGAGGCGCTCACACCGTGCAGGTGGCGGTCGACGTTTTGCCGCTGGATCGGCAAGAATCGCATTAAGCCAGCTCGCGGTTCCCGAGGGTACTATCAGCTTCGCTTTTTGGGAGAGGGCCGCGCGCCGCCTTCCGCCGATGCGCTTGCGAGTTGACTCGCCATCCAGATAACGGATTGCCTGGACGGCGCGCGAGTTAGGGGAAGGCCGACGCCGATGTTCGAGGCGATAAATCTTGCGATCCTGATCGGCGCCGGACTGATCGCCATCTCGACCTTCACCAGCCTCATTTCTTTCCGCATCGGCGCGCCGTTGCTGCTGGTGTTTCTCGGCGTAGGCCTGTTCGCGGGCGAGGACGGACCTGGCGGGCTGGAATTCGACAATGCCAGGGTCGCCTACTTCATCGGTTCGATCGCGCTCGCGATCATTCTCTTCGACAGCGGCTTCAACACGCAGTTGCGCAGCATACGGGCGTCGTTTGGGCCAGCGGTGGTGCTGGCCACGGTCGGCGTCGTTGTCACGGCCGGCCTGATGGGGGTCGGCGCCCACTATGTGTTGGGTCTGCCATGGCTCCATGCGTTCCTGTTGGGATCGATCGTCAGCTCCACCGACGCCGCCGCCGTGTTCTTTCTGTTACGGGTCGGCGGAATCACCATCCGGGAGCGGGTGCGGTCGACACTTGAGGTCGAGTTCGGCGGCCAACGACCCGATGGCCATCTTTCTCACCATAACATTGATCGAAGTCATCGTATCCGGCGCGACTAGCGAGGCGGCGGGTATCCGAGTGCTGGAAGAGTTCGGCAAGCAGTTCGGCATAGGCATGATGAGCGGGTTGGCCGGCGGGCAATTGATCATTCTCATCATCAATCGGCTGAAGCTGGAGGCGGGACTTTATCCCATTGTCGTACTCAGTCTGGCGCTGTGCCTCTTCGCCGCAACCGGAATTCTGGGCGGCAGTGGATTCCTCGCCGTGTTCATCGCTGGCATCCGGGCGGGCAACTCCAAGGTGCACGGGCTTCCGTTGATTCGAAGATTCCAGGACGGGATGACCTGGTTCTGCCAGATCGCCATGTTCCTGACCTTGGGGCTGTTGGCTTCGCCCTCGCAGTTCCCTGGTATTGCGCTGCCGGCGGTGCTTCTCGCCCTTTTCCTGACTTTCATCGGGCGACCGGTCGCGGTATGGCTCTGCCTTCTTCCATTCGCGTTCAGCCGCAACGAGACAATTTTCATCTCCTGGGTCGGGCTGCGCGGGGCGGTGTCGATCCTGCTCGGGATTCTGCCGATCGTCGCCGAGTTGCCGACCGGACGGCTGCTTTTCAACATTACCTTCCTCGTCGTGATGATCTCGCTGTTGCTACAGGGCTGGACCATCCGGCCGATGGCGCGTTGGCTGGGCCTGATCGTCCCGCCGCGCATGGGCCCGGTCGACAGGGTGGAGCTCGAATTGCCTGGACGCGCCACCCACGAGCTGATCGCCTATCGTATCGCGCCCGAAAGTCCCGTCGCCAAGGGCCAGCGTATTCCCCGTTGGGCCCGGCCGTCACTCATCGTCCGCGATGGCCGTTCGCTTCGACTGCACGAAGCCGGGAGACTGCGTACCGGCGACTACGTCTACATCTTCGCCGCGCCCAAGCTGCTTCATTTGCTCGACCGGCTGTTCGCGGGTCCCGCCACTCTCGAACCCTTCGACCGCGAGTTCTATGGCGACTTCACCATCGATCCCGGCAGCTCGATCTCCGATGTCGCCGCCGCCTACGGAATCTCCGTCGGCCCGGAGGAAGCGAAGCTGACGGCGGCCGATTTCATCCACCGGCGGCTGCAGGGAGCCGCGGAAACCGGCGATCGCATCTCTATCGACAGCGTCGAGCTGATCGTTCGAGCGCTTGATGACGGGGGCGAGATCGCCAGTATCGGTCTGGCAGTCGAGCCAAGCCGCGCCGGGCGGCCCAAGTTGCCGCGGTTACAGGGCCAAAACCGTATGCGCGACTTCTTCGCGCGGTTGCGTAACCGCTTGTCGCTCGGCGGGGCTTCGCGTTGATCATACGTGCATCGCGCTCGCCGATTGGACGGGTAATCGGGAGGGGGGTTCCGGGCGAAACAAGTCTCCTGCCCGTATGTCCCGGTGGAAGAGACAGGAGGATGGCGTTGGGTGTCAGTAGTTCCAGTTCCAGCGCAACCCGGTCCGGCTGTTTCCCTCGGAGGAGGTGGTCGAGCGCAACTTCAGATTATCGGTGATGCTGATCTCGACGACGGTGGATGACGTCGATGTTCCTTGCTCGACTCCGACATAGACGTTCTTGCTGATATTTCTGCCTGCCTCCACCGTCCCCAGTCCGCCGCCTTCTTCGGAGCTGCCAAGCGTTAGGCGGTCGAGGCCGGCGGCGGTGCGCAAGTTGTCCAAGACCCCCGGTTCGCCGCTGGCCAGCGCCGCCGCCGCGCTCGCCAACTGCGCGGCCTCGCCGATGCTCAAGCCGCCGGTGGATTTGTTGAACAGCACGCGCGCCAGGATCTCGTCCTGCGGCAACTCGGGATCGGACTGAAGGGTGATCTTCGGCTGCGCGGGGGTTCCTGACAGAAGGATCAGCGCCTTGAAGCCGGAGCGTTGGTAGGACGCGGTCAGGTCGATGGTAATGTCCTGGAGTCCTTGAATGCGGATGCTGCCCTCGTCGATCGTGAATCGCTTGCCGAGAATATCGAAATTGCCACGCACAGGCTCGATCTTGCCTTCGATCCTGCGGATCGGCGGCCGTACCGGTGATGGTCAGCAATCCGCCCCACTCCGAGTCGAGACCGCGACCGCGAACGAAGACCCGCCCGGGCAGCGAAAGCGTCAGATCGAGAACGATCCAAGACGCTCCCGCCTCTTCGGGCTGCGAGGCGGCCACCGTCTCGGTGGCCTGCAGTTCATCCTTGAATACGACATCGACGGTGACCACGGACGGAGGGAGACGGTTGACCAGTCTTATTTCCGTTCCCTCGTTCTCGATACGGCCCGCGACCTGCAGCCGCTCGCCGATCGCGCCATCGGCCGAGATCGCGCCGCCGAGCTTCGATACGATATCGTCACGGCGCAGCGCCGCGAAGTTCCGCAGCTCGATGCGAGCGTTCACCCGCGGCGGATCGGTCAGCGCGAGCGCGCCGCTGCCGGCCAGCGTTCCGTCGCCGCCATCGCCAGCCTCCAGACGTGTCAGCCGCCACTCGCCTTGTGCCGCGGTCACCGTGAGGTCGAGCGGCCGCAGCACGGTGCCGGTCTCGAACACCTCCAGGCTGCCGCGCGCCAAGGCTGATCTCGCCATCGACGGCCGGCGTCTGAACCGTGCCGCCGATCGCGAGGTTGACGTTGGTATGTCCCGACAAGAGGAACGCGTCGATCGGCAGCATCTGGAAGAGCGGGTCGATGTCGCCCCGCCAAGTGACCGCGCCATCGATCGGGCCGGTCTCAGCCACCGCGAAGATGAACGGCTCGACGGCGAAGCGCACCGGGGCGGACAGGCGCGCGCGCAAGGGCGCTTCGCCGAGGCCTGCTCCGGTCAGATCGATGCTGGCGCGGCCCGCGCCGACGCGAGCCGCCAGCGTCACGTTCAGCGCGGGCGCGCGCGCCCGAACGCTCTGCCGAATGCGGGCGAGACTGAAGCCGCTCGCCCGCGCCTGCGCGTTCAGCGCGGGGGCCGATCGGCGTCCCTGTAAGATCCGGCATCAGCGTTGACCACGCCGCTCAGCTGGGTTCCCGGTCGGAACTTCTCGATGAGAGCGAGGTCAAAATCGCGCACGGCCAGGCGGCCGTCGACCTGTTCGCGGCGTCTTCGTCGCGCTGAGGGTGGCTTGCGCCTTGCCATACGTAAGCGCGAGTTCATCGACCTGCAGGCGATCTCCGCCGACGACGATCCGCGCCGGCCGAACCAGCCGCAGCGGCTCGTCCTTCAGCGTGGCCTGCAGCCGCCGCAGGGTAATGACGGTCGTCTCGGCGGGGCTGATTTCCGCGTCGGCGGTGAGCTGCGTAGGCCCTGAAGATCGCCTCGCGCCGCCGCTTGGACCTGATAGGCGTTTTTCGCCCCTGTCGCCCGCACCGTCGCCGTCGCCAGATGCCCGTCGGCGGCAAGGATGTCGCTGGCGCTGATGTTCGCCCTTAGCCGGCGTTCGGCCAGCGCGTCGATAAGCTCCATGTCGGCTCTGAGCGCGTCATGCGCGGCGGCTATCGGCGCGGCGGGCGGACCGTAGCGGATGTCGTTGCCGCGCAGGTTGCGCGGCGACCCGTTGCGTGCCGCGCGCGTCATCGAGCGCGACGTCGAGGTTGAAGCGGCCGCCGAGCTGTTGCCGCAGGGCACGGCCGACCGGCGTCAGATCGTCGCTGCGCACCGCGACATTGCCTACGATCGGGCGGCCATTGAACGGAACGAGCAACCGCGCGGTCGCCGTCAGCGCCTCGGCGTAGGTCAGCACGAAGCGGTCGATGCGCAGCTGGTCCGGTCCTTCCATGCCGAACGCGCCCCTCGCGGTCAGCGCGCCCGAGCGAGGTCGCCGCGTCGAGCGCCAGCGACCCCTGGGCGTTCGATGGCGCATCGCGCGCATCGACGGTCAACTGCAAGCGGTCGATCCGCTGGTCCTGATAGACGACGTTGCTGGCTTGCGCTCGCAGCGAACCGGTGAGCTTCTCCACCGGGCCGTTGGCCTCGGCGTTCACGCTGAAGGCGCCGGCCACGCGGGGCGCCGAGGATCGGCTGCAGCCCTCTCAGAGTCCTCCGCGTCGATGCTGAGCTTGGCGCGTCGACCAGCGACATGTTCGAAGACATGCGGCCGTTGGCGGTGGCGGTGAACTGCGCCGCCCTGGCGCTCGCATCGAGGTCGATGGCGGCGGCGGGATCGCCGCTGACCGTGGCGGTCAGCGTCGGGTTGGGGCCGAGCAGGGTGGCGAGCTCGGGCATCGCCGAAGCGAATTGTTCGATGCCCGCGCGGATCTCGGCGCGCAGACGCGCCGCTCTCCTCGGCATCGAGGTTGGCGTTCAGCCGGGCCTTTCCGGAGAGCGAGGTACCGGCCAGCGCGCTCAACGGCGCCAGATCGAACTCGTTCGTGCTGCAGCACCGCTGTGCCGGTCAGCTCGTCGGCGAGGTGAAGGTCGGCGTTGCCCGTCACCTGCATCGGGCCGGCATCGAGCCGCAACTGCCGCACGATCGCGTGCTTTTCGTCCGGCTCGTACCGGGCGTCCAGGGTCAGCCGCGCCGGTTGCTCGAGTAGCGGTTCCAGGCCTTTCGATGGCTGTACGATATCGCTCACGACGAGCTCGGCCCGCGCATCGAGCGGAGGCATGGCTCCGCCCGTGGTCTCGCCCGCCTTCACGTTGGCCCGCAGCGCTGCCTTGCCGGCGCGCGCGGATCCACTCGTCAGGTTCTCGGCGAGCGCGTCGAGCTGGATGTCGGGCACCGGAAGGTTGCCGGAGAGCAGGATGTCGGCGGACGCGGCATCATAGCCGATGCCAGGAGCGAGTGGCTGCCAGACACTCGCCGGGCCAAGCGTCAGCGCCAGCTTGCCGTCGATCCGCTTTTCACCGGGCAGAAAAGCGCCATTGCCGCGCAGGCTGCCCGCCGCCGTCGAAACCGCGAGATCGTTCAGCGCGATCCGATCCGAGAACGACGTCCGCCTCCGCCCGGAGGGCCACCCCTCCAGCCGCCAGCGGCGCCAGGTCCGGCGGCAGCAGACCCTGAACGTCCGCGCCGCCATCGAGGGCAACCCGCGGCGGCTTCTCGCCACTCAGCCGCACATTCGCGTTTATCCCGGCAACATCGCCAGCCGCCGCCTCCAGCCGGCCTTGCCAATCCCGAAGCGGCCCGTCGCCCTTAGCCTGCAAGTGGAGCGGCGGCGCGCCCTGGCAGGCCGAGCAGGCTCGCCACCATCCCGCCTCCGGGCTCGTCTGCCTGAACATCGATCTTCAGGTGCTCGGTCGACTTATCGTAGCCGGCGGTCAACGACACACGAGTGGCAGCTCCGTCGAGCGTATGTACGTCGGCGTCCGCGGCGAATTCGCCCTCGCGCGTGGCGGACAGTGAAGCGGTCGCGGTGATGCTCGCCGGCTGGCCGATGATCGCTTCGCCCAGCCGCAGTTCGCGCAAGCGAAAGGCGTCGAGTGTAACGTCCACCGGCAGGCTCGGCAGGCCTCGGCAACCCCGCCTCTTGCGCCGGCGCCGGCTCTGTCGCGGGAAGGCGATCAAGCGCCAGCCTGCCGATCTCGAAGGAGGTTACGGCGAGGTGGCGGGAGAGGAGTCGCCAAGGCCGCCAGCGCAGCTCGGCGTAGTCGAGGCTGACGAGAGTCCCCTGCTGATCGCCGAGCGAGACGTTCTCCAGGCGCAAATGCTCGGGAAACGCCCCCTCCAAACGCCCGATGGTCAAGCTGCTCTGCTCGCTGCTCGCCAGCCATTCGACCAAGCGGGCCAACTGCGCGAGCCCGGACTCCGTCCGCAGGTACGTCACGCCGCCGGCCGCCACCAGGAGGATGACGACGAGCACCACGCCGACAGCTTTCGCGACCCAGCCGAGCACCCGAGCCAGCCGACGGCGACCTGTCGGTTGCTCAGTGCTGGGTGAGGTCTGCTCGTCGCCCGTCATCAGAACGCCTGCCCGATGGATATGTAGAACTGGAACGGGTCGTCGACATCTCGCGGGTTGATCGGAGTCGCGACATCGAGGCGGATCGGACCGATCGGGCTGAAGTATCGCAGCCCCAGTCCGGCGGCCCACTGGAGATCACCGCTCGAGAGCTCGGGGTATACGTCGTCGTAGACTTGGCCGCCGTCAATGAACGGAACGACGCCGAATGGGCCGATGACCTTGATGCGGGCCTCGGCGTTGACTTCGACCATTGAGCGGCCGCCGATGGGATCGTTCCTTCGGTCCAGTGGTCCGATCGACTGGAACTCATAGCCGCGCACCGAGCCCCCGCCGCCCGCAAAAAATCGTTGGCTCGCCGGCACCTTCGAGCGTGAAGCACCAAAGATGCTGCCCACCCGACCACGCGCCGCCAGCACCACCCTGTCGTCCTCGAAAACGCCCTGGTAACCGGCCAGAGCAGCCTCGGTTATAACAAACTGCGTGCTGGTCAACGCCATGCTGACGAACGGCGACACCCCCACGCTCCCGTTCAGTCCCTTGCTGGGATTGAGCTTGTCGTCGCGGCTGTCATAGGCGAGCCTCGTTCGGGCGCCGGCGAGAAGAAACTGGTCTCCTTGGTCTTCGCCGGCGCTCCGCTTGATGTCGGCGTAGATGAAGGCCGGGCCGGCGGTGATGCTCCAGTACTCCAGGAACTGACGCTCGAGGCCGGCGAAGCCGCTGCCCGTCGTGCCCACGTACGCGTCGGTATCGTTGCGTTCGATCCGCAGATTGGCGAGAATCGACTGATTGAGCTCCAAGAACGCCGGCTTCCGGAAATCGGCATCCGCCCATTGCCGGATCTGCGACCCTTCTATCCTGAGGCGCAGGCTCTCGGCGCTGCCGAACAGGTTCCTGTGCTCCCACGAGAGCGAGCCCCCCGGCCCCATTTCATCCGTGGAATAGTAGACGCCGGCGCCCACCGACCGGGGTGGCCCCTCGCTGACCTCGAAGGTTACGGGCACCATCCCATCCTCGACGGGCACATCCTCGCGAGGCGGCGGCGAGATCATCGCGAACAGCCGGGTACCGGATAGCGTCGCGCGAACGCGCTCGATCTCACGGATGTCATAGAGAGAGCCGGGCTTCCAGTCGGCGATGCGATGCACGTAATCCGCGTCGACGTTTTCGAGACCATCGACCCGGAGTTCGCCGAAACGGGCGAGCGGACCGGTATCCACAACCCACGTCGCGGTGATCGTCTTGGTGTCCCGGTTGGCGAGATACTGGCTGCTGGCGATGCGGGCATTCGGATAGCCATTCTCGTTGAGTTGGCGGACCAGCCGCCCCTCGGCCGCGACCAACGACGCTCCGGTGGCGGTCTGGCCGATGCTGAGCCCGACTTCGTCGGCAACCCTGGGAACCGCTGTGACCGGTTCCGCCGGCTGATAACGGATGTCCACCGCCTGGAGATGGAACAGCGGACCGGGGTCGACGCTGACGGCGATCTGCGCCGGCTCGCTTTCCGTATCGATGGTCGCCTCCACCTCCGCCTCATAGTATGCCTCGGAGGCGAGCACGTCCTTGATGCGGCCGAGATCGTCGTCGACGCGCTTGCTCAACGCCGCGTAGGAGGCGGGCGGCCTATCCTTCTGCGTCATCAGCATCGAACTTCTCTCGATCAGGTCCCGCAATGTCTGCGGCAGATCGCCTTCAATGCGCGCATCGTATGCGACGGGGTTGGTGACCGGCGCCTCGACCGCCGGCAGTTCACTGTCGGTTCTTTCCGCTTCGCCGAACAGCGTATTGTTGATGGTTTGACAGCCTGAAAGAGTCATAAAAGCAAAGCTGCAAACGAGAAGCTGTTTCGAGAATTCGAATGCGCTTCGCCGAAGCTCCCGATTTTCCGCCGTCGACTTGATGGCACGGGCGATCAGCAAGAAACGGCCGGATGTGAGCGGCAAAATGTCTACCCTCGCTGGTAAACCTGCATCAGGGCAGTATGAGCGCTCCCGGCGCGCCACGCTCTCCAGATACAGATAAATTCGGCGGATCGCCGCGAATAGCGTCGTGGGCGATGCGGTTGCCGGCCCCCAACACCGGTTATCTTCACACCCCCAACCGGAAGGCAAGGAAAAAGCTGGAATAGGCGCCGAAGCCGCGCAGCCCCGGCCTTCCGTCAGGTGCCGGGCGTAAGGCCGGTGTCGATCCGACCATATGGTCATCCCGCGACTACGGCGACATCAGTCCCCGATGAGCGGCGCCAATCGCGGCGGGCGCAAGAATACCGTGGAAGTCGCGGTCGGCGTCTCATCCAATTCGCTGTGCTACAGCCTAAGCAGACGATGCCATGTTCAAGCTCCGGCAAAGACCCAGCCGCTTCCGGACTCTCCTGGCCCGATCAATAATAGTTACTCTCAATTGCATCCATTCGATCGATGTACTCCCTCGGCACACGTATTAGTTGACATTTGCGCGAAATTGCGCATATTATGCTCCTATGACGAGCAAAACGCAGAGCGCAATCATGACAATGTATTCTCGACGTTTATTGCGAATGAAAGGCCGGTACAAACGGCTACACGCCGGAATTGCCTTCGCGAGTGTCTTGATGCTCGCTCAGCAGGCGTCGGCATCGGAACTCGTCTATCAGCCGATCAACCCGGCGTTCGGCGGCAATCCGTTCAACGGCCCATTCCTGATCGAAACCGCGACGCTCCAGAACGGGCACGAACCCAATGACAAGAGAACCACCGCCAGCGGCCTCGGCAGTGGCCTCGCCGGCACTTCGGACCAGCAGCAATTCGTAAGGATCCTGCAGAGCCGGCTGCTGAGCGACATGGCCTCGAAGGTGGCGGACGCGATCTTTGGCGAGAGCGCGCAGGACAGCGGCGAGTTCCGCTACGGCTCCCAAGTGGTGAGTTTCTCGCGCGGCCTCGACACCATCAGCATCGACATCTTCAACGAAACGACCGGCGAGAGAACGCAAATCTCCGTGCCGTCTGCCGTCCAGTAAGCAAAGGATTTCCGATGCGTTCACGCATTTCCGCCATTGCGCTGATGGCGGCGATACTCGGCGGCTGCCAGTATCCCGGAGAATTGCTCTCGCAACCGCCCAGCTCCACCGAGGTCGGCGCAAGTTTCAGCGAACTGCTGTCGCTTCCCGCGCCGGAAGAGCCTGTGGTGGTCGCCGTCTACGACTTTCCGGACCTTACCGGCCAATTCAAGCCGAGCGACGCCGTCACCACCTACTCCCGCGCCGTCACCCAGGGCGGCTCGATGATCCTGGTCAAGGCCTTGCGCGACGCGGGCCAAGGCCGCTGGTTCCGGCTGATCGAACGCAAGGGCTTGGACCACCTGGCGAAGGAACGGCAGATCATCCGCGAGATGCGCGCCGCCTACAACGGGCAGAAAGCGCAGCCGCTTCCGCCGGTCCTCTACGCCGGGCTACTGATCGAGGGTGGCATCGTCGGCTTCGACGCCAACACGCTGACCGGCGGCGCGGGCGCCCGCTATCTCGGCATCGGCGGCAGCACCGAATACCGGCAGGATTCGGTGACGGTTTACGCCAACGCCGTCTCCACCCAGACCGGCGAGATCCTCAAAACGGTGATGGCGCGCAAGACCATCTTCTCCGTACAGCTGCAGGGCGGCGCCTTCAAGTTCATCGACTTCAACGATCTACTCGAGGTGGAAGCCGGCTTCTCGATCAACGAGCCGGGGCAGATCGCCATGCAGCAGGCGATCGAGCAGCTGGTCCGCGCCCTCGTCGTGGAGGGGGCCATGGAGGGCCTCTGGCGGTTCAAGGACGAAGCGGCCGGCGACGTCGCGATCCAGCGATACATGGCGGAAAAAGGCGGGGTGAAACTCGTCGCCGAGCAAACCGCCCAGCGATAGCCGAGACCTATACCGAATTTGCGGCACGACGCCGCGAAAGCCCCGCGGAGGGAGACGCCGCCACACGGGAAAACCGTGCTCTCTCCACCGGGCTATTTGTTGAGGCGGTTTTTAGGAAGGCATTATGAAGTCCAAACTTTTTGCATCTACCGCGCTCGCGCTCGTTCTTTCGGCCGGCGCCGCTTTCGCCGGCCCGACCGCGACGATCAATCAGGACGGTTTGAACAACGATGTGTACATTGAGCAGGCTGGTGCAGTTCATTCCGATACATCCGCGTCAGTCACCCAGGGTGCCGCCACCAGCGAGAATTATGCGAAGGTAAAGCAGCTTGGGGCAGGCAAGTCCCTCGCCATGATCGCCCAGATCGGCGGCAGCCAGTCCGATAACGCAGGCAATGGCACTACTTTCAAATATGGCGCTGGCATCACGCAGGACGTGACCTCCGGCGCGGTCGCGACGGCGTCGGTCACCCAGAACGGCGACAAGAACCGTGGCGAGATCAGTCAGGGGGGCGGGAGCAACCTCGGCTCCATCTCGCAGGACGGCGCAAACCTCAACGCCGCCATCGTTCAGGATGGTGCCAACCAGGCGAATGTAGCCCAGACTGGCTCGAACAACACAGCCGGCATCTACCAGGTCGGCGACGGAAACTTCATCAACACGGGCCAGAGCCAATCCGGGAACGTTGCCAACCTTAGCCAGGGCATGGACGAAAACTACGATCCGACCGTCCCCACAAACGGGGCCGTTCTGTACACATCGCAGACGGGCTCAGGCGGTCGCATCGAGACCTACCAGACCGGCACTGGCGGTCAGTGGGCCAGCATCGCCCAGACCGGATCGGCAGACAGGGCCCTGCTCATCCAGTCCGGCAGCGCGCTCAACACTGCGTACGTTAGCCAGGACGGCAACGAGACAGCGACGGTAACCCAGCGCGGCGGCGGTCACGTCAACGTCGATCAGACCGGCGACGGTTACGGCAACGTCGCCACTGTTAACCAGAACGCTCTAGCGGCGTCCACGACTGTGTTTCAATCCGGCAGCGTCAATATGGCTGCGGTCACGCAGGAGATAAACGGCGCCAGTATCGGAATCCTTCAGTCCGGCACCGGCGGGTTCGCCAGCGTGGTGCAGAAGTAAAGCTGGGTGGCGAGGTGGCGACACTGTCGCCAGTTCCAAGAGTAATAATCGTTGCGGGCCAGCCTGGGGTGAAAACCCCAGGCCGGTTCCAAGGAGCTCGCGAGATGACGAAGTTGAATCGCTATCCGATACTGCTGGCGGCGATCTTGCTCGCGACGCCGGCTATTGCGGCGGAGCCGGCGAACATCGCCGAGATAGTGCAGTCCGGCCTCGGCTCGACGGCGATCCTGACCCAGCAGGGAACCGGCGATCTCATGAGCATCCTTCAGGCCGGCGACGGCAATATCGCTCATCAGACGCAGCTGGGGAACGGTAACAGCATGAGCGCGGTCCAGCTCGGCCATGGCAATGCGCTGGATCATCTCCAGGTCGGCAACGGCCTGGCCCCGCTGGAGATCGTTCAGCAAGGAGGGGCCGCGGTGAGCGTGGTTCAATCCCGGTGAGCGCGCTCGTGGCCATTCTCCTCAGCATCACCGGCGATCCGGGAACACACGTGCAGGGGCGATGCATCGTCGATCCGACATCGCGGCCGGTGGAGATCGACGCGACGGTCCCCTACCAGCAGAGCTTCGAGGCAGCCGGCTTGCGGTGCACTCTCGAAGCGGATGGCCCGGCAGTTGTTGAGGTGAAGAAGGATGGCAGCCAAAGCCGCGCGACCACCAACGGCGGCCGGATCAACATCAATGTTCGTTAGCGTGTTCCGCGGCCCCCTCACCCCACGCCTCTTCCGAGGGAAGAGGGAGGCGCGAAGCGCGGGCGAGGGGTGGGCCCGTCGCGGCGGAACCATCATCGCGATTTTGGCGATGACGCTCATGCCGCTGGCGGCGACGGCGGCCGACGTGCTCGCGCTGAAGGTTTTCGGTCTCGGCCTGGGCGATGATAGGAGCACCGTCGCCGCAGTTTTTCCCGACATGGTCTTCGAGGCCGTCGACTACGCCGATCCGGTGGTGGAGTACACCTATGAGGCGGCGCTGGGTCGGCGCGTGGTCGAGCGCCTGGAAGGCTGCGGGTTTGAACCGGTCACGGGGCGGAGCCCCATCGAGTTCGTCGCCAGACTGACCGGCGACGGCCTCCTCTACGAGCTTTCGGCTTGGGAGCGCTTCGATGCCCCGATCGACTGCGCGAAAAAGATGCGCGAGTGGCGCAATGCGTACGGCGCGCCGGACGTGCAGGTGCTCGAGGAGCGGGCGCAGTGGATCGAGCGGGATTTGGGCGTCGATCGGATGCTCGACATTCGCTGCTTCGAGGAGGGGCGGGTCGCCTGGCAGCTCATCGACGCTCGCGCGCTGGCCGATCACCGAGCGGTACTGCGCGAACGCCTGCGCCCTTATGTCGAGCAGGTGCAGATCAGAACCCAGGGCGGCCATCCCTGAAGCAGGCGGAGCAGCTATCCGCTTTGAGCAGACTCCGGCTGGTGCCGGCGGCAATCGGCGCCAATTCGCGGGGCAACTCTCTCCGGATGCGCGTCCCGAGCGCCGAGAACAGCGGATTGCGCGGTCAGGATTTGCCCGAGGCGCCCACCTTCTTCGGCCGCGGCAAATCGAGGCGGATATGCAGTTCGCGCAGCCGTTGAGGATCGACCTCGGCCGGCGCGCCCATCAGCAGGTCCTGCGCCTGCTGGTTCATCGGAAAGGCGATCACCTCGCGGATGTTTGGCTCGTCCGCCAGCAGCATCACCATCCGGTCGATGCCGGGCGCCGAGCCGCCATGCGGCGGCGCGCCGAACTCGAAGGCGTGATAGAGGCCGCCGAAGCGGCGCTTTACCTCGTCCTCGCCATAGCCGGCGATGGCGAACGCCTTCAGCATGATGTCGGTCCGATGGTTGCGGATGGCGCCGGATGAAAGCTCGACGCCGTTGCAGACAATGTCGTACTGAAAGGCCTTGATGGTCAGCGGGTCCTGGGTTTCGAGCGCCTCCAGTCCGCCCTGCGGCATCGAGAACGGGTTATGGCTGAACTCGATGGCACCCGTCTCTTCGTTGAACTCGTACATAGGAAAATCGACGATCCAGCAGAAGCGAAAAGCTTCCCGCTCGCGCAGCCCCAGGGCTTCGCACAGCCGCTCGCGGGCCAGGCCGGCAAACTTCTCCGCCTTCGGCTTCGGCTGGCAAACCAGGAACACGGCATCGCCGTCGCCCGCGCCGGCGGCCTGGGAAACCGCCGTTATGCGCTCCGGCTCCAGGTTCTTAGCGATCGGCCCTTTCGCCTCGCCGCCCTCATAGATGATGTAGCCGAGCCCGCCCATGCCCTCGTCGCGCGCCCAGTCATTCAGCTTGTCGAAGAAGGCGCGCGGCATCGCCGCCGCCCCCGGCGCCCGGATCGCACGGACCACGGCGCCTTGCGCGACCAGCTTTCCGAATAGGCCGAAGCCGCCCCCGCGAAATGCCTCCGTCGCATCGGCGATAACCAACGGATTCCGCAGGTCCGGCTTGTCGGTGCCGTACTTCAGCAGGCTTTCCTCGAAGCCGATGCGGGGGAACGGCGCCGGCGTCACCGTCCTGCCATGGCCGAACTCCTCGAACAGTCCGGCCAGCACCGGCTCGATCGCCGCGAAGACGTCCTCCTGGGTGACGAACGCCATCTCGAAATCCAGCTGGTAGAATTCGCCGGGCGAGCGATCGGCGCGCGCGTCCTCGTCGCGGAAGCAGGGCGCGATCTGGAAGTATCGGTCGAAGCCGGACGCCATCAGCAGCTGCTTGAACTGCTGCGGCGCTTGCGGCAGCGCATAGAACTTGCCAGGGTGATTGCGGCTTGGCACCAGATAGTCGCGCGCGCCCTCCGGCGACGACGCGGTCAGGATCGGCGTCTGAAACTCCAAGAACCCCGCGTCGATCATCCGCTGCCGTAGCGAAGCGATGAAACGGCTGCGCAGCACGATGTTACGATGCAACCGCTCGCGCCGCAGATCGAGGAAGCGATAGCGCAGGCGTAGGTCCTCGCCGTAGTCGGCGTCGGCGGCGACCTGCATCGGCAGCACCTCGGCGGGCGATTCGACGGCGAAGACCTCGATGCGCACCTCGACTTCGCCTGTCGCCAGCGCCGGATTGACGGTCTCCGCCGCCCGTGCCACCAACGTGCCGCTGATGACGACGACGCTCTCGGGTCGCGCGGCGGCGGCTTCGGCGAACGAAGGATGCGCCGAATCGATCACGCACTGCGTGATCCCGTAATGATCCCGCAAGTCGATAAACAGCAGATTGCCGTGGTCGCGCTTGCGATGCACCCAGCCCGACAGGCGAACCTCCGCGCCGGTGTCGGCGAGACGCAAGGCGCCGCAGGTGTGCGTGCGGTAAGGATGCATGGGAGTCACTTCGGCGGGTCCTTGTTCGCGACGATCGAAGGCGCTGGTAGAGCGCATGGACGACCAGCCTTGTCAAGTTCGCGGGAACTCCCGGCAATCCGCTCGCTGACCGCCGGCTTGAGCGAGGCTTTGCCGCCGAGGCATTTGCGGCTATAGCCTTGCCGCATGACCTTGATTACTGAAGCCGCTGAACTCGCGGCATTTTGCCGCCGGCTCTCGGGTGCCGAGATGATCGCCATCGACACCGAGTTCATGCGCGAGCGGACCTACTGGCCGAAGCTCTGCCTTGTTCAGGTGGCGGGCCCGGACGAGGCAGTGGCGATTGACCCGCTTGCCGGGGATATCGACCTGGCGCCGCTGTTCGCGTTGTTGAGGTCGCCCGAGACGTTGAAGGTGTTCCACGCGGCCCGGCAAGACCTGGAGATTTTCCACCGGCTGATGGGCGGCGAATTGCCCCACCCTGTCTTCGATACCCAGGTGGCGGCCATGGTCTGCGGCTTCGGCGATCAGGTTTCGTATGAAACGCTGGTCGGCAAGCTGGCGAAGGCGCGCATCGACAAGAGCTCGCGGTTCACGGACTGGTCGCTGCGGCCGCTCTCGCGCCGGCAGATCGACTACGCGATCGCCGACGTGGTGCACCTCGTCCCGGTCTATCGCAAGCTCGCCGCCCGGCTCCATTCGAGCGGCCGCGCCGAATGGTTGGCGGAGGAAATGGCCTCGCTGCTCAATCCGGCCAGCTACGCCACCGATCCGCTGCAGGCCTTCCGGCGGCTGAAGAGCCGCAGCGGTAACGGCCGCATGCTGGCGGTACTGCGCGAGCTCGCCGCCTGGCGGGAGCGGGAGGCGCAGATGCGTGACGTGCCCCGGGCCTGGGTCTTGCGCGACGAGGCGCTGCTGGAGATCGCGCACCACACACCCACGACCGCCGAAGAACTGGCGCGCACCCGTGGGCTGGCGCGGAAGTTGGCGGAGAGCGCGCATGGCGAGGCGGTGCTGGCGGCGGTCGGGCGCGGCCTCGCCGTCCCGGAGGCCGAGTGGCCCGAGAGCGACCTCCGCCGGGAGATGCCGCGCGGCGTCCAGGCCACCGCCGATCTGCTCAAGGTGCTATTAAAGATGAAGTGCGAGGAGGCGGACGTGGCGCAGCGGCTGGTAGCTTCGTCCGAAGAGGTGGAGCTGATCGCCGCCCTCGGCGAGGACGCCCGAGTCCCGGCGCTGCATGGCTGGCGCCGCCAGGTGTTCGGCGAGGATGCCCTGAGCATTCGCGCGGGCGAGCTGGCGATCGCCATCCGTGACAGGAAGCTGACCCTGGTGCCGACCGCCGCCTCCTAGACCAAGCCAGCCGGCTACCACGGTATCGGCTGCTTGTCGCGGAAGAAGCCGCCGGTCGGGCCGTCGTCGGGCAAACTGGCGAGCCAGACGGTCGTCTCGGCGCCCTGTTGCGGCGTGCGCGGCGCATTCGGGCCGCCCATGTCGGTCCTCACCCAGCCCGGACAGACCGAGTTCACCTTGATGCCGGTGTCCTTCAGCTCGTCGGCGAGGATGCGGGTGAGCGCGTTCAGCGCCGCCTTAGAGATCCGGTAACCGGGCCAGCCGCCGTTCATCTCCGCAAGCTGTCCCAGGCCGGACGAGACGTTGACGATACGACCACTGCCATGCATCAGCGGGATCAATGCCTGCGCCAGCATCAGCGGGCCGAGCGTGTTGGTCTGGAAAGTCTGTTGCACGAGTTCCGGATCTGACCGAAGCGCGCTGGCCTCCTTGGCTCCGAGGGTGTTGTCCTTGAACATCCCGGCGTTGTTGACCAGGATGTCGAGACCGCCAAACTGCTGCTCGATGTACTTCGCCAGTCGTTCTACACTGGCCGGGTCGGTCACCTCCAGTGGGTAGGGCGTGACGTCCAGCCCTTCGCGGCGGAGCGCGGCCGCCGCCGCTTCGCCCTTGTTGGGCTCGCGACTGGCGAGGATGACCTTCGCTCCCCCCTGCGCCAACTGCCTGCAGGCCTCCAGACCCAGCCCGCGATTACCCCCGGTGACGACCGCCACCTTTCCTTTCGCCCATTCATTCGCGTCCGCCATGGTGCTGTTCCCCTAGAGCAACTCGAGGTCCATATGTGGCGACTGCCGCGGATATGGAACGAGATTCCCTCACGGCTGTTCATCCCCGCATGCAACCGAGCGCGAGGCGACAACCATGGCCGAGGTCACGACGGATCACGAGACAATCCGCAAATGGGCGGAGCGCAAGGGCGGCAAGCCGGCGGCGGTCGAGCGGACGCACAAGGACGACGACGTCGGCATCATCCGCATCATGTTCCCGGACGCGCCGAATTCGAAGCACGACGCGCTGACCGAGATTACCTGGGACGAGTTCTTCGAGGAGTTCGAGAAACGACAGCTGGCGCTGCTTTACGAGAAGGACAGCCTCTTCTCGAAGATCGTCGGTCGAGACACCGCGGAGCGACGCGAGAAAGGCGACCACCGCGCCGCCCGCTGAGGGCGTTCTCAGGCCTCCGGCATTCGCGGGAAGCCTTGCAGCCCGGGATCGACGGTATCCCAGGGCGGCGCGGACGCTGTAAATACGACCATGCCCGGTTCAAACAGGGCGGGATCGTCGAGACTGCCGGCGGTCAGGAACACCACGTCCGGTAAGGCGCTGGTCCGGAACAGGATTGGCGATCCGCAATTCGGACAGAAAGCGCGCGTTGCGACGCGGCCGCTGTCAGCGGTTGTCTCGTAGGCGCGAAGCTCGCCGGAGAGCTTCAGCGCTCCGGCCGGCATGCCAAAATGCGATGAATGGCCGGTGCCGGTGCCCTTCTGGCAATCCCGGCACTGGCAATGCCCCTGCAACATCGGTTCCGCCGCGCACTCGTAGCGGACGCCGCCGCACAGGCATCCGCCGGTCAAACCCCGTTCCATCCTAGGCCCTCCGCGTGAGCTTTGCTTCCGTACGTCATCGCTGCCCATTCACCATGGGCGCCGGCCGCAAAGTATCTAAACAGGTAGAAAATCATTGTAGTTGTTCTTGGAGCTGCACTGTCGACAGCTTCTACGAACGCCGCTTGGAGTTAAACGCAATCCGCGAATACCGCCGCGACTGAAGCTCCCAGAGGCTTCGACAACCAGACAAACGGCTTCCTTGAGCAGGGGCCGCCATCGAAGAAATCAACGAGGACACCGTCGTCCCCGGCCGCTCGTTCAACGACAATCGCTTCATCTTCGAGGAGACGGAAGGCGTCGAGGACGGCCTCGGCCCGACTTTCAACGCGCAGAGCTGCCGCGAATGCCATCAGAACGTCGTCACCGGCGGCGCCAGCCAGGTCGCCGAGCAGCGCAGCGGGCGACTGATGACTGACGGCTTTCGTCGAGTCGCTCGGCGGCTCGCTGATCCAGTCGCGGGCGACCAACCCGGAGATCGTCGAGCGCGTCGGCTACAAGGACGACGTCCGGACGTTCCGCATTTCGACCAATACGCTCGGCAGCGGCTTCGTCGAGGCATCGCCAACGACACGCTGCTGGCCATTCGCGATGCGCAGCCGGCCGATCTGCGCGGCACGGCTGTCATGGTCCGGTGCTCGAAGGCGATGACCGCGCCGCGCATCGGCCGCTTCGGCTGGAAGAGCCAGCACGCCAGCCTGCAGTCGTTCGCCGCCGACGCGTACCTCAACGAGATGGGCATCACCACGCCGTTGTTCCCCGAGGAGAACACCTCGAACGGCCGCGACGTCGGCGCGGTACGATGCGGTTTCGACAGCCCGATCCGGAGGACGACGGCGTCGATGTCGCGCGTTCGCCGACTTCATGCGCTCGACCAAGGCGCCGCCGCGCGGGCCGATCACCTCCGATGTGCTGGCGGGCGAACGTCTGTTCAACGCAGATCGGCTGCGCCGAGCTGCCACACGCCGTCGATCACGCACGGCGCCGCCGGGACACTGATCAACGGCGGCACGTTCACGCGTGCCGGCGGCGCTGGGCAACAAGATCATCCATCCCTACAGCGACTTCCTGCTGCACGACATCGGCACCGGCGACGGCATTCCGGTGCAGCCCGGACGAGTCGCCTCCACCGCCAACCAGATGCGCACGGCGCCGCTGTGGGGCGCTGCGGACGCGCAACCGCCTGATGCACGACGGCCTGTCGTTCACCAACCACGAAGCGATCCAGCGCCACGCCGGCCAGGCCGACAGCCGTGAAGCAGGCATACAATCGTGCCGGCCAACCAGCAAACCGAGATCCTGAGCTTTCCTGGGTTCGCTCTGATCTCGCGGGCCGTCGTCCTCGAGGCTAGCCGAGCGGCTGATCACGCCACGAACGTCGGCTTCACCCCGAGCGCGCGCGCAAGTCGGCTGAACCGGCGTTCGACGGCTTCGCTGAGGAAGATGGCGCCGTCGCTCGGGAACTCCAGCGTCAGCGCCTTGTCGTTGAGCTTGAGGCGGGTCTGCGGCAGCAGGCCGGGCGCGCCGCCGCATACGGTATGCGCCAGCCGGAGGCCGAGCCCGGTAACGCGGGCCCGGCCGAGGCGGCGTTCATCGAGGAGGGTGCGGACGGGCGCTACCATCCGGTCCTCCTCCTCGCCGCCGTAGCGGATCAGGATGGCCAGCGCCATCTCCGCCCGATCCGGGATGTGAAAGGCCGGGGTAGGGGACGCGCAGCACTCGGTGATAGGCGTGCATCGCCCGGTAATCGGGATGCTCGCTCCAGCCGATGTCGCTGAGCAGGCAGCTGGCGAGCCTCAGCCGTCGCTCGGCTTCGGTCTCCAGCGGAAACAGCGGCGTCAGCCATTCCAACAGCTCGCGAGCCGCTGATCGAGAAGCGGCCGGTGCGCTCGGCCGCCATTTCGCAGGCGCTGATCAGCGGATCCTGGCCGCGCAGCGCTGGCGGCAGGAATTCCAGCATCTGGCCTTCGCGCATGCCGTAGGCGGAGAACATCACCGCCTTCGGCTTCGCCGCGTGCAGTAACGCCTTCAGTGCCTTGGCGGCATACGGCAGGCTCTGCAAGCGGGCTGCCGGAAGCCCGGGCAGCCGCTCCAGCGTGCTGGCGCTGAGGTTCGCCATCAGGTCGGAGAGCTTCAGCGCGTCGAAGAAGCTGATCTCGAAGTTGTCGACGACGTGCAGCGGGTGGTGCGTCTGGTCGATGAAGATGCGGGCCAGCGCCCGCCACGAGCCGCCGACGCAATAGATCGTCCGCCCGCCCATCTCGGCGAGCCACGGTACCGTCGCCAGCCGCTCTTCCAGGATTGTCGCGGCCCGGATCCGGTCGCCGCCGGACTCCTCGGCGAGGCGCAGGTGGCCGAGCGGCAGCGTCGCGAAGCGGCCGACCTGGCCGCTATCGAGGCCGACCAGGTCGAGGCTGCCGCCGCCGAAATCGCCCAGCACCCCATCGGCGTCAGGCGCGCTGTTCAGCAGGCCGACGGCGGCTAGCCGCGCCTCCTCGGCGCCGGACAGGACGTGCACCGGACGGCCGCAGACCCGCTCGGCGCGTGCGACGAAGGCGGGGCCGTCGGTGGCGTCGCGCACCGCCGCCGTCGCCACCATCTCCAGCCTGTCGACGCCCATCGCGTCCGCGAGGCGAACGAAGCGCGAGAGACTCCGGAGGGCTTCGTCAACGCCCTTCGGATTGAGCCGGCCGCTCTTGGCCAGCCCGGAGCCCAGCGCGCACTGCGCCTTCTCGTTGAAGATCGGCAGCGGCAGGCGGGTGGGAACGTCGTAAACGACGAGGCGAACGGTGTTGGAACCGATATCGACGACGCCGACCCGACCTGGAATGCCCATGCCGCGCTCGCGCGACACCGCGGCAACTCCATCGCCTCGCTGGAAACTCGGCATACCGGGCGATCGGCCCGGTCGCGGTCCGGTGCTGGGAGCGCCCGCTTCGCTCTCTCCGTTCATGATCGCCCCGCCAGAAAGCTGCCTTGCGCCGCTCGCTCCGCTGCGGACGCCCCGCAGTTCAGCAGTGCAGACAACGGAGATGCGAAGGTTTACCATAGCTGCTTCGCACTGGGACGGTAAATATGTTCAGGACCGCGGAACTCGGACGCACACTGTCGAAGGAGGACTATCACCAGGCCGTGCCCGTGCTTCGCGCCGGGCTGCTGGATGCGCAGCAGGAACTGCGTGCGGCGCCATTCCCGGTGATCATCGTCTTCGGCGGCGTCGACAAGGGCGGCAAGATCGAAACGATCAACCTGCTCAACGAGTGGCTGGACCCGCGCTGGCTGATCACCCGCGCCTACGGCCCGCCGTCGGACGAGATGGCGGAGCGCCCGGAGTACTGGCGCTACTGGCGCGACCTGCCACCGAAGGGGCGGATCGGGCTGTTCCTAAGCTGCTGGTACTCGCGGCCGGTCCTCGATCGCGTCCACGGCCGGACAACCGAGTCGATGTTGGATGAGGCGCTAGAGCGCATCATCGCCTTCGAGCGTTGCCTCGCGGATGATGGAGCGCTGATCCTGAAGTTCTGGATGCACCTCGGCAAGAAGGCGCAGAAGGAACGGCTGACCAAGCTGGAGGCCAATCCGCTGACCCGATGGCGGGTCAGCCGGACGGATTGGGATCATTGGCAACTCTACGATAAATTCATTGCCGCCGCGGAGCGGGCAATACGGCGGACCTCGACCGGGAGGGCGTCGTGGCAGATCATCGAAGGGGCGGACAAGCGTTACCGCAGCGTGGTGGTCGGAAAGGCCATCGTGGAAGCCGTACGAAAGCGCCTCGATGACGCCAAGCTCCAGCGCACGATGATCAACGAGTTGAAGGCGCGCGCGTCAACCCAGCAGCAACCGAGCTCGGCAGAGGTACAACCGACCGTGAACGACGGCCCTGCGACGAACGTTATCGAACTGCCGCGCATCACCACGCTGAGCCGTCTGGATATGACGAAGTCGCTGGACAAAAAGACTTACGATGAGAGTCTCGAAGAATACCAGGGCAAGCTGAATCACCTCTGTCGGACGGCCAAGGAGCTCGGCCTCTCTTCGATCTTGGTGTTCGAGGGGTGGGACGCGGCGGGCAAGGGCGGTGCCATTCGCCGCATCGCGGCGGCGCTCGACGCGCGCGATTATCAGGTAATCCCGATCGCCGCTCCGACCGACGAGGAGCGGGCGCAGCACTACCTTTGGCGGTTCTGGCGCCATCTGTCGCGGGCCGGGCGGATGACGATTTTCGATCGCAGCTGGTATGGCAGGGTGCTGGTCGAGCGGGTCGAGGGGTTCGCCCAGGAAGCCGAATGGAAGCGGGCGTACGCCGAGATCAACGAGTTCGAGGATCAGTTGGTCGAGCGCGGAATCGTCCTCTGCAAGTTCTGGTTCCACATAACCAAGGACGAGCAACTCGATCGGTTCAAGGCGCGCGAGGGGGTGGCCTACAAACGCTGGAAGCTGACCGACGAGGACTGGCGCAACCGCGACAAGTGGGACGCCTACGAGCTCGCCGTCGACGACATGATCGAGCACACGTCTACAATGCAGGTGCCTTGGACACTGGTCGAGGCCAACGATAAGCGTTTCGCCCGCATCAAGGTGCTGACCACTGTCTGCGAGCGGCTCGCCGCCGGCATAGACAGCCAGATGGCCGTGGCGAAAGCTCGGCGGCCGCACAAACTGGAGAAGACCGGATGAGCGAATCGCCTGGCCGGGCGGTAGCAGAGACAAGCGAGGACGAGGGGCTTCAGGCGTACGTCGCCGTTGCCACCGAACTCACCGATGACGCCCCGGTGACCGCGAGCGGCCGCGCCGACACGGCGGTAGCCGACCCTCCGGCCAAGGCCATCGTCATCGACACTCCCGCACAGCAACTCAAAGGGGTCAACCTGCGTAGCCCGGAGCTCTACCTGAATCGCGAGCTGACCTGGCTGCAATTCAATTTCCGCGTGTTGAACGAGGCGCGGGACAAGCGCACTCCGCTGCTCGAGCGGGTGAAGTTTCTGGCGATCGCCGCCGGCAACACCGACGAATTCTTCATGAAGCGGATAGGCGGTCTGAAGCAGCAGATCGGCGCCGGCGTGCATAAGCTGACCGTCGACGGCCGTACGCCCAGCCAGCAGCTGGAAGAATGCCGCATCGTCATGGCGGAGTTTCGGCGTCAGCAGCGCGAGGTCTATCAGGACCTACTCAAGGATCTGCTGCGGCAGAAGATCCGCGTGGGCCAGTTCGCCGAGCTTTCCGAAGAGCAGCAAACCCAAGTCCGCGCTTACTACCACGAAAACATCTTTCCGCTGGTCACGCCGCTGGCCATGGACCCGGCGCACCCGTTCCCGTTCATCTCCAATTTGTCGCTCAACCTGCTCGTCACGCTGCGCTTCCCGCATGAGCGGCAGCTGACGATGGCGCGGGTCAAGGTCCCGGTCGGCGGCGGCGTGCCGCGTTTTTTGCGCGTCGGCAACGAGAAATGTTTCGTCCTGCTCGAGGACGTGATGGCCAACTGTCTGGCCGAGTTGTTCCCCGGCATGGAGGTGGACTCCGTCGAGTTGTTCCGGGTAACCCGGAACGCCAATGCCGAGCGCGGCGAGGAGCAGGCGGACGACCTGGTGCAGCTGATCGAGGCGGAGTTGCGCGACCGCCGTTTCGCGCCCATCGTCCGGCTGGAGGTGGAGCAGGGGATCAGCGAGAATCACCGCGGTATGCTGGCGGCCGAGTTGGGATTGGACGAGGAGCTGGACGTCTACGAGACCGACGTGATGATGGGCATGCGCGATCTCTGGGATCTGGCGCGGCTCGACATCCCCGAGCTGCACGACCCGCAGCACCAGCCGATCGACAACGTCAAGCTGCTGGATCGCGACAGCATCTTCCACATCATCCGCGAGAACGGCCCGATCCTGCTGCATCACCCGTATGAGTCGTTCGCGACCTCGGTGGTGCGCTTCGTTCGCGAGGCCGCCGAGGACCCGAAGGTGCTGGCGATCAAGATGACGCTCTATCGCACCTCGGAATCGACGATGATCATCGACCACCTGATTGACGCCGCCGAGAACGGCAAGCAAGTCGCGGTGAACGTCGAGCTGAAGGCGCGCTTCGACGAAGCGGCGAACTTGCGTTGGGCAAGCCGGCTGGAGGAGGCCGGTATCCACGTCACCTACGGCGTGCTCGGGTTGAAGACCCACGCCAAGGCGATCCTCGTGGTTCGCCGCGACTACAACGGCCTGCGGCGGTATGTGCATATCGGTACCGGCAACTATCATGCCGGCACGGCGCGCCAGTACAGCGACCTGGGAATGCTCACCTGCGACCGCGACATCGGCCTCGATCTGACGGAGCTGTTCAACTATCTGACGACCGGCTGTCGGCCGGCCCACAGCTACCGCAAGATCCTCGCGGCGCCGCATTTGATGAAGAAGTCGCTGCTGGCGAAGATCGACCGGGAGATATCGGTGCATACGGCCGAAGCGCCAGGTCTGATCCGCTTCAAGGCGAACGCGCTGGAGGATGCCGACATCGTCGAGGCGCTGTATCGCGCCTCGCAGGCGGGGGTGAAGATCGAGCTGATCATTCGCGACACGTGCCGGCTGAGGCCGGGCTTGCCGGGCATTTCCGAGACCATCTCGGTGGTCAGCATCGTCGGCCGCTTCCTCGAGCACGCGCGCGTCTACTACTTCCAGAATGGCGGCGAGGCGGAATATTTCATCGGCTCGGCGGACCTCATGAACCGCAATCTGGAGAGCCGCGTCGAGATCCTGGCGCCCATCGAGAATGCCAGCCTCCTCAAGGAGTTGCACGCGTTGTTCGAGACCCAGCTCGGCGATCAGCGCAGCGCCTGGGACATGCAGCCGGACGGCAGCTACGTTCAGCGCCGCCCGCGTGGCGGCTCGCGCGGGCGTCCGTGTCAGGAGATCCTGATCGAGGCGTCACGGCTCAGAGCCGAACGATCGCGCCGGCTGCGCAAGGTGAAGCCACGGGCGTTCGCCCGGCGAGGGCCTAAGTAGAATGTCGGAGCTGAATGGCGCGCCGGTCGTGGGAAAGACGATCTATCTGTTGCGGCACGCCAAATCGAGTCGAAAGAACGGAGCACGCGATGACTTCGACCGTCCGCTCAACAAGCGCGGCCGCGATGCCGCCAAGGCGATCGGCGAATACATGGCACGGGAGGACATCGTCCCGGCGCAAGTGCTGTGTTCATCGGCCAAGCGCACGCGAGAGACGATGGAGCGGCTGCAAGAGGCCGTCGGCGGGGCAGTGCCCGTTCGCTTCGAGAAGGGGATCTACATGGCGGAGGAGGCGGGGCTGCTGCGCCGCCTGAAGCGGCTCAACGATAGTCTCGGCTCGGCCATGCTGGTTGGCCACAACCCGGGGCTTCAACAACTCGCGCTGTTGCTGACGACCGACGCGGAGGGCGACGGCTTGCGGTCGCAACTGCAAGTGAAGTTCCCCACCGCCGGCATGGCCGTTATCGAGACACCTGTCGAGCGCTGGGCCGACCTTAAACCCGGCTGTGGCCGGATCACCGCCTTCGTGCTGGCGCGGGAGCTCAACGAAAGTCGGCGCGAAATCGAAAATTAGGTGAGCTGGTCGACCATTCGCGGCGTGCGTCATTGCGGATCGATCTTCCGACCTTTCCGAGCGATTGCTTCCGGTACTTGTCTTCGAAAAATCCGTCATCGCGAGCGCAGTGAAAGGAGTAAGCCCTCGTTGAAGTGAATTGCTTCACCCGCTCCCGGGGTCCGCGATGACGACCATACGGGCTGGATTCGCAGATCAAGTGCAGCACCTGAGGTTTTCGAGGAAGGCTTCAGCGGCTGTTTTGAAGCCGAGGGATTTTCTGGGTGTTGAGTTGATGGCCCAGGTGAGGTCGTCGATGTCGCCGGCGGTGTAGTCGTGAAGGTTGGTTTTTCGGGGCATGTCGCGGCGGAGGAGGCCGTTGGTGTTTTCGATGGTGCCGCGCTGCCAAGGGGAATGGGGGTCGCAGAAGTAGGTTTGCGTCGCCAGCTCGGCGTTGAGGTTCTGATGGAGGGCGAATTCTCTGCCGTGGTCGAAGGTGACCGATCGGCGGGCGGGTTCCGGCAATGGGCCGAGGATCTCTCGGAGGGCGTCATCGGTGGTCTCGGCCTGTTTGCTCGGCAGCGGGGCGGTGAACGTGAACCGCGTCTTCCGCTCACAGAGGGTGAGCAGGTTGCCGCGCTGCGTCCGGAACTGCATGAGATCGCCTTCCCAATGACCAAATTGCTCTCTGGCTTCAACAGCTCGAGGCCGTTCATGGATGGACGTGCGGCCCGGGATCGGGTCTCTGCGACGCTTGAAATAGCGCCGTCCGCGCGTCGCCTTGGCCCGCGGCAGGAAGCGGTGCAGCTTCTCCCGGCGCAGGCGCGGGCGGTAGATGAAGCGATAGATCGAACTCGTGACTGATGCTGTGCCCTGATCCTTCCTGCTCGAGCCGACCGGCGATCTGCTCGGGCGACCATCCCATCGCGAGCCGGTCACAGTTTTCGGAAGTGTACAGTAGATGGTTAGCCCACCGAGCTTCGATTACTTGCCCAGCTTGACCACAGTGCCTTTGAGAGCAACCCCGGCAACGAAGCCACCAGCGTGACATTCATATTCAGTCTCGCTCGAGAATGTATTTTTCTTGTAGTAGCTGACAATCTTTGTTACCGCATTGCCGCCCATCTCCTCGGCGCGATCGCGGAGTGAGAGCAGAGCCGAGAGCATTGCCCAGCGGCACGCCTGCTCATCCGGCTTGCCAAACGAATTGGTTTTCCTGTTGCTGACGAACTCGCCGAAGGTCTTGCCGACTTTTGGTGCCCGTTGATCGCCGAAGTAGAAGTCGACATCACCGCCGAGCCTATCCTTGAACTCCGGATCCTGGAGCACCTCGTCGATTCTCAGCTTGTATTCGGTGTCACGCGCCTGTACAGCGGACGCCATCCACAGAATGCTCAAAGTCAAAAGCCCAGCAAATACCTTGCGCATAGCCAACAACTTTCGTCGGAGAAAGGATTTTAAACGACAACCTAATCTGGGCGAGTCGCCCTTGGTCTAGTCAGCGAAGTGCTCAAGGATCTGCCGCGCTAGCGCGCTTATCTGCTGCGCTTGTGACGATCAGGCGTTTCTGCATCACCCATGACATCTTGGACAGCCGATCAAATGGAGATGCCAAAGTTAAGAATAGATTAGCATCTTCTTCCGATACGTCCTGTGACGCCGATCATTGCGTTCCGGCGAACAAGGCTGAGGTTTCACCTCGGCCGCATGGGGGGAGCAAGTCCGAAATGACGGCGGCATTGCTGGCTTTACCGAGCGTCACGCCGATTACGACAGGTCGAGCGCGTGCCGCTTCAGGTCTTCGAAGAGAACGTACTCGAGGGCGCGTTCGTGCGTCCCGCCGAGCACCACTTTCGGCGCCATGCCCGCCTCCAGCGCTTCGCGCCAGCGCGCGGCGCACAGACACCAGCGGTCGCCGGGTTGCAACCCGGGAAAGCCGAACTCCGGAACCGGCGTCGTCAGATCGTTACCCCGCTGCTTGCTGAACGCGAGGAAATCCGCCGTCACCTGAACGCAGACGACGTGCGCGCCGCGATCGCTGGCATCGGTTTCGCAACAGCCGTTGCGGAAGAAGCCGGTCAGCGGCCGCCTGGAGCACTTGGCCAGCGGCTCGCCGAGGACATTCCGCTGCGTCGGTCGCGGCCGCTCATCGCCATCGCGCATTCGTCACCTCGCCTGTGCCTTAGAGGGGGGTCGTTCGCCGGTGCTTCACCGCGACCACCTTTTGGTAGAGGCCGCCGAAGAAAGTCTCCTTGGACCAGGCCGACTGCTCGGGATGAGAGGCGAAGTCACGGATCTCCCGCTCGACGAGGCCGAAGGCGAACGGCTCCAGCCAACGGAACACCAGGCCTACGGGCGCGCGAAGCGGGTTCCACGGCCGGGCGCGGTGATAATCCACGAACACGACCTTGCCGCCCGGGCCGACCGCGGCCAGTAGCGCGTCGACCACCGCCCGCTTTCGGTCGTCGGGGATTTCGTGCAGCAAGAAAAAGCAGCACACTCCGTCATAGACGCCGCCGCCCGGCGCCGACGCGTCGGCGACGCGAGCACGCGCGTGCGGAAAATCCGTAAGCTTGCGCCTGACGTGCGCCACCTGCAGCGGCGCGACGTCGATAATCTCCAGTCGCCCGTCGGGACCGACCTGCGACGCCAACTCCGGCGACAGATTGCCGTAGGCGCTGGCCGCCTGCAGAATCCGCTGGCCGGCCGCGAACTCGACGCAGGCGGCGCGCACCAGCCGCGGCAGGTTGCCCCAGAGGATCATCGTCAGAACGATCGGATTATCCAGCAGAAACAGACTCGCCGGCGTCAGATACGCCCACCTGTAAGTGTTTACCAGGTAGTCTGGCAAACTCGGCGATTCCGCCTGTGTGTCCCCGGCGAACTCAGCCTCGATGACGCCATCCATTCGGCTTCCACCCCTCTCGGTATCCCGGCCGGGGATACACCGTTTCCGGAATCTGTGCAAAGCGCAAAAGGTCGCCTCACCCGCGCATGAAGCGAGGCCATTTCGCTGGCGCGCGAGGCCGTAGCGGGGAGCGTGTTCCACATCGATTACTGGCCAGCGCCCATCGAGCGCCTGCGATGCGGCGGGACGGACAAGCGCGGCATAGACACGAGCTGCACGATCAGCGTACTCTGCCGTGAAGCAAGCCCGGCAGCTTCGCGCGGGGTTTCGGATAATTATGCGCCCGCCCGTTCTCTGCCTCGTTGTCGCGCTTCTTCTCCTTGCGCATCCAGATGCCTCAGGCGCGGTCGTTCTGCAGCCGCACCGTGCGATTTACCGCATGGTGCTGTCCAACGCCGCGCAGGGCTCGGACGTGGTCTCCGCCAATGGGGTAATGATCTACCGCTTCGCCCGCGGTTGCGATGGCTGGACGGTGGAGAATCAGACTTTCCTGCGCATGCTCTACGACAACGACTCGCAGGTGGACACGTTATGGTCGTTTGTTAGTTGGGAGTTGACGGACGGTCGAAAGTTCCGCTTCCACGCCCGCTACGACCAGGACGGAAAAAATGTAGAGAAGCTGGAAGGCCAGGCCGAGCTGAAGGCCGTGGGCGGGGCCGGTCATGCGCGCTTCTCACATCCGGAGAAGGAGATGCCGCTGCCTTCCGGGACGGTATTTCCTACCGAGCACGTGCGCCGGATAATCGCCGCGGCCGAGCAAGGCAAGCATCGTTTGAATCGCGTGGTGTTCGACGGCGCCAGCCTTGACAATCCCTACGTCGTCAACGCCGTGTTCGGGCCGCTGCCGCCTCCCGCCGCCGAAGCGTTGGCGAACGGCATCGGCGTGCCGGTAATGCCGGCATGGTGGACGCGGATCGCGTTCTTTCCCTTTGCAACGGCCGACGAGGTGCCGGAGTTCGAGATGGCGGCACACTATCGATCGGATGGCATCGCCGACAAGATTATCCAGTATTTCGAGACGTTCGCGCTCGACGTGCGGATCAAGGAGATCGAGCTGCTGCCCGCACCCGACTGCTGATCGATCGGCCAGTCGGCTTCTCGCCGTCAGCAACCCGTATTCGGGTGCTACGCATTCGGGTCCAACGGCCACAGCCACGCCGCCCCGCGCACGCCGCTGGCGTCACCGTGATGGTTGCGCCGCAGCGACGTTGTCACTCGGTCGGAGAAGACCCACTTCGTCCACAGGGACGGGATGCTCCTATACAACCTGTCGATGTTGGAGATGCCGCCACCCAGCACGATCACGTCCGGGTCGAGTATGTTGATCACCGCCGCTAAAGCGCGGGCGAGGCGCGCCTCATATCGGTCCAGCGTGGCTCGCGCCTGTGCTTCGCCCGCGTCTGCTCGGCGCGCGATTACCGCCGGAAGCGCGTCGGCGCCGGCCAAGTCGCGATAGTCGGAAGCGAGGCCAGGGCCGGAAACGAATGTTTCTATGCAGCCGCCTTTGCCGCAATAGCAGGGCGGCCCGGGCCGCTCCTCCTCGTCCGGCCACGGCAGCGGGTTGTGCCCCCACTCGCCGGCGATCGCATTGGCGCCCGCCAGCACACGGCCGCCGACAACGATGCCGCCGCCGACGCCGGTGCCGAGGATGACGCCGAATACCACCGCGGCGCCCGTGGCGGCGCCGTCCATCGCTTCCGAGACGGCGAAGCAATTGGCGTCATTGGCTATCCGCACCGCCCGCCCGAGTTGGCGCGACAGGTCGTGGTCGAGCCGCCGGCCATTCAGCCAGGTAGCGTTGGCATTCTTGACCAACCCGCTCGCGGGAGAGATGGCGCCCGGGATGCCGACGCCGATCGTGCGCGCTGGTCCAGCACGCCGCTCCAGATCGCCGACGAGACCGGCTACCGTCGAGAGCGTCCCGTCGTAATCGCCGGAGGGCGTGCCGACGCGTAAGCGCGCCCGCTCCCTTCCACCATCGTCGAGGGCGATGCCCTCTATTTTGGTTCCGCCGAGATCGATGCCGATGCGCATTCGGCATCGTCAGCCGTACGGCGGCGTAGGTAAAGACCCAGGACCGCGAGCGTAGAGACCTACGGGATTTGGCATGTGCTCAGATGCCGATGCGTCGAAGGAGATTACACCCGCGCCTGAGAATGATCCTGGCGCGCCGCTGCGGGAGCGTTCTCGCCGCAATAGAGCTGATACAATGTGCTCAGGACCATCTCCGCCTCGTTACCGGCGAGCGAATAGAAAATCGTCTGAGCCGACCGTCTCGTTTTGACGAGACGATCGCGCCGGAGACGAGCAAGATGCTGCGACAGGGCGGATTGGCTGAGTCCCACTACGCGCTCCAACTCGCCCACCGACCGTTCGGCCTTTATAAGCTGACTCAAGATCATCAGCCGATGCGGGTTCCCCATCGCTCTAAGCAAGCCGCTCGCGCGCCAAGCGCTCACGTTCAGCGCATCAACATTCACCGCCGATCTCGTCTCCACGCCTTCCCTAAGCCGGCCAAGCTATGACCGATCCAGAGCGCTCTCATCGGTCGCTCCATTACAGCACCCAGTTTAACGAAAACATCGAAGGCCCGCCATCTTTAAAACACTATGCGGATGAGGCAACCATTCGAGCGCCAACGTGAGGAACATAGCAGAGCGCGCGTCGCTTTCGCTTGCCGCTATCTGATCATCGCCAGTCGAGAACCTTGATGAGGGCGGCGCGTTATCGATCCCGTGAACCAGCTCAGCGGCAGACCAGGAGTTTCCTAATGGCCAAGGTCCTCATCCTCTACTACTCGAGCTACGGGCACATCGAGCAGATGGCGCACGCTGCCGCCGAGGGCGCGCGCGAGGCGGGCGCCCTTGCCGATATCAAGCGGGTAACCGAGTTGGTGCCCGAGGAGGTGGCGCGCAAGTCAGGGTACAAGCTCGACCAGGATGCGCCGATCGCCCAGGCCGACGACCTGGTCACTTACGACGCCATCATCTTCGGCACGCCGACCCGCTTCGGCAACATGGCCTCGCAGATGAAGAACTTCATCGATCAGCTCGGCGGCCTGTGGGCTCAGGATAAGTTGGTCGGCAAGGTGGGCTCGGTCTTCACCTCCACCGGCTCGCAGCATGGCGGGCAGGAGTCGACGATCCTGTCGTTCCACATCGCGTTGCTGCACCTTGGATTCGTCGTCGTCGGCTTGCCTTACACTTTCAAGGGCCAAACGGGAGTTGACATAATCAGGGGCGGCTCGCCCTACGGTGCCTCCACCATCGCCGATGGCGATGGGTCGCGTCAGCCCGCCGCCAACGAACTCGAGGGGGCGAGATTCCAGGGCAGACACGTCGCCGATATCGCCGGCAGGCTGTCTTCGTCGTAGCGCCGACCCATTCCCGCGGGTCCGGCGCGGTGGCCCCTGGCGCCGACGCGGTCAATAGAGATGTTGACCGCCGGTCACCCACAGCTCGCTGCCGGTGACGTAGCCGGCGTCCTCCGAACAAAGAAAATAGATGGCGCTGGCCACGTCCTGCGGCGTGCCCATCCGCTCCAATGGGATGCGCGGGATCAGCACCTCGTACTCCGGCTGGATCATGTCGGTCTCGATTTCGCCGGGAGCGACCGCGTTGACTCGGATGTCTAGCGCCGCGCACTCGTGAGCGAGCTCCCGAGTAAGCGCCGAAAGCGCCGCCTTGGAGATCGAGTAGGCGGAGCCGGCAAAGGGATGGACAACGTGCCCGGCGATCGAGGTGACGTTGACGACGGCGCCTTTGCCTCGATGCAGCGCCTTGGCAAACCCTCGCGCCAGCCGCAACGGCGCGAAGAAATTGATCTCGATGACCTCGCGCCACGCGTCGAGATCGCCGTTCAGGCAGCCCAGCCGCTCTTTGATCGGCGTCTTCGGCGACATTCCCGCGTTGTTGACCAGCGCGTGCAACGGCCCGTCCGCGAGCACCTCGTTGGCCTCGTCGATGAAGCGGGCGAGGCTCGCGGCGTCCGCCAAGTCGGTCGGAATGTGGCATGTCCAGTTGACGTCGCGTTTACACTCCGGGGGCGCCTCGTCGCGCGAGCAGGTAAGGATCCTCCAGCCCCGCTCGAGGAAGGTCTTGGCGGCGGCATGGCCGATGCCCCGGCTGGCGCCGGTGATGATCACCGTCCGCCGGTTGCCCGTCTCGCCGCCGCTCATCTATGGCGTCGCTCGCTAGAGCGTTCGAATCCTTCGTTCATCGCTGGCGTACGCTAATGTGCAAGCAGCAGCGGCGGACAACGCCTTCTGCAGCATGTGGCGAGTGACTTCGCCGAGAATCAGCTCGCGCAGGCGACTGTGCGAATAGCCGCCCATGACGACGAGATCGGCGCCCGAGGCAGCGACGGCATCGGTCAGCGCTTCGCCAACCGAACCGCGGCCGGAGATGGCATGCGTCTCCGCCGCGATCCCGTGCCAGGCGAGATACTCGGCGACGTTGGCGACGCCGTGTTGATCGTCGCGCTCGTCGCCAACCCGGATCACCGTCACCCATTCGGCGCCCTCGAGGAATGGCAATCCGGCGGTGATCGCCCGGGCAGCTTGTGCACCGCCATTCCAGGCGATAACGATGCGCCGGCCGAGCGTCTCGGCTTGCTCGCGGCTTGCCACCAGCACCGGATGGCCAGTCTCGAACAGCGCTCTGCTCAAGGTCATATGGCCGAGGCCGTCGGGATCGGCGGCAGGACGGGCGACAACGATCAGGTCGGCAAGCCGGCCCTGCCGGACCAGCGCGTCATCCTCTCGTCCTACGCTCTCCGCCCACTCCGCGGAGGGGCCACCAGCGCCCGGCGCCAACCTCTTTGGAATGCCGGCCCCGAGCTGCAGCCGGTCGAAAATCTCCCGCGCCGCGGCTGCCCGGCTGGCGCCCTCGCGCTCGGTCAGCTCGATCAGTTCCTGGACCAGTGCCCCGGACATCCCTTCGCCGACGAACGGAACCGCCTGGGTCGGCTCCACCCTGACATGCAAGGCGAGCACGTGCGCCTGGAACCTCTTGGCGACCAGGAAGGCTGATTGTAGGGCGGTCCGGCTGGCTTCGGAGCCGTCGACCGGCGCCAGGATCTTGCGAATGGTCATATGTCGCCCCCGTTTCTGATGGGCTCCATCATGGCGGTGTCGCGTCTCGAAGAACAGCCTCCCGAGGCACGGTTTTCAGGCCTAGCAGAGCACAAGCCGCCTGAAGGGTCTCGTCTCCCTCGCCGGAGGCGTCCAGCCGGGCCCAATCGATCGCGCCCAGATCATACTCGAGCTGTAACCGAACCACTTCCGCGGTGGCATCCGAAACGTTTTTGCGTCGCCCTGTCACTCTGCGCTCCAGCACGGGCGGCGCCGCGTCTAGCCACAGACCCTGGAACGCAACGCCGGCCTCGCTTGCCGTCCGCGCGATCGCCTCGCGTTCCTCGGGACCGGCGAACACCGCGTCGGCGATCACTGAACGGCCGGCCGCGAGAGCTTGCCGTGCTTCGTCATAGACCGCCTCATAGGTGCGCCGACTCATCCGGCTGCTGTAATCCTGAGCGCCCAGGCGCGTACCGAGCGCGACCCCGGCGAGCCGCTTGCGGGTCGAGTCCGTCCGCGCCACGCGGGCGCCGGGAGCCGGTCCAAGAAGTGGCGCCAGCTGACGCGCCAGCTTCGACTTGCCCGATCCGGACAGCCCGCCGATGGCGATCAGGCGCGGCTTTTCCGATCGCAGAAAAGCGAGCGCCCACCGCAGATACCGGCGAGCCGCATCGGCCAGTTCGGCGGCATTTTGCGGCTCCGATTGATTGCTCGCGGCCACGGCGTCGATGTGCGCGCGGATCGCCGCCCTCGTCGACAGGAACAGCGGTAACGCCGGCAGCCCCGCCACGTCGCCGGTATTGTCGAGGTACCGGTTCAAGACGATGCTCGCGAGGTGTGGAAGACCCCGGAACTCCAGGTCCATGACTAGGAACGCGAGGTCGTATAGCACGTCGATTTCGGCGAACGCCGGGTCGAACTCGATGGCGTCGAACAGCACCGCCTGACCGTTGTGGACGATGATGTTGCGGAGGTGCAGATCGCCATGGCAGTGGCGGACGCGGCCTTCGTCGCGGCGGCGGTCGAGCAGCGGCGCGGCGGCCTCGAACGCGTTCCGCGCGAGTTCCACCAAGCGGGCCGTTCGCTGAGGATCGAGGATTCTTGGGATCGCTGTCGGCGAAGCACGACCGATTGCTGTCGAGGACACGGGCGATGCCGGATGCGCCTCCAGAGGAGGAGCGGGGTTCGGCTTGTCCGTGAAAGCGGGCGATCGAGTCGGCCAGGTTCTCCATCGCGAAGCGGTCGAGGCGGCCGGCGTCAGCCAGCCGCGAGAACAACGCGTTCTCATGGAACCGCTGCATCTCGACAAGCCAGTCGAGCGGTACGCCGCCGCTCGCCCAGCGCCAGTGCGCCATCCTCGCGGCGAACGACAACGACGACGCCCCGGTAGAGATCGGGCGCGGTTCGCCTATTGACCTGAACTTCCGCTTCGCAGAACCGCCGCCGCCGCTCCGGCGTGGAATAGTCGAGATACGGAAAGCGAACCGCTCGCTTCAACTTGTAGGCGGTCGAATCAGTAAGGAAGATGATCGAGGCGTGCGTCTCGCAACGCTCGACACTGCTCACATGGGCGCCATATGCGGCCGGTTGCGATAGGAAGGCGATAACTTCGCTTTGGTCTTCGACGATCAACGATTGTCCCCCATCTGTGAGTAAGGTGCGCGATGCGGGCCAGCGCGAGATTGCCTAACGATTGTTGAACTCACCCCGCCGATCAAATCGCTAATCGAACTTCGCGCGCGGTTCCGGAATCCCGTGCGGGTCCTGATGGATCAATACCTCGGCGTTGGGAAAGGCGCGTTCGACATCCCGCATCACCGAATCCGCGATCGTGTGGGCATCGATCAGCGTGAGATTGCCGTCAAGCTCGAGATGGAACTGAATGAACGCTTGCGTGCCGGAGGATCGGGTGCGCAGATCGTGGATACTGAACACCGACGGGTGCGCCGAGGCGATGCTCCTGATCCTCGCGCGATCCGCATCCGGCAACTCCCGGTCCATCAGCAGATGAAAGCTCCCGGAGAAGATTCGCCAGGCGCAGTAGAGGATGTAGACGGCAACACCGATGGCGAACAGCGGATCGGCAAGTCTCCAGCCGAGCTGAGTCGACAGCAGCAGAGCGCCGATCACCCCGAGGTTGACCAGCAGATCCGATCTATAATGCAGGGCGTCGGCGCTGATGGCCAGGGATCCGGTCGTTCGGATCACCCTGCGCTGCAACAGCACCAATCCCAGTGTCAGCACGATCGACAGCACCATGACGCCGATGCCGATCGCCTCGTTGCTGATCGGCTGCCGTTGCACGAGACGCTCGCCGGCCTGCACCAACAGGAACACCGCCGAGCCGGCGATAAAGGTCGACTGACCGAGCCCGGCCAGCGGCTCCGCCTTGCCGTGGCCGAAGCGATGCTCCCGGTCAGCCGGCTGCGCGGCGTGCCGGATAGCGATCAGATTGATGATCGAGGCCGCGAGGTCGAGCAGCGAATCCACCAGCGTCGACAGCAAACTGACCGAGCCGGTCGCGAAGTAGGCAACGGCCTTGGCGCATATCAGAACCGCCGCCACCGCGACCGCCGCGATGGCCGCCACCTTCTTCAGCCGGCCCGATGGCTCGCCGGTCAGCACGGTAGTCGTCCCGATCGGGATTTCGGCAGTCCCTCACGGATAAATCTCCTGCGCGTTCCACCCGTCCGGCGTCCGCCGGAACAAGAAGCGCATGTGCAGCCGGAACGGCCTGTCCTCCCAGAACTCGACGCTATCCGGAATGACCCGGTAGCCCGACCAGTGCGGCGGCCGGGGCACCGCTCCCAAGGCGAATTTCGCTGTATACTTGGCGACGCGAGCCTCCAGTTCGAAACGGCCGATCAATGGCTGCGATTGCTTCGACGCCCAGGCGCCGATCTGGCTGACCCTGGCGCGGGTAGCGAAGTAGGCGTCCGCCTCTCCGTCCTGGACCGGCGTGACCCCTCCCTGAACGCGAACCTGTCGGCGCAACGACTTCCACTGGAAGCAGAGCGCTGCCCGGGGGTTGGCGGCGAGCTCGAGGGCTTTGCGGCTGCCGAGGTTGGTGTAGAAGGCGAAGCCATCGGCATCGACGCCCTTAAGCAACACCATGCGCGCCGAGGGGATGCCATCCGGCGTGGCGGTGGCCAGCGCCATCGCATTTGGGTCGTTGGGCTCGCTCCGCTCGGCTTCGGCCAGCCAGGCCTTGAACTGCTCGATCGGGTCCCGGTTGGGGTCAATGCTCATGGACACGATTCCAGCAGCCGATCGGACAGTGGGCGAGTGCCCGGATCTTAGCACCCTTGCCCAGCCGAGGCAGCCCTCCGGCTCCAGACTCGCGGTTCCCAAACTCGCGATTCCCGAGCTTGCGATTCGAGGAATCGCACTGCGCGTGGGAACCTCGCGCCCGAGCGAATTGTATCTCAATAAGTCGCATTCTTAGCAGTGGTACGCTGCATCCGCGGAGTGTCTGTGCCGGCGGGCCGGGCCGGTCAGCATGCGGAGCACACGTCACGTCTGGTCAAGGCCTGACGAACGCGCCGTGTACTTGGGCTGCCGCGGCTTGGTGGAATCGTCTTCAGGAGCGTTTCGATGTTTGTTCACAATAAGCGTTTGATGTACACGGTGCGGGTCTCGGAACCCAATCCGCGCTTGGCGACACTCATGCTGGAGCAGTTCGGCGGCCCGCAAGGCGAACTTGCGGCGGCAATGCGCTACTTCACCCAGGCCATATCCGAAGACGATCCGAAGCGAAAGGACATGCTGCTCGACATCGCCACCGAGGAACTCAGTCATCTCGAGGTGATCGGCAGCATCGTCGTCGATGCTGAACAAGGGCGTCAAGGCGAAGCTGGCCGAGGGGACGCTCGAACAGGGCGAGCTGATGCGCGACGTCTTCCACGGCGGCGAGAGCCACACCCTCTCCATCCTCTACGGCGGCGGAGCGCCCGCTCACCAATTCCGGCGGCGTGCCCTGGACGGCGGCCTACATCGACACCATCGGCGAGCCAACAGCCGACCTGCGCTCCAACATCGCCGCCGAATCGCGCGCGAAGATCGTCTACGAGCGGCTGATCAACGTCACCGACGATCCCGGCGTCAAGGAGGCGCTGGGCTTTCTGATGACGCGCGAGATCGCGCACCAGAAGTCGTTCGAGAAGGCGCTCTACGCCATCGAGCCGAACTTCCCGCCGGGCAAGCTGCCGGGCATGCCGGAGTTCACGGACAAGTACTACAACATGTCGCACGGGCCAGGCGATGGGCGGGGCCCCTGGAACGAGGGCAAGGAGTGGGAGTTCATCGCCGATCCGGAAAAGCAGGGGCCGGTTGACGGCGGCGAGGGAGACGCGCTGGTGATGCTGTCGGCGGATGAGGCGACGCTGGCGACAAAGGCGGCTTCGCGGACCTTCTCGAAGACCGACAAGAACCCAACCACCGGCGCGGATTTGGGGGCCGGGCCAGGCGCCGGATCGACCAAGCTGGTCGATCGGTAATATCGGAGCGCTTCAACGGAGCTTCGCGCTTGTCGTTTTCCGATCAGGGGCGCCGGCTAGCAACCGGCGCCCCTCTCATGAGGGGCCTGAAGCAACGTCGCGGCCACTTGATTGAGTCCTGACGAACAAGAACCGAGAGGCCGCTTGCCGGACGCTGACGTGTCGTCTCCCGATTCCGCATGGCGATCCACCGCTCTGACGCCGAGCCTGTCGGAGGTGCACCGCAGTGTGCCCGTGGCAAAAGGTGGATCGTTATGGCGCCGCCTGTTCGCCTTCGCGGGGCCGGGCTATCTGGTCGCCGTCGGCTACATGGATCCGGGCAACTGGGCGACCGACATCGCCGGCGGCTCGGCGTTCGGCTACACTCTGCTGTTCGTCATTCTGCTTTCCAACCTCATGGCGATCCTGCTGCAGGCGCTTTCCGTTCGACTCGGCGTCGCGACCGGTCGGGATCTCGCGCAGGCCTGCCGCGACCATTATTCCCCGCCGGTGGCCCTCGCCCTGTGGCTTCTCTGCGAGCTTGCGATCATCGCCTGCGACCTCGCCGAGGTGATCGGCACCGCCATCGCCCTGCAACTGCTGTTTGGCAATCCCGCTGGTCTTGGGCGTCTGTCTGACCGCCTTGGACGTATTGATCATCCTGCTGTTGCAGCAGCGGGGCTTCCGCTATCTGGAGGCCTTCGTCCTCAGCCTGCTGCTGATCGTCGCGGGCTGCTTCGTCGTCGAGATCGCGATGGCGCAGCCCGCCCTGAGCGACGTCCTTGCCGGCTTTCTGCCGACCCCGGAGATCGTCACGCAACCCAGAGATGCTGTACATCGCGATCGGCATCCTCGGCGCGACGGTGATGCCGCATAACCTCTATCTGCACTCCGCCGTCGTGCAGACGCGGCGCTTCGAGCCGACGACGAGCGGCAAGCGACAGGCGATCTTGTTCGCGACGATCGACTCTACCGTCGCCCTGATGCTGGCGCTGCTCGTCAACGCCGCCATCCTGATCCTCGCCGCGTCGGTCTTCCATGCGCAGGGGCGCACCGAAGTCGCCGAAATCCAGGAGGCCTATATGCTGCTGGCGCCGATGCTGGGGGCGCCGCTGGCGAGCACGCTGTTCGCCGTGGCGCTGCTGGCGTCCGGGCAGAACTCCGCCGTCACCGCCACCCTGGCCGGTCAGGTCGTCATGGAAGGATTTCTCCGCGTCCGTCTGCCGCCGTGGCTGCGCCGGATCGCCACGCGCCTGCTGGCCATCATTCCGGCGGTGCTGGTCGCCGCTTGGTACGGCGAGAGCGGCACCGCCAAGCTGCTCGTCTTCAGCCAGGTCATCCTGAGCATGCAGCTGCCGTTCGCCGTCGTGCCGCTGGTCCAGTTCACCTCCGACCGCGCTAAGATGGGTGTCTTCGCAAGCCCGCGGTTGCTGGGCGCCACCGCGTGGGTGGTGGCGGCGCTGATCATTGCGCTGAACGGCAAGCTTCTCTACGACTTCATCGCGACGTAATGTTCTGCGCTCGGCTATCGACCGCCGAACCGGCGTTGACGGAATAGGTCATGCGCGATCCCTACGAAGTCCTCGGGGTTCCCAAGGGCGCCAGCGAGAAGGAAATCAAGAAGGCGTACCGCAAGCTGGCGCGGACGCACCATCCCGACCTGCGCCCCGGCGACAAGGCTTCGGAGGAGCGCTTCAAGGAAGTGGCTTCCGCCTACGACTTGCTGTCGGACCCCGAGAAGAAGGCGGCCTACGATCGCGGCGAGATCGACGCGTCCGGCGCGCCGCGGGCGGAGCGCCGCTTCTACCGGGACTACGCCGAGGCGGGGCCCGGTGGCGCCCGCTATGCCGACCCGAACGAATTCTTCTACGACTTGGGTGGTGCGGACGTTTTCGCCGACCTGTTCCGCGGCGCGCGGCGGGACGCCCGCAAGATGCGAGGGGCCGACCTGCAGCAGCCGGTCGAGGTCGACTTTCTCGATGCCGTCAACGGCGCGCAGCGCGAACTGCTCCTGTCGGATGGCCGGCGGCTGAAGGTGACCATTCCCCCAGGCACTACCGACGGCCAGACCTTGCGGCTGAAGGGGCAGGGCGCTGCCGGCCCGGGCGGTGGTTCGAGCGGCGACTTGCTCCTGGAGATCAAGGTCCGCTCCGCACCCACAGTTCACCCGCAAGGACAACGACATCTACGCCGAGCTTCTGGTCACCCTCGCCGAGGCGGTGCTGGGCGGCCGCATCGAGGTGCCGACCGTCGACGGAACCGTCAGCATGACCGTGCCGAAAGGCTCGAATACCGGCACCAAGCTGCGCGTGCGCGGCAAAGGCGCGCCACCGCCCGCCGGCGGCAACCGCGGCGACCACTACGTAACATTGAAGGTGGTGCTTCCCGATCCGCCGGATGCGGATCTGGACGCGCTTCGTCGAGGACTGGGGCCCGAAACATCCCTACCCGGTGCGTTGAGAGCGAGCCATGCCGACTTTCGAGGACATTCTCCGCGTCCATCACTTGCATCGGATCGAGCTGCAAGCCTGGATCGAGCAGCGCTGGGTCCGCCCGCGGACAACGCCGCAGGGCCCGATCTTCGACGAGGCGGACGAGGCGCGCATCGGACTTATCCGCGAACTGCGTCAGGAGTTTCTGGTCAACGACGACGCGCTCGATGTGGTACTGACGCTACTTGACCAGCTCTACGCGACGCGCCGCGTCCTGAAGCGCGTCGAGGAGGCCTTCGCCGCACTGCCGGAGCCGATGCGCGTGGAACTCAGGGCACGCCTCGGCGCGAAAGCCGAGCTGAGAGCCGCCGCGTTATCTTCGCGGCGGGCGCTGCGAGATTGACGCGCACCGGCCTTCCGATATGGCCTTGCGCCGCTGTGCCGGCTTGTTATGGATAAGCGTGATGCGCGGGGCAACCGGAAGATGATAATCCGATGAGCGCACACGCACCGTTGATGGCCGGCAAGAGGGCCTGGTCATGGGCGTCGCCAACGACCGCTCGATCGCCTGGGGGATCGCCAAGGCGGTGCACGCGCACGGCGCCGAGGTGGCCTTCACCTACCAGGGCGAGGCGCTGACGAAGCGGGTCGGGCCGCTCGCCGAGTCGATCGGCTGCACGACCTGGTCCTGCCCTGCGACGTGACCGACGACGCCAGCCTCGACGCCGTCTTCGAGACGCTCGGACGAACGGTGGGGGCGGCTCGATTTCGTGGTCCACGCCATCGCCTTCTCCGACAAGGAGGAGCTGAAGGGCCGCTACCTCGAGACGACGGCGCGAGAACTTCAGCGCAACGATGCTGATCTCCTGCTACTCGTTCACCGCCGTCTGCCAGCGGGCCGTGCCGCTGATGAAGGCCGGCGGCAGCCTGCTGACCCTGACCTACATGGGCGCCGAGCGGGTGATGCCGCACTACAACGTCATGGGCGTCGCCAAGGCGGCGCTGGAGGCCAGCGTGCGCTACCTGGCGGCGGACCTCGGCCAGCGAGAACATCCGCGTCAACGCGATCTCGGCCGGGCCGATCAAGACGCTGGCGGCCTCCGGCATCGGCGACTTCCGCTACATCCTGAAGTGGAACCAGCACAACTCGCCGCTGCAGCGCAACGTCACGATCGAGGAAGTCGGCGGCGCCGGCGTCTATCTGCTGTGCGACCTGTCCGCCGGCGTCACCGGCGAGGTGCACCACGTCGACTGCGGCTACCATGTCGTCGGCATGAAGGCGGTCGACGCGGCGGAGCCGATTCGCGAGATGCTGGAGGACTTCAAGCCGCAGCGCCCGGGATGTCGGGCAACAGCTTCGGCCAGCTGTTCCGCGTCACCACCTGGGGCGAGAGCCACGGGCCGGCGATCGGCTGCGTCGTCGACGGCTGCCGCCGCGCCTGCCGCTGGCCGAGGCCGACATCCAGCCCTGGCTCGACCGCCGCCGGCCCGGCCAGTCGCGCTTCACCACCCAGCGGCAGGAGCCGGACCAGGTGCAGATCCTGTCCGGCGTGTTCGAGGGGCTGACCACCGGCACGCCGATCGCGCTGCTGATCGACAACGAGGACGAGCGCTCGAAGGACTACTGCGGCGATCGAGGACCAGTTCCGCCCCGGCCACGCCGACTACACCTATCAGGCGCAAGTACGGCATCCGCGACTATCGCGGCGGCGGCCGCTCCAGCGCCCGCGAGACGGCGATGCGGGTCGCGGCCGGCGCCGTCGCCCGCAAGGTGCTGGGCGAGGGCGTCGCGCATCCGCGGCGCACTGGTGCAGATCGGCCCGCACGCCGATCGATCGCGCCGGCTGGGACTGGGACGAGATCGAGCGCAACCCGTTCTGGCGCCCCGACGCGGCGGCGGCCGAGACTGGGCCGCGTACCTCGACGAGCGTGCGCAAGGCCGGCTCCTCGGCCGGCGGCGTCATCGAGGTGGTGGCGACGGGCGTGCCCGTCGGGCCTGGGCGAGCCGGTCTACGACAAGCTCGACGCCGACCTCGCCAAGGCGATGATGGGCATCAACGCGGTGAAGGGCGTCGAGATCGGCGACGGCTTCGCCGCGGCGGCGATGTCAGGCGCGGAGCACAACGACGGGATGCGCGATGCGCGACGGCCGGCCGTGCCTTCCTCTCCAACAACGCCGGCGGCATCCTGGGCGGCATCTCGACCGGCCAGGACATCGTCGCCCGCTTCGCGGTCAAGCCGACCAGCTCGATCCTGCGCCCGCGCCGCACCGTCGACCGTCAGCGGCGAGGAGGCCGAGATCGTCGACCAAGGGCCGCCACGACCCCTGCGTCGGCATCCGCGCCGTGCCGGTCGCCGAGGCGATGCTGGCCTGGTGCTGGCCGACCACCTGCTGCGCCACCGCGCGCAGTGCGGTTAGTTGCAACTCGCTTCACCAGGCCTAAAAAGGTTTTGGCCCGGTGGCGAACAGCAGAGAGCGCCTAGTCTCCGCCGCGGGCAGCTCCCGCCCTACGCGGCATCATCCCCTTCGCAGGGCTGTAGCCACGGATCGCGAGCCCCAGCGCGATCACCAGGGTCAGCAGCGTCGAGCCGAGCGCCTCAGGTTCAGCTCGCCATAGAGGGCGAAGCGGATCAGCTCGACAGCCTGGGTGAACGGGTTGAGCGAGCAGATCTGGCACAGCAGCACGCTGGCCTCCTGCATCTTCCACAGCGGATAGAGCGCGGAGGACAGGAAGAACATCGGGAAGATCACGAAGTTCATGACGCCGGCGAAGTTCTCCAGCTGGCGGATCAGTCGACGACAGCAGCAGGCCCAGGGCGCCCAGCATCAGCCCGCCGAGCACCAGCGCCGGCAGCACGGTCAGATAGCCCGAGCCGGCGGCAGATCGATCCCGAAGCCAGGCGATAGCCAGGAACGCGTAGACCTGGAGCGATCGACACGGCGACCGCCGGCCAGCAGCTTGCAGGCCAGCAGGAACCAGCGCGGCAGCGGGCTCGACCAGCAGCACCCGCATGCTGCCCATCTCGCGGTCGTAGACCATCGACAGCGAGCTCTGCATGCCGTTGAACAGCAGGATCATCCCGACCAGCCCGGGCACGATGTAGACCTCGTAGGGGATGTAGGTCTCGTAGGGCGGGATGATCGAGACGCCGAGCGCGAGCGGAAGCCGGCGGCGAACACCAGCAGCCAGAGCCAGCGGGCGCACCAGCGCCGCGAGGAACCGCTCGCGCTGGTGCAGGAAGCGCAGCACCTCGCGCGTGACGATGCCGTGCAGGCAGCGCAGCCGTAGTGCAGGGCGTTCATGCCGCCAGCCGGCATCGGCAGCGCGGCGCGATGAGCGGCCTGCAAGGCTGCGCCGATGAATTGCGCACCGGCTTGCCGCGACCACTTCGCGACCCTGCCGTCGGCCAGGACCCGGCCTGTGGTGCACGACCACGCGTCGTCGTCCGGCGTGGACCTCGTCGATCAGGTGGGTCGCCCACAGCACCGCCATGCCCTGGTCGCGGCACAGCTCGTGCACGTGTTCGACGATGCTGCCGCCGGCTGGGCACATCGAGGCCGACCGTCGGCTCGTCCAGCAGCAGCAGCGTCGGGCCGGTGCAGGAGCGCGCGCGCCAGTTCCACCCGGCGGCGGTGGCCGCCGTTCAAGCTGGCGCGACGCGTTCCCGACGCTGGCTCGTCCAGGTCGAGCCGGTCCAGCTCGGCCGTCGATGCGCTGCTCGCGGCGCGCGCGGCCGAGGCCGTGCAGCGCGGCGAAGTAGAGCAGGTTCTGCTGCACGGTCAGGTCGAGGTCGAGCGTCGGCTGCTGGAACACGACGCCGATATGCGGCGAGCGCCCGCGCGGGTTCGCGGCGCAGGTCCGCTCCGGCGACCGCGATCGTGCCGCCGGCGCTTCGAACAGCCGTGTGATCAACGAGAACAGCGTCGTCTTGCCGGCGCCGTTCGGGCCGAGCAGAGCGGTGAACTCGCCTGCTCGGACGTCGAAGGACACGCGTTCCAGCGCGAACCCACCGGCGTAGCGAAAGCTGAGTTCGTTTACGGCAAGTAGAATTCGCTCGGGAGAGAGATCCTTCACCGGCTATCGGCGCGCTGATAAGGACGGGTGTGCCGGGTGCTAACCACGTTGCGGCGGCTCCTGCTTCATCTTTATTGCTTGCCGAGAGCGACCCGGCCTCCGACCTATGGTTAGCGGCTTAGCTTTCATGCTAACATAACTCCGCTGATCAAAGTCCGGCATCGGACCTGTCACAAGTCGATGACGAGGGAGATGAAGCAATGCGCAAGTGGATGGCACCGCGAGTGATCGAGATTTCCGTCGGCATGGAAATCAACTGCTACGCCTGCGCCACGCTGTAGCGGCAGGGCCGAGCGTTGGCTGACTTCGGCCGGGGACAAGCGCGGAGCGGAATAAGGCCGAGCAGAATTGCGGATCGTCGTATTGGGCTCCGCCGC
>CAWAYT010000043.1:0-124136 GCA_963786265.1 uncultured Alphaproteobacteria bacterium
GGGTTCTTCAAGCGGGGCGAAATAGAATGCGACAAACTTTATTGCATGTCCTCGCCGTTTACGCATGCAAATGCAAACAATAATGATGACGAACTGTTAACATCATCCTAACTTGCGAGGTGAAGGCTAACTCGGCTGAAAGGCGAGCGAGGATACACGAATACTGCATTCGTGTCCTTTGTCAAAATGTGTGGGAAACATCGCAGGGAGGAAGCAAGGATGCCGACGTGGACTCAGGACTATGATCCGGTAGGAGGCAGCCTATGGCTGTCGGCGGCGGTAGCGGTCATCCCGATCGTGTTTTTCTTTATCGCGCTGGCGGTGTTGCGGATGAAGGGGCACATCGCCGCTCTCATCACAGTGGCGCTGGCGGTACTCGTCGCCATCCTGGCCTACGGGATGCCGACGTCGATGGCGCTGGCCGCGACCGGTGACGGCTTTATTTTCGGCCTGTGGCCGATCTCCTGGATCATCGTCGCCGCCGTCTTCCTTTACAAACTCACGGTCAAGACCGGACAGTTCGATGTCATCCGTTCCTCGGTGCTGACCATTACCGCCGATCAACGCTTGCAGATGGTGCTGATCGGCTTCTGTTTCGGCGCATTTCTCGAGGGAGCGGCTGGGTTCGGCGCGCCCGTCGCGATTACCGCAGCCTTGCTGGTCGGCCTCGGTTTCAATCCGCTTTACGCGGCGGGTCTGTGTCTCATCGCCAACACCGCGCCAGTCGCCTTCGGCGCGCTCGGCATTCCGATCACCGTGGCGGGCAGGGTGACCAACACCGATCCATTTCTGATCGGTCAAATGGCCGGGCGTCAGTTGCCGCTGCTGGCGCTGTTCGTGCCGATCTGGCTCGTCTACATCATGGATGGCGCGCGCGGGGTGAGGGAGACATTCCCGGCGCTTCTGGTCGCCGGTTTATCTTTCGCCGTTTGCCAGTTCTTCACCTCGAACTTCTGGGCCTACGAGTTGCCGGACATCACCTCGGCCTTGTTTAGCTTGGTGTGCTTGGCGCTGTTCCTGAAGGTGTGGCATCCGGTCAACGCGTTCTCCTTCCAGAGCGTCGGCGCGCAGGCGACGGCTGGCGGAGCGGGCGCTCCGGGGGGCAGCTATAGTCTGGGGCAGATTGTCAAGGCATGGTCGCCGTTCATCGTCCTGACCATCATGGTCACGATATGGACCCTACCCGCCTTCAAGGACCTGTTCGACGCCACCAAGAACGGTCCTCTGTCCGCCTTCTCTCCCTCCTGGCATATCCCCGGCCTCGACAACCAGGTGATGCGCGATGTGCCCATCGTCGGCAAGCCGACGCCGTACCCCGCCGTTTACAAGTTCGACATGCTGGCGGCCACCGGAACCTCGATTTTCGTCTCGGCGATCATCTCGGCGTTAATCCTCGGCGTGGGCGTCAAGATGTTCTTCGAGACCTTTGTCGAGACGTTGCGCGAGCTGATGAAGCCGATCTTCACCATCGGTCTGGTGCTGGGCTTTGCCTTCATCGCCAACTATTCGGGTATCTCCTCCACTCTCGGACTGGCGTTTGCCGCGTCGGGAGGGCTGTTCCCCTTCTTCTCGCCTTTCCTCGGCTGGCTCGGCGTGTTCCTGACCGGCTCGGATACTTCGAGCAACGCGCTGTTCGCCAATCTGCAGGCGGTGACGGCGCAACAAATCGGCGTTAATCCGATCCTTACGATTGGCGCCAACACCACGGGCGGTGTCACGGGCAAGATGATCTCGCCGCAGTCGATTGCCGTCGCGTGCGCCGCCGTCGGGCTGGTCGGCAAGGAATCCGATCTGTTTCGCTTCACCTTGAAGCACAGCCTGTTCTTCGCCACCCTGATCGGCATCATCACCTATATCCAGGCATACTATCTGTCCTGGATGATTCCGGTGGCGGCGCCTCATTAGCGATGATTCCTGCCATGCCGTGTCGCTCGCATCGCGGCGATTACGGCCAATAAACAGCGGCGGGCGGGAGTTGACCTGCACCGCCACTTAACACTTAACGAGGGAGATAACGGGCATGGATGCTTCGGCCGTCCCGATGTCGGCGGCGCATATGCCGAACTACGAAGCTCTCTACCAAGAGCTCGCCACGACCTTTCCGGAACCCCGGCTGATAGGCGATCCGCTGCGGAAGCTTGCCTACGGCACCGACGCCAGCTTCTACCGACTGGTTCCGCAGCTCGTCGTCATCGTGGAAGACGAGGCGGAGGTCGGTCGGCTGCTGGCGGCATGCCGCAGGTATGGCACGCCGGTCACCTTCCGCGCCGCCGGCACCAGCCTGTCGGGCCAGGCGGTCACCGATTCGGTGCTGGCGATGCTGGGCGACGGCTGGGGCGGCATCGACATCGCCGCCGACGCCGCGACCATCCGACTGCAGCCGGCGTGCTCGGCGGTGACGCCAACCGCCGGCTCGCCCGCTTCGGCCGCAAGATCGGGCCCGACCCGGCGTCGATCGACGCCTGCAAGATCGGCGGCATCGCCGCCAACAACGCCAGCGGCATGTGCTGCGGCACGGCGCAGAACAGCTATCACACGCTCGCCGGCATGCGGATCATGCTGGCCGACGGCGCGGTGCTCGACACGCGGGATGCGGCGAGCCGCGCAGCTTTCGCGCGGTCGCATGGCCCGCTGCTCGAGCGACTGCGCGACTTGGGCGAACGCACCCGCGCCGATGCCGACGCTCGCCGCGCGCATCCGCCGCAAGTTCGCGATCAAGAACACCACCGGCTACAGCCTCAACGCGCTGGTCGATTTCAGCGATCCGTTCGACATCCTGGAGCACCTGATGATCGGCTCGGAGGGCACGCTCGGCTTCATCTCCGAGATCACCTACCACACGGTGCCAGAGTATGCCGACAAGGCGAGCGCGCTGATGCTGTTTCCCAGCGTCGTCGACGCGTGCGCCGCGATCATTCGGCTGAAGCCGGCGCCGGTCGCCGCGGTCGAGCTGATGGACCGCGCGAGCCTGCGATCGGTCGAGGACAAGCCGGGCATGCCGGAATTCATCCGCGGCCTGCCGGACGGCGCTACGGCGCTGCTGGTCGAGACCCGCGCCGAGAGCCGCGACTGCTTGCGGCCAACATCGACGAGATCGGCGCAGCCGTGGCCGATCTGCCGACCCTGCTGCCGGCCGCCTTCACCGATGTTCCCGCCGAGTACGAGCAAGCTTTGGAACATCCGCAAGGGAATGTTCCCGTCGGTCGGCGCAATGCGCGAGACCGGGACGACGGTGATCATCGAGGACGTCGCCTTCCCGATCGAGAGCCTCGCCGCCGCCACCGCTCGACCTGCAGGAGCTGCTGGACGAGCACGGCTACCGCGAGGCGATCATCTTCGGCCACGCGCTCGAAGGCAATCTGCACTTCGTCTTCACCCAGGATTTCGGCAACGCCAGCGAGGTCGAGCGCTATCGCCGCTTCATGGACGCTGTCTGCGAGATGGTCGTCGGCAGCTACGACGGCTCGCTCAAGGCGGAGCACGGCACCGGCCGCAACATGGCGCCGTTCGTCGAGCTGGAATGGGGCGCGCAGGCCTATGAACTGATGCGCGAGATCAAGCGCATCTTCGATCCCACTGAGTCTGCTCAACCCGGGCGTCATCCTCAACGACGATCCGCAAGCCCACCTGAAGAACCTGAAGCCGCTGCCGGCGGCCGATGCGATCGTCGATAAGTGCATCGAATGCGGCTTCTGCGAGCGGATGTGTCCGTCGCAGGGGATGACCTTGACGCCGCGCCAGCGCATCGTCGGCTGGCGCGAGATCTCGCGCTTGCGCGCCGTGGGCGACGAGGCCGGCGCCGCGGCGATGAGCCAGTCCTACGATTATCAGGGGCTGGAAACCTGCGCCGCCTGCGGGCTCTGCGCCACCGCCTGCCCGGTCGGCATCGAGACCGGCGTGCTGACCAAGAAGCTGCGCGGCGAACGGAAGGGGCCACTCGCCCGTCGCATCGCCGATCTGATCGCAGATAACTACAGGCCGGTGCTTGCCGCTACTCGCCAGGGCCTGCGAATGGCCGATCTTGCGGGTAGGGCGCTCGGCGCGGAAAGGCTGGAAGGCGTCTCGCGGACGATGCGTCGCCTCAGCGGCCAGCGGGTGCCGGCGTGGACGCGGGCGATGCCGACGGCGGCTTCCTTCCGACCCTCGAACGGCGCCGGTGCCGATCCGGATGCTCCGGCCGTGGTCTATCTGCCGAGCTGCGCCACCCGCACCATGGGGCCGGCCCGCGAAGATCCGGAGCAGGAGTCGTTGCCGGCGAAGACTGAAGCGCTATTGCGCAAGGCCGGTTACCGCGTCGTCTATCCGAAGAACGTGAGTCGGCCTGTGCTGCGGTCAGCCGTTCGAAAGCAAGGGTCTCGCTGAAACCGCCGACGAGAAGGCGAAAGAGGTCGGCGCGGCGTTGGCCGACGCGAGCGATGACGGGCGCCTGCCGATCGTCTGCGACACCAGCCCCTGCTCGTATCGTCTAAAGCAAATGTTGCCCGAGCGGCTGCGGCCGCTGGACATCGTCGAGTTCATCCACGACAAGCTGATGGATCGTCTGCGTTTCAGCAAGCGGCCGGAGGCTGTCGGGGTGCACCTGACCTGCAGCGGCCGCAAGATGGGCCTGGAGGGCAAGCTGCGGGCCATCGCCGAAGCCTGCGCCGACCGGGCTGTGCTACCGCCGAACGTCGGCTGCTGCGGCTGGGCCGGCGACAAGGGTTTTGTCACGCCGGAGCTAAACGAGCACGCCCTCCGCATGCTGAAGGATTCGCTGCCCGAGGGATGCACGGCCGGCTACTCGCATAGCCGCACCTGCGAGATCGGCCTCTCGATGCACGCCGGCGTTCCCTACCGGTCCATCGTCTACCTCGTAGACGCGTGCACGACACCTGCGATCGCGTGACCTGGCGTGCGGGCTAGCCCAACCGCCACAGTCTTTCAGATCTTTTTAGACGCGGAGCGTGTTCACGACCGGAATAGAAGCTGGTGCCGGTTACCTGGTATCCTGGGGGATGCTGGTCGTGGCCGGTAAAGCATCGCGGTTGCGACGATCTTTGACGACCCCGAGCACCACGCCCATACGCGTCACCTCGATGATGGTTCTGCCGTCGCACCGTCTGTGATTGTTGGTGTTCGTGGTAGAAATAAAGAAATCAGCACTCCAGCAGTCTTTCGCCAATCGGAACTGTGGTGGCGCGTATGCTTTCAAAGGCCAGGAAGAGTTAGTAACATCTATCGAGAAAGTGCGGTTGGGCAAACGCCCACCATTTTCCTCCGCTATATATTCAGTCAGCCGAGCGATTGCTTCCGGCGTGAAGTTCGACCAGTAATCTAGTTCGTATATGCCATTTGCGCCGGAAACGCCGCCGGCGAGCAGGTTGTAATACACGTATTGGTGCGGATGCAGCATGACCATAGCCCATGCATCCTTTACGAGGCCAACCGCGAGCACGGAGGCGATTGCTATCGCTCCCCAGCGTCGAGCCCACTTGCCGACGGCGATCAGCAACAGGTCTACACCCGCCGCTGCGAGGACGCATAGCGGCGGTACGACAAACAGAAAATGGCGCATACCGTTGTAGATGGCGGGGTAGGCGAAAACGGCATAGAGGACTGGCACCGAGGCAGCCAACACGACGAGAAGCCACTGTTGCCATCTTGCCGATGTAAGAAGGCTGTGGTAGCGAAATGATGCTGCGCCTCCTGCGATCGTCGCCGCCAACAGGCCGGCCAGCATGGTTTCCGGCAGCTTCAACAGGAGATATGTCGGCACGTATGACCCTGGAACATCATACAAATCCAGCAGCCGACCGGCGAAGACCGTTTCAATATCTAGGGCGGTAAGGTCGTGGACGGCTTGGAGGATGTTGCCGGGCGCCATCATCGACCATGGCCAAAGCAGCGCCATCAGCGCCGCGGCGATTGCTACTGCCGGAAAAAGCCGCAGGATCAAGATCCCGATGAAGCGGGCTGATGCTCGCCAGCGGCCCCAACTGGCAACACCGATTGCTTGCAGGGCGATTACCGGCAGCAGATAAAGACCGCCGAGAACGGCGCCGACCCGGATGCCGAGACTGGCGCCCGCCGCCACTCCGAGCCAGGCCACCAGTCGCCAAGGAGGGCGCGGTAGCGAAGGAATTAACCGACAGGACAGGTACAACATCCACGTCATCCCGGCGGCGAATGGAATGTCTTTCGTGTTGTTGAACATGGCGCCATAGAATGGCGGGCAGAGCACGAGGAGGATGACGGCCCAGAGCCCAGCGCGCGGCCCGGCCAGGAGTCGTGCCAGGCGCCAAGTCGCAACGATGGCGGGAACACCGAATATTGTGCACAGCAGATGACGCGTCTCGAAGTCCGGCAGCGGCGAGAATGGCTGGATAACTGCCGCTATGAGGTCGAACAATCCCCCGTAGAGGTACAAATTCTCATAGCTGAACGCCCGTGTGTCCGCCAGTCCGGAGAGGTAAAAGCTGAGTAAAAGCCGACCATATGTGCTCTGTACCTCTTCGTCTGTGGAGATGCTGTAGTCGCGAAAGGTGAAGGCTATCAGGAGCGCGACCACAACGAGAATCGCTAGCGCGAGGTGGTCGTAAAGCCGATCGCGCGATGGCCTCCGTTCCGGCGGGGTGTATTCCGTCGGCCGCTGCCGATCCGTTTCGATGAAAGTCACTAGCTGGGGATCACTCTGAACCGGGTAGCCACTTCGTGTCGTTCGTCAGGAGTCAGTTCGTGCGACGGATTGCGCTCCGTTCTATGGGTGCCATTGGCAAAGGTCGATAACGACCTTCACGTTGCTCCTGGTTGCGTGCCTAGATGCTCTGACGCCGGGGCCCGCATCCTGTTCGCGCGATCTTGCTTACCTGTTCAGCAATCCGCAACCGAATTCAACGCCCGACTTTGCCAACGGCCACCGACCGCTCGGCGCGGTGCTCTCAAGCCAGCCGCTAGAGGATTCTCGATCAGCTTGGAGCCGACGGGTCCGTCGATCGGGCTCAAGCAGCCTGGGCTTCCTGCAAGTGAGCGACATAGGGCTTGATCTGCATGTCCGTGCCGAGAACGTGGTCTACCAGCCAGTCGGCCAACGTCGTATAGACATCGTGCACACGGAACGACTTCGCATTGGCGCGGAAGCCCGCTGAGATCTCGGCGACACGCTCGGTAAACTTGCGGTGGGCACGCCGATGGCCCTCGAAGCCTGGATAGTTGCCGAGCTGCATCAGCTTCTCCTCGCGGCGGAAGTGCGTTTGCGTGTACAGCAGCAACTCGCTCAGCGCGTCCGCGACCGCGCCGAAATCATCACCGGCAAACTCGAGAAAACGGACGCGGTTGAGAAGCTCGAACAACCGCTTATGATCGTTGTCGATGACCGGCACACCAAGGGCCAGACTGTCACGCCAGCGGAGTAGTGTCATGGCTTATCCCTCCCGCTGCGGATCGTTGAGTGTTTTACGCAGCTGCACAAACGATGAAAGCACATGCAATAACGTGATGACAGTGTGTTTTTTGCGGTGCGCGTATGCCATCAGCACAACCCCCCGATTGCATGGGCGCATTCCGATGTTGAGCGGATGCTGACAAGCGAATCACTCAACGACCTTCCTGCGGTCCGACACGGATTTTTCACTCGCGAGGGCGGTGTGAGCGAAGGCCTGTACGCGTCGCTCAACTGTGGGCTCGGCTCGGGCGACGATCCGGAGCGGGTGCATGAGAACAGAAGCCTCGCGATACGGCGGCTCGGACTGAGGGCGGACGCTCTGGTGACCGCTTATCAGGTCCACTCGGCGCGCATCGCTGTCGTGGACGCGCCATGGCCAGCGGGTTCAAGGCCGCGGGTGGATGGCCTGGTGAGTCGAACCCGGGAAGTGGCGCTCGGCATCCTCACCGCCGACTGCGCGCCGGTGCTGCTAGCAGATGGACGCGCGGGCGTGATCGGCGCGGCGCACGCCGGCTGGCGCGGCGCCAAGTCGGGCATTCTCGCCGCGACGGTGATGGCAATGCTGGAATTGGGGGCGCACATCCAGCACATCAGCGCCGCCATAGGACCCTGTATCCGGCATGAACTCCTACGAGGTCGGGCCGGAGTTCCAATCGGCGTTCGTCGCCGAAGAACCGGCGGCGGTCAATCTCTTTCAGCCGAGCAATCGGGAGGGGCACTTCCGATTCGATCTTGCCCGCTATGTCGCCCGCAAGCTAACGGCACTCGGCGTCCAGTCGCTCTCGGTGCTGCCCTACGACACCTTCGCCGAACCCGACCGATTCTTCAGTTATCGCAGGGCGACCTTGGCCGGTGGCGGCGACTACGGGCGGTTGCTATCGGTGATCGCTTTGGCCCCATAGCCGGCACAACTCCAGTCCGGCGCCGAGTAGAAGATGAACCGACACCATGTCAGAGATATGGAGCACAAGGTAAAACACAGACCGTCCGGGGTCTCGGCCTCGGTCTTGGCTCCTGTCATCCCGCAACGGGATGTACTGCGTCTTCCGCTGGACAGACGGTAAAAGAGTGCGCCTTTCCAAATAGTTACGGAATAGCCTCCATCGAGACGCCGATTTAAGGGAAGGTAAGGGGAAGGAATTGCGGTCTGGCGATCGGACGCGGGTTGGCCGGGGGAAAGCGTCTCGACGCGCGCAAGTCGAACGGCGGCAGTTGACGAAATCCGCCCACCTGAGACTTCAGCGCTATCCCGAGCGCTTCCCGGCGCTTTGCATAAGGGTGGACATCGCTTGCGCCCGGGCTGCATATGATGGCACCAGCTTCCGTTAACCGGGCCAAGCGGGGCGGCCATCATCATGTCGGACAAGGCATCGGACCCGCGGGAGCATTTCCGCGCGTGGGTATTCCGGCGCTACGGCGTGTATGGGCTGATTGTCCTGGCATGTGCATTGGCGGCTTTGTCCACCTGGACCCAGTGGGACAAGGTCAGCAACTTGCCGGGCGTGCGCACCATAATCGAGCTCGCCTCACGAGAACCCGTACCGAAGGCCGATCTCAAACGCTTCTCCGTTCTTGTTGCCAAACTCAAAGGCGACGCAGCCGATAAGGTCGGCAATCAAATCTTCGAGGTGCTCAGAGAATTTCCCGGCGTGCAGACACTGTCGCTCGATCGCACGCTGGCGAGTGAGCGGCGGATGAGCGAAGACGAGGAAATTGCGGCCGGCGAGAAGGCTCGGCAGTACCTGCAGCAGAGCGATGCCTCGGTGCTGATTTGGGGCAGCGTGCTGGACCCCGAGCACAAGATCGCCAAACTCTTTCTCACCACATCGTCAGCGACGCGGCAGAGAGCGGGCAGTATCAACCAGAAATCGGCACGACGATCCGTCTCCCCGACGTTTTTTGGTCCGATCTTGCCCAGGTCCTCCGCTTGGTGATCGCCTCCCGAGACGCCGAGTTCCGCGCCAAGCAAGGGAACTATGTCGCCGACCGACTGCCCCCCTTTATCACCAGCGTGCGTCGCCTGCTTAATGAGAGCCGTGTGCGACCCGGTTGGGATGCAGACACTCGAGGATCGACGCTCGTCATCCTCGCCGACGCGCTGCAAACGCTCGGTGATCAGTCGGGGCAAAGTGCGCCCTTGCAGGAGGCGGTCGACGCCTATCGCGCGGCGCTGCAGCAGTGGACCCGCGAGCGGGTGCCGCTCGACTGGGCGACGACGCAGAACAACCTCGGCACCGCGCTTTCGAGGCTCGGTGATCAGTCGGGGCAAAGTGCGCCCTTGCAGGAGCCCGGTCGACGCCTATCGCGCGGCGCTGCAGGAGCGGACCCGCGAGCGGGTGCCGCTGCAGTGGGCGATGACGCAGAACAACCTCGGCACCGCGCTTACGAGCCTCGGCGAGCGGGAGAGCAACACCCAGCGGCTGCAGGAGGCAATCGATGCCTATCGCGCGGCGCTGCAGGAGCGGACCCGCGAGCGGGTGCCGCTCGACTGGGCGACGACCCAGAACAACCTCGGCAACGCGCTTTTTTCGCTGGCAGTGCGGACCCACGATCGAGCCAAACTTGAAGAGGCTCGAAGAGCGGTCAACGCCGCGTTCGAAGTTTCCATGCAGGCTGGGCAGGAGCATCACCGGCGCTATTACGAGGACCGTCTGCGCGAAATCGACGGACAACTCGCGGCCCAGTGAGAGCGTCAGGAGCTGTTCCGGCCTGCATCACATTTTTCGTACGCTGGTTATCGCTGCGTCCGCCGGTTGCGGGCCGCTAGGGCGGCCGTTTCTGGTGATGGCCGGGAGAGCTATGCGTCAAACGCTGTTTTAGAACGGCCCTGCCGAGCGCGGCGCGGGTGCAACCTGGGATCAACCCCGCTCGCTGCCCGCGACGACGCGCGGCCTGCCCGAGGAGGTTGCCACAGAAGTGGCCATTTTCACCCGGGCCGGCGTAACCCGCATCATGCGCTTTGCCTTTGGACTTGCTAGCTCGCACGCACGCAAGCTGCTGACAGTCGTCACTAAGTCCAATGCCCAGCGCCATGGTATGGTCATGTGGGATGATATCGCGGCAGAGGTCGCGGCGGAGTTCCCCGATGTGACCTGGGACAAGATGCTGGTCGACGCCATGACCATGCGCATGGTCATGCGGCCGAAGACGCTTGATACCATCGTCGCCACTAATCTCCATGCGGATATCCTGTCCGATCTCGCGGCGGCGCTGGCGGGCTCGCTGGGCATCGCGCCGACCGCGAACCTCAATCCGGAACACAAGTTCCCGTCGATGTTCGAGCCTATTCACGGGTCGGCTTTCGACATTACCGGCAAGGGCATCGCCAATCCGATCGGGACGTTCTGGACGGCATGTATGATGCTCGACCACCTGGGAGAGAAGAGACGCCTCGGCCGGACTGATGCGGGCGATCGAGCGCGTCACCGCCGATCCGTCGCTGCACACGCCGGACCTCGGCGGCTCGGCTACCACCCGACAGGTTACCGACGCGGTGATCGGTTCGATTCAGGCCGAGAACGAATAGGCGAGATGGGGCTGCGCGGACGCAATTCGTTTCGCGCCGTTCTCACTGTAAGGAGTCGCAGCATCCGAGCGCGACTCGAAGCGGAGACGGGCAACTGATCATGACCATCGTACCGAAGGAGTTGCTGAGGCGGATGTTCGAGGCGGCGGTCGGACGCGGCGCAGCCGGCGCGCTGCGTGCCGCCGCACCTGCCGCCTCCGCCGGCGGGCCGGCTCCTCGTGATTGGCGCCGGGAAAGCCTCGGCGGCAATGGCAAAGGCGGTCGAGGATCACTGGCCCGGCCCCCTGTCGGGTTTGGTGGTGACCCGGTACGGCTATGCCGTGCCCTGCCAGCGCATCGAGATCGTCGAGGCCGCGCACCCGGTGCCGGACGCCGCGGGGTTGACCGCGGCCCGGCGCATCCTGGATCTGGCGCACGGATTGACCGCGGATGATCTCGTGCTCTGCCTGATCTCGGGAGGCGGCTCGTCCTTGCTGGTCCTGCCGCTCGAGGGCCTGTCGCTGGACGACAAACAGGCGGTGAACCGCGCCCTGCTCACCTCCGGCGCCGGCATCAACGAAATGAACTGCGTGCGTCGGCATCTCTCGGGCATCAAGGGCGGGAGGTTAGGGGCCGCGTGCCATCCAGCCAAGGTCGTGACGCTGCTCATCTCCGACGTACCCGGCGACGATCCCATAAACATCGCGTCCGGCCCTACGGTGCCCGATCCGACCACCTGCGCCGACGCGCTGGCGATCGTGCACCGTTACGGCATCGCTCTGCCGAAAGCGGCCCAAGACATTCTCGAGAGCGGTCGCGGCGAGACGGTGAAGCCAGGAGATGAGAGACTGGCGTCGGCCGAGGTGCGCATGGTCGCGACGCCGCAGATGGCGCTGGAAGCGGCGGCGGCCGTGGCAAGTGAAGCGGGCTTGCAGGCGCACATCTTGGGCGACAGCATCGAAGGCGAGGCGCGGGACGTTGGCAAGGTCATGGCCGGCCTGGCGCTGCAGGTGACGCGGCGCGGGCAGCCGTTCTCCCCGCCTTGCGTGCTGCTCTCCGGCGGCGAGACGACGGTCACCGTGCGCGGCCAGGGACGAGGCGGGCGCAACGTCGAATTCCTTCTATCCTTTGGCATCGCTGTCGATGGCCATCCCGCCATTCACGCCATCGCCTGCGACACCGACGGGGTCGATGGCCTCGAAGAGATCGCCGGCGCCTACGTCGGCCCGGACAGCCTCGCTCGCGCTTGGCAGCAGGGCATCAGACCGAAAGACCGGCTCGCCGCCAACGACGGCCACGGCTTCTTCGAGGCGCTTGGCGATGCCGTGATCACCGGGCCCACGCTCACCAACGTCAACGACTTCCGGGCGATCCTGGTGATCTCTGAGCGGTTGGCCGCCGAAGACCTAGTTCTGAGCCATGCCGCTGGTGCGGTCGCTGGTGGCTATGGTAGTGCGGGATTGGCGATGCCGTATCTGATGATGCTGTTCGCCTTCTCGCTGGTGGCTCTGGTTGCGACATGCGCACTGATGTCGTAGCGGACCGTTTTCGCGGCGGTACGATGGGTAGGTCATTCGCGGCACCGTGGCATAGACGCTCGCGCAACTTCTTTGCATCCGGTAGATGAGGTTGCTAAAGTCCGCCCGCTCCTGGAAGAACGGGTAGCGAGGGTCTTCGGCCTCCACTGGGCGATGTACTGCCAGGCGCGCGCGCACCCATGTTGGCTTTCGCTCCATGAAGATCATCGCCTGCAACAGCAATCGGCCTCTCGCGGAAGCGATTTCGGCCTATCTCAACCTGCCGATCGCCAAGGCGAGCATCCGACGCTTCTCCGACATGGAAGTGTTCGTCGAGATCCACGAGAACGTCCGCGGCGAGGACGTGTTCGTCATCCAGTCCACCTCCTATCCGGCAAACGACAACGTCATGGAGCTGCTGGTGACGTTGGACGCCTTGCGCCGCGGCTCGGCGCGACGCATCACCGCAGTGATTCCCTACTATGGTTATGGCCGGCAGGATCGTAAATCCGGCCCGCGCACGCCGATCTCGGCGAAGCTGGTGGCCAATCTGATCACCGTAGCCGGCGCTGACCGGGTGTTGACGTTGGACCTACACGCTGGCCAGATCCAAGGTTTCTTCGACATCCCCCTGGACAATCTCTATTCCGCGCCGGAGTTTACCGAAGACATCCGGCGGCGCTTCAATTCCGAGGATCTGCTGGTCGTCTCGCCCGATATCGGTGGCGTATTCCGGGCTCGAACGATCGCCAAGCGGCTCGGCGGCGACCTGGCTATCGTCGACAAGCGGCGGGAGCAAGCGGGAGTGTCCGAAGTTATGCACGTCATCGGCGACGTCCGCGACCGCCGCTGCATCCTGGTCGATGACATCGTCGATTCCGCCGGCACGCTGTGTAATGCCGCGCGCGCGCTGATGGAGTTCGGCGCCTCCTCGGTCGCCGCCTATGCCACGCACGGCGTGCTCTCGGGTGGCGCCGTGGCGCGCGTATCGGCGTCGCCGATCGAGAAGCTGATCATCACCGACAGCATCCCAGCGACCGAGGCGGTGCGTGTGTCGCACAATATCGAGCAGCTTTCGATCGCGCCGCTCATGGCCAAGGCGATGCGCCGGATCAGCGAGGAAAGTTCCGTTTCCAGCTTGTTCGACTGAGCGGAATTCGGCTAAACACCCGGCCCTTCGGTCGCCATTTGTTTAACTTCGCGGCGCGGTCGCCGCGTCCGAAGGCCTTTCCGAGAAGGAGTTGATTTGATGCCAGATGTCGTGAGCCTTGCCGCCGAGCCGCGCGGCCGCGCCGGGAAGGGGGGCGCGCGCGAAAATCGGCGCGCCGGCCGCATCCCAGCGGTCATCTACGGCAATAAGCAGCAGCCGGTACTGATCGCCGTCGACGGCACGGAGCTGCTGAAGCATCTGCGTCGGCCGGGCTTCATGGCGCACGTTTTCGAGATCACCATCGACGGCGCGCAGGGAGCGGGTGCTGCCCCGCGAGGTCCAGCATGATCCCGTTTCCGGCAAGCCGCTGCACGTCGACTTCATGCGCTTCAGCTCCGAGACGCGCATTCACGTCCAGATCGAAGTGAAGTTCGAGAATGAGGACAAGGCCCCAGGGTTGAAGAAGGGTGGGGTGCTGAACATCGTCCACCACACCTTGGATCTGATCTGCTCGCCCGATGCCATTCCGGAGAGTCTGACGGTCGATCTCACCGGCCTGGAACTCGGCGACGTCATTCACGCCGATGCGATCAAGCTGCCGGAAGGTGTCGAGTTTGGCGAGGATGATCCGCAGGCGACTATCGCCAGCATCGCCGCGCCGTCCACCGAGGAGATAGCCGAGCCGGCGCAGGAGGAAGCAAGCGCGGAATCCGAGAAGACTGCCTGAGCCGAGCTCGGACGTTTCTGTGCGACTGGCCGGCGGCCGTGGCGTCTGAGCGGGTGCTGCTCGCCGGCCTCGGCAATCCGGGGCCGAAGTACGCCGGCAACCGGCACAACATCGGCTTCATGGCGCTCGATGCGATCATCCGCCGGTATGGCTTCGCCGTCGGCCCGTCACGGTTTCACGGTTCGATGGCCACTGGCCGGATCGGCGGCCGCGAGGCGCTGGCTTTGAAACCATTGACATACATGAACGAATCCGGCCGTTCTGTCGGCGCGGCGGCGCGCTTCTACAAGATCGCGCCGGCTGACGTCTTCGTGTTCCACGACGAACTCGATCTCGCCGCCGGTAAGGTGCGCGTCAAGCAGGGCGGCGGCGCCGCCGGCCACAACGGCCTGCGCAGCATCGACGCGCTGTTCGGCAAGGATTACTGGCGGGTGCGCCTCGGCATCGGCCATCCGGGCGACAGGCGCCGAGTTTTGGGCCATGTGCTGGACGACTTCGAGGAGTCCGACCGGCAATGGCTGGACCCGCTGCTGCAGGCTGTCGCCGAGCATACCCCGTTGCTCGTCGCGGGGGATGCCTCCGCCTTCGCCAGCAAGGTGGCGCTGACGCTGAACCCGCCGCGGCCGAAGCCGGCGGCCCACTCACCCCGGCCTCTCCCGGTGGAAAGGAGGCGACGAGCCCTCACCCCCGCCCTCTCCCCGGGGCGAGGAGGTGCAGGCTGGCCTCTCACCCCAACCCTCTCTCGACGGGAGAGGGGGCGAGCGGAGCGAGCGGGTGAGGGGTGGCCCCCTTCTTTCCGACGACGAGCCCTAGATGGGCTTCAACTGCGGCATCGTCGGACTGCCGAACGTCGGCAAGTCGACGCTGTTCAACGCCTTGACCGCGAGCGCCGCGGCCGCGGCCGCCAACTTCCCGTTCTGCACCATCGAGCCGAACGTCGGTCGGGTGCCTGTTCCCGACGAGCGCCTGCGGCGTATCGCCGCGCATCGCCAAGTCGGCGAAGATCACGCCGACGCAGCTCGAGTTCGTCGACATCGCCGGCCTGGTGGCCGGGGCGAGCCGCGGCGAGGGGCTCGGCAACCAGTTCCTCGGCCACATCCGCGAGGTCGACGCCGATCCTGCACCTGCTGCGCTGCTTCGAGGATGCCGACGTGACGCATGTCGCGGGCGCGATCGACCCGCTGCGCGACGCCGAGATCATCGACACCGAGCTGATGCTGGCCGACCTGGACAGCCTGGAGCGGCGGCTGACCGGGCTCGTCAAGCGCGCGCGCGGCGGCGACAAGGAGGCAAAGGACAGCCTGGTGCTCGCCGAGCGAGCGGCGGAAGCGCTGCGCGCCGGCCGCCCGGCCCGCTCCGTGCCGGTCGCCGAGGAGGAACGCAAGGCGTTCGCCGCGCTCTGCAACTGCTGACCGCGAAGCCGGTGCTCTACGTCTGCAATGTCGATGAGAGGCGAAGCCGCCGAGCGGCAATGCCTGGACGCACGAGAGTGGCGTCGCGGGCGATCGAGGAAGGTGCCAGGCGGTGGTGATCTCGGCGCGCATCGAGGCGGAGGTGGCGGAACTGCCGGCAGCGGACCGGGCCGAGTATCTGGCGAGCCTGGGGCTGACCGAGACCGGGCTTACGCGAGTGATCCGCGCGGGCTATCGCCTGCTCGACCTGATCACCTTCTTCACCGCCGGTCCGAAGGAGAGCCGCGCCTGGACGGTCAAGCGCGGCACCAAGGCGCCGGGTGCGGCAGGCGTCATCCACTCCGACTTCGAGCGGGGCTTCATCCGCGCCGAGACGATCGCCTACGACGACTTCGTGGCGCTGCGGCGGCGAGCAGGCGGCCAAGGAGGCCGGCCGAGATGCGCTCCGAAGGCCGCGACTACGTCGTCCAGGACGGCGACGTCCTGCTGTTCCGCTTCAACGTGTAGTCCGCTCGCCTTGATACTGCGGGCACTTCCGCCAAATGGCAGGTCGATGCCTTGGCCAAGTGCTATTCGATCTGGCGTCTCAGCTCGGCGTCCATCTTGTGGCGTCTTGCATCCCGGGCAAAATTATCGGAGAGCTCTTTAAGAAGCGCGCAAACACGCGGGTGAGTGAACTTACGGTGCTTCGCCCAAGCATCGTATTGTTCTGCCAGCGCCCTGTCGGGCTGACCCTCAGCGACCCACCGAACTCCAAGCTTATTCACACACCCGCAGTGGAACCCGGTTGCAAGGCGGTCGGACCAAAATTCCTCGATGAAATCGCAAACCTGTTCCGGCGGCCATGATTCTCCCTCGCTCAGTGGCGCTCTTGCCAATGCTTCGCCGATCTTCAACTGAGCGATCTCATAACGCCCCACTTGGGCGGCGGCTTCGAACACCCGAGAGATCCACGAATGCATATCCTGAGCTGCCTGAGGCCCCGTTCCGTCGAGACCAGGAATCGCATTGAATGGGTGCAGAACGTGGAAAACTGCGTCGAACAAATGCCTCCGACGCTCATTGGATAGCATTCTTAGGTCGTCGTCTTCCTCACCGTCGCGCCTTTTAAATCGCATGCCTAGCAACTCGACATAGAATTCCGGATGTTGTTTCGTGTATCTTGTTGTAGCTAGAAGTCCACGATTGCTATGTTTGAGCAGTGGAGAAAACGCCATCTCCAATTGCACGAGGTCCTGATCTGAGATATCCAGGTTGCCGTCGAGCATCTCGAACAAACGTTCGACATCCGGCCCTTTGATCAACCGATGTTGGTAGTCATTTCGGAGACTAGCATCATACTCATTTAGATATACGGGAACTCGTTGTAGCACCTCAACAATGATTTCGCTGGAAACTCGCAGTTACAGTACGCGAGATGCTCGACTGCCAAGGCGACCTGGTTATGGCGAAGCATAGCCCTGACCGCGCGCTCGATCTCCGGTTCATTCTGTCCCAAGAAGATATCGCTCTTCCAGTATGCCGCGTCGGCGTCTTCGCCGCGTGCTTCGACGGTATCCCAAGTCTCTGAATTTGCCGGGAGACCCCGCGCGAGCACGCCAAATGACCTGCCGTTCATCCCGCAGGCATATCTGGCAATGAAATCTAAAATCGCGATACCCTGATCCTTAAACAATTCTTCGACAAAGCACCTGACGATGGTGTCCGAGCATCCATCCGCACGATCGAGGAAAAAGGCAAGCAGGTTTCGCCTCTGCTCTTCTGCCGCCAGGGCTGCCACGGCTGCCCGACCAATAAGCCCAGGATAGGCGGTCTTTGCTGCGAGCCGCGCCAGCGCCTCCAGTCCGCCGGTCGCGAGCCATCCTTAACGGCGGCCCCTCGCTTCTCCTGCAGGCTTTCTGGACTACATCCGAGGTCAACGTGGAGCCAGGGTTTGCGGAAGAGCCAGGACTGGACCTCGATAGGGTCGGCCGGCTGGAGCGTTCGCGCCAACTCCTCGATATGATCTGTCTCGTCTGCGGGAAGCGCCCAATCAGCGCTGGAGTGTCGTCGGTGTCGCCAGACAAGTTGCATCAGCTCGTAATAGAGTTCTGTTGCCTGTTTCGCCTTCTTAAGCTGAGGAGCAGCCTCCGCCAGAGAGGCTACCAATGTAAATCTTGCCGCCGGCGGGAGACGATGCACGTCCTTAATCAATTCAGCGTATCGAGCTGGTTGTTCGCCGGCAAGATCAACTAACAAAATTACGAGTTGTTGAACTCTCTCATTCAGTTCACCCCAGGTTTCTGGAGCATCGACCTCAACGCTGACGCAACGAAATCGCGGTCCGTAATTTACGGCTCGACATGAATCCTTAGGCAGCAAAGCTACCAGCAAAGGCCAAATGGATTGTGGATGGCGTGCTGCTAGGCTTTTGAGGATCGTGAACTGGTCCTCAAACGGAACATTGTTCTCTGGCTTAAAGAGGCAAAACGTCTCTTCGAAAACGGATGATGGCCTTGGCCACGAATTATGGCCCGGGTCGAGCTTGCTGAGCTTGACAAGCGCTTCAGCGCATCGCGCGAAATGTTCGGGAAACCAGCGGAGCCGTTCTATGGCGAACATAATGAAGACATGAGGCGAGGTGCTGGAAAACCCGGCATCTTCAAAGAGCGACGCGGCCGCCTCATTATTGGCAAGAAGTCGATCCAGCGATTCGAGCCACACGTTAGGAGCGGCCTCGGCGAGATCGGGCAGATGTTCCTTGATTGACATCCAGCGCTCGACATCATCCGCCGGCAAAAGGCAGTCATGCAATATTCGCCGTGCGACTGATGCAGGGCATGGGTCGACGCTGAGGCCGATGCGATCTTCGGCTCCCACCAAACGCGCCAACTGCTCCACCAGGCCTTCCAGGAGATTGTCGGACTCTGGATGTACCTTCTTGTACAAAGAAGCCGCCCAGCGCTGATCTGGTAGTAAGTCTAGTGCCGGGTCGCGCCGGCTAAGCAGGGTTGCGACCACCTCTCGGTAGCGTTCCCATGCCTGCTGAGGAACATGGCGTCCAAGCTGGTGCCACGCATCCAATGGCGAGGTCAGAACATAAGTGTCTCCGTACCGCCTGACCGGCGGATCAGAAACATTAAGCCATCTGGACAGCTTTCGCTCAGCCTCCTCGTAGGAGGAGCTCGCGAGCTTCGCAATTATTTCCCGATCGCCCTCCCGATTGCATTGCCAACGCCCGGCAAACAGAACCGGCACGAGGGCATGGGCCTCCTCGTAGGTGGCCCATGCGGGGGTGTGACGCTCCGGAGCCTTTGAGAGTTGGCGCATAAGAACTTGTAGACTCCGGCCACAATTTCCCGCGATCCTGTTGGCTACTAACTCATCGAGCCCTGCTCTTATGAGGGCGGCTTGTAGTAGCTGCCCATCGAGCCAAGGCGCGACGACGATTCCCTGCGGCTCGGGAGCTTCCCAACCGCTGGGGACGACTATCCAGTGACCCCGATCTGTTGCGTCACCCAGACCAAGAGGGCTGCGGTTCATGAGAGGCATCAGGATCAAGGGCCGGAGACCGTCGCTTGCCTGCCGCCATGCTTCCTCGGTGTGCACGATGATTGCATTAGCAAACAAGAAATCCTCTGCCGGCCCTCTTTCCTGACAAGCCCACGCGGCCAGCAACAGCAACGCCTCCTCGCGTGTATCCGCTTTGATCCTCAAAATTGGATCATGACCCTCGACCCAGTTTTCGAACGCTGCGCAAAGCCGCTCTCTGCCGGCGAGAATGATCTCCGGCGTTAAGCGAGGCTCAGTGTCGGAGATTGCGCGCTGCCAAAAGCTGTCGAGAGCCTCCACGCCTCCGGGATGCTTTCCGATTAGGCGCGCAAACCAGGCGGCAACGGCCGGCGTCTGGTCAAGCCAGGTTTCGAGATCATCCGCGTCAAGGACGAGAACGCTGCGCCATGACCCCGTGGCGGTCTGCTCGGTGGACCACTTCTCCTTCTGTTGCCAGCGCCGGGCAGTTATGAAGACGAACGTCGTTTCAACGGACAGGACTCCGAGCGTATCCCCAGTTCGTTTCTGAAGGTCCGCGGTCGCTTTATTCGTTATCTTATTGCTGGTGCCGAACTCCCAGACGGAGGCGCCCTCGGGTACCGGCCAGTTGTCGGATTTGGAAGACAGACGTCCGTCCCATCCCGGTCGAAAGATGCTGTCCCCGCCGGGCATTGAGATGTGCCCGATCTCGTGCGCACTTGCCAGAATAAGGCGACGCACCAGCAGTGGCAGGATTTCTTGGGCCTGTCGGATATCCGCCCAATGAGAGAGATCCGTTGCGGTTACCCACATCATTTGGTTTCTCATCTCCGAGAGGCTCCAAATGGGATATGCTACAGTGCAGAGTCACGCAATATCGACCCGCTGTCTTCTGGCTGGAGGAACGAGAGTACCTGAACAGGTGTTGCACACCGAAGTGCCTAGCACTTCGGGTTTAGACGCAAATCACTTGCAGTCGCCCAAGTCTGGTGCTGCGAGTTTCAGCATGAAATGCGCGTGCGCGGCGGCAACGAGGCGGGCGGGGTCATCCTGCCAGGCAGAGACGCGAACGTTGGCGACCTGCCGGCCCTGGCGGATGACACTGCCTCTGGCGAAGGTATCCTCGGCGCGGCATGGGCGCAGGTAGTCGATAGAGACGTTGATGATACGGGGCACAACCGGGATATCGGTTTCGACCAGCAGGTGCATCATCGCCGCGTGTTCCAGTAACCCGCCGATGACGCCGCCGTGGATCGAGCGTACGACGAAGTTGCCGATATTGCTTTCGCGAAAGCGCAGCACGGTGAGCAGGCCATGTTCGTCGCGAAGCAGCTCCAGGCCGACGGTGCGAGCGTACGGCACGATATCGTTGATGGCTTGCAGGTCGGCCACTGCGCGCGGTTCGGCCACGGACTTCAGCACGGCTGGCCTCCAGCAGCTCCCGCGCTTGCCTGCTCGACCGCCGGGTTGGAGCTGAAGCCGGCGCCGCCCAGCATGAAGGTGCCCGTGCAGTGGGCGATTGTGTCCTCCGACCCGGCGTTGAAGGCGGCGCCACGGACGAAGGCAACGTTCGCCGTCACCTTGTAGCACTCGGCGCTGGCGCGGATCGTCTGGCCCGGCGTCGCCGGACGCAGGTAGTCGATCCGAAGATCGAGGGTGGCGAGCGGCGTTCCCTCCGGGACCTTCGTCATCACCACCAGACCGCAGAGGGTATCGAGCAGTGCCGTGATGACACCGCTATGCACCACCCGGGTACGAGCGTTGCCGATCAGTTTCTCATCGAAGTCCAGGCTCATCGAGCCGCTTCCCCGCCGAACCTCGTCGAGGCGGATGCCGAGCAGCCGACAGTGCGGGATGTTGGCGAACGCCGAGACGACCCGGGCGAGGTCGGGGGGTGTGATCGGAGGGCTCAAGATTTTTTTCCGGCGGTCGTTGTTGTCGACGCGATTGCCTGTTGTGGCATTATGCGCCGGGCGGGGCGGTGAATCCACAAGCGCCAGGGTGGTGCGCCGGGGAGGAGCAATGGGCGGGAGCATTCGACTGCGAGCCGAGGACGGACACGAGTTCGAGGCGTGGCGGGCCGACCCGCATTCAGAGCGAAGAGGCGGGGTCGTCGTCGTTCAGGAGGTCTTCGGGGTCAACGCGCATATCCGCGACCTTTGCGAAAGATTCGCCGGAGCCGGATACGCCGCAATCGCGCCGGCGCTGTTCGACCGCATCCAGCCGGGCGTTGAGCTCGACTACGATGAGGCCGGCGTCGCTCAGGGGCGCGAGCTGGTCGGCGCGCTGGGATGGGATTCGCCCATGCGCGATATCTGGGCCTCGGCCAAGGCCCTCCGCGCCGATGGCAAGGTGGGCGTCGTCGGCTATTGCTGGGGCGGCTCGGTGGCGTGGCTTGCCGGCTGCCGTCTCGATGTCGGCTGCGTCTCCGCCTATTATGGCCGCCACATCGTCGAGTTCCTGGGCGAGAAGCCGCGCTGCCCGGCGATTCTGCACTTCGGCGCGGAGGATTCTCTGATTCCGCCGGAAAACGTCGAGAAGGTCAGGTCCGCCTATCCCAATGTTCCGCTTTACGTATACGAAGGGGCGGGCCACGGCTTCAACTGCGAGCGCCGGGCCGATTTTCGGCCTGAAGCCGCGACGACCGCTCTTCAGCGTACGCTCGACCTGTTCGCCGCACATCTGCAAGCCTAAGCAACTTAGTGAGCGCGGTTTCTCGACAGGAGACGTGGCGCGCTCGTCCGTACCCCCTATCTTCTTCGCTGAGAGTACGACTCGCGCTCCGGCAAGAGACCGACAGAAGCGAAAGACCGGCAGAAGAACCACGATGCCCTTGGACCTGTACGAAGTGATAGCCGCCCGCGGGGCGGAAAAATTCGCGCTGTTCGACCGCTACCTGAACTCGCAGCTGGTCCGCGTGCTCAAGACGATCGGCTTCGACGTTGACTATGTTCGCGGCGAGGGACCGTACCTGTTCGACAAGGACGGCAATCGTTACCTCGACCTGCTGAGCGGCTTCGGCGTATTCGCGGTCGGCCGCAACCACCCGGCCGTGGCTAGCGCGCTTCGCCAGGTGCTCGATGCGCAGTTGGCGGGCCTCGTGCAGATGGACGTCTCGCTACTGGCGGGCCTGCTCGCGGAGCAGTTGATCGCGCGACTACCCCACCTCGACAAGGTGTTCTTTTGCAACTCGGGCGGCGAGGCAGTGGAGGGTGCGATCAAGTTCGCCCGCGCCGCCACCAGTCGGGCCAAGATCGTCTACTGTGATCATGCCTTCCACGGCCTGACCATGGGCGCGCTGTCGCTTAACGGAGACACGCTGTTTCGTGACGGCTTCGAGCCGCTGCTCGGAGCCTGTGAGCGCGTCCCCTTCAACGACCTGGTGACGCTGGAACGCGTGTTGCGAGGCGGCGATGTCGCCGCCTTCATCTTCGAGCCGATCCAAGGCAAGGGCGTCAATCTGCCGCACGACGGCTATCTCGCGGAGGCGCAGCGGCTCTGCCGCAAGCACGGCGCTTTGTTCGTCGCCGACGAGATTCAGACCGGCCTCGGCCGGACCGGCCGTTTCATCGCTTGCGAGCATTGGGCGCTCGAGCCGGACATGGTGCTGTTCGCCAAGGCGCTGTCGGGCGGATTTCGCGCCGGTGGGTGCGATCGTCATGCGCAAGGCCATCTTCGACAAAATGTTCGATCGAATGGATCGGGCGGTCGTGCATGGCTCGACCTTCGCCAAGAACGACATGGCGATGGCAGCCGGGCTGGCGACGCTCGCGGTTCTCGATGACGAGAAGCTCGTCGCGCATGCGGCCGATATCGGCGACCGGCTGATCGCCAACCTCCGCCGACGCTTGTTCGACTTCGAGTTCGTCAAGGACGTACGCGGCAAGGGGCTGATGATCGCCGTGGAGTTCGGTCCGCCGAAGAGCCTGAAGCTGCGCGCCGCCTACGCCATGCTCGATAAGGCGAACAAGGGTCTGTTCTGCCAGCTCATATTGATTCCGCTGTTCAAACGGCATCGCATCCTGGCGCAGGTCGCGGGACACGCGATGCCGGTCATCAAGCTGTTGCCGGCGCTGGTGTTGAGCGACGCCGACGCGGCATGGATCGAAGACGCCTTCGAGGACGTGGTGCGCGAGAGCCATGCGCTCGGCGCGGTATGGGATCTCGGCCGAACGCTCGCAGGTCATGCTCTAAAAAGCAGGGCCGGGGCGGCCTGAAGGATGCCGGCGCGATTCGCCCCTGTGCGCCAAAAAGCTGACGGCAGGCCGGCCACCCGGCGTGACCCCCGCCCTGGTTCGCTCAAGGTTTCTCGCTACTTACTCCCTACAAGTGAATTCTGACGCGAACGCAGCCGGACTCGGTTAGAAGATCATCGGAATGCGCACCAGGATCCGTCCGTCGCAAGAGGACCGGATAGCCGTTCGGCGCGTGGCCAAGGGGCCGCGGCGGCGTTGGCTCGGGATGTTGGCCACGTGGGGAGCCGTCGGCGCGATCTGGCTGGCGGTGGTGGTCGGTGGCGTCATCGCGTGGTATGCGGCGGATCTGCCGGACATCGATCAGGCGCTGACGCCCACCCGCAAGCCAACCGTTACCATGCTCGCCGACGATGGCACCGTGCTGGCGACGCTCGGCGACTTCTATGGCCGGCCGCTCGTCGTCGCCGATCTGCCCCCGGCTCTACCCCGCGCCGTTCTCGCGACGGAAGACCGCCGCTTCTACAGACACTTCGGGCTCGATCCGATCGGCCTCGCGCGTGCCCTGTACGTGAACCTGCGCGCCGGCAGTGTCGTCCAGGGCGGCAGCACGATTACTCAACAGGCGGCCAAGAACCTGTTCCTTACGCCCGAGCGCACGATCAAGCGGAAAATTCAGGAGCTGTTGCTGGCTCTGTGGCTGGAGCGGCGTTTCAGCAAGGATCAGATCCTGGCGATCTATCTGAACCGAGCCTATTTCGGCGCCGGCTCCTATGGCGTGGACGCGGCGTCGCGCAAGTACTTCGGCCGCCCGGCGACGCAGGTGAACACGTACCAAGCCGCGATGCTGGCGGGCTTGCTGAAGGCGCCGTCGCGCTTGAACCCGCTGGTCAACCAGGAGCAGGCTGAGAGCCGCGCTCAACGCGTGCTGGCCAACATGGTCGATGCGGGCTTTCTCGACCAGAGTCAGGCCGACGCCGCGTGGCGCCAGCGCGGGACGAGCCTCGCACAACGTCGCGTCGGACCGAACGCACGCTACTTCGTTGATTGGGTGATGGCCCAGGTGCCAGGCTTCGTGACCGCGCCGGACCAGGACCTAACCATTCAGACGACGTTGGATGCCCGCTTGCAGCGGATCGCCGAGGCGAAGGTCGTGCAATTCGCCGGCGGGGCGACGGCGCGCAAAGCAAACGTCGGGCAGGCGGCGTTGGTGGCGACGACGCTGGACGGGGCGGTGAGGGCGCTCGTCGGCGGCATCGATTATGAGGAGAGCTCGTTCAACCGCGCGACGCAGGCCTATCGTCAGCCGGGCTCGGCGTTCAAGCCGATGGTCTATGCGGCGGGCATCGAGGCTGGGCTATCGGCCGACACCCACATGGTGGACTCGCCGCTGCGGGTCGCCGGATGGCAGCCGAAGAACTTCACTAACCGTTACCTCGGAGAAATCAGTCTTCGCCAAGCCATGGCGCAGTCGATCAACACCGTGGCGGTGCAGGTGGGCGAGTATGCCGGGGGTGCACACGTAATCGATGTCGCCCGACGTCTCGGAATCAAGGCGGACATGGAGGCCACCCCTTCGCTCGCCCTCGGTGCCAGCGAGGTAAACCTGATCGAGATAACCGGGGCCTACGCTGGCCTAGCCAACGGCGGCATCGGCGTCTGGCCTTACGGGATCGATGCTATTTACGACGCGCGCGGCCGGCCGCTCTATACTCGGGTCGGATCGGGTGCGGGTCGCGTGCTCTCCGGTTCTTGCGCCGCCGAAATCACGGATATGCTGGTAGCGGCGATTGAATCCGGAACCGGCCGGGCAGCCCGCTTCGGCCGTCCGATCGCCGGCAAGACCGGCACCAGCCAGAACTTCCGCGACGCCTGGTTCCTCGGCTGGAGCGCCGACCTCGTCGCCGGCGTCTGGATGGGCAACGATGACGATGCGGCGATGAACGGCGTGACCGGCGGCGGCCTTCCGGCGCAGCTCTGGCGCGCCTTCATGGTCGATGCTCACGCCGGCCGGCCGATCCGTCCGCTGCCGAGCCTGAGCGCCCCGATCGTCCGCTCCCCGAGCGTTCCACCTCCGCAGACCACCGAGGTGGAGGCCGAAGCTCCCGGGTTTTGGGACCGCCTGATGCGGGTGTTCGGTGGCTGAACGACCACTGGTCCTCCATTCATTCCTGCCAGAACCACTTCGACGTCTCGGATTGAGCGGAGGCCCTGTCGAGGCCGATGTCCTGCAACATCCGATCCTCCAGCCAGGCCAACCGCCGGCGCTCCGTGGCCCGATCCTGCCAGGCGCTCAAGGCGACGAACAGTCGGATCAGAAATCCTTGTGTATATGCCAGACGGTAAGAAGCGGCTGACGCAGCCGGTAGCGGCCATCTGACCAATCGCCCATTGTTAACGCATAAGTAAGCCATCGTCGTGCCCTGCGGAGAATAGTCGCTCCATCGGAGGCGACCGTTACATCCGCAAGAGTGGGCGAGCCGGTCGTTCTTGACAAACGACCAATTTTCGCGCTCGGATTAGGAAAAGTAATGCCGGACAGCGATGGGCCGTCGTCTGCCACCGCTCAATGCTCTTCGCGCCTTCGAGGCGGCGGCTCGCCATCTCAGCTTTACCAGGGCCGCCTCGGAGTTGAACGTGACGCAGGCCGCGATCAGCCACCAGATCAAAACACTCGAGGAGTCATCTGGCAACGCCGCTGTTTCGCAGGCTCAACCGGGCGCTGATGCTGACGGAGGCGGGGCAGTCGCTGTTTCCGGCGGTGCGCGAGGCGCTCGACGGCCTTGCGGAGGCTGCGGCACGGCTGCGGGCGCACGAAGCCGGCGGCACGCTGACCGTTTCGACGCTGCCGTCTTTCGCGGTGAAATGGCTGGTGCCGCGAATGAGTCGTTTCCAGGATCGGCATCCGGAGATCGACCTGCGCATATCCGCCAAGGAGTACCTTGTCGACTTCGCCCGCGATGGTATCGATGTCGCAATCCGCTTCGGTAGCGGTGATTGGCCGAGAGTGCGCGCCGAATGGATGGCCAACGAGGAGCTGTTGCCGGTGTGCAGCCCGTCGCTGTTGCCGGACCTGCGGAGTCCCGGTGACCTGACGCGTGCCACCCTGTTGCACGAAGAGATGTTGCCGCTGGGCTCCTTCCCGACATGGCGACATTGGCTTGCCACGGCTGGCGTTCAGGGAGTTGACGCGTCGCGCGGGCCGCGTTTCAGCCACACGCACCTGATGCTGCAAGCGGCGATAGACGGTCGCGGCGTCGCCTTGGGCCAAGCGCTGATCGTGGCGGACGACCTCGCCGCCGGGCGCTTGGTCGCGCCCTTCCAGTTCCGATTGCCGGCCGGCTTCGGCTATTTCATCGCCTGTCCGCCGGCTGCGATGGACCGGCCGAAAATCAAGGCGTTTCGCGAGTGGGTATTCGCCGAAATGCGTACGCCGGACGCGTTCACCGCGCCTTCCGCCGCATCAAATACCACGTGAGCAACGGCATATCGCGTAAACCGGCAAAGAACTGACAGCGGCACTGCTATATCGAAAAGGCGTGGTCCAATCCACAATGAGCGGGCCGTAATCCATGTCCACCGGTTTCGCCCGCCTCAATCCCTCGTTCCGCGGGCCCGCGATGATGGTGAGCGCTTGTGCCGGCTTCGCGGCGATGATGGCGATCGTCCGCCACGTATCTTCGGAGATCCCTCCGCTCGAAACCGTCTTCTTCCGTAACTTCTTCCGGCCGTCTTAGTTCTACCCTGGGTCTTCTACGCGGGCTGGGGCCAATTGCGCACCGGTCGGCCGGCGATGCACCTGCTCCGCGCCGTTCTCGGGCTGGTTTCGATGCTGCTGCTGTTCATCGCCCTGAGCCTGCTGCCGCTCGCCGAGGTCACCGCGCTCAGCTTCACCGCGCCGCTGTTCGCGACCGTCGGCGCCGCGCTGCTTCTGCGAGAGCACGTGGGCGCGCGACGCTGGACGGCGACGCTGGTTGGTTTCTGTGGCGCGCTCGTCATCCTTCGTCCCGGCGTGGGCGCCTTCAGCGGCGCCTCGCTCGTCGCTCTTGCGTCCGCCGTCGCCATGGCCGCCGCACAACTCTCGGTCAAGTCGCTGTCACGGACCGAGCATCCGAACGCGATCGTCGCTGATCATGGGCCTGCTGATGACGCCGATGTCGCTGCCGCCGGCGGTGTTTGTCTGGGTTTGGCCGAGCGCAAGCACTTTTTTGTGGTTGTTGTTGATGGGGCTGGCGGCGACCATCGGCCAGGTGTTCCTGGTCCGCGCCATGCAGACCGCCGATGCCTCCGCGGTGATGCCTTTTGACTTCTCGCGGCTGATCTTTGCCTCGGCGCTCGGCTGGCTCGCGTTTGACGAGCATCCGGACAAGTGGACCTGGATCGGTGCCGCGATTATTTGCGTGGCGACGGTATATATCGCGCGGCGAGAGGCGAGGCTGGCCCGCCCTACACGCGCCGCCGTGCCTCCCGTGCACTGAGGCGCACGGCCCGGCTAAGTCAGGCCTGTTCTTCGAGGAATGCCCGGGCGCGCCGCACATGCTCCGGCCTGATGTGCGCGGACAGCGTCTTCACCGCCATCATCAGCACGGCGGCGTCATCGGTAAAGCCGAGACCGGCCAGCATGTCGGGAATAGCGTCCGCCGGCAGGATGAAGTATGCCAGCGCCGCGAGCAGGATCCCCTTGGCGTAACGCGGCGTGGCCGGATCGAGGGCGGCATAGTAGGCGGCAATGGCCTGGTCGAGGAACGGCACGCGGCCGAGGGTCCGCAGCACTTTGCGCCAAAAACGGCGCTTAACGTATCGCTCCTGCCCGGGTAGAGGGGTCAGCGCACGCGAGACCTGGGCTGCGTCCATCGGCTCTTCTCCGCTAGTTTCGTCGGCGCAGCGAGCGGCTGCCCCGACACTGCTGTCAATTTGGGCAACACTGAGCAAAGCGCAAGTGGACGGAAGTGACCGGCCGGTGGCCTTGACAGCAAGGGGGCAGCCGATTAATCAGCGGTTCCTGTTCAGGGGCCGAATGAGCATCGCTCGGATCGGTCGCGACCCCAAGGCAACGTTGCCGCGGGTATAGTCGAAAGGTCGCCCATCAACGGCGGCCGCCGAGGTATCTGGGGCTCAAACAATACGAGGCGGAGGAGTTCATGGCACGCGTAGCATTCGTTACCGGCGGCACCCGCGGCATTGGCGCGGGCATCGCCAAGCGCCTGCAGAATGACGGCTACAAGGTCGCGGTGTGCGATGTCGTCGAGGAGCAGATCACCAATTTCAAGGAAGAGACGGGCATTCCCGGCTACAACATCAACGTGTCGGATTACAACTCTGTCGTCGAGGGCGTAAAGAAAGTGGAGGCCGAGGTCGGGCCGATCGACGTTCTCGTCAACAACGCCGGCATCACCCGCGACGCCCGCTTCGTCAAGATGACGCGCGAAAAGAACTGGGATCCGGTGATCGCCGTCAACCTAAACTCCGCCTTCAACACCTGTAACGTGATCCTCCCCGGTATGACCGAACGTAAGTGGGGCCGCATCATCAACATAAGTTCGATGAACGGTCAGCGGGGGCAGTTCGGCCAGGTCAACTATTCGGCCACAAAGGCAGGCATCATCGGCCTTACCCGCTCGTTGGCGATGGAGTGCGCGCGTAACGGCGTGACAGTCAACGCCGTCGCTCCCGGGTTTATCCTCACCGAGATGACCGCATCGATGCCGAAGGACATCCTCGACGCCGAGGTGCAGAAGATCCCGGTGCTGCGCATCGGCCAGCCGGAGGATATAGCCGCGGCCGTCGCCTTCCTCGCCAGCGACGACGCAAGCTTCATCACCGGCCAGACGTTGTCGGTCAACGGCGGCCAGCTGATGCCGTAACGAACCGAGCGGCGCGGCGTTCGCGTCGCGGTTGGCATTACAAGCTGCTCGGAGGAATACGAACCAACTCTACGCCCTCTGCTCGAGGTTCAGCCCGTAGCGCAAACGCGAACAGGTCACGCTGAAGGCAGAAGGCGGGGTCGGCGGGCGGCAGGTGCGGTTTGTCGTTTCGCAGGAACTTGACGGCCGTCGGGTTCGCGAGAATGGTCGCGAGCGCGGCGACGTGGTCGTAAGGTCGGCCGCTCAGCAGCAACTCGATATAGTCGCCACACGCTTCGTCCTCCGGCCCTTTCGCTTGCGAGCGCTCCCCCATGGCGACAATGCTGACCACCGCCGGCGCGCGGCGGAGGATGTACTCGGCCGTGGCTCGCGCAACGATAAATGAACTCAACAGCACCTCGTCGCAGCGCTGCAACGCGGTGAGCGCGCCGGTGACGCCCGAGGTGGTGCGATGCACGACCGTGCGGCCCTCGAACATGGCGCGGCCGCGCGCCAAAATCAGCGACGGCGAGTTGGTGAGATCGAAGCCCTCGATCGGCACCTCGTTGATCTCGCCTACGAGCACCGCCGCGGGGTTCGCCTCCCGAAACGCCCGGCATGCACCGGGATCTCCTTCCAGGATGATCCGCCGCGCGCCGCAGTGAAACATCAGCGGCTCGCAAGTGAAGGCACGGAACACGTCGATGATAACCGCGAGCCCCTCAGCCGCCATCGCACCCTCCGCCATCGAAAATCGTCGTATCTGCATGCTGATGCACCTCTGCAAGAATCTCCGAAAGGATCATCGATAGCCCAGACGGACGGGGCCGCGAAGCCCGTCGACACAGCCCGGTGCGGCTTGACGCGCGGATCGCGCACAGACATCGTGATGCGGCGCCGCGGACATATCCCCACCGATGCCAACTCCGCCATTGTTGTGAAGACGTCTAGTTTGCGACCTTGTATGAGCGAGCGCGGGCGCCAAACCGGATTCCGGGAGATTTTTTATGCGATACGCTCTTGACGGGACAGGACTTCAGACGGACGGGGAAGATTGGTGGGTGGCGCCCTCGGCGGCCGTCATTGGCAACGTCAAGCTGGAGAGGAACGCCAGCGTCTGGTGGAACGCCGTGATCCGGGGTGACAACGAGCTTATTACCATCGGCGAGAACTCGAACGTTCAGGACGGCTGCGTGCTGCACACCGACCCCGGATTCCCGCTCACCATCGGCAAGAACGTCACGGTCGGCCACCTGGTAATGCTGCACGGATGCATCATCGGCGACGGCAGCCTGATCGGCATCGGCAGCGTCATCCTCAACAATACAAGGATCGGCCGAAGCTGCCTGATCGCCGCCAAGACAATGCTGGGCGAAGGCAAGGAGATCCCCGACAACTCGCTGGTGATGGGCGCGCCCGGCAAGGTCGTCCGTCAGATCACGCCGGAGCAGGGGGCGCGCATGGCGGCGGGCGCGCAGCATTATGTGGACAACTGGCGTCGCTACAAGAACGGGCTCGCCGTCGAGTAGCGGCTCGTTCACGTCCGTGGGGACGCTCGCTTCTTTCTTACAGGGGCGGAATCGCATGACCTCGTCCATATGAGCCCGACTGTTCGGAAGAAGCTGTCCAACCCCGAAGTTCATAATCTCCGCAGGACTCACTCATCCGGTTTTTTCACGATGAGGTGGAAGTCGGATAGTTCCGGCGTGTATCTCCCAGCGGAAGCGAGACTTAGCACGCGAATGGTGACATCAAGAGCCGCGCCTAGAAGGCGAGACTTTTTTCTGACCGTATCCCGCACCTGAACTCGTACACATTGAGATACACTACTTCTAATCCGGCCCGCTTACATACCGCTGCAAGATTGTGCGGCGAGATGAAAAACTTCATCATTGTTGGATAAGGGAAGTAACCTGGCTTTCCCGCATCCGGACTGTTATGAATGATGCGATAGAAAAGTACGTGCACAAAATGTGGCGTGAATTTAGTGACGATCCCCTTGAAGGATAGTGGATTAGGCGCACCGATTACTATGCATCCACCACGCTTCAGAGCACCAATGAAGGATTGCAGCGCGGCCTCCGGGGCGTCCACGTGTTCAAGGACATCGTAGCACACGATGACATCATAGCTTTCTGGAGTGAAGCGATACTTACAGATGTCCCCTGGAATTTTGTGAGTCGCATAGGTGTTTCTATCTAATTGTACCCTTGAGATATCAATTGTCGTGATCGTCACTTTCTTCTCAGTACTGAAAACAATGTGGGTATTGGAACCGCCACCCGCTTCCAACACATCGATATTGTTTCTGCCCTGCAAACACTCGGCGAGAGCGTCGTTCAATCTTTTCAGGCGCTCTGAATGAGAGTCGCCCAGTCTATGTTCATTCTGTACGCTTGTCTTCATGACCAATCACTCTGCGAACACCTGCGTAGCTGGCTTAGCATCGCAGGTTAGTCAATCCAAGCTCGACAGTGGCGGCGCAATCGACTCCAGCGACCGTCTTTCGGCGCGAATGCCTATGAGCAGCTCGACTATCGCGGCGCCGACCATCAAACCAGCCCCCAAAAGATAACCCAAGACGATGTGGCCCCGCGCGCCCGTCTCGACCAGCACGCCGAACAGCGATGGCCCGACGATGCCGCCGACGCTGGTGCCCAGCACGTAGAACACGGCGATGGCGAACGCGCGCACTTCCAGCGGGAAGCTCTCGCTTACCGTCAGATAAGCGGAGCTGGCCGCCGCCGAGGCGAAAAAGAAGATAACCATCCAGGCTATCGTTTGAGTAGTGGCATCGAGTAGGCCGCGATCAAAAAGCATCGCCGTTACCGCTAAAAGCAGGCCGGAGGTCGCGTACGTGAACGCGATCATCGGCTTGCGGCCGATGGTGTCGAACAGCCGCCCGAGAAGCAGTGGGCCCAGGAAGTTGCCGATCGCGAACGGCAGGAGATAGAGGCCGATCCGATCCGCGGCTATCGCGTAGTACTTGACCAGGATTAGGCCATAGCTGAAGAAAATGGCATTATAGAAGAAAGCCTGAGAAGTCAACAGTACGAAACAGAGGACCGCTCGCTGCCTATAGTTGACGAAGATGGTTCGCAGCGCCGCGCGGATTCGTGTGCCCTTGCGCAAATGAATGGTCGTCCGCTCGGGACCTGGCGGAGGTAGCTGGCCATGCTCCGCCGCGACCTGACCCTCGATGGCGCTCACGATCCGCTCCGCCTCGCCCACTTGCCCGTGCGTCATCAGCCAGCGGGGGCTTTCCGGAACCCAACGCCGCAGAAACAGGATGCCCAGGCCGAGGAATGCCCCAATGCCGAAGGCTAGGCGCCAGCCGACGTCGGCTCCGAACAACATCGGGTCGAGCAGAACGAGCGAGCCGGCCGCGCCCAGCGCCGCCCCCATCCAGAAGCTGCCGTTGATGGCCAGGTCTGTCCAGCCTCGCATGCGAGCCGGAATCACTTCTTGTATCGCCGAGTTGATCGCCGTGTATTCGCCACCGATGCCGGCGCCGGTGAGGAAGCGGAATACGGCAAAGCTCCAGAAGTCCCAGGCCATGGCGGTGGCGGCTGTCGCCAGCAGATAAAGCCCAAGCGTAATGTTGAACAGCCGCTTTCGGCCGAACATGTCGGTCAGCCAGCCAAACAATGCGGCGCCGATGACGTTGCCGACGAGGTAGGCGCTGGCCGACAATCCGATTTGGGTGGGCGTGAACCGCAGTGTGGGACTTTCCTGCAGCGCGCCAGTCAGCGACCCGGCGATCGTCACCTCGAGCCCGTCCAGGATCCAGGTAATGCCGAGCGCCACGACAACCAGCCAATGGAAGCGGCTCCAGGGAAGGCGATCCAGCCGGGCCGGAACATCCGTCGTAACCACTTCCCTCGCGACGGCCGGCGTGTCGCCGTGCTTTTGCTGCTCCACACTCATCGGCCATGCTCCTCGCGTGACTTCATTCCAGGTGCACAACGCGGAACTCGCGACCGTGCTCCCTCGGCCGGCCGGCCGCCGGCCAGAGCCGCGCGAAGGGTATCCAGAAGCGACGTGGTCGACTTGGTCGTGGCGGATTGTTTGCGCGCGTTGTTGTTTGAACAACCTTGTTGGGAGGAGCGGCGTCAGGCAAAATGGCGTTTGTGGAAGGCTCGGAGCCGTCCTCGCCCGACGTCTGTCCGAAGCGAATGGTAGGATCGCGATCTTACGATCAAGCGATAGTCGGAGATGCGGGAATGGCTTCGGAAGTCGTTAGGCCCTCGCGGCAACAACCCTTACGGCTGCCGTCGACGGCGCCGACCTCGGCAACCGCGACAGCCATAATCTTTGCTGTTGCCGTGGCCGCGCTCTACCTTGGGCGCGATGTCCTCATCCCCCTCGCGCTGGCGATACTGCTCAGTTTCGCTTTATCGCCGGCGACCACGCTCCCGCGCCGCTTGGGTCTGGGGCGCGTGCCCTCGGTTCTCCTTGTCGTCCTCATCGTTTTCGCCCTGGTGGCGGGTTTCGCGACGCTAGTGACCACTCAGGTCACCGGTCTTGCCGACAACCTGGCTCGCTACGAAAGCAATTTCAGAGCGAAGATCAGGGCGGCGGAAACCTTAGCCAAAGGAGGAGGTCCGCTGAAGCAGATGCAACGGGTGTGGGAGGACATCCAAAAGGAACTAGAGAAAAGTAGCCAAAGAATGGCCGGCGGAGGCGCTCCACCGCCCGGCGCTCGTGGCCAAACCAGCGAGCAGGCGCCGATCCCGGTCGAGGTTCACCAACCACCCGCAAAGCCCGTGCAGATCGCCAGCGAGTTCGCGGGCGGGCTGCTGAAGCCGCTGGCGACGACCGGAATAGTCGTGGTGTTCGTGATTTTCTTGCTCCTTCAGCGAGAGGACATGCGCGATCGTTTCATTCGGCTATTCGGCTCGAACGACGTCCACCGGACTACGGAATTAATGATCGACGCTGGCAAGAGAGTCAGCCGGTACCTCCTCATGCAGGTGCTCATCAACGCGTTCTATGGGATCTCCGTCAGTATCGGCCTGTGGCTGATCGGCGTGCCGCACCCCTTGCTGTGGGGCTTGCTCGCCTTTGTCTTGCGTTTCATCCCGTACGTTGGTCCAGCCATGGCGGCGATGATGCCCATTATCATCGCGGTAGCTGACGACCCGGGTTGGACGAAGCCCTTGCTGGCTGTCGCCTTGTTTGCTGTTCTGGAGTTGCTGATCAACAACATCTTCGAGCCTTGGCTCTACGGATCGAGTACGGGCCTTTCACCGATCGCCATCCTGGTCGCGGCGGTGTTCTGGACGACGCTGTGGGGGGCGGTCGGATTGCTGCTTTCGACACCGTTGACGGTGTGCCTGGTGGTCCTGGGTCGCCATCTTCCGCAACTGCAATTCCTGGAGGTCCTGCTCGGTAGCGAGCCGGTGTTGCCCACCGACATCAAGTTCTACCAGCGCCTGCTGGCTGGCGACACCGAGGAGGCGGCGCGGGTGGCGGAGGAATATCGCCAAGAGCACACCGTTACTGATCTGTACGACAAGGTTCTCATTCCGGCGCTGGCGTACGCCGACCAGGATCGCATGCGCGGCGCGCTCGACCGGGAACGGTGGACCTCCATTGCTCAGGCGATCGAGGACATCGTCGACGACCTGCGCGCAGAGACACCGAGTGCCGACGCCGACGCCGGGGAGGAAGTCAGGCCCATCGAAGAAGGCGGCGATGCGGCACTGAACTCGACGATCGTCCTGTGTGTGGGCGCGCGAAACGATTTGGACGCCGCCGCGGCCGCGATGCTGGCGCACCTGCTCGAGGGGGCGGGGTTCGATACGCGCGTTCTCGCCGGCTCGGCGTTGGGCAGCTTGCATGTCGGGCCCCTGCAGCGGGGCAGGCCGGTGGTCGTCTGTCTTTGCTATGTCAATCCCGGGGCGCTGCACCACGCGCGGCGGCTGATCCGCCGCGTACGCCAAAGCTTGCCGCGCAACCTTCCGGTGATCTTGGGGCTGTGGAACGGCCATGCGCGGGGCGAGGATCTGCGAGGTGCGCGTGAACGCACCGGAGCTGATCGGCTGGCGACATCGATAGCGGCCGCCGTAAGGGAGGTTGATGAAATCGTACGGGCGCCGGACCAGGCGGCTACGCCTTCCACCGCTGCCTGATGGCGGTCTGACCAGCTCAGGTGGAAACGATGACAGCCCGCTCGCACGGGTGGACGACCTTTGTAATGACCTGCGGGGCGCCCTCGATGTGCCAGTTCGCCCAGATCCGCCCCTGGTCGTCGAACTCGAGACTAAGCCAGTTCCGGGCGTCGATGATCCGGTAGTTCGTTCCGGGGAACTGCAGCATCTGCGCGTGAATATCGCGATCGAGCTCGCTCACCTCGCGGCCGAGCTGCTCCAGGAAGTAGCTGACGATCCGCTGCGGTGGCGGATGGACGATGGGCGACGAAGTAAGCTGGTTAATGACATTGGCGTAAATCCAGCCGACCGGCCGCCGCGCCGAATTCGACCACGCCCAGCGCCGCGACATGCACGTCGCCCGAAACGATGCTGACGCGGGTGCCCTTGGCTTCGGCGAAGTCGAACAGGCGGTGGACCAGGCGCAGCCGCTCGGTTCGATGGTTGTAGCTGACCCACTGGTCGTGCAGATCATCCTCGATGCCTTGCATGCCGGGCACGAAACCCAGGCCGCGTTCAAGGAACGACATATCCGGATGCACGACCGGGATGCTGGACATCACCAGCAGGTGGCGGAGCCCGGCCGTCCGGTCCAGCGCGTCGAGAATGACGTTCCAGGTATCGGCGGCCAAGATCTGCGTTTGCGAGCGCTCGGTTCGCAGGTCGAGCACCAGCAAGCCGACGTCACCGACCCTGAGCAGCGCATTGAAGCCGCTCTGTCCCGGAAGGGCCGGCCAGGACAGGGCGCCCGGGTTGCTCTGCAGCTGGAACAGCGCGAAGCAGCCGCGCGCCACCGCGAAGATCGTCTGAAACACCGGCGACGCCTGCTCTTCCGCGCTATACGAACCCCAGCCGTCGAAGATGTCGTGGTCATCCCACATCATCAGGCTCGGGATCGATGCGAGCGCCTCCGCCACCGGCGCCTGCCCGAACCGATCGCGATACGTATCGACATAGAAGCGCTCCACGTCGTCACGGAGGTTTTGCCCGGGATTCATCGCCACACGCTGCGAGCGCGGCAGCTCGTTAAAACCGCGCAGTTCCGGCACCGCGTCCCAGAGCTGGTCGGCATAGATCTGGTCGCCGCCCATCAGCATCAGGTGCATCGGCTGCCGCGCGTGGGTAGCGATCAAGTCGCGCCACACTGCGTTCTTATCGGCGATCCGCTTCATGTCGCCCGGGATGGAAAAGCCATTGCACGAGTTGTAGCCGATGCGCAGTGGTTGCTCCCGGCCCGGCACGACGAAGGGCCACCGCGAGTCCTCGCCGGCGAAGCCGTACTCGAAAGCGCGTTCGTTGCCATTCATGGGCGCCGTGAACTCGTAGCCGAAAAACTCGGTGCCGCCGACCTCGCCCAATGGCGCGGCGGATACGGCGGGTCCGGCCGGCTGCCCGGCTTCACCGAATGTCAACGCGCCTGGCGCCGGTCCGCCCTGATGCGCCACCATAAGCGCAAGCCGCCAGTTATCCCCGTCGCGCCCGCGAAAGCCGAGAATCGGACCGCAAATTCTGGCCATGCCGTTCTCCTCCGTCCTCTGTTGATCGCAGCCGCGCGCGCCGCTGTGGCAGGCGGTTGATTATACCCGGCGAGACCCCAAGGTCGCGCTCCTCGACGTGGCTCCTAGTGCCGCCAAGACAACTTGCGTCGCCATCTTTCTCGCCAGCTCGATACGCCGGTTGGACGAAAGATGTCCGGCAGATTTACAGCAATAGCGTCCTTGCAGAAAGCGAGGTATTGCTTCGTCAGTGGTATCGGGACGCCCAGGGAAGCGGCGTAGTCGCGCAACGCCGTCTCGTCGGGCGATTTCTGGCTGTTCCCGCACCACAGGGCGAAAGACAGCTCCTGGCCCCACCATCCGGCCGCCTTCGGCCGCAGCGCCGCGACCATCGCCGCCGTCTCCTTCGGCGCGTTCGGCGCCGCGCAAGTGTGCCAGATGTCGGCGAACAGATAATCCGGCCGGCGTTCATCAACTCCGATCTGCCGCGCGAGATCGGTAGCGAGCGCATCGGCGTGCACGATCTCCAGCTTATCCCGGCCCGGCCATTCGTCGACTCGCGCCGCTTGCCGCATCAGTGCTACGACCTCCGGCGTCCGCTCGGCCACGATGACGCGCTCCACCTCCGGCTTCGCGCAAGCGGCGAATGCGAACATGCCCATGCCAAATCCGGCGGCGATGACGAGCCCTCTTGCTTGGTCGACGTGGAAGGCGTGGCTCTCCTGCTCCATTAAGCCGGTCGACATCCAGGCGGTGCGGTTGTGGTAGAGCACGTAGCGCGCCGGTTCCACCACCGGCCCCGAGATGTAGCCGTCGCCGAGGCTCGCCAGGTGGCGGACGACGCGCCATCGGCCGAGACGGGCCTCCCGGTAACGCGGAAGCGGAAACAGAGTAAAGCCGTAGGCGGCCTGCATTCTCGCATGACGCGGCGGCGGGGCTGCAACGGTCGCTACTGTCTCCGCGCAGAAGGGTTCGGCCGATCGCATGCAGATGCAACGCCCGGGCGCCGAGAAGTTCCGAAACTGAAAGACCAGATCGGAAGTCGCGCCGTGGCCTGAGTAGCCCGGCTCCGCCTGCCGTGCCCTCAGCGTGCAAGCGCTAAGCATGCTGGAGGCCGATAGGACTTGCGGCGGAAAGCCGGACTACCGTGGCACCGATGCATTCTTTAGATGGGATGTCCTCGGCCGGATGGAACAGGCGACAAGCCACTTCTAGGCGGTTCGCCGGCCTTCAAGAAGGTAGATGGCGGTCTCGTAATCCGCGGTGAAGGTGCGGCTCGGCGGCGACGCCCGCGGGATCACGACCAGATGCATCGACAGCCCTGTCGCGCCAGCCGTGTTGCGCGAAATCCCGACGAAGTATGACAAATGCTGTTGCGTCATCGTTGCCGCCGGCGCGCGCACCGTGACGATCCGCGCCGTTTCGGCGGCAACTTTTCGCGCCTCCACGGGGTCGGAAGCAGATGGCGATTTCGGCTGGGCGTGCCCTTCGTTCCTGTTGGCCATCTGGCGCCGCTGACTGCTGCCGTCGCAACGCGAGGAGTGGTAGGGGTTTCGCCGTGCTATCGCCAGTCATGCCGTCTTCCATGACGATGCCCTCCCGAGCCGGGAGCTATGATGGGCGCTGTGGTCCAGGGAGAGATAGCGAGCTTCAAGCGTCGCTTCACTTCGCAGATCATCTCACCCGGTCGGGACCGATTAAGCGGCGTAGTCGTCTTCGCCCCGATTTATCATCCCAACTTGGGGGCTGTACTTGCCCGCTCTTCTGAGCATGCGCGGGAGCAAGGCTCAGAAGACTGGCGACAACGAAGATAGCGCCGGTCCTGGCAACGAAGCTGATCTGAATATTGCCGATCTGCAAGCATCAAGGTGCTGAAAATCTCGCACCAGTTCCCGGCCAGCCAGGGCGACGAGGGTGACTTCCGCGATCGCCTCTGCCGCAAGTTCGCGCAAGAGGTCGAAAAGCGAACCAACGGGCAGATCCGCTTCGAGATCCACCCGAGCAGCTCCCTGGTCAAAGCGACCAGCCAGTTCAGCGCGCTTCGCAAGGGCGCGTTGGACATGAGTCTGGTGCCGCTGGCCTACGGCGGCGGCGAGGTTCCGGCCGTCAACATCACGTTGATGCCGACGACGGTCTCCAGTTACGAAGAGGGGATGCGCTGGAAGGACGCGAGGATCGGCAGGGAACTCGACAAGATCGTCGAAGAGAAGGGCGTTAAGCTCCTTACTTGGGTATGGCAGGGCGGCGGCATCGCCTCTATCGGCAAGGCAGTGCTCGTTCCCGATGACGTGAAGGGGATGAAGGCGCGCGGCGCCAGCCGCGAGGTGGATCTGATGCTGAAGGCCGCCGGGGCCGCCGTCACCAGCATGCCCTCGAGCGAGGTCTATGCGGCAATGCAATCGGGTGTGCTGGATGCCGCCGTGACATCGAGCACGTCATTAATCAGTTTCCGGCTGCAAGAATTCAGCAAGAACCTGACGACGGCGAGAAATAGAACATTCTGGTTCATGATGCAGCCGCTGGCGATTTCAAAGACGGTCTTCGACGCACTGACCCCCGAACAGCAGAAGATCTTCGTCGAGGTAGGTGCTAGCCTCGAGCCGTTCGGCTTGGAGGAAGCAAAGAAGGACGATCAGCGCGCGGCGGAGATATACCGGAAGGCCGGCGTGCAGGTGCACGACATGAACGACGAGCAGTTTAAGCAATGGCGAGAGGTGGCTAGGGCGAGCGCATTCAAGGACTTCACCGACCGCGTCAAAAACGGCCAGGAACTGCTGGACATGGCGCTGTCCGTCGGAGCAGGCGCAGCGTTAGTCCAACAACGCCGTAATGCGGGAGAGTCCGGTGGCAGCCATCGTACAACTCATAAAGCGCTTCAATGTGCTCATGGGCTATCTCTCGGCCATCCTGATCTGCGTCGCGGCCTGCGTTTTGGTGTTCGAGGTCGTTGTCCGATAGTCCTCGCCTGGCCCACCGACTGGGAAATCGAATTCAGCGTGATCGTGCTGATCATCTCGACATTCATGGCCGCCGCGTACACACAAATGACCCGCGGCCACGTTACGATCGAGATCCTCGACGAAATCACGCCAAGGCACTGGACGCACTGGCGAATGCTGGTCGCCGACGTGCTGTCGCTGCTGTTCTGCGGTTTCATCGCCTGGCAAAGCTGGGGACTGTTCTACGAGGCCTGGGAGGAGGGGCGTATCAGCGATACGACGTGGGGCCCGCCGCTGTGGATCGTGTTCATCTTCATGGCCCTCGGCATGACGACCCTTTGCATCCAGCTGCTGATCCAGATCGCCGAAGACACCCTGCCGGGTGTGGTTCACCGGCGCGGCGTACCGGTTCACCATGACGCGGAGGTGCAGGCAGCCGAAGAAGCTGTCGGCCTCCAAACGGCGGCCGGAGAGACCGCCGTGATTAGTCCGAGGAGCGTGCGGCGATGAGCACCCTGCACATCGGCTTGCTCTACGCCCTGGCGACGTTCGTTTTTCTGTTCTCCGGCATGCCGATCGCCTTTGCCATCGGCAGCGTCGCGCTGGTGTTCATGTTTCTGTTCATGCCGGCGGTTCAGCTCGACATCGTCGCCGAGACCATCTACTCGGAGCTGAACAGCTTCACTCTCCTCACCATCCCGCTGTTCGTCCTGATGGGTGCCGCGATCGGAAAGTCGCGTGCCGGCTCCGACCTGTACAACTCGCTCAACAGCTGGCTGTACAAGGTCCCTGGTGGCCTGGGCCTGGCGAATACGCTCGCCTGCTCGGTGTTCGCGGCCATGTGCGGTTCGTCACCCGCGACGTGCTCCGCGATCGGCTCCTCCGGCATACCGGAGATGCGAAAGCGTGGATACTCCGCCCGCCTGGCGGCCGGATTGATCGCCGCCGGCGGAACGCTAGGCATTCTCATCCCGCCAAGTCTGACGCTCATTCTCTATGGTCTCGCCACCGAGCAATCGATCGGCAAGCTGTTCATGGCAGGCGTCGGCCCAGGCATCATGCTGACGCTGCTGTTCGCCGTCTGGGTGATGTTCAAGTCTTGGCGGGAAAAGCGGGAAGCGCTGGCGGGGGGCGGCCACTCCCGAGCGGACGCCCTGCTCGTCGCCGAGCGGCACAGTTGGCGCGATCGGATGCAGAGCCTGCCACGACTTCGCGCCGTTTCTTATTCTCATCATGATCGTCATGGTGGCCCTCTACGGCGGCTGGGCTACCCCCTCGGAAGTCGCCGGCATCGGCGCATTCGGAGCGCTGGTGATGGTCATGCTCATTTACGGCTGCTGGCGCTGGGCGGACCTGAAGGTGATCCTCTCCGGGACGGCTCGGGAGTTGTCGATGATCATGCTGATCATCGCGATGTCGTTCCTCTACACCTACGTGATGAGCTACCTGCACGTGACCCAGGATCTGGCGCAGTGGATCGTCTCGCTTGAGATGGGTAAGTGGCAGTTTTTCTTCTGGACATGCATTTTCTTGATTGTCCTCGGGTTCTTCCTGCCGCCCGTGGCGATCATCCTGATGGTAACCCCGATCATGTTGCCCGCGCTGGAGGCGCTCGGGATCGACCTGATCTGGTTCGGGGTGGTGATGACCATAATCATGGAAATGGGGCTCATCCACCCGCCGGTCGGGCTTAACCTGTTCGTCATCAGCGGCATCGCTCCGGATATCCCGCTGAAGGACATCATGTGGGGCGTAGTACCCTTCCTCGGTCTGATGGTCGTCGGCATCCTGCTGCTGTGTGCGTTCCCTGAGATCGCGCTCTGGCTGCCGAGCCGGTACAAGGGCGCCTAGAGGCCACTCGGGATGGGTGCGATGAGCGATAATCTGTTCGAGATGTTCGCGTCGGTGTTCGCCGGCAACGAGGACAAGGTGATCCTCGACGCGGATACCGGCCGCTCCTGCACCTGGCGTGAGGCCGACGAGCAATCGGCGCGGATCGCGGCTTGTCTCGCCGACGCCGGCGTGAAGCCCGGCGATCGCGTGACGGTACAGGTCGAGAAATCGCCGGAAAACCTGTTCCTCTATCTCGCCTCGCTGCGCGCCGGCTTCGTCTACCAGCCGCTCAATCTCGCATACCATCGCGGCGAGCTCGAGTATCTGCTCGGCGATGCGGAGCCGGCGTGCGTCGTCTGTCGCCCGCAAGACGAGGCGGCGATGAGAGAGATCGCCGCCGCGGCGGGAACGAAGGCGGTGCTCACCCTCGATGACGAGGGGGAGGGGAGCCTGATCGAGCATAGCCGATGGGCCCGCCCCGATTTCGCGATCGTGCCGAGAGCCGGCGGCGATCTCGCGGCGATGCTCTTCTCGTCCGGCACCACGGGCCGCCCGAAGGGCGTCATGCTGACGCATCGGAACTTGGCCGCCAATGCCGAAAGCCTCGTCGCCGCCTGGGGGTTCAGCAGCGCCGACCGGCTGCTGCACGCACTCCCGATGTTCCACGTGCACGGTCTGTTCGTAGCACTTCACTGCGCGCTGCTGAGCGGCGCTTCGATGCGTTTCCCGCCGCGGTTCGATGCGCGCATGGTGATGCGGTATCTGCCCGAGTGCACCGTCTTCATGGGGGTCCCGACATACTACACCCGGCTGCTGGGCGAACCGGAGTTGAGCGCCGAGACCTGCCGGTCGATGCGCTTGTTCATCGCCGGCTCGGCGCCGTTGCTGCCGGAAACCTTTAGCGCCTTCCGCGAGCGCACGGGGCATACCATCCTGGAGCGCTACGGCATGACCGAGACCGGAATGAACACCTCCAACCCGCTACAAGGCGAGCGGCGAATGGGCAGCGTTGGGCTGCCGCTGCCGAGCGTGAGCGTACGGGTCGCGGACCAGACCACCGGCGACGAGCTTCCGCGTAACTCGGTCGGGGAGCTGCAGATCAAGGGCGATAACGTCTTCAAGGGTTATTGGAAGGCGCCGGAGAAGACCGCCGAGGAGTTCACGGCCGACGGCTGGTTTCGCACCGGTGATCTCGGCGTCATCGCCGAAGACGGCTATGTCTCCATCGTCGGTCGCGCCAAGGATCTGATCATCACCGGGGGACTCAATGTCTATCCGAAGGAGGTCGAGCTCTGCATTGACGACATGCCGGGCGTGGAGGAATCCGCCGTTGTCGGTGTGGCGGACGCCGATTTCGGCGAGGCAGTGACGGCATTCGTGAAGCGCGCGTCCGGTAAGGTCGCAGTTTCGGAAGCCGACGTGATCGCCCACGTGAAGGCGAACCTCGCCAACTTCAAGGTTCCCAAGCGCGTGCTGTTCGTGGACTCGCTGCCCCGCAACGCCATGGGCAAGGTGCAGAAGAACGTTCTGCGTGAGCAATTGGCGAACGCCGGCGTGGAGAGTTGCTCGCGGCAGGAGGCCGTTCCGGGTAACCCGGCTTCCGCCGGCTAGACTTTAGTCATCAGCACGTAGCCTGCTTCATTCATGACTCGCGCAACAGCGGCGCCGCGCTTCCGCTCAGATGTCGCCAGGTGCCCACGAATCCGGCCAGCACCGCCAGCACGGTGCAAACAACAATGGTCGCGACGATGATGTCGATCCGCGGCGTCCAGTCGAATTGCATCAGCTGCACGACCACGGCCCACGCCACGGCCGCGGCGAGCGCCGCCGCGACGACGGCGGTGACCAGGCCCAGCGCCGCGAACTCCATCAGATAGATGACGGCGATGCGGGCGCGGGTCGCGCCCAGAACCTTGAACAGCACCGCCTCGTACTGGCGTCGGCGGCGATCGGCGGCGATGGCTCCGGTAAGAACAAGTATGCCGGCCAGCACGCTGACGGCGGCGGCCGCGCGAACGCCCCAGCCGACGCGGGCCAGGATTTGGTTGACGGCTTCCAGAGCTTCGCGCGTCTGGATCGACGTGACGTTGCTGAACCGATCGGCGATAGCCTTGTCCAGCGCCGGTTCAGCGGCGGGATCGGCATAGACGGCGGCGATATGAGTGTGCGGCGCGCCTTCCAGCGTACCCGGCGCCAGGATCAGCGCGAAGTCGAACGGCACCGCCCGCCACTCGATCTCGCGTAGGCAGGCGATGCGGACCTCGATGTCGCGCCCGAGCACGTTCAGCGTCAGCCTGTCGCCGACGCCGACGCCGAAACCTTCGGCCAACCCGGCATCCAGGGAAACTAACGGATCGCCGGTGTAGTCGGCCGGCCACCAGGAACCGGCCACGATGCGAGCTCCTTCCGGCGCGGTCGCCGCGTACGTCAGGGCACGGTCGCCGCGCACCGCCCACTCCGCTTCCGGAGCGATCGGCGCGGTTTCGACCGGTACTCCGGCTATGGAAACGATACGTCCGCGCAGCGTCGGGACGCGCCGCGACGAGCTGACGCCAGGTACGGCGGCGACCGTCGCGTCGAATGCCGCCGCCTGATCGTCTTGAATGTCGATGAAGAAGAACGATGGCACGGCGCCATGCAGCCGCTCGCCGACCTGGGCGCGCAGATTGCTGTCGATGAGGGCAATCGCGACCAGCACCGTCAGCCCTGCGCCGAGCGACATCATTACCATGGGTGTCGGCGCGCCGGGCCGGCGCAGACGGCCGATGGCGATGCGCAGCATATTGCTTCGCATTCCAGGGAAGTACGCGGCCGTGCTGCTGACGAGGCTGGCGGCCAACCGGAGGATCAGCAGCGTCAGTATTGACCCGCCGACAAAGTATGCCGCGAACAGCCGATCGTCGGCGGTGATCACCGTTATGGAGGCGAGGACGATGGCACAGGCGAGTGTTGCCAGTCCATAGGCGGCGCGCGGCATGCCGGGCATCCGGGCGGCCCGCTGCCGGAAAAGGTTGGCCGCCCCGACTTCTCGCGCTCGCCCCAGCGGCCAGAGAGCGAAGCTCGCCGCCGTCAACAAGCCGAGCGCCGCGGCTTGCACGAGCGGCAGCGTGTAGACACCGGCTTGCAGGCGGAACGGCAGCTGATCCGTGAGCGCTTGCAGCACCAGGACGGGGAGCGTCGCTCCTAGTACGACGCCAATCGCGGTACCGAGCAGAGCCAGCACGAAAATCTGCAGAAGATAGATCTGGACGATGAGGTCGCCCCAGGCGCCGATGCACTTCAGCGTGGCGATCGTCTCCGCCTTGCTTTCCAGATAATGCTTTACCGAGTTACCGACGCCGACGCCGCCGATCAGCAATGCCGACAATCCGGCGAAGGTCAGGAAGGTGCCGAGGCGCTCGACGAACCGCCGGATGCCTGGCGCCGCTTCCAAGGTTGTCCGCACCTGCCATCCAGCCTCCGGGAAGGCTTGCTTCAACGCGGCTATCCATTCCGCCGGCCGAACCTCGTCAGGAAGCAGGATGCGGCTGCGATAGCGCACCAGGCTTCCCGGTTGGACCAGAGCGGTATCCGGTAGCGCCTCCGCGGCCACCATCAGACGCGGGCCGAAGCTGACCACGGTCGCCACTCTATCCGGTTCCTTGACGATCGTTCCGCGTATCTCGAAGCGCGCTTCGCCAACCCTCACCACCGCGCCGCGAGCGAGGCCGAGTTTGTTCAGCAGGCCAGCGTCGACGACGGTCCCCCAAAGTTCGCCGCGTTTGCCGAGCGCCTCGCGCAACGGCGCGGGAGGGTCGAGGGTGACTTCTCCGACCAGAGGATAGGCGCTATCGATAGCCTTCAATTCGACCATGGCCCGTGCGTCACCCCGGTCGAGCGGCCGGGCCATTGCCCGCATTTCGGTGACTTCCGAAAGCGCGCCGGAATGCTCCCGCAGAAAAGCCGATTGGTCGTCCGTGGGTGGGCGCTGCACGAGTTGCACGTCGACATCGCCCCCCAGCAGTGCTCTCGCATCGGCGTTGAGACTGGCGAGAACAGTGGCGCGGACAGTGCCGACAGCGGCGATCGCTGCCACGCCTAGGGCAAGGGCGGCGAGAAAGACGCGGAATCCGGACAAACCACCGCGAAGTTCCCGCCGCGCCAGCAACCAGGCCAGGCTTAGCCGCCGCAAGCTCACCGGTGAACGCCGATGGCAAGAGGTCGAGTTGTGCGCCGGTCATCGGCGATCGCGCCGTCCTTCAGCTCGATGATGCGATCGCATTGGCCGGCGACGGCGGGATCGTGGGTGATCAACAGAAGCGTTGTGCCGCGGCGGCGATGCAGCTCGAACAACAGCCGGATGACGGCGGCCCCGGTCTCACCATCGAGATTGCCGGTCGGCTCGTCGGCCATCAGCAGCGCCGGCTCGGCGACGAATGCCCGGGCCAGGGCGACGCGTTGCTGTTCACCGCCGGACAACTGCGCTGGATAATGCCGCAGACGGTGTCCGAGGCCGACCGCTTCGAGATGGTCCCGGGCACGCCGGATCGCATCGCTTGCGCCAGCAAGCTCCAGCGGAAGCGCTGCGTTCTCCTCGGCCGTCATCGTCGCGATGAGGTGGAAGTTCTGGAAGACTATGCCGACATTGTCCCGACGGAATTCGGCGAGCCGGTCTTCGTTCAGGCACGTGAGATCGATGTTCGCGGCGCGCACTCGGCCGCTCGTGGGCTTCTCCAGTCCGGCGATCACCATCATAAGACTGGTTTTGCCCGAGCCGGAGGGGCCTATGATGCCGACCGTTTCGCCTTGGCCGACGACGAGGTCGATGCCGCGCAGGATGTGGACCGGGCCGGCCGCGCTGTCGAGGTTGAGATGAATGTCCTCGAGTTGAATGGCCGGAGCAGGGTGATCAGCCGATGAGATCGCGGTCACGGGTGTTTATGTCGCAATCGGGGAGTCATCCTGCGTTCGGGGCTTGTTGCCGATATGGACGGGTACGCCGATTTGTCAACGCCGGCCATTGCCTGATGTCTCTGGTGACGGCCGCGATGATGCTGCTGCCGGCAATCTCGGGCGGTGCCGAGCCGCTTCGTCTGGTGGTGCTGGGCGATAGCTTGGCGGCGGGATACGGGCTATCCCGCGCCGACGCGTTTCCGGCGCAGCTTGAACGTGCTCTCAGGTCTCGCGGCGTCGCCGTTTCCGTGGTCGACGCCAGCGTCTCGGGTGACACGACGGCCGGCGGTCTGGCCCGGCTCGGCTGGGTGCTCGGCGGCAAGCCCGAAGACCGCCCCGACGCGGTGATCGTCGAGTTGGGCGGCAACGACGTTCTCAGAGGACTCGCGCCAGAGGCAACCGCGGCCAATCTCGACGCGATCTTGGCCAGGCTGAACGAAAGCGGAGTGCCGGTCCTGTTGGCGGGGATGAGGGCGCCCCCAAACCTGGGCGTCGAGTATCGGCGGGAGTTCGACGCCATCTATCCTCGGCTGGCGGAGCGACACCAGATCCTTTTCTACCCATTCTTCCTTGAAGGCGTGGCCGGCGTGCCCGCGCTCAACCAAGCTGATGGCATCCACCCGAATGCAAGAGGGATCGCGCTGATAGTCGAGCGCATCGCCCCGCTTGCCGATGAGCTTCTGCGTGCACCGCAGTCCGGATCGGCCGGGCGATGACCGCAAGTATCATTTACAGCCGCAAGCCCGAAGCGGTGATCAGCGTCACTGCGAGGCCTAGGCTATTCCACATATAAAGTCCCTGTCGGGGGAATTGCCCCTCCTCCGGCACCCCTCAAGGGGACGGCCGGGCCTATAGAGGCCCGGCTTTTCCGCCCGGGCGGCAGCCGGTGCGCAATGCATCAGAGATAGGGCGAGAGCAGCCATGCGGCGCCGTCTCTGAGTTGCGTTGGGAAGCTCCGGGCCTCGAGGTCGGCCAGCGTCAGAGACTTAGACATGGCGATTTTTTCATCGATCAGGAGATCGAGTTCCGCGGCGAGCGCCTGGTCGTAGCATTCGACGTTGAATTCAAAATTCAGCCGAAAGCTCCGCGGATCCCAGTTCGTCGAGCCGATAAAACTCCAAAGACCGTCGACCGTCATCAGTTTGGAATGATCAAACGGCGGCGGCGTCAGCCAAACGCGGCAGCCACGTGCGATGAACTGGAATATCTTCGCCCAGGAGGCCCATTGCACCAGCCGTAGGTTGTTCCTCCGCGGGAAAGCGATGTCGATCGCGACGCCGCGCAGCGCCGCCACCTGCAGCGCCGTCGAAAGCGCCGTATCCGGCAGGAAGTAGGGCGTGACGATGCGAATGCGCTCGCGTGCTTGCGACAAGGCGCCGAGAATGGCCCATCGCACGCGCTCGAAAAGCTCATCCGGACCAGCCGCGATGCCTCGCGCGAACACCGACCCCGCGGGCTGAAGCGGCGGGAACCAGCCATCGCCCGAGAGTTGCTCGCCGGTAGTGAAAGCCCAATCATCGGCGAAAACTTCCGACAGATGGGCGACCACCGGACCTTGAAGACGGAAGTGCGCGTCCCGGATCGCGTGAGCGCCGTTATCGTCGGCATGCCCTTGTCGGATGTTCATTCCGCCGGTAAAGCCGACCTGTCCGTCGGCCACCACAATCTTGCGATGATTACGCAAATTCGCATAGTGCAGCGACAGCGGAAACAAGCTCGGGAGGAATTCGGCCGCAGGCACGCTTTCGCGGCGTAAGAGCCCAGTTATGGCCGGATAGGAGTACCGGGCCCCCACGCCGTCGATCAATACCCGCACGGCAACGCCCCGCTTGACGGCGCGCGTAAGCGCGGCGGCGAAACGGCGCCCCGTCTGGTCGCCGTCGAAGATGTAAGTGCTTAGCCCGACCGTCCGCTCGGCTTTGTCTATCGCGTCGAGCATCGTCGCGTATGCCCGAGCCCCATCCGCCATCGGCAGGATGGCGTTGCCGGCGGTAACGGCGGTATCCGTGACCCGATCGATTAGTCTGGCCACCGACATCAGGTGACGACCGGAGCTCGGCAGGGTGGCGGTCAGTTCGGCGGGCGACTCCAACGTTCGCTCTGGCGTTCTCGCATACGGCCGCAGCGCCCGGAGCCCGCTCGCCCGGCGGCGAAGCCGGTTGATCCCGAACAGCGCGTAGAGGATGGAACCGCCGTAGGGCACCAGCCAGATTAGGCCGATCCAGCCGATCGCGGCGCGAACGTCCCGCTTGTGCAAGACGACGTGCGCCGAAGCCACCGCCCCCATTACAAGTTGCAAGGCAGCCAACAACGGCGGGGACAGCGTGGCCAGCAGGTCCGTCACCTTTCTAGCGACCCTCGGCCTGTTGTCGCGACGGCCACGCGTTCGTGCCTGAATGCCGAGTAAGCGGAAGATGAACGTGGAGTCGACTGACGCCGTGGCGAGTGTTCATGCCGCGAAGCCGCTGATTTCAACAGATCGTACACGCCCGTTTCTATCCACGATCCAACCTCCACATAGGATTATCATCCGCCGCGTCGGATATGACGCGGCCGCGAGTGCCCGATGCGGCATTCAAGTAACCCTTCGCGCGCGGGCCTGCGTTGCTCAATGTTCATAACAGCTCCTGGAGGCCCGGCCTTATCTTCGAGGTGCGGTTCGTTCGAGAACAACAACAAGGGCCACCGCGAGCATAGAGGATTATCGGCCACATGTCGGGACTGACGCAGTTGGGAGATGTTCTTCACGAAGAGCATTTCCGCATAGTTGTATGGATGAGTGAACTGAAGAACAGGGTGACGGGCGATGCGGGCGAGCTTCCTCTCACTCCGGACAACCGCGAGGAAAAAGGAGCGCTTTGCCGGCTGATCGCGGGGCTGGACCACGTCTTCCTTCACCATGCGTTCGAAGAGGACGTTCTGTTTCCGCAAATGTGCGATCGTGGCGAAACCGAGACGGCCGGCTACTTGGCCAAAGACCACGCGGCGATCGATCCCGTCGCCAAGCGGCTTCAAACGAGCGCGATGGAGTTGTTGAGGTATGGCGCGGACAGCGAGCGGTGGCGCAAGTTCCGCGACGGTGTGAACGCGCTTTTCTCGGAAATGATGAGCCATCTGATCATGGAGGAGATGTTGGTCCTACAACGGCTCCACAAACTCATCGACCCCGATACGGATCGTTGCCTTGCGCGACAGCTCTCTGCCAGGCAGCTGGCGGTCGCGGGCTTCAGCCAATCGATCTACACACATTGACCGCCGGTCACCGGCTCGGCTTGCTGGTAAAACGCCGAGAGGCCGCCGCGAATCGCTTCCTGAGAATGGCTGTACGAGCGACTTCAATCCGCGGCGGAATCCGCGTAGCGTAGGGTCAGCTGTTGGAGATCGCGAGCGGCGTCCGCGCGCGGTCTTTCGGCGGCGTCGCCCAAGGGAGGGACGTTCATCATGAAGATCGCCTACAAGACCACGGCCACCAGCACGGGGGGACGAGAAGGACAGTCGAAGACGGCGGATGGCACCCTGGACCTGAAGCTCTCGACACCCAAGGAGCTGGGGGGTGCCGGAGGTGACGGCACCAACCCCGAGCAGCTGTTCGCCTCCGGCTATTCGGCCTGCTTCCTAGGGGCGCTCAAGGCTGCGGCGGGCAAGGAGAAAGTCCGCATTCCGGAGGACGCCACGGTAACGGCGACGGTCGGCATCGGCCCGCGAGATGACGGACAGGGGTTCGGTATTGACGTCGACATGGACGTGTCCTTGCCGGGAATCGAGCGCGCGAAGGCCGATGATCTGGTCGCGAAGGCGCATGTGATCTGCCCCTATTCGCACGCTACGAAAGGCAACATCGACGTCCGCCTTAAGGTTGTTTGACGCCCGGTATCTCCGTCACCCTGCTGTGCGATCACCGCGACTTCCCTCCGGGCCAGTCGTTGTCATCCCATGATCGCCAACCCGGTCACCTAATCCGCGGCGCGTGAGCTATGGCCAGGCGCGAGGCTCTCGTCGTCGGCGTCGACATCGGTACTAGCAGCACCAAGGCCGTGGTCTTCGATGGCGAAGGGAAGGTGCGAGGTCACCACGCCGTCGGCTATCCCCTGCACACGCCGATCCCAGGAGTTGCCGAGCAGGACCCGGAGGAGATCTACGCGGCGTGCATCGTCGCCATAAGCCCGGCGAAGCTGGGAGAAGAGTACGCACGTCTCGCCGCGTTCCAGCAAGGCGCGCGGCAGATAAGGGTATCCTGAGCACGGCCGTCAGGGCGCGAAGCGTCAGGCAGGGGCCGGAGTTCTCGACCGGCGGAGAGCATCGATGAGCATTCATCCGACCTTGGCGGCGGTCACCGACCGTATCCGGGCCCGCAGCCGGCAAGCGCGCGTCGCCTATCTCGCCCGGCTGGAGCAGGCGAAAAGCAAGGGCCCGGTGCGCGACCACCTCTCCTGTACCAACCTTGCGCACGCATTCGCCGCCTTCGGTCCGCATGACAAGTGCGTGCTGCGTGAAGGCCGGCTGCCAAACATCGGCATCGTCTCCGCCTACAACGACATGCTGTCGGCGCATCAGCCGCTGGAGCGCTTCCCCGCTATCATCAAGCAGGCGGCCAGCGAAGCGGGCGGCGTGGCGCAGTTCGCGGGGGGCGTGCCGGCGATGTGCGACGGCGTGGCGCAGGGCCAGCCCGGGATGGAGCTTTCGCTCTTCAGCCGCGACGTGATCGCGCTGGCGACCGCCGTATCGCTGTCCCACAACACATTCGACGCGGTGCCGTCAATCCAAACACGCCGATGCGAGAAGCGCTGACCGACGCCGCCTGGTCGAGCGCCGTGATCCGCAGCACGCGCCACCCTGACCGTCGCCGGACAAGGCTTGAAGGCCTACCGCAACGAACCCTGCCTTGACGACGGACGCCTCACGTGGCGTCCGGCTCCGGAGGAGAGCCGCGATGAAAGCATCCTGCGGCCGATCTCGCGACCGTTCGCTGGCGACGGCGGCTTGAAGTTGCTGCAAGGCAACCTCGGCCGCGCCGTCATCAAAACGTCCGCGGTCAGGCCCGACCGTCATCGGGTCGAGGCGCCGGCGATCGTCTTCAACAGTCAAGAGGAGCTGATGGCGGCCTTCGATCGCGGCCAGCTCCGCCGCGACTTCGTCGCCGTCGTCCGCTACCAGGGGCCGCGGGCGAATGGCATGCCGGAGCTGCACAAGCTCACGCCGCCGCTGGGCGTGCTGCAAGACGACGGCTTCAGCGTGGCGCTGGTGACCGATGGCCGTATGTCGGGAGCTTCCGGCAAGGTGCCGGCGGCCATTCACGTCACGCCGGAGTGTCTCGCTGGCGGACCGCTCGCGAAAATTCGCATGGGCGACGTAATCCGGCTTGATGCGATGGAAGGGACGCTGGAGGCGCATGTCGCCGACGACATTCTGACCTCCCGGCCCGTCGAAGCCGTCGATTTGACGCCCGCTCACTTCGGCCTGGGGAGAGAACTGTTCGCCATGTTCCGCGCTAACGCCGCGTCCGCCGAGCAGGGGGCGATGACCTGGCTACCGCCGGAGGAACGGGATCGTCCCGCTGAAACGCAGGAACAGGCGCGTGCAAGCTCGACCGACGCGAAGTCAGCCCGCGTGCACGACCACTTCGTCTACTCGTCGAAGGCGATGGGATGCGAGACCCCGCAATAACCATTGAAGAGCTCCTGGGCCTGAGCCCGGTTGTTCCGGTCGTCGTCATCGAGAATGCGCGGCACGCGACGCCGCTCGCGCAGGCGCTGGTCGCAGGCGGTGTCCGGGTTCTTGAATTCACTTTGCGGACGGAGGCCGCTCTGGAGGCCATCCGGCGAAGAGTCCGCGAGGTGCCGGAGGCCTTCGTCGCCGTGGGGACGGTGACCGATCCGAAGCAATTCGGGGCGGCGCGACAGGCGGGCGCGAGAGCCACATCCTAGATTTGCTTTCCCGAACAATCTAACCCCTATGGGATATGCTGGCTGCGATGGGGGTGATATAGAGCGTCCGTGATCTGCCTGCAGGTCACCTGATTAACGGGGGAAAAGATCATATGGCAAAGGATAGACGCGCCGGGCGGTGTGTTTGCCGCGGCATCTTGGCCACTATCCTGTGCATCGGCGCGTCGAGCTCGCCGAGGGCATGGGACAGTCCGCAGTGGGTGCGCCAACTCGGAACAATTTCATATGATCTTGCAACCGGTATCGCCACCGACGGCGAAGGGAATGTGTATATCTCGGGGACAACTGAGGGGATCGCTGGTATACCGGGCGACAGTGGTTCGCTGGGGGGCCCCAATCGGGGCGGATTCGACGCTTGGGTCGCTAAATATTCCGGCGCCGGCAAGTTGCGGTGGAAGAGACAACTCGGAACGGCTCATGATGATGTCTCATACTCCGTTGCGACTGACGCCGAGGAGAATCTTTACATAGCCGGACGCATCAGTGGTTACCTCGTCGGAGAACGCTACGAGGACAATGCTTGGGTGGCGAAATATTCGAAATCCGGAGTGTTGCTATGGTACAAACAAATTGCAAATATCGGCACTAGTTTCGCAAATGGCGTCGCGAGCGATTGCCATGGGAACGCGTTTATCTCCGGAGCGAAGTTCACTTTGCAAGACGATGGTAGTTCCGGGAGCTATGATGCGTTCGTCGCAAAATATTCAGAAGAGGGTGCGTTGCTGTGGATGAAGCAACTCGGCACGGCTCATGGTGATTTTTCCGAAGGGGTCGCGACCGATTACGATGGAAACGTCTATATGTCGGGATATACCGACGGTTCGCTTGGCGGAGCCAATCAGGGGCGCTCCGATGCCTGGGTGGCCAAGTATTCGACAGAGGGCGCGTTGCTGTGGACCAGGCAACTCGGCACATCCGAGGCTGATGGCTCTGCCGGGATCGCAACCGATGGCGAGGGGAACGTCTATATCTCGGGAGGAACCGGTGGTTCGCTCGGCGGAGCTAATCAGGGCGATCCGTCGGGCAATGCGTACGTTGCCAAGTATTCGAGGGATGGTACGCTGCTATGGACGAGACAACTTGGGACTTCTACGTGGGACTCCTTGCATGGAGTCGCGACAGATGGCGGCGGAAATGTGTATATCTCAGGATATACCAATGGTGCGCTAGGCGGAGCCAATCGTGGACAAATCGACGCCTGGATAGCCAAGTACTCGACTGGCGGCGCGCTGCGCTGGAAGAGGCAGCTCGGAACATCTGAGGCGGATGCCTCGAACGGAGTGGCAGCAGACCACGACGGGAATGTCTATATGTCTGGATATACATATGGCGCGCTTGGCGGAGTCCACCGTGGGGGCGCAGATTCCTTCGTCGCCAAATACTACACGCGCCGCTAATAATGGCCGGCGGCGGGATAGCAGAGCGTACTGCGCCGCGTGCGCCTCGCCGCAACGGAAATGGCGACACGCGGGTGATATGATGAACGATCCGCTTTGACGATCGTCCTCGACGGCCGTGGTCCCAAACCGTCGGGCGAAGCCATGCCTGCTGGACCGGCTTGGCGCACCCGGGTATATAGATGCGCGGCCGCGGTGCGCTGGGCCGCGAGATCAGCGAGTTGCGTGCGCGGTCGACCCGACGCACCTACATCAGTACTCGCTATACATCTCCTCTGACAAATCGAACATCAACAACCTGGACCAGGAGCCCCATGGCCGGATCCGCCGATCACATCCGCAACATCGCCATCATCGCGCACGTCGACCACGGCAAGACCACGCTGGTCGACCAGCTGCTGCGGCAGTCCGGCACCTTCGCGCGCACGGCGAGAGCGGCGAGCGGGTGATGGACTCCAACGACCTCGAACGCGAGCGCGGCATCACCATCCTCGCCAAGAACACGCGCGATCGACTGGCAGCGACTGGACGCATCAACATCGTCGACACGCCCGGCCACGCCGACTTCGGCGGCGAGGTCGAGCGCGTGCTGTCGATGGTCGACGGCGTGCTGCTGCTGGTCGACGCCGTCGAAGGCCCGATGCCGCAGACGCGCTTCGTCACGCGCAAGGCGCTGGCGCTCGGCCTGAAGCCGATCGTCGTCGTCAACAAGGTCGACCGGCCGGCGGCGCGGCCGGACTGGGTGGTCGAGCAGACGTTCGACCTGTTCGACAAGCTGGGCGCGACCGACGACCAGCTCGACTTCCCGGTCGTCTACGCCTCGGCGCCGAGGGCTGGGCGTCCACGGACCCGCGCGTGCGCGACGGCGACATGACGCGCGCTGTTCGAGACCATCGTCGAGAACGTGCCGCCGCCCGAGGTCGACCTGGACGGGCCGCTGCAGATGCAGGTCAGCGCGCTCGACTACTCCAGCTACGTCGGCGACATCGGCATCGGCCGCATCCGGCGCGGCCGGCTGCGCCGCAACACCCAGGTGGTCATCGCCGACGCGGACGGCAGCGAGCGGCGCGGTCGGTACTGCAGGTGCTGACCTTCCACGGGCCTCGAGCGCGTCGAGCTGGACGAGGCCGAGGCCGGCGACATCGTCGCGATCACCGGCATCGACGGATCTGAACATCGGCGACACGCTCTGCGATCCCGAAGCGGTCGAGCCGCTGCCGGCGCTGCTGGTCGACGAGCCGACGCTGACGATGAACTTCCAGGTCAACAACTCGCCGCTCGCCGGGCGCGAAGGCAAGTACGTGACCAGCCGCAACCTGCGCGAGCGCCTCGAGCGAGGAGCTGATCACAACGTCGCGCTGCGCGTCGAGCCGGCCGAGAACCCGGACAAGTTCAAGGTCTCCGGCCGCGGCGAGCTGCACCTCACGATCCTGATCGAGAACATGCGCCGCGAAGGCTACGAGCTCGCCGTGTCGCGCCCGCGAGGTGATTCTCGAAGACGATCGACGGCGAGGTCCACGAGCCGTTCGAGACGCTGACCGTCGACGTCGAGGAAGAGCACCAGGGCGCCGTGATGGAGCGCTCGGGCGAGCGGCGCGGCGAGCTCAAGGACATGGCGCCCGACGGCACGGGCCGCGTGCGCCTCGAGTACCTCATCCCGGCGCGCGGCCTGATCGGCTTCCAGCTCGAGTTCCTGACCCTGACGCGCGGCACCGGCCTGATCACCACATCTTCGACGACTACGGGCCGCGCGTCGCCGGCGATCTCGAGCGGCGGACGAACGGCGTGCTGATATCGATGGCGACGGCGAGGCCGTCGCCTACGCGCTGTTCAAGCTGCAGGAGCGCGGCCGGATGTTCGTCGGCCACAACACCGACGTCTACGAGGGCATGATCATCGGCATCCACGCCGCGACAACGACCTCGTCGTCAACCCGCTGAAGACCAAGCAGCTCACCAACATCCGCGCCGCCGGCAAGGACGAGAACATCATCCTGGCGCCGCCGATCGCCATCACGCTCGAGTACGCGCTGGAGTTCATCGACGACGACGAGCTGGTCGAGGTCACGCCGAAGTCGATCCGCATCCGCAAGAAGCTGCTGAAGGAGCACGAGCGCAAGAAGGCAAGCCGCGCTGCTTGAACCGGCCGCCCGGGCCTCGCGCTTCGTAATGGTTCAGCCGCCCGATTTGGTCATGTCCTCGAGTTGCCGGGCCAGTGCGCAGAACTCCTCGACCGAGAGGTCTTCGGCGCGGCGGGTAGGATCGATGCCGGCAAGCTCGGGATGCAGGCCAAGCGCCCTCAGACTGCCGCGCAGCATCTTGCGGCGCTGGCCGAAAGCCGCCGCCGTCACGCGTTCCAGCAGCTCGAACCGAGCCGGGGCGAGCGGCGCGACGCGCGCGGTAAGGCTCACGACGGCGGACGTTACCTTCGGCGGCGGCGTAAACGCGCGCTGATCGACGGCGAACTCGTAGCGCGGTTGGGTCCGCCATTGCGTGATCACCGAGAGGCGGCCGTAGTGGGCACTCCCGGGCGGCGCCGTCAGCCGGTCGGCGACCTCTTTCTGAAACATCAGCGTCAGCCCCTCGAAATCGTCGATCGCTTCGCAGCCATCGGACGAGCAGCGGCGTCGCGATGTTGTAAGGGAGATTGGCGACGATGCGACGCGGCGGCGGCGCGAGCGCGGCGAGGTCCAGGACGAGCGCGTCCGCCTCGACGATGAACAGGCGACCCGGGTGGCTTGCCGGCTAGTTCCCGAAGGCCGCGACGCAACGCGGGTCCTTCTCGATCGCGAACACCGCGCGGGCGCCGGCCGACAGCAGAGCGCGGGTCAGGCCGCCCGGCCCTGGGCCGATCTCGATGACCGAGGCAGCCGAAAGGTCGCCGGCGGCGCGCGCGATTCTAGCGGTAAGATTCAGATCAAGCAGAAAATGCTGGCCCAGCGAGCGCTTCGCCGAGAGTTCGTGGCGCCGGATCACCTCGCTGATCGGCGGCAGCGCGGGCGCGCCGTGCGCCCTTCGCCGCTCATGCCACCGCTCGGGCGCGCCTCTCGGCAATGTCGCGGGCGAGGGACATGGCCGCGACCAAACTCGCCTCACTAGCCTGGCCGGAGCCGGCGATGTCGAGGGCGGTACCGTGGTCGGGCGAAGTTCGGACGAACGGCAAGCCCAGCGTGACGTTGACCCCGCCATCGAAGTCGAGCGCCTTCAGCGGAATCAGCGCCTGGTCGTGGTACATGCAGATCGCCGCGTCATAGCCCGCTCGGGCGCGCGGAGCTGAACAACGTGTCCGGGAGCAAGCGGCCCGCTCACGTCCATGCCCTGCTCGCGCAGCATGGCGACGGCGGGCGCGATGATCGCCGCTTCCTCGCCGCCCATTTCGCCGTCTTCGCCGGCATGTGGATTGAGCCCGGCTATCGCGAGTCTCGGCTGAAGGATGCCGAAGTCGTGGCGCAGCGCGGCGTGGGTCACGTTTGCGCTGGCGACGATGTCTTCGGCGCCGCAGCATCTCGATCGCCCGCTTGAGGCTGACATGGACCGTCACCGGCACCACCCGAAGGGCGGCGCAGGCCAGCATCATCACCGGGCGGCAGCCGCTGCCGGCAAGGGCCGCCAGGTACTCGGTGTGGCCGGGGAAGCGGAAGCCGCCTTCGTAGAGGGCTTTCTTGTGAATGGGATTGGTGACCACGGCCAAGGCCTCGCCGGAGCGGACGAGCGTCACCGCCGTCTCGATCGCGCCGGTTACCGCGGTCGCGTTTTCCGGGTCCGGGTCGGCCGGGAAGTGACGACGCGGCAACGGCCGGTCGAGCACCGGCAACGCTTCGGCAAAGACGCTAAGAGCATCGTCGGCGCCGCTGACCGTCCGCACCGGTACCGGCAGGCCGAGGCTTCCGGCAAGAGCGCGGAGCCGGGCCGCGTCGTCCACGAGAAAGAACGGCGGCAGCCCGTTCTCGCGAGCGAGCCATGCCTTCAGCGCTATTTCGCCGCCGATTCCCGCCGGCTCGCCCATTGTCAGCACCAGCGGCCGGTCACCTGGCGCGCAATCGACTCACAGGCGCACGTCCAGCAGCGCACCGCGACGAAGATCGCGAAGCTGCCGGCGCGCGGTTGCCGAAAGACGCTGTTCGCGAAGCCGGCGCTCGATCGCCGAGCGCTGCTGCGCGCTGGCGTCCTCGACCGTGCGGTCGCAGACCATCAGCACCAGGAATCCTTCCGCGACGCGGACTGGCGGGGTGCTCTCGCCGGGCGCAAGCGGTAGGATTACCCTCTGCACCTCGGGCGGTAATTGCTGCACATCGACCTGGCCCGCGCTTGCGCGACATCGCCTCTGGGACCTGCTTGCTCCGGGTCTCCAACTCAGCGCAATTCCGCGCGCCGGCGACAATCTCCTGTGCCGCCCGTGCCTTCGCGCCGAGTTCGGCTTCCGTCGGCGAGGTCGATGCCACGGGCAGGAAAACCTGCTGCAGGGTCACCATGGTCTTGCCCTGGGGTTCGGCATCGCCGGAACGACGGTCGGCGAGGTAGAGGATGAAATAGCCGCCCTGCGCGCGAATCGGGTCAGAGACTTGCCCGGCTTGCAAGTTCGCCAACACCGCGGCCATTTGCCCATCCAGTTCGTCTCGCGATAGCCAGCCGAGGTCGCCGCCCGCCGCGGCCGATGGCCCTTGCGAGAATGTGCGCGCAAGCGCCGCGAAGTTGGCGCCCTTCCGCGCATCGGCGACTAGTCTGCGGGCGAGTTCCTCTACCCGCGGCTGCTCGGCGGGATCATCCACCCCGAGGAAAATCTCGCCGACACGGAGTTCGCCGCCGCTCTTGCCGCGAGCGCGGGTCAGTTCCTCGTCGATCTCCTCCGGGCTTACCACTGCCCGATCGCCGGCGATGCGGGTCACCACCTTCAGCCAACCGATCTCGACTTCCATCTGGTCGACCAAGGTCGACATTGGCTACGCCACGGCTGGCAAGGTAGCTGGGCAGAGCATCGGGCGGAATGCCAACCTGCGCCGCAACCTGGGCTAGCGTGCGATCGATTTCCGTTTGGCTCACCGTGATGTTCTGCCGGCGCATCTCCTGCCGCTTGAGCACATCGTCGATCAGCGTGCGCAACACCTCCGGGGCCAATCTCCGGCGGTTTTCGAGCGTATCCGGGGTGTTCGATGTTGCCAGGAACAACGCCATCCGGCTCTCCAGATCGTGTGAGGAGATGACGTCGTCATTAACGGTCGCGACGATACCCTGCTGCTGCTGCGACCATGCCGGAGGGGTCGGCAGCCACGCCGATGCGGCGAGGGCGAGAACGGCGACCAGGCTGCGGAAAAACAACGCTATCTACCTTAAGACCTGAAAGGTTTCCTACCCAAGACGGAGGGCGATAATAGGCGGACAGGGTGGCGAACGGCAAATCATCCCCGCCGCGCCGCTAAAAGCCGACACCAACGTCGCCGAGCGTCTTGAAGCCCAGCCTGAAGAAGATGGTATTGCTTGGCTTCAAATCCCTGTCCCGGTAATTCTCGCGAGCCAGCTGGGTCAAGAAAAACAAACACTCGTCCTCGTATATCAGCCGCAAACCGATCTCCCTCTGGGTATCCGCTTGCAGGTCGGTGATACCGAAGAAGCGGGTGCGCCACAGTCGCGTCAGTTTGGTGTCGATCGTATACTGAATCTCCTCGCTGCCCCGCAGCTCATTCTGCGGCTGTCCGTCGTACCGCACGTACGTCGTCCCGAACCGGACGGCATCGACACCGACGAGAGCGGTTAGCTCATTGCGGCGAAAATCGAACGAAGCGTGATCGAGACGGTTGCGATAGAGCAGGTCGAGCCAGGGCGCAGGTGTGAGGTCGACGGCGCTGACTATGTCGGAGACGTTGTCTTGCAAACCGGTCCCCTCGCCGAAGGTCTTGTCCTTGTAAAATTGGTAACTTTGCCCGACGAACGTCGACGCCCGCATGCCGCCGAAGCCGTATAGAGTCCAGCTCAACCCATAGTTCGCGCGCGACCCCTCGTCGACGCGGTCGATCCCCGGCAAACGGTCAAATCCGAACAGGTTCGTTTCCTGCAACTCGAAGTTTTGACTATCTTCGTTGGGAATGCGGCTTGGGTTGCCGAAGTTGGGGGCGAGAATCAGCTCGCCGATCGGCTCGATGATCTGCTGCACCTTTTCGCCCTGCCGCAGCAACGGCAGTCGCCATTGCGCGCTGGCCTGTGGAAACACCCGGCCGCTAAAGCCAGTGTAACTTTCCTGCCGGTCGGCCGTGGTCTGGTCTTCGACGTTGTAGCCGTCGCTCCACAACGCCGTGGATACCGTCAGCAGGTCGCCCATCGGGCCCACGAAGGGGCGTTGCCATTGCGCCCTGGCCGATAGCCGCCGTGTGTTGGTGCCGTCCTCGCGGGTAAGCGCCACCGTGTCCAGACGCACGTCGGTTCGCCCGCCGAACCGGTCGCGATCGCCGACATAGAAGTAGTCGATGAACGGCGCAACGTACGGGATAGTGTCCTGATCAACGTCGTCCTGGAAGTTTTGAAAGGCTATGGCGTTGCCAACCAGATAGTTTCGGGAACCTCTGAAATTTTCGCCGTAAGCTCTCGAGGTGAGGGTGCGTTGGTTGCCGAAATCGTAACGGCGGAGGTAGGTCCGGCCGGAGGCGCGCTGGAGATCGAGCCCGCCGCGCCAGTCGCGGTTGAAATCGTACCGCGATTCCCCTAACACGTGTCCGAGAAAGCGCCCATGCGAGTTGTAGGTGGCGCTGCCGTTGACGTCGATCTCGCCGTGCCGCAACGCTTGCCGATATTGCGCCTCCAGAACGGGTCCTTCATTCGTCGTCATCCAAGGGGTTATGGTCAGGTCTTGCGCATCCGAGAGGACGATGAAATAGGGCGCCTGCACAATAAAGCCGAGATCCGAGGATTGCCCGAAACCCGGAATCAGCAGCCCGCTCTTGCGCTTCACGGAAGGGTCCGGCTGATTGATAAAGGGGACGTAAGCAACGGGGATCCCAGATAGATCAAGCCAGGAATGGCTGAACTCGATAGTCCGGTTATCCTGATTGTGCACCACCTTAGCGGCGCGAACCTGCCATAACGGCGCCCGCGTAGGGTCGTCGGCGCACGGGAAGCAGGGTGTATATGTGGCATTCCGCGCACTGGTGATCGTGCCCTCGCGGCGCTCGCCGCGCTCGGCGCTGAGTTCGAGCGCCGTCCGCGAGGACGGCCCGCATATCCTCGATAACGCCGGCCTTGAGATCTCCGGTGAGCTGCAGCGACTTCGCGGAGATCACTTCCCCAGAAGGCTCGTAAAGCGTGACGTTACCCTCGGCGGTCACGACGTTTTGCAGCTCATTGTAAGTGACGGTGTCGGCGACCAAGCGCCGGCCAGCCTGCACCGCCACGACGTTGCCGGTCGCCCGGGTGATCTTGCCGCGACTGTCGTAGGTCAGTTCGTCCGACTGGAACTGGATAAACTGGTCCATCGCAACCGGCTCCACCGCCTCAGCCTGCGCTGTCCACCCCAGCGCCCCGAGACACAGCCCGGCAATCACCCGGCGCAGGCAGTCGCTGCTGATGCGAGTGCGCATTGTCTGTATGATCTGAGCACCTAGCCCGGATATCTCACCCGGTGCCGGGGGAGGGCGGATTTGAGGGCGTTCTGGGGGTGGTCGGACGGTTTTGGAACGGCGCGGCTGGCCGTAGCGAGGCTCCTTCGCGTCATGGCAGTATGGCGAAGCCGGTTGCGACCTGGGCGAGTCGTCGCGGACGCACGTCGTCCGCCCGGTGCCATGGCCGACGTCCGACCCGACGCTCATGCGGGTGGAGTGCGCAGCCGGGCATGCGCGAGAGCGAAGTCGGCCTGATGCGGACAGGCCGAGGCGATGGCGATCTTGATGCGCCTGACCGAGACCGTCACACGGGCGCCGAGTTTGAGGAGCTTCGAGCGGATGGTTCCGCAGGTGGCTTGCGCGAGTTCGGTGCCCGGCAGAGCCAGGCGACGGAGCGCCGATAGCAGCACATAGGCGAACGACGAAAACCACAGGCGCAGCTGATTGGCGGCCATGGTCGCGGTCGAGGTGCGGTCGGCGAACAGGTCGAGCTGGCATTCCTTGATCCGGTTCTCCATCTCGCCGCGGGCACAGTAGATCTTCTCGTACAGGGTCCGGGCGCAGCACTCTTCCAGCGAGGTGACGATGAAGCGCGGATTCGCGCCCTTGTCGAGGTGCTCCGCCTTGCCGATCACCCGGCGCGAGCGGCTCCAGCTGTCCAGCGTCGCGTAGGTGAAGTCCTTGAATCGCCGCGCCGGCTTGCCGGTTTGTTTGTGCTCGGCTTCGGCCGCCTGCAGCTCGGCCGCGATCTGCTCGAGGAGCCGGCGGTTGCGGGCGAGCCCGAAGAGATGATCGATGCCGTTCGCCTCGCACCATGCCATCAGCTCCTCGCGGGCAAAGCCACTATCGGCGCGCAGCACGATCCGCACCTTCGGCCAGCGCCGCCGGATGTGGGCGACGAGGCGCGCCACCTCGTCCTTCGCCCCGGCCGCGGCGTCGATGTTCGAGCGCCGGAGCTTCGCCGCCAAGAGATGCCGGCCGCAGAAGACATAGAGCGGCAGGTAGCAGTAACAGTCGTAGTAGCCGTGGAAGAACCGGCCCTCCTGGTGGCCGTGCAACGGATCGTCGGTGGCGTCGAGGTCGAGAACGATCTGCTCGGGCGGCGGACCATATGCGTCCAGGAAGACATCAACGAAGACGCGCTCCAACGCCTGCGGGTCGTGGCCGATCTTGTGGTAGCGGTCGCCACCCTCCCGCGGCGCGTGCTCCAGCCGGTTGATCGTGCTCTTCCCCGCCAACACCGCGCAATCCTTTCGCTTCGCCTCCAGCTGGTCGGAGAACAGCGCCAGCACCGGATCACGGCGAAGGGCGTCGTGGTCGTTGATATCCTCGTAGCCGAGGGCGAGCGCGACGATCCGCTGGCCAATCAGGGTGGGCAGCGCGTGGACCACCTGCTCGGCCTCCCGATGATCGGTGAAGCACGCCGCCACCCGCTCGATCAGCCCGATCGCCCGGTCGGCCTCCCGCAGCAACACCGTCCCGGCATCCGACGTCACCGCCCCGCCGTCGAACGCCGCAACCACACGGCGGCCATCAAACCCTTCGAATTCGAGCTGTCCCGGAATACACTCCGTCTGCATCGGACCCCGCACCGGACTCTGGCAACCCTTTGTCGCAAAAGGATCATCTCAAATTCCTGGGGCCGATGCACCCCTCTCGATGAGATATCCGGGCTAGCGGACGGGATTGCGGCGAACCCGCTTTATAGGCTCCAGAGCCTGCGAGAAAAGGCGGCGGCAATCAAGGCGGAACGGCTAAAGGGGTTGACGGTCAGTGTACCTGGGGCCGAACGAGGCGCGCGCGGCCCCAGCCGAGAGCATCAGAGGTGGAGGTCGGGGTCGAACCCCTCCAGCGCGTCGCCGGCCGCGACGAATTTCCGCCGCAGTGCCCCGCTCTCGGCAAGTCGGGTGTCGGCGAAATAGCGAGCGCTCTTCAGCTTAGCGGACAAGAACGCCCGGTCGCCAGCAGCCTCGGCGAGCTGGGTGGCGGCTTTTGCCGCGGCCGTCGCCATCAGCCAGCCGCCAACGACGTTACCGAACAGCCGTAGATAAAATACGGCACCGGTGAAGACCCGCCTGGGCTCCCCCAGGTAGTTCTCGAGCAGCCAGTCGGTCGCGCCGGTCAAATCGGCCACAGCTCGCGCCAAGCGACCGCGAATCGCTTGGACATCGGCGTCTCGCACCTCCGCAAGGTCGGCGTCCGCCGACACTATGACGGCGATCATTTCGCGAACCGCCGCGCCACCATCGCCCGCGACCTTGCGGCCGACCAGATCCAGCGCCTGGATGCCGTTTGTCCCTTCGTAGATCGCGGCGATCCGGGCGTCTCGCAGCAACTGCGGCACGCCGCTCTCCTCGATGTAGCCAATGCCCCCGTGCACCTGGATGCCGCAGTCGGCGACATCGATGCCGATGTCGGTGCACCACGCCTTGACTACCGGCGTCAGCAGATCGACCAGACGTTGCCGCTGGCGACGGGTTTCCTGATCGGCATGACTGCGCGCGGTATCCACGGCGGCGGCGGTGAAGTAGGTGAGGGCGCGCGCCGCCTCGGTCTGCGACTTCATCGTCAACAGCATGCGCTGCACGTCGGGGTGGCGGACAATCGCCACCGCCTGGGGATCCTCGCCGCCGAGTTGCCGCCCCTGCACGCGTTCGAAGGCGTAGCTGCGCGCCTGCTGGAAGGCGCGATCGGCGACGCCGATTCCCTCCAGGCCGACCGCCAGCCGCGCGTTGTTCATCATCGTGAACATCAGGCCGAGTCCGCGGTTCTCTTCGCCGATCAGGAAGCCGATCGCTCCGCCGTCGTCGCCGAGGGACATCACCGCCGTGGGACTCGCGTTGATCCCCAGTTTGTGTTCGATCGACACGCAGCGAAGGTCATTGCGCGGTCCGATACGGCCGTCTTCCTGCACCAGGAACTTCGGCACGAGGAAAAGCGACAGGCCACGGGCGCCCTCGGGCGAGTTCGGCGTGCGGGCGAGGACGGCGTGCATGATGTTGGGGGCAAGGTCATGCTCGCCGTAGGTAATAAAGATCTTCTGCCCGGATATCCGGTAATGCCCGCCTTCCGGCGTCGCCCTGGCGCGCACCCGCGCCAGATCCGAGCCGGCCTGCGATTCGGTCAGCAGCATCGTTCCGGTCCATTCGCCGGATACTAGTTTCGGCAGGTAGTCGGCCCGCATCCGCTCGTCGCCGTGATGCAGCAGCAGTTCCGCCGCCGCTTGCGTCAGCATCGGGCAGAGCCCGAACGCCATGTTGGCGGCGTTCCAGATTTCACCGACGGCGGTCGCCAGCGAGTAAGGAAGACCTTGCCCGCCATACTCCGTCGGAAAAGCCAAGCTGTTCCAGCCGCCTTCGACGAATTGCCGGTACGCCTCGACGAAGCCGTCGGGCATGCGCACGACGCCATTTTCGCAGCGACAGCCCTGCCGATCGCCGGAGGCGTTCAGCGGCGCCAGCACCTCGGCGCCCAGTCGCCCGGCCTCCTCGAGAATGGCGTCGACCAGATCGTCGCTGGCTTCCTCATAACCCGGCAATGCCCGGACCGCCTTCAGATCGGCTATTTCGCGGATGACGAAGCGCATTTCGGCGAGTGGGGCGGCGTAGACGGTCATTGGCGGAACCTCGGCACGGAAGCACCTCATGGTGCTACTGCACTATGATCCTGCACCAACTGCATGCCCCGGACAATCGCAGCCTACGGGGGGCGATTGTCATCGCTTCCGGAACGCTCGCGAGGTTAACCGTGAACGGCGGAATGGCTCCACCTGGCTATTATGGAATCACCAACCAGTGCGGCATTGGCCTGGACGGTCGGTTTCCATCCGACTGCACGCAACCCCACGACGATCGGTCCGCCGCCGCCGGGCGAACGGTGCTTTAGCTGCCCAGTCCTACCAGCATCAGCGCCAGCCGAATTGACGGACGTCATAGAACAGCATGGCGATCTGATAGGTCACGAAGAACGCCAACGTGTGAAACGCCGCCGAGTATTCCGATTCGTATTGCGTGATTGTCTCGGAGATGCCCGAGGGGAGCGGAATACGCTGCGCGGCCAACATTATGACCACGCCAATCGCCGCGCCGACGATGATATCGCTGGGAAAGTGAAGGCCTGTAAATGCGCGGCAAACAAACAATCAGTGATGCCCAGATGAATCCAAGCACGCCCACTGTTCGCGACCACAGAAACAACGCCGTGGAAAGCGCAAAGAACAGCACTGCATGATCGCTCGGAAACGAACTCCAGCCCTGAAGGTCAGACGGATCGACTCCGTGCGGGAGCTGGAATCCAAGTTGCGGATCGTGCATCGGCCGAGGGCGGTCCGGCATCACCACTTGTAGAGTGCGTCCCACCGCAATCGCCGCAAGCGCACCCATGATGGCACGCATTACGAGCATGCGGTTATCCGCGGTTCCCGAACGCGGAGACCACTTTGAAAACCAGATCCACCAAAGCGCGACAACGAATACCCCACCTCTCGTCGAGTAAATCAGAACAAGAGTCAAGAGTAGCTTGTCAAAGCTAAGACTGTGTGAGCAAAGCTGTTAAAGAATTTTTGCGCCATCCAGTTGAGTTGTATTGCGTACTCCATCATCTTTGACATCGCATATCCGAGTTGGTGGAATAAATTGCAGAGCGGAACTCGCTGTTTTCCCTGTGGGTAATGGCGATACAGCAGGGAAAGCCTAAGCTGGCACATTGAGGGAAGTCGATGCGGCCGGCTCCGGGCGTTCTTTAACTCGCCTTCAGAGCATGCCAACGTACATCGTTACAAAGTTGTAGCCATATCGTTCTACGATTGTAACGCAAGCTACATGGGGGGTATCACGCGGCCCAACCAAACGTGCGGCCACCTCGATGGTCACCTCATCTGCTCGGCTGAAGGATGAACTATGAGGGACGTAAGCGGTACCGGCAAAAGGACCCTCGACCCGCTGGCCGGACTTCCAGCCGGAATGCCGGCAACGAGGCTCAAGCACGCCTTCGACGGCAAGCGCGAGGGCACGATCACGGTTATCTTCCGGGTGCAACCCAATGGATTTCGGCGGCTCCTCGCCGCTATGTAAATAGCAGCCGACGCCATGCCGGCGGTGGCAAGAAACGTCGATGTGTCTGCATGTTCAAAAGCTCGCCCGAGCCCGAGGATATCTACTTTTCTTTCGCTGGCGCTACCGGTGATGGCGAGGCTCGGAACGATCAGGCGCTAGCCGGCGATAAGCGGCCTGGGGGCGATTGCATCGGCTGATGGCTTACGCTAAACAGCCGTTTTTGCGGGAGCAACGGGACAAAGATGAACGCATTGCGGGTCGCGATCGCGGCGGCGGCTCTGGTCCTGTGCCTCGGCATGACGGGACCGGTAAGAAATCTCGCCAGCGCGCAGTATCGAGCACAGCCAGATAAGCGTTCAGGGGATGGCGCTTCTGACCAACGCGCAACGCCGGAACGCGAGCAGAAGGTGCGAGAGCGAACGCCTCCTCCACGGCCGATCGTGCCGCCCGAAGGACAGCAACAAAATCCGGCGCTGCGGGAAGAGTGCGCCTGGTTAGGTCAGCGCATCGTAGGTCTGCTGTTTCGCGATGATCCGGTGACCGGCACCGACTTCTTGCCGTTCTACACACGATTCGGCTGCCCGGAAGATCATCTGCACAAATCGTTCGCCTGCGCCGTCAAGAGCGGCACGTTGGAGAACGAGGTACTGGCCGACAGGATTGCGCAGTGCTGGACCGATCCCGCCCCGCCGCCAGTGCCGGCGGATGCCGGCGAGAAAGGCTCGGGCGCACCCGCAGCTTCTTCGCCCCCGGTACCCAAGCCGGCCGACAGCCGACCGAAATGAATGGGACATTGCAAAAAGAAGAAGAACGCCCAAATGGTGACACAAACCCGACCTACATTATCAACTTGCGGCTCCTAAGGCCGTTGCGATAGGGCAACGAGCATATCGTCACCCACCCTCATCACCTCGGTAATTCCATGAGAAGCGTACTGACTGCGATGGTCGTCGCGGCGGCTATCCATGCTGCGGCTTGGCACCTTACCGATCGGACAGCGGCTCCGGCCGACGTCGGCGGTGCAATCGACTACGTTTCCTACAGTCCGTATCTCCGGGGCGAAGACCCGAAGACGCACCGGCAGAACATAGCGGCCCAGCAGATCGAGCGTGATCTTGCGGTCGTCGCCGGTGTGGCGCAGGGCGTCCGCACCTATTCGACCATCGACGGGATCGATCAGGTCCCGGAGATTGCCGGGCGCCTTGGACTCAATGTCTCGCTAGGCGCCTGGGTAGGCGACACTCCGGAGCGCGATAGGTCCGAGATCGAAGCGGTCGTGCAATTGGCTAAGCAGCATCGAAACGTCCGCTCGATATTGATCGGCAACGAGGTATTACTCCGCGCCGAGCGCACGCCCGACGAGCTGATCGCGCTCATTCAAAAGGCGAAAAGGCAGGTTCGCGTGCCGGTCTCGACGGGCGAGATCTGGTACGAGTGGATGGAGAACCCGAAGCTGGCGAGCGCGGTCGACTTTCTAGCCGTGCACATTCTGCCTTACTGGGAAGGCATCGCCCCCGAGCAGGCTGTGAGCTACACTCTCGAGAAGATCGAGTTGCTGCGCAAGACCTACCCCGGCAAACGCATCGTCGTGGCCGAGTTTGGGTGGCCCAGTCAGGGCTACAATCGGCTGGACGCCGTCCCCGGGCAGCTGTTGCAGGCGGAGGTGATCCGCGACTTCATCGCCGAGGCCGAGCGCCGCGGAATCGAATACAACATCGTCGAGGCGTTCGACCAGACCTGGAAGACGAACGAAGGTAGCGTCGGCGCCTACTGGGGCCTGTTCGACGCCGACCATAACGCCAAGTTCCCGATGACCGGCCTGGTCGCTACACAAGACGCTGTGTGGAAAGCGGCGGCCGGTCTCGCCATCGGCATTTTGCTCAGCATTCTGGGGCTGCGCTATCGGCGCCCAACGCTCGCCCATGCGCTCGCTTTCTCGCTGTGCGCGAACGCGCTCGCGTTCGGCATCGCCGCGGCCCTGGCCTATCCGTTCGAGAACTACATGAACTTCGGCGTGAGCGTGATGTGGATCATCGGCGTGCTGATGCTGCTGCCGCTGACGATGGTCACGCTGACCAAGGTGCAGGAACTATCGGAGGTATTGTTCGGGCAGGGGCCCCGCCGTTTGATCAATGTGCTTGGACGTCGGCCGCTGAACGGCTCGGCCCCGAAGGTGTCCATCCACATCCCCGCCTATCGCGAGCCGCCGGAGATGGTGATCGAGACGTTGAATAGTCTAGCGGCCCTCGACTACCCGAATTTCGAGGCGATCGTCATCGTCAATAACACGCCCGAGGCGCGCTATTCGGCGCCCGTGGCGGCCCGCTGCCGCGAACTTGGCGAACGTTTCAAGTTCCTCGATGTCACCTGCTCCGGCTTCAAGGCGGGCGCGCTCAACATTGCACTCGAGCACACCGCGCCCGACGCTTCGGTTATCGCCGTTCTGGATGCCGATTATGTCGTCGAGAAGAACTGGCTGACCGATCTGGTGCCTTTCTTCGATGATCCCAAAGTCGCGCTTGTTCAGGCGCCGCAAGATCACCGCGATGGCGCGGGATCGCCGCTGAAGACACTGATGAACAGCGAGTACGCCGGCTTCTTCGACATCGGCATGGTGCAGCGCAACGAGGACGACGCGATCATTACGCATGGAACGATGTGCATGGTTCGGCGCTCCGCTCTCGACCAGGTCGGCGGCTGGGGTACGGATACGATCTGCGAGGACACGGAACTAGGATTGCGCCTGTTCGAAGCGGGATACCAGGCGCTGTACACGAATTATCGCTACGGTAGGGGTCTCCTGCCGGACACCTTCAAGGCATTCAAGACACAGCGATTCCGCTGGGCGTACGGGGCCATGCAGATCATCCGCAAGCATTGGGCGCATATGTTGCCCGGCGCGCGTACTCTGTCCCCGGCTCAGAAGTTTCACTTCGTCTCCGGGTGGTCGCTGTGGTTCTCCGATGCGCTCGGCACGCTAGCCTCGATTCTCAACCTTATCTGGGTGCCGGTGGTGATCTTCGTGGGCGTGGTAATCCCGACCATCGCCTTCACCGTACCGATTCTTGCGGCGTTCATCGTCAATCTGCTGCACTGCGTCCTTCTGTACGGGAAGCGGGTTCGGATGCCGCCGAGGCACATTCCCGGCGCGGCGATTGCGGCCATGAGCTTGCAGCTAACGGTCGCACGGGCGGTATTGGTTGGGATGGTGCGTGACAGCCTGCCCTTCCGGCGTACCGAAAAAGGCGGTAACGCAAGGAGTGGAAGCGATAATCCGGCGCTCTGGGAGACTGTGCTCGGGGTATTGCTTGCCCTTTCGGCGATCATCCTTATGGCGATCAACACGATGCACGTCGTCGAAATGACACTGTTCGCGTCGACGCTGCTAGTGCAAAGTCTTCCTTTCCTCGCTGCGGCACTGATGGTCGCGATCGAGCGTTATCAGGTTCGGACGGTGACCAGCAAGAGGCCGGCGGTGACCTTGCCGGCGCTGGCTGGAGGCGGCGACCGAAACAAGGTAAGTCTACCCAGGAAGCGGTGGCGGCTCCTCTAACCCCCCAGCTATGGGCCGTCGCCAAATCTTGGGAGCTGGGCCGCGTCGCTAACCCCCCGCGACGCGGCCCGGCGTTCCATTCGGCATCGCCGAGACCGCTGGCGGCTACTCCGGGAAGAGAACCTTTCCTGGATTCATGATGTTTTGGGGATCGAGCGCCCTCTTCACGCGGCGCATGAGATCGATCTCCACCGGCGATTTGTAGCGCAGCAGGCTCGCTCTCTTCAGCTCGCCAATGCCGTGCTCGGCCGAGAAGCTGCCGCCGAGGTCGGCGGCGATGTCACAGACCAGCCGCTCCAAGTCATCCCACTTGCCGAGAAAGGCCTGTCGGTCCATGCCAACCGGCTGGCTCAAGTTGAAGTGGATGTTGCCGTCGCCGAGATGGCCGAACGCGACGACGCGGATCCCTGGCAAGGCTTCTTCGACGGCCCGGCTCGCCCGGTCAATGAACTCGGCGGCTCGCGAGAGCGGCACCGAGATGTCGTTCTTGATGCTGCCGCCCTCGTGCTTCTGCGCTTCGGGCACACTCTCCCGCAGAGCGCCACAACTCGGCTGTTTGCCTCTGGCTTTGCGCCACCAGCGCATCGAGCACGATACCGGCTTCGCAGGCTTCGGCCAGCGCCTCCTCCAGCGTATCCCGCAGCGCGTCCTGATGGCGAGGGCTGGTCAGCGTGAGCAAGACATACCAGGGATGCCGCTCGCCGCAACGGGTCGGCGCAGCCGGGAATGTGCGCGACGCAGAAGTCGAGGGCTATGCGGGCCATCAGCTCGAACGCCGTCAGCGCGTCGCCGGCGACGTCGTTCAGCTTTCGGAACAGCGCGACGGAGGCATCGACCGAAGGCACCGCGACGAGCGCCGTCTCGCTCACGCGCGGCTTGGCGAACAGCTTCAGAACGGCGGCGGTGATGATGCCGAGCGTCCCTTCCGAGCCGAGAAAGAGCTGCTTCAGGTCGTAGCCGGTGTTGTTCTTGCGCAGTCCGCTCAGGCCGTTCCAGATCCTGCCGTCCGGCAGCACTACCTCCAGCCCGAGCACAAGCTCGCGAGCATTGCCGTACCGTAGAACGTTTATGCCGCCGGCGTTGGTGGCCAGATTGCCGCCCAGCCGGCAACTTCCCTCGGCCGCTAGGCTGAGCGGGAACAGCGCGCCGGCCTCATCGGCGGCCGCCTGTACATCAGCCAATATAGCGCCGGCCTCGACGGTCATTGTCCGGTTCACCGGATCGAGAGCGCGAATTCGGTCGAGCCGAGCGGTCGACAGCACCACGCCGCCCCGCGGAACGCCACCGCCGACCAGGCCGGTGTTGCCGCCGTGCGGCACCACCGGGATGCCAGCGCCGGCGCACAGTGTGACGACCCGCGCCAGCTCTTGGGTCGTCGCGGGCCGGACGACGGCCGCGCAATGGCCGAGAAACAAACCGCGTTCCTCGCGCAGAGTAAGGCTCGAGCGCGCCTGCCCCTTCGATCCAGCCCTTCGGCCCCACTGCGCCGCGGATCGCCCGCAGCACATCGGGAGGGATCAGGGAATCGCCAACTCCGCCGCTATCCATGCGGCCAAGGTGATGTATCGCGCGCATTCGCGCAATATGGTCCCGGTCCCCGAATTGAACAGAACAGCGGCATTCGATGCTGTATACACCGAGGGCGTCCGTCGAGATCGGCCATTGCGAGAGGATACTGCCTTGCCGATAAGCCAGCTCTTACGTGCCCGTCCCTCCCCGTCATGGTGCCGCCGTGCTCGCCAGATGCTCGCGGTCGCCGTGCTGACGCCACTTGCCTCGATGGCGCTCGAAGGCTGCGCGACCCGCGCGGCCCCGCAAACTTCGGCGGCCGTGGATAGGCCATCATTGCCGGAGGGGCCAGATGGCAAGCTTCTCACCGCCGCAATCAGCGGCGACATCTTCAGCGTCGAACGGCTGCTCAAGGAGGGCGCTGATATCAACGCGCGCGCCAGCAATGGCACGACGGCGCTGATGGGCGCCGCGTATAGCGACTATCCCCGGACCACCCGGCTGCTTATCGCCCGCGGCGCTGACGTCAACGCCGAGTCCGCGGACGGGCTCACGGCGCTCCACTATGCGGCGGGCGCCGGCAATACGGAGATCGTGGGCGCCCTGTTGACGGCAGGCGCCGACCCCAACGCGACGAGCATGGATGGCACGACGCCTTTGATGCGGGCCGCGCGGGCCGGACGCGATGAGACGGTAAAGCAGCTGATTGCCGGAGGAGCCGTCGATACGATCTCGGGGAGTGGCCAGCCGCGTTGAGCATGACGCAAGACGCGCGCTGGCGCGTCAGTTTGCTGAGTTCGGGTGCGGCTCAGCGCCTCATGCCCAGCGGTCGGCGCCATCACAGATATCGGTGGAGGGAAGGGTTAAGTCGACGAGTGTACGAGGTGCTGGACCGGCCGGAGGTCACCAGCGTCCTCTTCTATCCGCGTCGCGATGTTGGCATGCCCCGGCTTGCTCGAGGCGTTCATACCGTCCGGATTCCGGTGGGGCAGGACGTGCACCTCGGCGGCAAGGTGTTCGCCGGCGAACCCGGCGGGCCGATCATCTTGTACTTCCACGGCAACGGTGAAACCGCGTCCGACTACGACACCATCGCCCAGTTCTACACGCGTATGGGCTTCACCCTGTTCGTTGTCGATTACCGGGGCTACGGGTTGAGCGAAGGCGCTCCCACTGCAACGACACTTGTCGATGACGCCTGCACGGTCTACGCGCTCGCCCGCCAGGTGCTGGAGGATCGTGGCATAGCCGTAGGTAAGTTCTTCGTCATGGGCCGCTCCCTCGGCAGTGCCGCGGCGCTCGAGATCGTCGACACGGCGTCGCCGGGGAGCGACATCGCCGGGCTCATTCTGGAAAGCGGCTTCGCCTATACTTTCCCGCTCATCGAGCGAATCGGCTTCCTGCAGCCAGCCGACGCCTACGAGCATCGGGACGGCTTCGGCAACATCGAGAAGATCGCGCGCGCCAAGCTGCCGACGCTGATCATACATGGCGAGCGGGACTGGATTATCCCGATCAGCGACGCCGAAGCGCTCTACGAAGCCTCGGCTGGACGGCCAAAAACGCTGATCCGCATCCCCGGCGCCGGCCACAACGATCTTATGCTGGTCGGCCGCCAGACGTACTTCGACGCGATCGCCGCCTTCTGCGGCAAGCCGGCATCGGAAGGGGCCGCGGAGCCGCCGGCTAGTTGATCCGCGCCGCAGGGCGACGAGAGCGCGAGGCCGATCATCGAAAAGCGCACTATCGAACGCCGATCAGCTTGTGCGTCTGCAGGCTGAGCCGCCAGCGGGGATGTGCGAGGCAATAGGCGATAGCCAGGTCGGTGTTTCGCCGCAACTCGGGCCCATCCATCGGCTGCAGGAAGAAGTGGTCGAAGGCGAGTTCCTCGTAGGCCGCCGGTTCGGCGCCTGCTTGCGGATAGACCAGCTTGAGCTCGTCGCCCCAGGTCAAGCGCAGCGGCGTGCCGGCTTTCGGGCTGACACAAATCCAGTCGAGCCCGTTCGGCGGCAGGCAAGTGCCGTTAGTCTCGATGGCGATGGTGAAGTCGCGTTCGTGAAAGCTCGCGGACCAGGGTGGCATCGAGCTGCAGCAGCGGCTCGCCGCCCGTGCAGACCACGAACGGCTCGCTGCCCGTGCAACGCGGCCATTGCGCGGCGATGGCCTTGGCAAGATCGGTCGGCGTGCACAAACTTGCCGCCATTCACTCCGTTGGTGCCGACAAAATCGGTGTCGCAGAAAGGGCAGGCCGCCGTCGGCCGGTCCGCCTCATGCCCGCTCCACAGGTTACAGCCGGCGAAGCGGCAAAACACCGCCGGGCGTCCGGCGTTCACGCCCTCGCCTTGCAGCGTATAGAAGATTTCCTTCACCGAGTAGGTCATCTCACTTCATCCCGATCTCGATGTGCCGATTCCCGGCCACGGTTCAACGCAATATAGGCACCGGACCGCGCTCGGAAATCACCTGTGCGGGGACGCCGATCAGGCGACGTCTTCTCGCATTGCTCATGGACTGCGCGCCTGCGCGGGCGCGGCTATACTGTGGCGCATGACCAACACCACCTTTGCCGCCGCGCGCGCTCGTCTGCCGGATGCTCCGGCGCTGGTTACCGGCGTTGCATGGGGCTGTCTGGGTCTCCGAAGCCGGCGAGGCGGAGACGCTGGGTCTGGAAGCGGCGGCGGAGCGGCTGCGCCTCGGGGCAGCGCCGATCGTCTGTCATGCCCGCTCCGTCGCCCGCCGGCTGCGGCTGACGGCGATCGACGCTTACGACCTGTCTGGAGCTGTTCGCCTTCGTCGCGTCCCGCCCGGTTTTGCGTGCCCACACCGCGTGGCTTGGCGCAGGCCCTGCTGCTGCCACCCCCGCGTTCGCGTGATGAAGAGGCGGCGAGTCTGTTCGCCGCCGCCGGCGCGCTGCTCGCCGACCTCAATGCTTCACCAGGGCAGGATGCGATCGCCATTGCCTGGACGATGGCCCGGGGTGGTTGGCGGTGGGCGACCGGCGGTCCTGCAAGCGCTGGGCGCCGGCGCGCAGGAACCGGCCGGTCGTCCGAACGAGGGGCTGCGTGCGTGGACCCGGCTGAAGGAGTGGGAGGAGGGACCGCCGGAGGCTCCGCCGGACTCCTGGCCGGTTGAGCCGGTCGAGGCGCGCGCCCGGCTGGTTCAGTTGCTGGGCGAGCAGGCCGAGCCGCGGCCGCAGCAGCTGAGGTACGCCTCGCACATCGCCGGCGGCGTTCGCGCCGCGCGAGCGCGTTGGCGAGCCGCGTCTGGTGCTGGCGGAGGCCGGCACCGGCATCGGCAAGACCCTGGGCTATATCGCGCCGGCCACGCTGTGGGCGCAGAAGAACCATGGCGCGGTGTGGATCAGCACCTATACCCGCAACTTGCAGCGGCAGTTCGATCAGGAGCTGGACCGGGCGTACCCTGATCTGCGGCAGAAAGCGCGCAAGGTGATTGTCCGCAAGGGGCGGGAGAACTTGTTCTGCCTGCTGAACTTCGAGGAGGCGCTGACGATGTTGCCGGTACGTCGCGAGGACGCGACTGCTCTGGGTCTAGTGGCCCGCTGGGCGCTGGCCACCCGCGACGGCGATATGGTCGGCGGCGACTTCCCGGCGTGGCTGGCGGACCTGCTCGGTAAGGGCTTGACCATCGATCTCACCGATACCAGGGGCGAGTGCATTTACGCCGCTTGCCGGCATTATCGCCGGTGCTTTGTCGAGCGCTCGATTCGCCGGGCGCGCCGGGCCGAGATCGTCGTCGCCAATCACGCCCTGGTCATGGTGCAGGCCGCGCGCGGCGCCGACGAGCAGGCGCTGCCGACACGCTACGTGTTCGACGAGGGCCACCAGCTGTTCGATGCGGCCGACGATGCCTTCTCCCTGCGCCTGAGCGGCCGCGAGGCCGCGGAACTACGGCGTTGGCTGCGTGGCGCAGAGGACGGTGGGCGGCAGCGTAGGCGCGGCTTGCGCGAGCGGGCGGAGGATCTGCTAGGCGAGGATCGCGCATCGGCGGAGGCGCTGGCGGAGGCGCTGGGCGCCGCCCGCCGCCTGCCGGGTCCTGGATGGCGAGACAGGCTCGCCGCCTTTACTCCTGTCGGACCGGCCGAAAGCTTCCTCGCTCTTGCCAGGCAGCAGGTCTATGCGCGCAACCGCGACGGCGAGGCGGCGTACACGCTGGAAGCGGCAATCCAGCCGCCCGTACCCGGTTTGCTCGACGCCGCCGCCAGCGCTGGACGACGCCTTCGGCAAGCTGCTCACGCCACTTCGCGCTCTGCTGCACGCGCTCGCTCGACGGCTGGACGAAGACGCCGCGCGGTTGGACACCACGCAGCGGCAACGCATCGAGGGGCTGTGCCGCGGCATCCGCCGGCGCGGTAGCGAGCCGCTCGAGCCGGCTGGCGGGCGATGCTGCGCGCGCTATCGGGGCAGCCGCCGGCGGAGTTCCTCGACTGGCTGGCGGTCGAGCGCATCGAAGGGCGGGAGATCGATGTCGGTCTTCTATCGCCATTGGATCGACCCGATGCGGCCCTTCGCCGACGTTGTTCTGCGCGAGGCGCATGGCGCGCTCATCACCTCGGCGACCCTGCGCGACGGCAGCGGCGACGACGATGCGGACTGGGCCGTCGCGGAGAACCGCACGGGCGCCCGCCACCTCGCCACCGCCCCGGTGTTGTCGACCTTATCATCGCCGTTCGACTACGCCTCGCGTACCCGCGTTCTCGTCGTCAGCGACGTCGACCGGACGGATGCCCGGCAAGTAGCGGTCGCCTACCGCGAGCTGTTCCTGGCGGCGGGCGGCGGCGGGCTCGGGCTGTTCACGGCCATCAGCCGGCTGCGGTCGGTCTACGAGGCGATCGCACAGCCGCTCGAGCAAGCCGGCTTGACGCTGTTGGCGCAGCACGTGGACCCGCTCGACGTCGGCACGCTGACCGACATTTTCCGCGCCGAGGAGGACGCTTGCCTGCTCGGCACCGATGCGGTGCGTGACGGTATCGACGTGCCGGGCCGCGCGCTACGGCTGATCGTCTTCGACCGTGTTCCATGGCCCAGGCCAACGCTGCTGCACCGGGCCCGGCGCGAGGCATTCGGCGGTCGCGCCTACGACGAGATGCTAACACGGCTGAAACTGAAGCAGGCTTTCGGCCGGCTTGTACGCCGGGCCGACGACCGGGGCGTCTTCGTCATGCTCGACCGCCAGCTTCCCAGCCGCATGGCAGGCGCCTTTCCCGCGGGAGTGGCGATCCGGCGCGTCGGTCTCGCCGAGGCGGTGGCGGTGACCCGCGAGACACTCGCGCGCTGACCATGCGGGCAGCTCTGGCAGCTCAGGTCGTTCGGCGGCGCTGGCGATGTAGGCTTGACGATTCCCGCCGCCTCGCGCATTAAGCAGCCACTCAGAGCGGCGGTCGCGCCCGGATCCGCCCCGTCAGCCGAGGCTAGAGCATGGTCAGTCACTACGCCGCGTTGATTTACACGATGGTTCTGGTCTCGGCCTCTGATCGCCGAATGCCCGACTCCGAGCTTCGGAAAATCGGTGAGATCATTCGGAGTTTGCCGGTGTTCGAAGGCTACAACAAGGACCTGCTGCCGGAAACTGCGGAATCCTGCGCCGAACTTCTGGACGACGATGAGGGCCTCGAGAAGGCCTTCCAGCTAATCGAATCCGCGCTGCCGTCGAAGCTGCGCGAGACCGCCTATGCGCTCGCCTGCGACATTGCCGCGGCTGACCGGGAGGTGCCGGAGGAAGAGGCGCGAATGCTTGAGATGATCCGGCACCGCCTGAAGATCGACCGCCTGATCGCCGCCGGCATCGAGCGCGGCGCCCGCGCCCGCTACAGCACCGCCTAACCGTCGCGCGGGTCCAATAGAGACAGCCGAAAATTTACCCTCTGGGCAACTGAATCAGATCTTTACTCCCATGCGCCGCATGATCACCCACTGCTGGACGATCGAGAGGATGTTATTCCACGTCCAGTAGATCACCAGCCCCGCCGGAAAATGCGCCAGCATGAAGGTGAAAACCACCGGCAGGATGGCGAACATCTTCGCCTGAATCGGGTCGGGTGGCTGCGGGTTTAGTTTCTGCTGCAAGAACATCGTCACGCCCATGATCAACGGCCAGGCGCCCAGCATCAGGAACTGCGGCGGATTCCACGGGATCAGTCCGAACAGGTTGAACACCGACGTGGGATCGGGCGCCGACAAGTCGCGGATCCAGCCGAAGAAGGGAGCGTGCCGCATCTCGATAGTGACAAACAGCACCTTGTAGAGCGCAAAGAACACCGGGATCTGAATTATGATCGGCAGGCAGCCAGAAGCGGGGTTGACCTTCTCCTGCTTATAAAGCGCCATCATCTCCTGATTGAGACGCACCCGGTCATCGCCGAAGCGCTCCTTCAGCCGGATCATCTCCGGTTGCAGTTTGCGCATCTGGCTCATCGCTTTGTACGACTTGTTGGCAAGCGGAAAGAAAACCAGCTTGATCGCCACTGTCAGCAAAAGGATGGCGACACCGAAGTTACCGACCAATCCGTGCAGGTAGTTCAAGAAGTAAAATACCGGACGTGTAAGAAAGCGGAACCAGCCCCAGTCTATCGATAGGTAAAATTTCTCGATCCCGTACTTTGCCTCGTAATGATCAATTAGTGTTACCACCTTGGCGCCGGCGAACAGCCGGCTCTCGTTGTTGATCGAGGCGCCTGGCGCAAGGGTCTGTTGCTGGCCCACGAAGTCCACTTGAAATTGGTCCGTGTCGTGGGTGCGCTGATGCACAAAGCGGGCGGTGATCGGCTGTTTCTGGTCGGGAATGACGATGGATTGCCAGTACTTGTCGGTGATGCCGATCCAGCCGCCGGTGGTCTGGCGCGTAATCACGCCCTTCTCCTGAACTTCTTTATACTTGACTTCATCTAGCGTGCCGTTGAAGACGCCGAGCGGCCCCTCGTAGAGGATGAAGAAACCACTGGTCGCCGGCAGCCCATGCCGGGTAATCAGCGAATAGGGCAGCAGCGACACCGCGTCGGCGCCTCGATTCTCCACGGTTTGCTGAATGGTGAACATGTAGTTGTCGTCGATGGCAAAGGTGCGCTTGAACACCAGGCCATGGCCGTTATCCCACGAAAGCGTCACCGGCCTGTCCAAGGTCAGGGTATCGCTGTCGGCCGTCCAGAGCGTGTCCGGCCCGGGAACTTCCGCGGCCCCGCCCGCCGCAACCCAGCCTGTCTCGGCGAAGTAGGGATTGGCGTTGCCGAGGGGCGAGAACAGGACGATCTCCGGGCTGTCCGGATCCAGCGTCTCTCGGTACCTTGCAAGCGTGACGTCATCGATGCGGCCGCCGACGAGCGCGATCGAGCCATGAAGAGCGGGTGTAGCGATCCTTATGCGAGGTGTCTGCGCCAGCACGTGCGCGGGGCTCGGGACCGTCTCGGGCGGAGCCAGACCGGTCCCGACTTCCAGGCGGCGCGATCCCAGAACCCGGTACCGCGGCCGGAGGCGGCGTGCCAGGCTGCGTGGGACGGGTCGTTGGAGCCTGCGAGGAGGGCGCAACCGGTGCCCGCGGTGGGTAGAGCGTCTGCGTGAGGAAATGGAAGGCGAACAGGATCGCAACCGATAGAAGGACCGCGAGTACTAGGTTCTTATTTTCCAGCATTGGCCGATCCCGACATCGAGGCACTCATCTTTTCTTGTCTCGCCGCGTGCTGAACGACCGCGAAGTCGCCCGGTACGCCTATCCTCCCACCGTGATCGGGAACGGGATCGAACCCCGCTCCGCCCCAGGGATGACAGCGGCATAATCTGCGGACCGCCAACCAGCTGCCCAGAAGCGCGCCGTGCCGTCTCAGCGCCTCGAGTGCATATGCCGAGCACGAGGGCGCGTACCGGCACGCCGCCGGAAGCACCGGAGAGAGGAGGTAGCGATATCCGAGAACGCATCCACTAAGCAGGCGGGCCAACGGACTCATTGCGCCCCGTCTTCCTGCATCGCCACGGCGCCCGCCGGTCGCCTTGCGCGTAGCCTCGCTAGCGCCGCGTCCAGGTCGGCGACAAGCATCGCAAACGGCCGCTGTAGCGTCGTGGCCCTTCCGACAAGCACATAGTCCTGGCCCGGCGCGGCACTCGCCGGCAAAACCAGTCGCGCCACTTCACGAAGCCGGCGGCGGGCGCGGTTACGCGCCACCGCGTTACCGACTTTGCGACTGGCCGTGATGCCGAGCCGAATTGCCGCCGTCGGTTGCTGCATGCGATCCTGATGGTCTGGTCGCCAAACCTGTAAGACGAGCCCGGGCATAACGCACGACCGCCCGTGCCGGGCGACACGTACGAACTCTGACCGGTGCCTCAAGTGGCTAACGGCGGACTGCACGGAGCCGTTCAGGCGGAGAGGCGCTTGCGCCCCCGCTTGCGCCGAGCGGCGAGCACGCGTCGGCCACCGACAGTCGCCATGCGCCGCCGAAATCCATGACGTCGCTTGCGAACAAGCTTGCTCGGCTGATAGGTCCGCTTCACGAATGATCTCCAATCCGAACGGCCACGGTGTATACGGGCTGGATCCGGCGAAGTCAACGCCGGCCGAAGGCCCATATACCACCAAACATCGTCATCAACAGATGACGACGCCGGCACGCGTGATCGCTATCTAGCATATAAGTATCTCATGCGCATCCAACCGCGTCGAGGGAGAGAGCGTTTGCCGGCCGAAGACGCCGAACAAGCACCGCTTAGTTCGCCCCGGTTTTCGTTATGGCGAGCAGCACCGATTGCGTTGATGGCGACCGCCGCGTTCTCGCTTTTTGCGCTCGACGTGCACCACTACCTCTCGTTCGAGCAACTCAGCCGGCACCGTGAGGCGCTGCTGGAGTGGCGCGAGCGTCATGAGGTGCTATCCGTCTTGTCGTTCGTTGGAGCGTATGTGCTGGCGGTGGCGCTGTCGCTTCCTGGCGCGATCTGGCTGACCATCGTCGGCGGATTTCTGTTCGGCGCGGTCGCCGGAACTCTCTATTCCGTGCTCGCCGCGACGCTCGGCGCCTGCGCGGTGTTTCTCGCCGCCCGCTATTGCGTCGGCGACTTTTTGCGGGCGCGCGCCGGGCCGGGCATCCGCAGGTTGCAAGCCGGTTTCCGCGAGCATGCGCTGAGCTACCTGCTCACGCTTCGCCTGGTGCCGATTGTGCCGTTCTGGCTGGTCAACCTGGTGCCGGCGCTGCTCGGCGTTCCATTGCGGACGTTTTTCGTCGGGACCGGGCTCGGTATCATCCCCGGGAGCATCGTCTACACGCTGGTCGGCAATGGCCTCGGCTCAGTTTTCGATCAGGGAGAAACTCCCGACCTCGACATCATCTTCGAGCCGGAAATCTTGGCGCCTCTCCTCGGGCTGGCGCTTCTGGCGCTCTCGCCAGTCCTGTATCGCCGACTGAAGCAGCGGCGATCAGGCGCGAACGCGCCGCGCGAACAGCCATGAGCGGGATTTCGCGGGTCGACCTCTGCATAATCGGCGGAGGACCGGGGGGCCTTTCCGTGGCAGCGGGCGCCGCCCAGATGGGCGCCTCGGTGATCCTCGTCGAGCGAGGGCGGATGGGGGGCGACTGCCTCAACTTCGGCTGCGTGCCGTCGAAAGGCGTTGCTGGCGGCCGGCCGTGCCGCTCAGGCCGCCCGGCAGAGCAAGCGTTTCGGTATCGACGCCGCTGTCCGGCCGATCGAAGGCGAGCGCATCCACGATCACGTGCATGGCGTGATCGCCAAGATCGCTCCTCACGATTCGGTCGAACGGTTCGAGAGTCTCGGCGTTCGCGTGTTGCGCGACCACGCCCGCTTCGTGGCCACCGACGAGATCGACGTGAGCGGACAGCGCTTTCGCGCCCGCCGATTTGTTATCGCAACCGGCTCGTCGCCGCTCGTTCCGGCCATTCCGGGCCTCGAAGTCCGTTCCATTCTACACCAACGAGACGATCTTCGACCTTCAGGACCTGCCCGAGCGGCTGCTGATCATCGGCGGTGGCCCGGTCGGCATCGAGCTGGGGCAGGCGTTTCGCGAACTAGGCAGCGCCGTGACGCTGGTCGAGCAAGGAACGATTTTGCCGCGCGATGATCCCGAACTGGTCACCGTGCTGCGCCAGCGGTTGGTCGCCGTTGGCATCGACATCAATGAGAATACCGAGGTCGCGGAAGTCGCCGGCGCCGGCCAGATGCTGGTCACGACGATCATGCAGGACGGAACGCAGCGGCAGCTTTCCGGCACGCACATCCTGATCGCGGTCGGTCGCCGGCCGACAATCGCCGGGCTCGGTCTAGAGACGGCGGGCGTCGCCTACTCTCCCGCTGGAATAATCGTCGACCGACGACTGCGCACGAGCAATCGGCGAATCTTCGCCATCGGCGACGTCGCCGGCGGCCCGCGGTTCACCCACGTCGCCGGCTATCACGCCGGCATCGTTCTCCGCAACGCGCTGTTTCGCATACCCGCCAAGGTCGATTACAGCAGCGTGCCGCGCGTCACCTATACCCATCCGGAGCTCGCGCAGGTCGGGGCTACGGAAGTGGAAGCGCGGGCCGCGCATAAAAAGATCGTGGTGCTGCGCAGCCCGTTCAGCGAGAACGACCGGGCTCAGGCCGAACGGTGCGCCGAGGGGATGGTCAAGGTGGTGACAAATCGCCGCGGGCGCATCCTCGGCGCCGGTATTGTCGGTCCGTCCGCCGGCGAGCTGATCCACACCTGGGTTCTGGCGATGAGCCGGCGGATGCGGGTCGGCGCACTGGCGACGATGGTTGCCCCTTACCCCACGCTCGGCGAGGCCAACAAGAGCGCCGCCGGCAGCTTCTACACGGAAAGTTTGTTCAGCGAGAGGACGCGGCGCATTGTCCGTCTGCTCGCTCGCCTCGGCTGAACACGATCGTCTAACGCGGCTTCGCCAGAGCACCGCAAAGACACTTGCGCGGCGCGGTCAACTCGGGAAATGTTGCGGCGCAACGCCTATACGAGGGGAGAGCATCGATGCCCGATGTCGGACGCTGGATAGTCGGATTGATGATTGCGGGAGTGGGCCTGTTCGCGCTCTATCTGGCGTCCCGTGCCGAGGATACGATGATGTACTACACGGGCATCGCTTTCTTCGTCGCCAGCGTGCTGTTCAACTTCTACCAAGTCAAACAAGCGTACGACGAAAACGCCCGTCACTGAGCGACGGCGCTTACTGAAAGCTTCGATGGCGAAGCCGCGCGGCCCCTTCGGCTGCTGGGAGACTTTTCAGACCGTTGCCGCGAGCGCTTGGATCTCGGCCGGGTTGCCAACGGACGTGCCGGACAATTCTCGATCGATACGCTTGGCGAGGCCGGACAGCACCTTGCCGGCGCCGATCTCGACCAACTCGCGCACGCCTTGCAACTTCATGTAGAGCACGCTCTCGCGCCAGCGGACCATGCCCGTCACCTGCCGGACCAGGAGGCTGCGGATTTCCGCCGGATCGATCACCTCGCGGGCGGTGACGTTGGAGATTAGCGGCAGCACCGGCTGTTGAATGTTCACCTTGGCCAGCGCCTCGGCCATGACGTCGGCGACCGGCGACATCAGCGGGCAGTGGAAGGGCCCGCTCACCGGCAGCATCACGCTGCGCTTGGCGCCGCGCAGCGCCGCGATCTCGGTGGCGCGGACGACCGCCGCGCGACTGCCGCTGATAACCACTTGCCCCGGCGCGTTGTCGTTGGCCGCGACGCACACCGCGCCGTCGTAACTGTCGCGGGTCGCTTCGGCGGCGATTTCGCGCGCCGTCTCCAAATCGAGGCCCATCAGCGCCGCCATTGCGCCATCGCCGAACGGCACCGCCGTCTGCATCGCGAGTCCGCGCACCCGTAGCAGTCGCGCCGCCTCGCCTACGCTGAAGCTGCCAGCGGCCGTCAGCGCCGTGTACTCGCCGAGCGAGTGGCCGGCTACGCAGTGGCCGAGGCGAATGAGTTCGATACCATGCTCCTCGCGCAGCACCGCCAATACCGCCATACTGACAGCCATCAGCGCCGGTTGAGCGTTTTCGGTCTGGGTCAGCTCGGCCTCTGGCCCTTCCGCCATCAATCTTGACAACCCTTGCCCGAGAGCATCGTCGACTTCCTCGAAGACGCGCCGGGCAGCAGGGTACCGCACCGCGAGTTCACCGCCCATTCCCACCGCCTGCGACCCCTGGCCGGGAAACACCAGCGCACGTTGATGCGCAACCGGACCAGATTGACGATCCTCAGTCTCGACAGTCGAAAGCGGACGGGCAATTCGCGTGGCCATCATCGATTCCTAAACTCATAAGGACTGTTTATTGCGTGCACACGAAGCAGGCTTACTGCAGAAACCGCCTTGCAGATTGAGCAATCTCAACACTTAAAGGGCAAGAAGACGGCAGCGGAACTTGCGTGCGAGTTCGAGCGATCTTAGTTTGCGACTGCAATGCAGATAGCGGCGGCTGGCAGACCTTGCAACACTAAAATCATCTTTGTAGTGAACGGTCGCGCCGAGCCTACAAGATATGCCTATCCTGCACCGAAATCGGTTCGGTGGCGCTCATGAATGCGCTGCCGGTGTGCTCACAGTGACACGATTCCAAGGCAGCGGGACCGAGGAGTGGTTGAACTACCGCCACCACCGCCGAATCGAAGCTTCGGCGGACACACGTGGTATCGCGTGCAATCCCGTGCCGATTCAATCGAGTTGCAGGAGCAGCGACTTGAGGTAGGCGGTCTCCGGCAGGTGCGGGTGTACTGGATGGTCGGCGCTTGCCTTCGCCTCTCGGAGGATTCGGCCGGAGCGGCCGGCCGCGCTCACGCCGCGCACCACCTCGGCGCGCAACGCGGCTGACTCGACGTGATGCGAGCAGGAGGCGACAAACAGCGCGCCGCCGCTCTCGACCAGAGGCGCGGCAAGCCTGGCCAGCTTGCGGTACCCTCGCAAACCGCTGGCGAGATCCCGGCGCGACTTGACGAACGCCGGGGGGTCGGCGACGACAAGGCGATGATGTTGCGAAGCATGTGCAAGACGCTCCAACTCGCCGAAAACCTCCGCCTGTTGGAATGCACAAACGGATTCGACACCGTTCGCCGCGGCCGCCCGCCGCGCCAGACCGAGGGCCGACGCCGAAGAGTTCGACTCCGAGCACGGAGCGGGCGCCCGCCGCCGCTCCGGCGATCGAGAATGCCCCGGTATGGCAGTAGATATCGAGAAGGCTGCCGCCGGCGGCGAGCGATGCGACGAACGCGCGGCTGTCGCGCTGATCGTAGAACCAGCCGGTCTTCTGGCCGGCAATGACGTCCGCCAGGTACTTTAGGCCGTTCTCGCGTACCTCCACAGGCTCGCTGATGGCGCCACTCGCCACCTTTACTTCCGACGGTAGGCCCTCCAACGAACGTGCCGGGGAATCGTTTCGGAGCACGATCGCGCGCGGTGAAAACAGCTGCTCGAACGCCGCCAACAACGCCGGCGTGAGCGCCTCCATGCCCGCGGTATTGACCTGCAGGACGAAAACGTCCTCGAAACGGTCGCACACCAGGCCGGGAAAGCCGTCCGCCTCGGCATGCAACAGCCGATAAAACGGTTCTGGATACAAGCGCTCGCGCAACGCCAGCGCCCGGCCGATGCGGCAGGCGAAGAACTCTTCGTCGATCAGCGCGTGTGCATCCCGGCTGAACAAACGGAAGGCGATCAGCGTATGCGGGTTGTAACTGCCGACGCCGAGCGGCTTGCCATCGACGCGGTGCAGTGTCGCCAGCGCGCCGGGCGGGATCGCCTTGGTTTTCTCGTCGAGACGGATCTCGTTGGAGTAGGCCCAGGGATGTCCTTGCTCGATTCGCCTATCACGCCCGGATTGCAAAAAGACGCGCGGGCGCTCCGCCGCCGCGTCGCTCACCGACTGCCTTCGGAATGCTGTCGCGGCAAGCCGATTGCCGTGCCATTGCGGCGCGGATCGCCGTCCCCGAAGAGGATCCCGCTTTCCGGGTCCATGACAACTGCCTGCACCGCGCCGATCACCGACGGCTGCTCCGGAAAACGATAGCCGAGAGCGCGCAAGCGCTCCAGCACGCCCGGATCAAAGCCGGCCTCGATCATGGTGATAGCCGTCGCGCCGGGCTGCGTCAGCGAAAGACGTGGCCGTTCCACCGCCTCGCTTACGGGCAGATGATGGTCGATGAGATCGAGAGTGATGTTGAGCACGCTATTGATGATCGCCGAGCCGCCTGGAGACCCGTATGCCGCGACCGGTCGCTCGCCGTGTTTGCCTTTTGCGAAGACGATGGTCGGCGCCATGCTGGAGCGCGGCCGTTTGAAAGGGGCGAGATCGTTGGCGCCGGGATCGAAGTCGGGATCGTCCGACCGCCCGCGCCGGCGGGGGACAAAGTTAAAGTCCGTCATGTGATTGTTGAGCATGAACCCGAAGCCCGGAACCATCAGCCCGGTGCCCCAAGACGCCTCGATCGAGGAAGTGTAGCTCACGACATTGCCGTACCGATCGGCGACGGTGAAATGCGTCGTGTGCGTCAACTCCTGCTGCTGTCGGCTGGCGCTGGCGAGCGGCGACAACGACCCGGCGCCGGTGCCGACCTGAAAGGGCCGCGGGTCGCCGGGGCGGATGTCGGAGAGGCGTGCACCGGCGGCGATGCAGTAGAACGCGTCGTCCGGATTTTTGTCGGGGCATGCGTCGGCGCGATGCCCAAGGTAGTTATCATCGATCAGCCCCTCTACCGGCAAATTCGGATCCACGTCCGTGTCCCCCGTCCAAAGAGCGCGATCGGCGAAAGCGAGACGCATCCCCTCCTGCATGACGTTGAGGGTCGCCGCCTGGCCGAAGCCGAATCCGCTGTTGGCGTCGCCGATTGGGAACCGCTCCAGCATCTTCAGGATCTGCAGCAACATCAGTCCGCCGGAGGAGGGCGGGGGCGCCGACCGCACGATATATCCGCGGTACTCGCCCTCGACCGGCTTGCGGATAGCCGCCCGGTAGCCTGCAAGATCGTCGCACGACATCCCGCCGACGCCGGCTGGGGCATTCGCCACGCGGGTGCTCCGCTGCGCCGCGACAATGGCGCGAGCGATACCGGCTGGATGGTCGCAATCGTAGAACGCGGCGGCGCCGTCGGCGGCGATCAGGCGAAACGTTCGGGCGAGGTCCGGCTGTACCAGAGTATCGCCAGGCGCGAGCGGGTGGCCGCAGGCGAGGGGATTGCCACCGGGGCGAAACACCGCGCGCGCGGCGTCGTAGGGGGTGTTTGCGGGATCGGCATCGCACTCGCTCCGCAGCCTCGGGTCATCAGTGAACTCGGCCAGTCGCGGACTGACGACAACCCCGTTCTCCGCCGCGTCGATTGCTGGTGCTAGCGCATCGGCCAACGAGATGGTCCCCCACCGGGCCAGTGACTCCTCGATTCCACGCACGGCCCCTGGCACGCCGACCGCGTACCCACTGGTCGAGGCGAGCGCCGAAGAAACCGGCTGGCCCTCGGGATCGAGAAACATGCGCGGGGTGGCCGCCGCCGGCGCCGTCTCACGCGAATCCACGACCAGCGTCTGGCCGCTCTCCGCCAGATAGATCATCATAAATCCGCCGCCGCCGATCCCGGATGACTGCGGCTCTACGACGTTGAGCACGAATTGCGCCGCCGCCGCCGCGTCGATCGCGTTGCCGCCACTCTCGAGTACGCGCGCCGCCGCTTCCGCCGGTTCTCGCTCCGAAGTCACGACCATGCCTTCAGTGAACCCGGCTTGCCCGCGAGGTATGCCAATGCCGAGATCGGTCGACCCCAGTCGCGGGTCCGGCGTCTGACAAGCGACGAGTGCCAGCAAGCCCGCGCCGATAGCCACGGCCAGTGTAGCAAAGCGCCCGCGTGCCGAACCTTGCCTCGCCCTTGTGTTCAACATCGGTCCCTTCCGTATACGACAGCTGGGCTGGCCGGTGCTCCGAAAAATCACTTCGGGTGCCGACCTAGCATAACGCGCCGCGCCGGCTCGCGTCACCGTTGCGAAACTCGTCCTGTAGGATTAACGTGGCAGGCAATCTAGGGGAGTAGCCGCCCTCACGTGAAGGGGCGCGCGTCAACATGCTTGGCATCGCTTTATCGAGGCGGTGCTGTGGCGCGCGCGGCCATCAGGCTTGGCGAGACCTATGGTTCGGATGCGCGTCACCGGAGCCGGACCGCGCGATCCGGCCATGGGTCCTTCGTCCGGCTCCTGAGTGGCACCACAATGGCGCAGCTTCTGCCAATCTTCCTCACCGTGTTTCTCGCGGAGTTGGGCGACAAGACGCAGCTCGCGACGGTGCTGTTCGCGGCCGAGCGCCAGCAGAATCCGTTCTGGGTATTCGCCGCGGCGGCGACGGCGCTTGTCGCGTCCAGCGCGATCGCCGTCACACTCGGCAGCGCCGCGCAGCAGCAATTGGCGGACATGCCGCTAAAGCTGATCGCGGGCATAGGTTTCATGCTGATCGGCGCCTGGACGATATCGTGCCACTTCCGCTAGCGGCGGCACGTCCCGGGCCGTCAACGCACACGCACTGGAAACGCGTTCTCGACAAGGAAGCCGGCCGAATCGCGGCCCAGCACGATGCGCACCCGCCGCTGCCCGCGTGTACCGACGGCCTCGCCGGCTTCCGCCACCACACGCAGCTGCTCGGCGGTCGTTCCATCCAGCCGCCGGCTGGGGGAGATCGTCAGAGGTGCGCTTCGCAACAGCCCGGCTACCAGGCTTCGCGCCGCGTCCTTGCTCATCGTCGCCGGAAACTTGCCCTTGTTCTTGAACGACCTCTCCCAGCCGAAGTGGACGCCCTTCGGCACCCACTCGGCGATCCGGTCGGCCGCCTGCTCAAGGGCGTGGCGGTGAGCGTCCGTTGCCGCCGGTTCCGCCAAGCGATTGGCGTCGAGCAAAGGCGGCGGACCGGTCTGCGGATCGCCTCGCTCCGAGCCGGCGACGCCACTATACGCGTCCCGCCCGTAGCCGAAGCTGTCGTCAGCCGCGCTTGGTCCGGTACTTGTTTGCATAGTGCTTGCCGAGGATCTTGCGCGTTTGCGCCGTCAGCCGCTGGTTCTCCGCGCTTGGCCGCGTCTTTCCGTCCTTTACTTTGCCATGCTTTGCGTCGGGCGGTTTGCTCATTTTCGTCCCTTCGCGGCGCGTTCCGGCCGAGGCCAGGCAGCGCTCCAGGCCAGCGGCGCGCCGTAGCTCGAGAGAATATGGGCTTGGCGTCGCCCGTGTGGAGTCGCGAAGGATGACACTGGCGGAGATCGTCGAAACCTCCGCACGCGTCGGGCTCAGCCCCGGCCGGCTCGCCAAGATCGGCACGCTCGCCGGCTGCCTGCGAGCCGCGCCGGCGGACGAGGTCGGCATCGCCGTTCGTTACCTTGCCGGCTCGGTTCGGCAGCAGCGGCTCGGCATCGGCGGTTCGGCGCTGGGCCGCGTTCGCCGATCCTCTCCGCCCCGGCAAGTTCCGGCGCTTACGCTGCCGCAAGTCGACGCCGCTCTGGAGGAGATCGCCGGCACCTCCGGGGTTCGTTCCGGCGCGGAGAGGCTGCGCCTGCTGGGCGAGCTGTTCGCGCGCTCGAGCGCCGCCGAGCAAGATTTCTTGGCGCGTCTGATCGTGGGCGAGCTGCGCCAGGGCGCGGTCGAGGGATTGATGGTCGAGGCCATCGCCAAGGCGGCCGAGATCCCGGTCGGCACGGTGCGACGGGCGGTGATGGTAACGGGCGACCTCGCCGCGGTGGCGGAGACGGCGCTGGCCGGCGGCGGCGCCGGCCTCGGTCAATTCGCGATAGAGCTGTTCCAGCCGGTTCGTCCGATGCTTGCCGGGGCGGCCCTGGACACTGACGAGGCTCTGGCGGAGATCCGCGAAGCGGCCTTCGAATTCAAATTGGACGGTGCCCGCGTCCAGGTCCACAAGGCTGGGACAGACGTGCGTGTGTTCTCGCGAAGACTGAACGACGTCACGGCGTCGGTTCCGGATGTCGTAGAGGTGGTGCGCGCCATGCCCGTATCCGAGGCGATCCTGGATGGCGAGGCGCTATCGTTTCGGGCGGACGGGCAGCCGCGGCCCTTCCAGGTCACGATGCGCCGCTTCGGCCGCAAGCTCGATGTCGCGGCGGCGACGGCCACGCTGCCGCTCCGGCCGTTATTCTTCGACTGCCTCTGGCGGGATGGCGAGGATCTGACGCTCGCGCCGGCTCATGAGCGGACCGCCACGCTCAGTGCAACCCTGCCGCCGGAGCTGATCGTACCCCGCACCGTAACCGCGGTGCCGGCGATCGCCCAGGCGTTCTTCACCGACGCGCTGACGGCCGGGCACGAGGGAGTGGTGGCCAAGTCGCTGGAGGGCGTCTACGCCGCCGGCGCGCGCGGCCGGTCCTGGTTGAAGATCAAGCAGGCGATGACGCTCGACTTGGTTGTCCTGGCCGCCGAGTGGGGGCACGGCCGGCGTCGCGGCTGGCTCTCCAATCTGCACCTTGGCGCGCGCGATCCCGAGAACGGCGGCTTCGTCATGCTCGGCAAGACCTTTAAGGGTATGACCGACGATATGTTGCGATGGCAGACGGAACGGTTGTTACAGCTGGAAGTCGCCCGCGACGCCTCAACGGTCTACGTGCGCCCCGAACTCGTTGTCGAGGTGGCTTTCGCCGAAATTCAGCAAAGCCCGCGCTATCCGGGCGGACTAGCCCTGCGCTTCGCGCGGCTGAAGCGGTATCGCCTCGACAAACAGGCGTCGGACAGTGACGTCATAGCGACTGTCGGCGGGTTGGCTCAACGTGATACGCTGATGGATGGCGGGGATAAGCACCTACCATAGGAAAATTGTCGTACAAGAGGATTCCGTGACGTGTTACGATGTTGGCTTAGACCAAACATGGTACACGCGCGAGCGGAGCTTCGCGTGCCGTGCTCGAGCTGAAAGGTGCCGCGATGCCGGATGCGAGGAGGGCCTGGATGCGCCTTGGCAACCTTCCCGAAGATCTGGTCGACCGGCATGCCGGAGCATATCCGCGCGACTTTCGTGGCCGCTCGGCTACATCGGTTCGAGGTGGAAATGCTATGTTCCGGGGGAATGGTCTCCAGACGTCGGCGGGCCCCTCGCCGTTTTGTGCTGGTTGCCGATGACTTGGCGGGCGGCGGCGAGGGTGGCCCATTGATCTTTGACCTTATCGCATTGGCCGACGACGTTCGGACCGCGCCACGCCTTTTCGTGATCTCGACCGCGCCGAAGGCCGGAATCTACGCGGCCGCCTACCAATCAGCCGTGCAAGACCTGAAGAGCGGTTATGACGTGGCGCTCGTCGTCGAGACCCGGCCGGCGTTCGCGGAGTCCTGGGCGCGCACCCTCTCGGCGATGCAGAACGGTGGAGTGCCGAGTTTCGGAGCGCCGCCGTTGCGTACGTCCGGTGGTGCTCTGGGCGCGTCGATCAACGGCCGACGCATGCCGAGCGCGTAACCCATGGCATCAAGCGGCGCGTAGCCCGCAAGCCGGATCAAACAGACCGGTCGGACGGACGAGGCCAAGCGCTCCTTTCAGGGCGCCCGGATCGAGCTCACGCGCGAGAAAGCGGCGGCGGTCGACCGGACCGGGCAGCTCCATATGGCGGGTAAGGTCGGCGTGGAACCCGAAGCGCCGGTAGTAAGACTCGTCGCCGACGAGCAGCACGGCCCTATGGCCGAGCCGTTCCGCCGAAATGAGACCGCGCTCGATCAGTCCTGCGCCGATATCCCGTCCGCCGTGACCCCACGCCACCGCCACAGGGCCCAACAGCAGCGCGTCCCGCCCGCCACCGATCCGCAGATGCCAGAAACGAATGGTGCCGACGAGCTTGCCAGCATCCAACGCAATGAAACTCAAGCCGGCCGCCGGCAGCCTGCTCTCGCGCAGCCGCTCGGCGGTCTTTGCCAAGCGGGCTGGCCCGAACGCCTGGTCGAGCAGTGCTTCCCGGCTGGAAGCTATGCCGGGCGGCTCCGGTTCGATTTGAATCATCGTTGTTGGTGCCTCAGATGCAGTAGCAGCGTAGCGGCTCGAAGCCATTGAAAGCAACCGACGCATAGGTCGAGGTGTACGCGCCGGTCGAGCGGATCTGCAGACGGTCGCCGATCGACAAGTCGACCGGCAGGCGGTAGTTCGCCCTCTCGTACAGCACGTCGGCGGAATTGCAGGTTGGGCCGGCGAGAATGACCCGCTCGGCGCGTCCTCGTCGAGGGCTCCTGATCGGGTACTGGATCGCCTCTCCCTCCGTCTCGGCGAGGCCGCCGAACTTGCCGATGTCGAGAAACACCCAACGGCGCGGATCGTTCGCCGATTTTTTGGCGATCAGCACCACTTCGGTCTGGATGATGCCGGCGTTGCCGACCATCTGGCGCCCGGGCTCGACGATGACATCCGGCACGCGATTGCCGAAATGCTTCAGGATCGAGCGGCGTATGCAGGCGCCGTAGCGGCAGAGCGTCGGGATGTCTCTGCGATAGCGCGCCGGAAACCCGCCGCCGATATTGAGCATGCCGAGCTCGATACCGTCCTGCTCGAGATCGCGGAACATCCGCGCCGCTTCGGCGATCGCCCTGTCCCACTGCCGCGGATCGCGCTGCTGCGAGCCAACGTGGAAGGAGATGCCCCACGGCACCACGTCCAGGTCCTTGGCCAGACGCAGCAGCTCGCAGCGCCATCGCAGGCTCGCAGCCGAACTTACGCGACAGCGGCCATTCGGCGCCCTCGCCGGAGGTGAGAATGCGGCAGAAGACGCGGCTTCCCGGAGCGGCCGACCGCGATCTTCTCCAGCTCCGCCCGGCTGTCGAAGGCGAACAGGCGCACTCCGCGCGCGTAGGCGCCGGCGATGTCCGAGCGTTTTCTTGATGGTGTTGCCGAACGAGATGCGATCGGCGGTCCCGCCGGCCGCCAGCACCATGTCGATCTCATTCAGGCTTGCGGTATCGAAGGACGATCCGAGGCGAGCCAACAGTTCCAGGATTTCGCGGGCCGGATTGGCCTTGACGGCGTAGTAGATCACCGCATCCGGCATCGCCGTCCGCAGCTTGCGATAACTGGCCGCGACCACGTCGAGATCGACCACCAGGCACGGGGTGGCGGGCTCGCGATTGGCGAGGAAACGGGCGATCTTTCTCGTCATTGCTCGGATCGTCCTTGTTGCGCGGGTCGCTACAGCACGCGGAAGTTCTTGAACTGCCAGGGGCAACTCGGATCTAGGCTTTCCTCGAACAGCACGCCCGCGGCCGGCCAGCGGCGTCCAGTCGGAGTAGACGCCGACCACCTCGCCCAGATACGGCCGCGCGACCTGCATGCAGCGCACGTGGTCCATGCTCGTCCGGCTCGACGATGCCGGCGCGCGGGTTCTCGATCGCCCAGACCATGCCGGCCAGCACCGCCGCCGTCACCTGCAGCGAGGTGGCGTTGTTGTAGCGGCGCGAGCGCGGCGCGCCTCCTCGATCGTCAGCCGCGAGCCGTACCAGTAGGCGCCCTTGGCGTGGCCCATCAGCAGCACGCCGAGCTCGTCGATGCCGCGACGTGATCTCGTCCATCATCAGCCGCTTCTCCGGCTGCAGCCGCCAGTTCTTGCCGGCGAACTCGTGCAGCGACAGCACCGCGTCGTCGCAGGGGTGGTAGGCATAGTGCACCGTCGGCCGGTACGCGACGCGCCGTGCCGTTGCGCACCGTGTAGTAGTCGGCGATCGAGATCGACTCGTTGTGGGTGACCAGGAAGCCGTGGAACGGCCCTTCCAGCGGCGTCCAGGTGCGCACCCGCGTGCCGGCGCCCGGCCGCTCCAGGTAGATCGCCGCGCCGCAGCCGAAGTCGTGGCGGCGTCCGTCGGCCGGGAAGTGCGTTCTCGTGCGTGCCCCAGCCCAGCTCGGCCGGCTGGCAGCCCTCGCCGACGAAGCCGTCGATCGACCAGGTGTTGACGAACTCGCCCGGCCGCTTCGGCGATGCTCGGCCACCTGCGTGTCGCGCTCGGCGATGTGGATCGACCTTGACCCCGAGCCGCGCGAGCGAGAGCCGCCCAGTCCGCGCCGGATCGGTCGGCATCGCGTCATCGATGCCGGTGTCGCGGGCGATGTCGAGCAGCGCCTGCTTGACGAAATGCGAGACGAGGCCGGGATTGGCGCCATGCGTCAGCACCGCCGTCGGGCCCGTTGCCGGATCTGGCGGCGCAGCGCCAGCGCGCTCTCGCGCAGCGCGTAGTTCGAGCGCTGCGAGGGCGTCAGCGACGGATCGGTATAGCCGCCGGCCCAGGGCTCGATGCAGGTGTCGAGGTAGAGCGCGCCCGTCTCCTGGGCGAACTCGATCAGCGCGACGGACGAGACGTCGACCGACAGGTTGAGCAGGAAGTCGCCCGCGCCGAGCAGCGGCTCCAGCACGCGCGGTAGTTCTCGCGGGTCAGCGGCTCGACGACGAAGCGGACGCCGTATTCGGCGCGCTTCCTCATGGCCGCGCTCCTCGGCGGTGACGATGGTGATCCGCTCCGCGGCATGTCGATGTGGCGCAGGATCAGCGGCAGGACGCCCTGGCCGATGCTGCCGAAGCCGACGATCACCAGGCTGCCCGGAGAAGCGCGTGTTTCATTCGTTCGGGCTCCTCTCTACTCGGAGTGTCGGTCTGCCGCGTCGCGTTCGGCAGGCGTAGCCGGGCGTCGTCAGCAGCGGCGGATCGCACACGTCGACCAGGCGCGCGCGATCGAAGCCGTTGAAGGCGGTGCGCAGGGAGGCGCCATAGGCGCCGAGCTGGCCGATCTCGATCCAGTCGCCCTCGCGCACGTCGCCGGGCAGCAGGAACGGTCCGTCCATCCGGTCGGCGCAGTCGCAGGTCGGCCCGAACAGCCGAAAGCTGCGAGCGTTGGCGGAAGCCGGATCACCTGCCGGGCGGATCAGCCGGACCGGAAAGCGGAAGCCGGGCGCGCCGGCATCCGACAGGCTGCCATAGACGCCGTCGTTGACGTAGAGCGCCTCGCCGCGGCGAAGCTGCACCTGCACGACGACCGAGGTGCCCGCGGCCACCAACGCCCGCCCGGGCTCCGCCCATAGCTCGGCGTCGCCGAGCCCGAGCCGCTCAAGGGCGCCCTCGATCTCGGCGAAGTAGGCGCCGAGCGGCGGCGGCGTCGACGTCGGGATAGCTGACCGGAAAGCCGCCGCCGACATCGATCACGTCGACCGTGACGCCGGCCTCGAGGATCACATCGGCGGCGAGCGCCAGGGCGTCGGCATAGGCCTGGGGATCAAGGCACTGCGAGCCGACATGGAAGCACACGCCGAGCTTTCCGGCGATGCGGGCGCGCGGCCGCGAGCAGCCGGGCCGCGTCCGCCGGGGCAGCTCCGAACTTGCCGGTCAGGTCGTAAGTGCCGCCGTTCGAGACAGCCAGGCGCACGAACAGGCCGAGCTCGGCCCGACCGCCAGCATTTGCGTCTCCGCCAGGATTTTTCCCAGCTCGAACTCGCTGTCGAGAACGAAGTCCGAAACGCCGTACCGGCGACGCCGCCTCGCGAATGGCCGCCCGCGACTTGACCGGATGCATGTAATGGATTGCGGCGTCCGGAAACATCTGACGAACAAGCGCAATCTCGGCGGGAGAAGCGCAGTCGAAGTGGCGGACGCCACCAGTCCACAACGCGCGCAGCACGCGCGGCTCGGGGTTGCACTTGACGGCGTAGAGTGTCGACCCAGCGAACTCGTTGACAAAGGCCCGAGCGGCCGATGCGATCACATCCGGACGCAGGCAATGCATAGGTTCGTGTGGTTGCTCGGCGAGGACGATAACGTCGACGCTCGCCGGCTGAGGGGTGTCGTCGAAACGGCGACGGATCGGCGATACGGCGGTCTTGGCCAGGATCTCGGTCATCTACGCAAATCCCTCGCGGCGTACGCAATTGCATGCGCCCTTGGCCGATCGCAAACGAACGCCCTCTTCTTCGGCTGGCGTCGCCTCCGGCCATCAGCTACGAACGTCGAACGGTGACGCGCCAAGCGCGCGCCACATCAACGGCTTCTAGGGATGTCTTCGAGGAATGGGTGTCGCACCGCGCCGCACTGCGAGCATATCCACCTCCCTTTTAGAGCACCGGCCCACTGTCGACCGGCTCGACCAAAAAGGACGCGTTACGTCGTTGCTCGACCTCTGGGGCCGACGGCACGTGCGATTTGCGTCTAGGCGGGCATATACGCTATTCCGTGAGAGACGCAAGTGATTTTTGTCGCTTTAACTCTGGGGTGCCAGCCGCGAAAGGCCGCGGGAGCCCGTGAACGGCCAGCGGCGTTGCTGTTGGCGGCAGCCCACGCGACCTGGATGAGCAATCATGCATGATAAGACGGGGACGATTACGGGCGTCCGGCGCCAGCGTCTCGCAATGCCCCATGACGAACACTGAGCCGGGATCGATGCCGGCTTTACGCAGGCTTGTTGCCATCCTGGCTAGCCCGCTGAAGAGCGATCGCGGCCGCGGCGGCCTCGTTATTCAGCCCTACCGGGGCTACGGCTCGACCGCGGAAGTGTTCCTGATGGGCCGGGTGTTCCGGCAGTCGTCGCTCGGATCGGCGATGCGACAAGGAACGATCGCGCGCGATGTGCTCGACATTGTCAGGCGGTTGCTTCGCTGGGGCGTCCGCGACGCGACTGTTGAAGCGCGTTTTTATGGAGCGGAGCAGCGGGTGGCGACCGATCGGGACGGTTACTTCCGAATGCGCGTGCGTCCCGGCCCGCCGTCCCGATCCGAACCGCCTCTGGCATGCCATGGAGCTCACCCTGCAAGGTCCGGAGCGCGCCGGGACGGCAATGGACGGCAAGGTTTTCGTGCCGCCGGCGAGCGCCCGCTTCGTCGTCATCAGTGACATCGACGATACCGTCATGCGGACCGGCGTCGCCAACAAGGCGGTAATGCTCTGGCGACTGTTCGTCCAGCCGGCGCGCAGCCGGATCGCTTTTCCCGGAGTCGCCGCGTTCTACACGGCCTTGCACCGAGGCGCGTCCGGAGCCGAACTAAACCCGATGCTCTACGTTTCCCGCGCGCCATGGAGCATCTACGACGTGCTCGAGGAGTTCTTCGTCCTCCACCGGATTCCGGTCGGCCCGATTCTGTTCCTGCGCGAGTGGGGGATGACCGTCCAGTCTCCCCTGCCGCGCCGGGCGAAGGACCATAAGCTTGATCTTATCCGCGACATGCTGGCCCTCTACAGTGATCTGCCATTCATCCTCATCGGCGACAGCGGTCAGCACGACCCGGAGATCTATACGCGGGTGCTGCGGGAGAACCCGGGTCGGGTGCTGGCGATCTACATTCGTAACGTCAGCCGCGATGTCGAGCGGCGGCGCGCCATCGAAGCGCTGGCTTTGACAGTGGTCGACGCCCGCGGGAGCCTGCTGCTTGCGGCAGATAGTCTGGCCATGGCCGAGCACGCCGCCGAGCGCGGCCTGATCGCCGCGGCGGCGCTGGCGAGCGTCGTTGAGGAACGCACGGGGCAGATCGGTGACGCCGACCTGAAACCGACGCAGGATGTCGGCGGGTCCACGCGAGCCGAAACGCGGGACGCCGTGCGCCAGGGCGAACTGCGGCAAGCGTTCGATCCGCGGCCGGGGCAAGCCTCGCCGCCGAACGTCGTCGTCGAGACGGAGGACTCCAAGACGCTGGCGGCGCAGCAGCGCGGCCATCCAGCCCAGAAAGGACGGCGACGCAAGCGTCACTGATCGGCAGAACGAGCCCTTGAAATCAAAAATCAATATCGATCCTCGCCCCCTGGCTCGGCAATGTACAGACGGCTCGACATGGAAACATGCCCCCGATGGGACCCTGCAATCACCGCGAGTTCTCCCGGACGCTTCACCAGGCACCGCCAACATAACTTTCGAATGCACGCAGCTCGCCATTTCGGCATTGTCGTGCGACTGACGATGTGACAAAATCCCCAAGACGCGAATTGTCATATCTGATGCAACCATCCAGCAACATCCGACGTGCTAACCTAGCGAGACCTGCTTCAACTGGAATTAAGGGTTCTGAGAAGTCCAATGATGATTGTCAAAAACTACGTGGCAGCCAGCCAGATCCACGGCGTAGGATTGTTCGCGGGGGAAGATATAGAAAAGGATAAAATTATATTCATCCTCACACCCGGCATCGATATCGTCATGCAAAATGGCGAGATTGACCGATTTGGACCAGAATTTTCGCGCTTTATGTCTATCTACGCTTACAAGGATGTTCAAAGCAAAGAAATTACTGTGTCCTTGGACAACGCGCGGTTCATGAATCACGACACTATTCCGAACACGCTCTGGACCTATATGTTTGGCTGGGCGGCGCGTAACATTAGTAAGGGCGAGGAATTCACCTGCGATTACTGGACTTTCTGGGAAAGCCCGTCGTTTCTAGACGCGAAATGAACATCCGTGCGAAAACTTTGTTGCTTGTCGGTATCGCCATCGTGATTTCGGCGTTGGCAAACTATTTAGTCATTGACGTCTCTGTCTTCCCTAAGTTTATAGAGCTTGAACAGGATGCAGCAAGGAAGGATGTACAAAGAGTCATCGAAGCCTATAAATCTGAAATCGATAACATCGCATTTACGTTGTGGGATTACACAAACTGGGATGATACTTATCGGTTTGTTCAAGATCCAGGTCATGAATATCCAGAGGCTAATCTAAAGCCCGATTCGCTGAAAAACATCCGCATGGATTTTGTTCAAATAATTGACGCATCCGGTCGAGTTGTTCATACTGGAGGATACGACCGATACTCAGAGAGTATCCGTGCTAGTGATTATGATTGGGTTTTTACTAATCTGGTTCAACCAAGTTATCTCAGTGGCCTTGATAAGGCGGATGATAAAATTAGCGGTGCATTGAGCACTCCCGACGGACTCGCGATTTTTGGGGCGCGACCGATCGTGAAGTCGAACGGTGACGGGCCCTCTGCTGGAGTTTTCTTTTTCGGCCGGTTCGTCGATGACAAACTGATATCGCAAATAGCAGAAAGAACAAAGGTCGACGTCAACATTGTCGACTTGGAGTCACTAAAAAGCGATCTCGGTCCTGAGGCATGGCGCCTATTCTCGCAGGATGACGCGCCAGTAGTCTCGGATACGGTCAGCAATAACCGTTTGGTTACATATTGGCTGCTACGCGACTACCGTGGTACCCCGATCGGCGCGCTGCGCGCCTATACCCAACGCGATGTATCGCAAAGCGGACGAAGCGTCGTGCTCGCTTCGGTAGCCGGCGTCGGCGTCGCCGGCCTGGTTGTCATGGGGGCCATCGCCGTGCTCTTGCAGTGGCTACTTGTCGGTCCCCTGGTCAGGCTTACGCAGCACGTTGTCGGGATTGCGCACAGCGGCGACTTAGGACAAAGGGTATCGCTTAATAGGGCCGACGAGATCGGTACCCTCAGCCATGAATTCGACCGCATGCTCGGGCGCCTGGCGGAAGCGCGCGATCAATTACTAGAGCAGTCTTACCAGTCGGGACTGGCCGAGATGGCGTCTGGCGTGCTGCACAATCTGCGCAACCAACTGATGCCGATCAACATGCGCTTGGGACGGCTACGCGACATGGTGGTCAGTCCTTCACAAGGCAAGCTTGATCAGGCGCTGGACGAGCTAAAACGTAAACGTGGCGATCCCGAGCGCGTCGGCAAGCTCGCGAACTACGTCGGGCTGGCAATTCAGGACATCGTTCGGCGTCAGGATGGGGTGCGCGAGCAATTCAGCGACGTCGCGCAGGATCTCTCGCGAATAGAAGAAATCCTGCACGAACTAGATCGTTTCAGTCACGCCACCGCGCAGTTGGAAGCGGTGCCGCTAGGCGAACTCGTCGAGCAGACGATCGGCCTGCTTCCCGAGTTTCCCGACCTCCAGGTGCGCATCAACGTCGATCCCGGGCTGCGAAACCGGCACTACGTGCTGTCTATCGGCTTCATGCTCAAGCACGTTCTGCATAATCTCTTTGTTAACGCATTCGAGGCCATAATCGCTGCTGGAAAACGGCAAGGTACCATCGAAGTTTCCGTAGCCAATAAAACAGTCGACGGTCTTGCGATGGTCGATCTACAAATTCGTGACGACGGGATCGGAATTGCCCCGGAGAATATCCAGGAGATCTTCGTGCGCGGGTTCACCACCAAGAAGAGGAGCGGGCGGCGGGGCACGGGCTTGCATTGGTGCGCAAACCGGGTCATCGCAATGGGCGGGAAGGTATATGCCGAAAGCCCCGGGGTAAATGCGGGCGCCACGTTACACGTCCTGTTGCCGCTCGCCACCGTAGCTTCGCCGGTCGCCGCTCAGTGAGCGCCATGCTGATCCAACCTGCCAATCACGAGCGTTCGATACGCATTCTTATCGCCGACGACGAGTCGCGAATACTAGACGAATACATCGACGTGCTGGGCGACTCTCGCCAGCCCGATCTTCAGCGCCGCGCCCTGATCGATCTGGAGGCCGAACTGTTCGGCAGCGAGGAGCACGCCGAAGGCGAGCGCCTGAGCTACGATTTGTGTCGTTGTCGGCAAGCGGACGAAGCAATCGCCATCGTCGAAGAGTCGGTCCGCGATGCGCGGCCCTTCGCCATCGCTTTCCTGGATGTACGGATGCCGCCGGGGCCCGATGGCGTCTACGCCGCGGAGCGCATTCGCACGCTCAACTCCCAGGTCAACATCGTCTTCGTGACCGGCTACTCCGACATGCCACTGGAGCAGATCGCGTCGCGTGTGCCGCCCCCCGACAAACTTCTCTATCTGCAAAAGCCGTTACAGTCCAGTGAGTTGAAGCAGCTTGCGCAGGCGCTTTCGGGAAAGTGGGTCGCGGAACGGCACCTGCAGGCGACCCGGGCGCGGCTCCAGCAGATCCTGAGTTCTACCCCGGCCGTCGTCTACACATGCACGCCTTGCCGCGATCATGCGGCTACCTTCGTCAGCGACAACATCATCGAGCAATTCGGCTACACCCCCGAGGCGGTGCTCGCCGAGCCCAATTTTTGGCTCGGTCGAGTCCACAAAGAGGATCTTCCTCGCGTGTTTCGCGACCTCAAGCGGTTGCTCGAGGTGGGTGAGATCGCCCTGGAGTACCGCTTTCGTCATGCGGACGGCGACTACCGCTGGATATCCGATCGCGTGAAGCTGGTGCTTGATGCCAGCGGCAAGCCGAAGGAACTTGTTGGCTGCTGGATCGATGTCACCGAGCAGCGAAGGGCGGAAGAGACAATTCGCAACCTGGCCTACTTCGACGGCCTGACCGGGTTGCCGAACCGGGTGTTGATGCGCGAGCTCCTCGGGCGCGCCCTGGCAGCCGCCGAGCGCCATCAACGCAGCCTCGCCGTGTTGTTCGTCGACCTCGATCAATTCAAACGCATCAACGATACGCTCGGCCATGACATGGGCGACCTCCTGCTTCAAGAAGTCGCGAGGCGTCTGGTCAGCTGCATTCGCCGAAGTGACGCAATCTTCTCCGAAGGGGACGTCGGCAATCTGCCTCAGGTCGGTAGGGAAGAAGCGATCTCCCGCCTTGGCGGAGACGAGTTCGTGCTGATCCTCTCCGAGATCAGCAGCAGCGAGGATGCCGCCAACGTCGCGCGCCGTATCGCCGTGGCCCTCGCTCAGCCAATCCGTCTTGGGCATGACGAGGTCATCATCACAGCCAGCATCGGCATCAGTGTTTATCCTTACGATGCGACCAGCGCCGAGACGCTTCTGAAGCATGCGGACGCCGCGATGTACCACGCCAAGGAGCAGGGTCGGAACAGCTATCGGTTTTTCACCGAAGCCCTGAATGAGCGTACGGCCCGGCGGTTCACGATCGAATCTAACTTGCGCCGCGCATTGGACCGCGGCGAGTTCGTCCTGTTCTACCAGCCAAGGATCGATATCCGGTCGCAGCGAGTCGTCGGCATGGAGGCCTTATTGCGGTGGCGGCGTCCGCACGAAGGGCTGCTTTTGCCCGGCGAGTTCATTCCCGTCGCCGAGGAGAACGGGTTGATCGTGCCGATTGGCGAATGGGTGCTGCAGGAAGCCTGCCGGCAAGCGGCCGCCTGGTGCAGATCGGGGCTCACCCCTCTAACAATGTCGATCAACTTGTCGGCCGGACAATTCAAGCGTGGGCGTCTGGTGGAGCGAATATGCGGCGCTCTGGAGGAGACCGGGCTGCCGGCGGAGTTCCTGGAGCTGGAACTCACGGAAAGTATGCTGATCGAAGACACCGATCTGAGCGCGATGCTCCTGGCAAGGTTCAGAGAGATCGGGGTGAAGATAACCATCGACGACTTCGGAACGGGATATTCCTCGCTCAGCTACCTCAAGCGTTTCGCTCTGACGGCGCTGAAGGTCGACCGGTCGCTGGTTCGCGATCTCGCAACCGACGCCAATGATTCCGTGATCGTCAGCGCCGCCATCGCACTGGCGCACAACTTGCGTCTCCGCGTTGTCGCCGAAGGCGTAGAGCACGAGGTCCAGGCGCGAATTCTAAGATCGCAAGGTTGCGATGAGGCGCAGGGGTACCTGTTCAGCCCACCGCTGGATGCTGACAATTTCGAGTGCTGGCTGCGAAAGGGCACGTTCCCTCTCGCGGCCACTCCCTAGACGACATGATCCCAGCCCGACCTGATCTGGAACTCACGATGGTCGATGCCTGCCATCCACCCTAACTCGCATTAGGTATGGACATACCCCATTTGAAGCATTATCGAGTTTCGCGATGGCTACAATGTGGCGGGGGGCTCTCCGTTGTCGATTATCTTCCTAGATCGCGGGCTAATCACACCCGCTTGGAATCCAAAGGCAAAGCTCTGCCAGTACGTCTATTTGTACGTTGCACCAACGCCCTCTCGCGGCTTAGGCCTATTCACCGGTCGGTCCTGGGCGGCGGGAAGTACGGTGCTGCGCGTCGAAGACCCGGATTATCTGGCGCAAGCTCGGCCATACGCCCAGCTTCGATCAATGGACTATACTTATTCCGAGCTGTTCCAGGTCGGTGTCGACCTGTTTATACCTCCTTACGGCGCGCTCGACGACTTCACCAACCACAGTTGCGAGCCGAACTGCGGACTGCAGGTCGATGCTTCGGGCTTCACGATGATCGCACTCGAGGACATCGCCCAGCATCAGGAGCTTACGTACGACTACTCGACCCATCAGGAACATCCTCAGGATCATATGGTCTGCAGTTGCGGAGCTGCCTCCTGCCGGGCGATCATCGGCAGCTTCTCGAGTCTGACCCCAGAGCTGCGCCGGCGCTACTTGCAGCTGGACATCGTCGCTGGTTTCGCCAAGGCAGAGGCAAGCCGAGTGATGGCCGGCTGAACCCGGCGGATCCTCGATGTACGATCGGAACGCTGCTTCGGCGCGGACTTGCTTCGGCAAGCCTGCAAAGGTGCTGGAACTCGCGGCTCTCGCGACGATCCTCTCGCCGTCGGTTCTGATCGTAACTACAGCCGGAACCTCGCAGGTCCTGTCGGAGGAAGGTAGCAGGGGGCTGCCGCTCGTCTACGTCCTTCTCGCGGTCGTATCAATTCCGCTGGCTTCAGGCATTTCCGCGGCGCTCGGGCGGTGGCGTACCTCGCGAATATGTCGGTCGGCGTGCTGGGCGTCGCTACTCCTGTGCTTGGTGCTTCGGGCAGCGCTGACCCTGGAAGTAGCCGGAGCGCCCCAGGCAATCTTTGTCAGCGCCTATGTTCTCGAGATCGTTTTCGATACGCTGTTTTGGCTCAGCGTATCCGAATATCTCACTACTCTCGAGCTGAAGCGTCACACTCCCTTCCTCGCGATGGCTTTCGGGGTAGGAGGCATGTTTGGCGGCTTTCTGGCGACCGGCTTCTGCGCGCTACTGCCCGCCGACGACCTATTGCTACTGAACGCCGTGTTGTTCGGTGCCTGTTTGATACAGTTCGTGCGCATCGACCGGAACCTGGAACCGCTCGCGGGTGAAACCGGCGACGAAGAAGCCGGCCTCATCAGCGCCGTCCGCTCCACCTTTGTCGTCCTTCGGGCTTTTCCCCTTACCGGCGCCATCGCGGCCGGCATTTTACTGATGTCGAGCCTGTTCTGCCTGCAAGACTATTTGGCGCTGACCATCTATGCCGAAAAAATTCCGGACGAGGATGAGCTGGCCAGTTTCATGGGGCTGGCTTACGCAGGCCAACAGGCGGCCGAATTGCTGATTTTGGCGGTTTTCGGCAGGCTAGTGTTGGAGGGCGCCGGGCCGCTGATCAGGAATATGCTCTTTCCGCTGACCACGATCGCCGTTCTCATCGCTCTGCAAAGCTTCTGGATTCTGCCAATCGCCGTGCTCGTCCACATCAATGCGAACGCAGTCTCCAACGCGATCTTCGAACCGGTCAAGAACCTGAACTACGCGGCACTTCCGTTCCGCATGCTGGCCTCGGTGCGGATGCTCGTCGAAGGGGTCGTTTACCCGGCCGGGATAGCCTTGTCCGGCGGAGCGCTGCTTTGGATGCAGACGGCTCACCACGAGAACGCGGTTCTGACCGTGGCGATAGTTTTGTCCATCCTGTTCGCCGCGACATCGGGTCTCGTCGGCGTCTTCTTTCTGCCGAGCCTGCTTCGCAGCCTCAGGCTTCGCGCCGTCACCCCCGCGGAGTATTCCAACCGCGAGCCCGGCCGCTGGTTCTCGCGGTCTGACATACGCTATCTCCTGCTGCATCCCGATACCGAGGCTCGCTCCTTCGGACGTCATCTGGCGCGTAGGCTGGCGCCGACACTGCTCGGTATCGAGGAGCGTCGGCCCGGCAACTCGTGCCCATCGGCGGGACGAGCGCTCAGGCAGCGGCAGTGGACGCGAGGCTTGTTGCCCGAGTGGTCGGTCGCGACCGGTTCGTCGCTCGAGGCTGGAACCGGGTCTGGCTTATCCGATTCGGGTGGCGCGGATAACTGGCAAGCGAACTCTGCGTCAATGGGCGTCGATCGCCACGTCGGTCTGGCCGGGCAAAAGCGCGGACATGGCCGAGCTCGGGCGCGACTTGGAGCACGCCTACAGTACGGTTAGGCGTAACGCCGGCTGGCTTCTTGCGCGGAGTGGGAACGCAGCGGTTGCCGCGGCGGCGCAGAGGCTCAACTCGGATCGTCCCGAGGTTGTCGCCGCGGCGGTTCGGGTGCTCGGCGCCATCGGGACCCGAAAGGCACGGCGCGTGCTGCGCGACCATTTGCGGCCGCTATACCGACAGGCTCGACTGAACTTAGAGGGCCTCGACGCGCTTCAACACCTTGAGCCGGCGCCGGCCGGCGCGCGCGACGACCTAGCCGAGGGTTTGGCGGACAGCAACCGAAGGATAATTCGCAAGATCCTGGCGGTGAAATCGGCGCTGGGCAACCGCCGCGACATTAACTTGCTACATAGCCTTGCTGGAACTCCCGAGCCGCGCGTCCGCTCGGACGCCATGGAGGCGCTGGCAAGCCTGCCGACTGGAGGATTGATCCGACCGGTGCTGCGGTTGCTCGAAGCCGAGCACGGTTCGACACGTGATAGCGTGACGCTTTCCCGCCCGACGCGCGCGATGGCCGCCGATCCAGTCAAAGCTTTACGCAAAGCCGCCGCGACCGACCGATGGGTGCGCCTGCTCGCGGCACGGGTACTCGGAGATGATGAAGATCGTGCTCGCAACGATGGAGATGGGTTGATGCTTAATCTTGTGCTGTTTCTGAAGTCGGTGCCATTGTTCCGGGCGCTCTCATTCGAAGATATCGCGCGGGTTGCCGACAAGACGGAAACGGTATCCTTGCCGGAAGGCCATGTGCTATTCCACGCTGGCGAATCCATCACCCACATCCACGTCGTTCGCACAGCCAGCGTCGAGCTGTCGAAGAACGGGATGATCGTCGACATTATGAAAGCCGGCACCAGCATAGGCGAACAAGCGATTTTCGGCCACACTCAGCATGAGGTCTCCGCTCGGGCGGCCGCCGACTGCTTGCTGTTGCGATTCCCCGTTGGCGTTCTCGCGGATCTCGTGGCGGAACACCCACAAAGCCTCGGTCCAATAACGATCGACCTGATTCGCCGCGTACACCTGCTATATGCATACGTGGCTGAAATGCGCGGGATGCCGGGTCAGGAGCCGAGCAAAACGGCGGCAGCGGCCGTGCCATCAACATCGGCGGCTCCATCCATACCGGGCACGTCCTTAATGGATCGGATCGCGGTGGCCTGAGCGTTCGAACGTTCGGACCGGCTACCGCTCCATGATCGAGCAGCCGCCTGATTTGCATGCCGCCGAGAACTCCGCTTATGCACCTTCTCTCGCTTAGATTCGAGTCTCACAAAGAGGGTATAGGCGAAATCCCGCGCACCGTCGAGTGAGCTTCGCGCAGGGCGCTTTTGGTTACCTGCTCAACATACAGGCGCGGGTCGGCGGACATCAGCGGGCGCGGCCGGCGATGCGGCCGGTGGGCCGGGTTGGGGAACTCGGCCGCGTGCGCGCATCCTCGTCGAACAGGTCGGCGAGGTTCTGCATCATCGTTCCGCCCAGTTCCTCGGCGTCGACGAGCGTCACCGCGCGACGGTAATAGCGGGTTACGTCATGGCCGATGCCGATCGCCGTCAGCTCCACCGGCGAGCGCGTCTCGATCCAGCCGATGACGTCGCGAAGGTGCCGTTCCAGGAAGTTGCCGGGATTGGCCGACAGCGTTGCGTCGTCCACCGGCGCGCCGTCGGAAATCACCATCAGCACCCGGCGGTGCTCCGGCCGCGCGAGCAGCCGGTGATGCGCCCATAGCAGCGCTTCGCCGTCGATGTTCTCCTTCAGCAGGCCCTCGCGCAACATCAGGCCCAGGTTGCGACGCGACCCGCCGCCAGGGCTGATCCGCCGACTTGTAGACGATGTGCCGGAGATCGTTCAGCCGGCCGGGCAAGCTTCGGGCGACCCTCCGAAACCCAGCGCTCGCGCGACTGCCCGCCCTTCCAGGCACGCGTGGTGAAGCCGAGGATTTCCACCTTGACGCCGCAGCGCTCGAGCGTGCGGGCGAGGATGTCGGCGCTCATCGCCGCCACCGAGATCGGACGGCCGCGCATCGAGCCGGAGTTGTCGATCAGCAGTGTGACGATGGTGTCCCGGAACTCCGTCTCCTTCTCCATCTTGAAGCTGAGCGGATGCACCGGATCGACGACGACGCGGGCCAGTCGACCGGCATCGAGCAGGCCCTCCTCCAGGTCGAACTGCCAGGCTCGCGTCTGCTTGGCCAGCAGGCGGCGCTGCAGCCGGTTGGCGAGACGCGTCACCACGCCTTCGAGGTTCGCGAACTGCTGATCGAGTTGATGCCGCAGCCGGCTGAGCTCGTCGTTTTCGCACAGGCTCTCGGCGCCGACCACCTCGTCGAAGGTGGTGGTGTATGGATGATAAACCTGCCCGCCGCGAGGATGGCATTTCGGGGCGGCGATTGCGCCGCGAGGAAGGGCCGGCCGGCGCCATCGCGCCTTCTCCCGGGACACGCTCTTCACCCGCCGACTTCTCGGCGCTGGCCTCGCCTTGCTCGAGCGCGGATCCGCCGGATGCGGTCAGACCCGACTCCGAGCCGCTCTCGCTGCTCTGTTGCCGGGATTTATCGTCGCTTGGCGACTGCTGCGGCTGCTCGTCGCTCTGCTCCTCGGTTTCCTGATCGAGCGACGGATCGTTGTCATCGATCAGACCGAGCGCATGGATCAGCTGCGCGGCCGCTTCCGCGAACGCTGCTTGGTCGCCCAAGCTTTCCGACATGCGCCTGAGATGCGGCCCGCAACGTTCGGTGACCAGCGGCCGCCAGGGATCGACGAGCGGCGCCGCCGATGCCGGCGGGCGCATGCCGGTCAGTCGTTCGCGCACGATCAGGCCGAGCGCATCGGCGAGGAAGCGCCTCGTCCCGCCCCTCTACCTTCGCGTAGCCCTTGACCCGACAGGTGTGGTCGACCATCGCCTCGAGGTTAGCCGCCACGCCGGAGAGGCGTCGCGCCCCCAACGCCTGCACGCGCACCTGCTCCATGCCGTCGAAGATGGTTCGCGCCGGCTGGCCGAGCGGCATGCGCCGGCGATGCAGCGCGTCGTCGTGATAGCGCAGCAGGAGCGCCAATGCGTCGGCGGTTCCGCGCAGGCGCGCCACTTCGGCGGGCCCGGAACGCGCCGCCGGATTGGGCATGCGGACGCGGTTGCCGCGCACGTCGGCTTCGTTGCCGCCGTAGGTGATGCCGACGTCGGCGCGACCGGCGAGGGCACGCAGCGCCGCCGCGGTGACCCGTTTCAGCAGAGTTGTGGCAGTCCTCGTTACGTTTCACGACGTTCAGCGCGTCATCACCGCGCGCATGGCTGAATCGGGCAGATCCTCGCCAAAGCAGCGCTGGTAGTACTCGGCCACGGTCGGCCGCTCCACTTCGTCGCACTTGTTGAGGAAGGTAAGCCGGAAGGCGACGCCGATGTCGCCGAAGATCTGCGCGTTCTCTGCCCAGGTGATCACCGTCCGCGGCGACATGACCGTTGAAATGTCGCCATTGACGAAGCCGGTGCGGGTCAGCGCCGCGAGTTCGACCATCGCCGATACTTTCTCGCGGCCTTCCTTGCCGCTGTACTCGGGAACCTTCGACAGCACGATCTCGATTTCCGCGTCGTGCGGCAGATAATTCAGCGTCGCGACGATGTTCCAGCGGTCCATCTGACCCTGGTTGATCTGCTGTGTGCCGTGGTAGAGGCCGGTGGTGTCGCCCAGGCCGACGGTGTTGGTCGTCGCGAACAGCCGGAACCAGGGATGCGGGCGCAGCACGCGGTTCTGGTCGAGCAGGGTCAGCTTGCCCTCGACCTCCAGAATACGCTGGATGACGAACATCACGTCGGGACGGCCGGCGTCGTACTCGTCGAACACCAGCGCCGTCGGCCGTTGCAGCGCCCAGGGCAGCATGCCCTCGCGAAACTCGGTGACCTGCGAGCCCTCGCGCAGGACGATCGCGTCCTTGCCGACCAGATCGATGCGGCTGATGTGACTGTCCAGATTAACCCGGACGCACGGCCAGTTGAGCCTCGCCGCGACCTGCTCGATGTGCGTCGACTTGCCGGTTCCGTGATAGCCTTGAATCAGCACCCGCCGGTTATGGGCAAAGCCGGCGATGATCGCCAGCGTCGTATCGTGATCGAAGCGGTAGGCCTCGTCGACATCGGGCACGTGATCGTCGGCGATGCTGAACGCCGGCACTTCGAGATCGCATGTCGAGGCCGAAAGTCTGCCGGACAGAAACCTTGATATCGGGGGCGTTCAAGACGCAGCCCGTCGTCGCGCCCTCAGTGGAGCCGTGCACCGTCATCATCAACTCTTCGCCTTGTCAGATATTTGCGGCCTCCGCGGCGGCCGCTCTTCGATGCTCATTGCATCAAACTGTTCATCACCGTCCGATACGCCTCGCTGATCTGCTTGAAGCGCTCTTCCGAAGCCTTGTCGCCGCCGTTGGCATCGGGATGATGCAGCTTGACCAGTTCCTTGTATCGCGTCTTGACGATCGCGATGGTTACCGGCGGCCGTAGGTCCAGAACTAGAAGCGCGCGCTCCTCCGCCGTCACCGCCGGCGGTTCCGGCGCTCGCGATTCGCCGAACGGGCCGAAGGCATCGCCGACCGGCCGTGACCGCCATCGCGGCGTAGCGCATCGCCGCGCCGAGCGGCCATGACGGCCGCTGCCAGACGGTGTCGAAGCGGACGTCCGCCTCGACCTCGTTGTCGCTCATGCCGGCGTAATAGTTCCAGGCGGCGTTGTACTCCCGCACGTGCTCCAGGCAAAACCACCAGTATTGCCGCAGTTCCCGGCGCGAGCGCGGCGCGCGATAGAGTCCGTCGCGATCGCAGCCGATCCACTCGCAACAGTGCTGCGTCACCGCGGCACCGCTCCCGGATGCCGCGCCGTAGGACTGGGCCAGCCGGTCGTAAGTGCGCATGCTAGTACTATGGTCGCTCGACCCACTTGAAGCAAGACGCCGCCCTCGCGTGATCTTGCGTCAACGAGGCGGCTCGGCGGGGCCGGCGCTGGTGGTCGCGAGCACCGCCACACCGGCGCCGATCAGCGCCAGACCGGCGAGCTTGGCCGCGGTCAACGGCTCGCCCAGGGCCAGCGCCGAGGCGAGCACGCCCACCACCGGAACGCCCGAGCGATCCCAGCGCCGTGGCCGTCGCGCTGAAGCTGCGGTTGACGGTGACGAACGCCCAATAGCAGAAGGCCGAGGCGATCGGCCCGTTGTAGAAGAGGATGCGTCAGAAGCTCCGGCGACCAGTCGATCTTCGGCTCCGGCTCACAGCAAGGCCGCCAGCGGGGCGAGGGCCAGCGCCCCCAGCAGCATCTGCCAGGGCATCAGCGCCAGCGGACTCGCCTGCCAGCGATGACCGCGCACGTGCACGATCGCCGCGGCCCAGGCGATGCGCCGCGAGCAGCAGCAGGCCGTTGCCGAGCAGCACGCGATGGTTGCGGTAATCGACCGCGAGCGGATTGAACAGCACCGCCACGCCCGTCATGCCGAGGCCGACCGCGAGCAGCTTCGCTGGCGTCAGGTGTTCTCTCAGGAACAGCGCGGATAGCGGAGCGACCCACAGAGGCGTCGTGTACGCGAGGATCGCCGACCGGCCCGCCTCGACGAACATCAGCGCGGAGTGGGTGAGGCCGAGGAACGCGGCCGATCTGCAACAACCCCACCGAGAGCACAACCGGCAGATCGGCGCGCGGCGGCCGCCGCAGAGTGCCGGTCGCCAGCAACAGCGCGAAGAAACAGAGCGCGCCCAGCGAGACCCGCGCCGTGCGCGAACCACAGCGGCGGCATGAACGCGCAGGCCGACCTTCATGATCGGCCAGTTCACGCCCCACAGCAGGATGACAAGGCCGAGCAGCAGCGCCGCCCGGCCGGTAGCCTTCTGCCTCGGACATCGCCTCACCAGCCGGCCGGATCGCTTGACCTCGGCGTCCGATCCTAGCACAACGCTCGCCATGCCAAGGCTTTCCCGGACCGATCCGATGACCACCGTCGCCGAAACGCATGCGCCGCAAGCTGACCGAGGCGCTGGCGCCCACGCAGCTCGCGATCATCGACGAGTCGCACCGCCACGCCGGCCACGCCGGCGCCCGGCCGGAGGGCGAGACCCACTTCCGCATCGAGATCGTCTCGGCGAAGTTCGCCGGCCTCTCGCGCATCGAGCGGCAACGCCTCGTGCACCAGGTGCTGGCGAGCCGAACTCGCCGGCCGCGTCCACGCGCTCAGCCTCGCGACCCAGACGCCGGAGGAAGCCGGCTAAGCCGCCGTTCGAGCCTGAGCAGGCCACCCCGTACGACGGTAGATCGGCACTCTTCCCGAGCGGCTGCACCACATCCCGCGCCTCACCATCACCGGCACGTGACCGTTGCGCGCGAAACATCGGCCGGCTTGTATATTCCAAACGGGGCCTCAATTGCGTTGCATTCGCGATGGGTTTTGTGTACTCTAAACAAAAAAGGGAAGGGCCGCGCAAAAGGGGACGATAATCATGTACATTTCAAGAAGATAGGCTGCGGCCGAAGTCACATAGCATCGGCGCTTTTTCGGCACATCTCCTTTGGAGGTGGTGGTGGAGTATTACCACGTGAATGCTTTATGCTTTTCAGCATGCCTTTGTTTCAGCCTTGTTGGCTTCGCGGTTGCCAGCGTTGCGGCGGAAGATGCTACAACTGCCAATGAGCAACCTTCAGCAACCAGCACCGAAAACCAGCCAAGAAGTGCCTCGCGAGAGGAAGACGATCGACGAGTTGATCAGTTGATCAACCTAGACATGCCAAAAGACGCGGATTGGCAAGAAAAGTTCAGACGATTACGTGAGAAGAGACGACGTATAACCAACGGGATCGACTTTTATCATCAGAAGATGCTTGATAAAGAAAATTATGTTAGTTACTTAGATAATGAAATTGATGACCTGCAAAGACTGAAACAGTCTTTACAAAAAATCCTGCTGCAACTAAGGAAAGTGCACTAGAAAAAGATATTAGTAAACTAGAAAGGCAAATCGAAAATGAAGATGGAAAAATAGCTGTAACTCAAGGGCGGCTAGAGAAGCTGAGCGGCGTAGTTCCAGATATTGATGCAAAGATATCTGAAGCACTTTCTTTCGAAGCGCGAGAAGATACCTTCCGTTCACATATGTCACGGACATATGCAGCCCTTGTTGGTGTCCTGATAGTGGGCTTTTTCGGAGTCGTTTGGATGTCCGGGAAAGGAGGTGAGGTGTTCAGCAACCAGCAGGGGCTGCAGTTCATCACGCTCTTTTCGTTGGTCATCGCCATCATCCTATTTGGTGTGCTGAAAATTCTGGAGGCCAAGGAACTATCAGCGTTGCTGGCGCGATCTCCGGCTACGTGTTTGGCCGTGTCTCGGCGGCCGAGGTGAAGTCGGCAGTGGGCAAGGCCGCAGCTGCGCCGGCGGCCGGCGCAGTTGGCCCGGCGGCACCGGTGGGCTACCCCGCCGCCAGCGATTGAGCAGGGGTGAGGTTGCAATGTATGCGTTCGATGCATCGCCGGAAACTAGCGTCTCGCCGGATGTCTCGATATTTCGATACCTCCGCGTGCGCTCTAGGAGACCATGATTGCTGATGGCCTTGCTGGTTCTACTTTCAGGTTGTTCGGCAGAGAAGCGGCTTTTCAAGACGCATGAAGTATCCAGTCAAAGCCAGGCGGGCACAACGCACATCTCGGTGCTCGCGGTTGCGCCGTGGGCGGATTACGTCGACATCTTGCAACCTAAGTTCGAGCTTACGGGCGAGGCGGCGCTGGCGAAAACACTTCCGACATCACTGCTTTTGAGTAATCAGCTTCTTTCAGCGACGGCCGCTTCGTTGCGCGTGAGTTTGCCGACGATTTCGGATGCGCGAACCGACAGCGCAGTGCGCGAGTTGGCCGGCGGCACGCTCACCACAGACACACGGAAGGTCACGGAAGAACGCCGCTCGGAGCCTGGGAAGTTTGCCGAGGAGCGCCCGCCGCAGGCGGCACTCGCACCGCCGCCAGTCTTCCAGCGTTGAAAATCAGCGAGGGGGCCACGAATAAGGAGCCGGTCCTTCAATATCAGACGGCGCTCGCGCTCTATCAAGAGGTCCAGCTTCTGAATAGCTATGTGCGCAATGCCGTGAGACGATCCGGCTATAGACCGTATATTGTGCGTCTGCAGGTGACAGTGCTGCCATTTGCCCGCAACCAGCCTTACGACGTTTACGCCGATATTGCCTTTTACCCTCCCAGCCTCCGGCTGAAGCGATACCTCCCGCGGCGCGGGACGAGACCCGGGGTGCCTGCCAGCGGCTACGAGCATAGGAACAAGGAACTAGTTCAAGCGCCGATCATCGTGCCATTGCTCGTAACGGATACAGCTGAGCTGTCGCTGCAGTCCCGAGCTGTGGAGATTATCCGCCAGCTCTCAGGCGCGCTCAGCGGGCAGCTCTACAATATCGGCGCATCCGGCAGTCTTTCAAGCCTCCGCGACGAGATCGCGGCGGCGCTCGGTAACGATGTAACGCGCTCTCCACGATTGCGCAGCTTAGTGGCAATGTGGCGCGCGTCCGCCTGGGCGCCGCGTATCAGGCCTCCAGCAAGTACGGTATGCTGCCGCGGGCGAACACAGTTACGCTTCTCGTCCTTATTCCGGGAAAAGATACGATCGGCTACGAACCTCGCTTCCTTCCGATTGCTCTGCATACCCGGCTGCGGAACGCGCTGACTGGCGAGCTTCTTCGGCGACTCAGACAAAGCCGACCAGAGTCAACGTAAGGAGAAAATCGCAGCTATCGCCACGAGATACAAAATCTCTGATCGAGAAAGCTGGACGTGCGGCGAAAGTATCCTGGTGCCTGCTCCCAAAGCAGCCATCATTGAGGAGCTTGAGGGCGAGGTTATTGTGGCGAACTATCCAGAATTTCTTAGGATCTTTGACTGCCTCGGTAGCTCGGTCTTCCGGCACCAAATTCAGCTTTGGCTGGAGCTTAGTGATCTGCAGGCGGGCTATGGCGAGTCGACAACTGAGAGTTGTCCGGAAATTTGCTCATTGAACTGAGTGCCTTGCGATCCTGCGCATCATGATGCGGATCATGGCGATCTGGACGAAGGCGAAGTGGGTTCGGATGCGGTGTTCGACGTCTTTGGCGAGGCGTCGGCAGCGGTTGAGCCAACCGAAGGTGCGTTCGACGATCCAGCGCTTCGGCAGGACGACGAAGCCCTTGGCGGTGTCCGATCGTTTGACGATCTGCAACGGTGCGCCGGCGGCCTGGCGGACGGCGCATGCCGTGTCGGTACCCTGATAGCCGCCGTCGGCGATGATGCGCCGCAGAAACGGGAACAGCCGGCGGACCTCCTTCAGCGCCGGCAGGCAGCCGTCCCGGTCCTGAATGTCGGCCGGCAGGATGGCCACCCCCAGCATCAGGCCAAGCGTATCGACGACCGCATGGCGCTTGCGTCCTTTGATCTTCTTGCCGGCATCGTAACCGACCGGATCCGGGGTTTTGCCCCCTTTTCCGCGCTCTTGACGCTCTGGCTGTCGATGATTGCGGTGGTCGGGCTCGCCTCCTTGCCGGCCTGTTCCCGGGCCTGCACGTAGAGCTCGTGATGCAGCTTCACCAGCGTCCGGTCGCACTGCCAGCGGATGAAATAGTCATGCACCGTCGAGCGCGGCGGCAGGTCTCGCGGCAGCGCCCGCCATTGGCAACCCGTCGCGAGAATGTAGAAGACGGCGTTCAGAACCTCGCGAAGATCGACCCGGCGCGGCCGGCCCTGACCGCGCCGCGGTACATCCACCAGCGGCTTCACCAGCGCCCATTCCGCCTCCGTCATGTCGCTCGGATACCGAAGACCCTTCCGCTCGTAGCTCTCCCTGTACCTCTCGAAGGGTCTGGCCGACTTGCATCGTATGTAGAGCGGGCGGGCCGACCCGCTGGGAGCTGCCAAGGAAATTCTCCCGTGCCTCGAGCACCGGAACCAGACATGCGCCCCGGCGGGCTGGCCACGACGGATGCCCCGTAGGAAGTCGCGCCTCCGAGCGCCAGTACAGGGACGGCAGGCGTCGTGCGGGCCCGTGTGTGACAGGAGGAGAGACATCAGCAATGGAACAGGAGACGTTCACCTGGTTCGCCGCTGTCGATTCGGGTTCCGAAAAACACCAGGGCTGCGTTCTCGATGCACGCGGTGGCATCGCCGAGAGCGCGAGTTCCCTCATAGCGGCGCTGGTCTGGCGGAGCTGTGCGAGCTGCTACGACGTGGCCTATGTGGCGAAAGCCAAGACACCTGACCCCGGCTTCTCGACCGTTGCCACGGTGCGGACCGTCGCCATCGGTGAAAAAGGGACCGGCTCCTATCGTTTCGCCCTCAACCTTCGGAGGCCAAGGAGGTACTGCTTCGAGGTGAGGGCGTTGTCGTGAACAACGTCAAACCCGCTCAGGCATTGACAAGGACTATGCATGGCGGATCGCGGCAGTGGCCTTGTCACCGTCACGCTGGATCAACTCACTCCGGGGCAGCAGTTCAAATTGATCCTGACCGGTAAGGAAGACAGAACGCAAGAAATCCCATCGAGGCCAAGAAATTGCGGCGGAGGACAAGAAGTCAGAAGGAGGAAAGTGATGATCGAAACACGCGTAATGGTTTGTGGATTGGAAAATGCATCAAGGCCACGACCATCGCACCTGCGTGATGCGGATCCCGGGCCAGATGACCCGATGACTATGAGGAACTTAAGCGCCGCCTTGAGCTTGCGGTATCCTTGCCACGTCCCTACCGGAAGGCGCTCGTAGAACCTATACAAAATCTTCTGACTGAAATTGGCCCTTCCGGCTTCGCGCGGGCGCTGCTTCAGCGGCATGCCGATCTCGCTTTGATGGATGTGGCACAAGCGATCCTGCAACGTGCCGAGCGCTACGTGGAGTTGGCGACCGCGGCCTTCCAGGAAGTCGTTGCCGACCTCTACGACGGGTTCCTGTCCGTCCAGCACCGACATGGCGCCGAGTTGCCGGACAACGACTTCCCGGTACCGCTCGTCAAGTGGGGACGCCCTCAGTTGGGCGCCTATGACTTCTCCCGTCAACAATTGAAACCCTTGGGCTTTGGCTGCGGCATCGTCAATCTGCCGCCGGGTTTTCAGCGGCCGGAGGGCCTCTTCGGCTGGGCCGTTCTGGCGCATGAGACGGCTGGGCACGGCATTGTCTGTGCCGACCGCGGACTGCTTGCCGACTTGAACAAGATGTTCAGAGATCAGTCTCCTCCCGTTCGAAAAGAAAAGGCTAACCCACTGGAGCGTGTTTGGCCGGGTGTGGCGGAGGAAGCCATCTCGGATACTCATGGGTGTCCTGAACATGGGCCCTGGCGCGGTCATCGGCGCTTTGGTCCTGGCTTGCGCCGAAGCAGATCTTACGAAAAGAGAAGCTGGAAGGTGTATTCCATCCCGAAGACCCACATCCGCCGGCCGCGCTGCGGATCGTGGCTATGACCCACGCCCTCACGCTGTGCCCGTTTAAGGACGACAAGTGTTGGGTATCCGTTATCCAGGAGGTGATTAAGCCCTTTGCGCCACAGAAAATTTCGGTTGATGGCGACGAGCTTTCCTTTGAGGAGGCGAGTTCTCAGGTGCAATCGATCGTTGAAACCGTCCTGAGATCACCCATTAGCGCGCTTGGGAACGTTTCACTTCCCAACATTCAAGCCTGGAGAGACGAGGATGAGCGCCGCGTGGATGCTTTGCGAGAAACTCTTCTGACTTATGCCGACCCGCGTCCGCGGGCACAGGACGGGCTCGCCGCCGCGCACGTCGTGTCGGCCGCAATCATCGAGACCCTACGTACGCCCGCCGATCAAGCCATCTTATTCGGCAGAATGTTGCATCTTTTGCGTGCCAATCACCGTGAAAACCCGAGCTGGGGGCCATTGGCTGTGCTGCACCAAGGCGATCTCATGCCCAGGGGCCACAGTCGCGGGGGCGAGATCAGGGGTGGTGCCACCCATCGGCAGCAATGACGGCGATGTTTCGCGGGGAAGACGGTCGCGGACGGCAATCTTGTCGGAAGAGCCGGATCCGCGCACTGGCCGCAAGGAGAATCATCAAGCGATTCTCCGATAGCGTAGAATTCTCTGTGACCTGGCCGGTGATGAAGGGGGACATCATCGGATGCGCTCCGTCGTCCGCCTACGCTTGCTACTCCTGCTCGTGCCATTCCGGCCAGTGCTGGCGGACCACCTCGCTGGTGCGGGCGAGCGCGTGGCAGGTGTCGAGGATCGGCGGTGGGCGGCCGTCGGCCGTCGGCTGCTGGCGCTGGGCGCGCGCGCCGGCCATCGTCTGCATCGCCGTCGTCGTCAGCGGGCCGAGCAGCAGTTCGGTTAAGTGCGTGCAGCCCTTGACGCCGCCCATCCGCTCCAGCACCGCCTTGCGCCAGCCGGGGCCGATGCGCAGGCCGACCAGGCTCGCGAAGACCGGCGTGATCGCGCCGCACAGGTCGAACGGCCCGGCCTCGGTCGCCGCCTCCGCCGCCCGGACCTCCAGGTCATCGCTGACGGTCAGGCGCAGGTGCATGCGGTGGATCGGCTCGCCGGCGGCGATGCCGCCCCGGTCGCGGTTGGCGAAGGAGTAGGTCTTGGTGTCCTCGAGCGTCGCCTCGATGTCCCACAGCCCGTCCTCGCGGCGGAAGCCGCGGCAGCGGATATCGCGAGTATGAATATGCTCGCGCCGGACCGGCCTGCTCAGGGAGGTGGATACCCAACTCGACATGTCTTGCTCTATTCCGTGTATCGCCATGAGCGAGCTATAATACGTGTGTGCTAACTTTCTCGAAGGGCACACCGCACTTATAAGCCTCTAACAGGCGATTCTACGAGCCGCCAGTCGGACCTGCGTGGCTCTGTAATCAATCTCAGGGCGGTTCGTGGGAGGGCTCGACATGGAAGATCCTGCATTACGTGGACGAGGGAAAACCTGCTTGGCTTTAAAAGCGGCGACCGCGGCGGTTGGCGCGATTGTTGCGGCACAACTGCTCTCGACGGAGGCTGCGGCGCAAGATGCAGCGAAAAACGCCGGAGCGCTCAGTTATAGCCCGGTGGTGACGGAAGACTTCGAGACAATCTTCAAGCGTGACACCGCCGAACGCGCGCAGATCGAGAAGCGCCAGGCGGACCTGCTGGGAAGTCGCTACGACCTCGCCAATCGTCCGGCCAAGGACGTGATGATGTCGGGTGGCCGCAAGGCCGTCCAGGAAGGCGTCCGGGTGAAGCTTACCCAGGGCGCGACTTGGGACAGGCTCGCGACGATGAGCCCGGACGAAATTCGCGACAAGGGGCTGTTTCCGCCCGGCTTCCTGCCTCTGCCGCACGTCAAGCACAAGACTGGCGGCATGGTCTTTCCCGAAAATCGAAATCAAAGAGATCGAGAAGCAGGAAGCTCGATCACTCAGGCGGTTCGATGTCAACTTTCGACTTGCCGGATCATCTGACGCCCGAGTTTCCGCCGCCGATTTTCTTGACCACTCGGCCGGATCTCGGCGACGTCTCGAAAGGGCAGCTGCTCACCATCAAAAACTACTACGGTATGGTGGACGGCATCATGACGCCGGTGCAGATCGAGGGCTTGCGGCTGCTGCTGACGCCTTTCCCTCAACAACAATTCAACCAGACAGACGATCGCAAGGTCGAGCAGGCCAGCCTCGGCGTGTCATGCCTCGATTGCCACTCCAACGGTCACACGAACGCGACCTTTCACCTAAACCCCGATACCCGGCCGCAGGCCCAGCGCTTCCGCATCGACACGGTCAGCCTGCGGGGGATGTTCAACCAGCAGATCCACGGCTCCAAGCGGTCGCTGCGGTCCATCGAGGACTTCACCGAATTCGAGCAGCGCACGGCTTACTTCGACGGGGACCAGGTCACCGCGGCAAAGAAGGGCTTGCACCTGCCGGACCGATCATCGCAGGTGGCGATGATGGCGCAGACGCAGAACATCTTCGACTTTCCGCCAACGCCGAAGCTGGATGCCCTCGGCAAACTCGATCCGAGCAAAGCGACTGAACAGGAACTGCTGGGTGAGCAGGTGTTCAACGGCAAGGGCCGTTGCGGCGAATGTCACACGCCGCCATTCTTCCTCGATGACAAGATGCACGACCTGAAGGTCGAGCGCTTTTACAAGCCGGAGACGATCAGCGATCAGTTGAACACCGCCGAGGGACCGATCAAGACGTTCACGCTGCGTGGCATTAAGGACTCACCGCCCTACCTGCACGACGGGCGTCTGCTGACGCTGGACGACACGGTGGAGTTCTTCAACCTGGTGCTGGGCCTCAAGCTCAATCCGGACGAGAAGAAGGCGCTCACCGCGTACATGTATACCCTCTGACATACGTCTTAAGGAAAGCGATGCCGCCCCGGCCGGTCCGGGGCGAACTGCCCCGCCATGCAGAGGCGAGGCGGCTCCACGCGTATCAAGAAGATTGTCGCAAGCGGTCGCGGCACGCCGCCAGCCACGTATTCAAGACACTTCGGACATCCTCGTCCTCGACCTCGCGACAGGCGAAGGCCTGGCCGATGCTCCGCAGCAGAATGAACGTCAGGCGGCCGCCCCGCACCTTCTTGTCCGTGCGCATGTGCTCGAGCAGCCGGTCCGCCGAGGTGCCAGAATCGGCCAGGCATCGCGAGTCGATGGGCAGGCCCATGGAAGCGAAGTGCCGGCGGACCCGGAGGACGTCGTCGACGGTGGCGAAGCCGAGGCGGGCCGACAGCTCGAAAGCCAGGACCGTCCCGATGGCGACCGCCTCGCCGTGCAGGAGCGCGTCGCCGAACCCGGTTTCCGCCTCCAGCGCGTGGCCGAAGGTGTGACCCAGGTTGAGCAGCGCGCGCCGGCCCGCTTCCCGCTCGTCCTCGGCCACGATCGCCGCCTTGGCGCGGCAGCTGGAGGCGATAGCGTGGCGGAGCGCCGCCGGATCGTGGGCGAGAACGCGCCCGCCGTTCGCTTCCAGCCATTCGAAGAAAGAGCGGTCGCCCAGCAGCCCGTACTTGACGATCTCGGCATAGCCGGCGCGCATCTGCCTTTGCGTCCAGCGTCTTCAAGGCATCGATGTCCGCCAGCACCAGGCGCGGCTGGTGGAACAGGCCGACCAAATTCTTGCCTTGCGGCGTGTTGATGCCGGTCTTGCCGCCGACCGAGCTATCCACTTGCGCCAGCAGGGTCGTCGGCGCCTGCACGAAATCGATGCCGCGCAACAGAATGCCGGCGGCGAAACCAACGAGGTCGCCGATGACGCCGCCGCCCAGCGCGATCAGCAGGGTGCCGCGCTCGATGCCGAGCGAGAGGATGCTTTCGCACAGGTCGCGCAGATGAGCGAAGTCCTTCGTCTGTTCGCCCGGCGGCAGAACGACGGTGTGGTGAGCAATGCCGGAAGCGCCGAGCGAGGCGGCAAGGGTGCCGAGGTGCAGGCTCGCGACGCTCTCATCGCTGACCACGATCACCCGTTGTTGCGCGAGAAGCGGCAGGATCAACGCGCCGGCCCGGGCTAGCAGGCCCTCGCCAATCACGATCTCGTAGGATCGCCGCCCGAGATCGACGGGGACTCGCTCCTCCTCTGGGCCATTGCGTGGCAACGGCTGCCCGCGCCGCGTCACGTTCCGGCCTCCGCCTTCGCGGCCGAGCGGGACCGGTAAGCGCGAACCGCCTCCAGCACGTGATCGGTCGTCTTTTCGGGCGCTTCGTCGCGGCTGTCGATGACGATGTCGGCTTGGGCGTAGATCGGATGGCGCGCCGCGATCAGGGCGGCGAGGGTCGCACGGGGAGCGTCCGTCTGCAGCAACGGCCGTCCTCCCCTGCCTCGGGTCCGCTTGTCCAGCAGGTCCAGGTCGGCGCGCAACCAGATGGAGATGCCGCGCTGCTTGATCAGTTCGCGCGTGGCGGCATCAACGAAAGCGCCGCCGCCGGTCGCCAGCACCTGCGTGGGCCCGTTCAGCAGCTGGGCGATCACCCGGCGCTCGCTTTCCCGAAACGCCGATTCGCCGTATCTATGGAATATCTCGGCAACGGGAGCGCCGGCGACTTTGACGATTTCTTCATCGGCGTCGACGAAGCTGAGGTGAAGGCGTCGCGCCAAACGGCGTCCGATGCAGGTTTTTCCCGCGCCCATCAGGCCCACGAGCACGATCGGCTTCGCTTTTCTCAAAGATGCGTCGGACATCGGCGGCTAGGCTCATTCATGCAGAGCCTGTGTCGTTGAACGGAATGCGCGCGACCGATAGAGTTGGCGACGGATCGCGTCATACGGTGAACGCTATCAGATCTCGTTCCGATTGTCGCGCTGACGACAAGCGGGTCCAATCAAGGCCCGCCCATATCCTGCTTCCTCGATGAACGAGGTAACTGTCGCGATGTCATGGCTCCTTCAAATCGGCCTCATAATCGCCGCGCTGGTCGTCGTCACCGGCCTCGTGCTGCTATCAACGGCGGATCTGCAACCGCCGACCCAGCGGATCGAGAAAACCATTCCCAATGACCGTTTCCAGCGATAGCGAGCCCCGCCGAGCCGCCGCCTGCGCAGCCGGGCACGGGGAACGGCGCTCGCTCGCCGTCAATGCATCTAAGATCGCGCCATGAAATGCCCCGTCCGAGAGTCCCGGGCCGCCGACGTGTCGTTGCGCTACCTGGAAGCGTTTCTGGAGATGCTGGTCGCGGAGCGCGGCGCGTCCAGCAACACGCTAGACGCCTACCGCCGCGATCTCCTCGGCTTCCTTGGTCATGTCGGCCAGCGCGGTAAAGATTTGCTGACCGCCGACGCCGACGTACTTCATCATTACATGCAGGCTCAGGCGAAAGCCGGGATGTCGGCCAGGACGGCCGCGCGCCGCCTTTCCGCGCTTCGCCAGTTATTTCAGTTCCTGTTCGCCGAAGGCTTCCGCCCGGACAACCCGGCGCTTGCGATCGACCGGCCGAAACAGCGCCAGCTGCTGCCGAAATTTCTGAGCGAAGACGAGGTCGACCGGCTGCTCGCCGCCGCCACGGCCCGGCCGGGGTGGGATCGCATGCGGGTGATGGCGCTGCTGGAAACGCTCTACGCCACGGGCCTGCGGGTTTCGGAGCTCGTCGGACTGCCCCTGTCGGCTCTCGGACGCGACGGGAAGACCCTGATCGTTCGCGGCAAGGGCGGCAAGGAGCGAATGTTGCCGCTTACCGAACCCGCTTCGGACGCGCTTGCCGCCTATATTGCCGTCCGCGAGCACTTCGTGCCGCGCACAGCCAGGGCACGGGGAGCTTCGCCGTGGCTGTTCCCGTCGCGATCGCGGCAAGGCCACCTGACACGCGTCCGCTTCGGTCAGGTGCTGAAAGAGGTGGCTGGGATGGCCGGCATCGAAGCCGATCGGGTCTCGCCTCACGTGCTGCGGCATTCGTTCGCCAGCCACTTGCTGGCCCGCGGCGCCGATTTGCGCAGCCTCCAGCAATTGCTCGGCCATGCGGACATCGGCACCACGCAGATCTACACGCATGTGCTTGATGCGCGGCTAGAGGCGCTGGTTCAGGAAGCTCACCCGCTGGCGCGCCTCGACCGCTCCTCGCGGGCGGGCAAGGCAGGGGACACATGAGCGCCAGCAAGGTAGTGGAGCACCGCCGGCCGGCTGGTCTATAGGTTTGCATAAGGCGCAATCGCCGGGAACTCAAACCCCCGCTCATACCGAGGGATGCCGTGAGCTTTACACCAGTCCCCGCAACTCGTCCCCGACTCAACCGCTCGCAACTGGCGGTACCCGGCTCGAACCTGAAGTTCATCGAGAAGGCGCGGAACATCCCGGCCGACATCATCATGTTCGACCTGGAGGACGCGGTGGCGCCGGACGAGAAGGAACAGGCGCGCCGCAACGTCATCCAGGCGATACGCGACCTGGATTGGCGCGAGCGCACCCTGTCGGTGCGCATCAATGGCCTCGACACGCCGTTCATGTACCGGGACCTGATCGAGGTGGCCGAGCAGGCCGGCGACCGGCTGGACCTGATCATGGTGCCGAAGATCGGCACGGGCGCCGACGTCTATGCCGTCGATGTCCTGCTGACCCAGATACGAGTGGGCGAAAGGCCGGACGAGACGAATCGGCGTCGAGCTGATGATCGAATCGGCGCTCGGGATGCGCAACATCGACGCGATCGCCGCCGCCAGCGCCAGGACCGAGTCGCTGCACTTCGGCTCGGGCGATTTCGCCGCCTCGATCGGCGCCCGAACGCTCAGCATCGGCGGTCCGCATTCCGGCTACCGCGTGCTCGCCGACGCCGACGAGACCGGCGCCAGAGCCACCTACTGGAACGACATGTGGCATTATCCGCTGATGCGGATGGTCGTTGCCGCCCGCGCGCACGGACTGCGGCCGATCGACGGCCCATTCGCGGACTTCCGGGATGAGGACGGCTTCCGGTCGGCCGCGACCCGCTCGGCGGTTCTCGGCTGTGAGGGAAAGTGGGTGATCCATCCGAGCCAGATCGAGCTCGCCAACGCGATCTACACTCCGGCCGAGGAAGAGGTGGCGCGGCGCAAGGCGCATTCTCGCTGCCATGGAAGACGCGCAGGCGTCGGGAGCCGGCGCGGTGACGCTCGATGGCCGCATGATCGATGTCGCCTCCGTTCGCCAGGCCGAGGCGATCGTGCGCAAGGCGGACGCGATCGCGGCGGCGTTGGTCGTCTGAGCCGCGGAGCTTACGCATGCGGACCTTTCTCGACTTCGAGAAGCCGATCGCCGATCTCGAAGGCAAGATCGCGGAGCTCCGCCACCTCAGCAGCACTACCGACCTCAACATCGCCGAGGAGGTCGGCCGCTTGCAGAGCAAGCTCGAAGCGCTGCTGAACCAGACCTACAGCCGGCTCACGCCGTGGCAGAAAGCGCAGGTGGCGCGCCACATCGACCGGCCGCATACCCTCGACTACATCCGCCGCCTGACAACCGAGTTCACGCCGCTTTCGGGCGACCGCCTGTTCGCCGAGGACGCGGCGATGATCGGCGGCATCGGTCGGCTGCGCGGCCGGGCGTGCGTCTTCCTCGGCCAGGAAAAGGGGGCGGATACCGACTCGCGGCTGAAGCACAACTTCGGCATGCCGAGGCCGGAGGGCTATCGCAAGGCGCAACGGCTGATGCGCCTCGCCGACCGCTTCCGCCTGCCGGTCGTCACCCTCGTCGATACGCCGGGCGCCTATCCCGGCGTTGACGCCGAGGCGCGCGGCCAGGCCGAGGCGATCGCCCGCTGCATCGAGACCTGCCTCGCCGTCTCGGTGCCGCTGGTCGCCGTCATCATCGGCGAGGGCGGGTCCGGCGGCGCGCTGGCGCTGGCCACCGCCAACCGCGTGCTGATGCTGGAGCACGCCATCTACTCGGTGATCTCGCCCGAGGGCTGCGCCTCAATCCTCTGGCGCGACGGCGCACAGGCGCCGGCGGCGGCGCAGGCGATGCGGATTACCGCCAAGGATCTGGAGAGCCTGGGGATGATCGATGCGATCATTCCCGAGCCGGTTGGCGGTGCGCACCGGTTTCCGGAACCGGCCATCGATGCGGTCGGCGAGGCAA
>CAWAYT010000044.1:0-139864 GCA_963786265.1 uncultured Alphaproteobacteria bacterium
CGATCACCTACTACACGCTGACGCCGACCTCCTTCAGCGACGGCACTAGGCCCGCTGATAATCGGATTATCGCGGTGCAGACCGTGCGGCTGCCCGAATACCTGAACCAGAAAGGTATCGTGACCCGGACGCAGGACAATGAGCTGGATGTGGCCGCGAACAGCCAGTGGGCCGGCGCCCTCGACGACAACGTCACCAAGGTCATCGTCGTCGATCTTTCAAAGCTTTTTGGGACCACCAGCATCGTTGCTTATCCGGTGAGCGCGGCGCTACCGGTCGACCGGGTCGTGCAAGTCGATATCTCGCGGTTCGAAGCCGAATTCGGCGGCAACGTAGAAAACTCTCGGCACAATGGATCATCTTCGGCGACGGTGGACGGTCTTACGTGCAGGTTAACGGCGGCAGCTACACGGCGTCCACCGGCAACGGCGATTATCGATCGATCGCCGCGGCGATGAGCCAGACATTGGGCGATCTCAGCCGCGACATCGCGACGTCGCTGGCGTCGGCTTCGAGCAGACCCAAGCCATCATCCTAAAGCCCCCGAAAATCTGCTGCGCGACAACGATGATAGCGAAGACGCATGGACGATGACCTGATCTCGATGAAGAGGAGGAGGTGACCCATGACTTTTCGGGTCTACTGGCGCTATCTGGCCGCTGTTCCTACCTTCTTGTCGCACTGCTGGTCATGATTATCGCGTACCCGTTTTATGGTGGCGAGACACTTGGCCGGAGGTTGCTGTTCGGCGTCTTGACGTCGGCCATCCTCGTCTCCGGAGCGTTCGCGGCGAGCCAAAGGAGGCGCACCGTGGTGATTGCGCTGGCCCTCGCCGCGCCGGCGCTCGCACTGCAGTGGCTGCATACCTTGAGCGGCAGCCCGATCCTGACCTGCTTTGTCTCATGCTTGCCGCCTTCTATGCCTTCACGGTTGCGAATGTCCTGGGCTACGTGCTTGGTCCGGACCGGTCACCGGCGACAAGCTCCACGCGGCCGTCGCCGCCTACATCCTGACGGCGCTGCTATGGACCGCTCTCTACGCTTTGGTCGATCATCTCGTCCCTGGCTCCTTCAGCGTCAGGGGGACAAGCGATCTCGACGCGCCTTTGCGCTGGAAGGAGTTGCTGTTTTTCAGCTTCACCACGCTGACGTCCACGGGTTATGGCGGCATCATTCCCACCGCTGGCCATGCTCAGTCCCTGGTGATCCTGGAGCAGCTCGCCGGCGTCTTCTACGTCGCGATCCTGATCGCCCGGGTCGCCGGACTTTATCAGCCCGGCACCTTGCGGCGAACGACGTGGCGCACAAGTGGAACCGATGGTGTTGCCCGGCCCGAGCGGAAAGGACGCGCCAAGCGCAGGCATCTTCGCGTGGCGGCGCGACTGGCGCAGAATGTCAAGAGAGATTAGGCGCGCGCCGCTAGAATTGAGGCTCGCTGGCGCGCCTCTACGATCCAGGATCATTGGTGAACTCGGGTGGTACCGGGTATGCGCAGCGCATCTTCGATCTCTGAACGGGAGAGGGATAAGCCCATGTCATATTCGAAGACCGCCGGCCGCGGCCGGCGCGGGCCGGTCTCGCAATCTCGTTCGCGCTACTGCTGCACACCGCTTGCACTAGCGTCCAGGTCAATCCCGAGGTGGGCGCGATGGAGCAGCTGCCCACGCCAGATCGCGTGCTGGTCTACAACTTCGCGGTGACGCCGCAGGAGGTTCAGCTCGACGCCGTCGGCTCGGCGATCACCCAGACGTTCGATGGCACCGCGGATTTGCAACAGGAACAACAGGTCGGCCACGCCGTGGCGAACGCTCTCGCCAAGCGGCTCGTCAGCGACATTCAGAACATGGGCCTGTACGCCGAGCGCGCGGCGGGACCGGCGCCACCCACCGGTATCGACGTTCTCATTCTCGGCCAGCTCGTTTCAATCGACGAAGGCAACGCCGCAGAGCGGATGGTCATCGGCCTCGGCGCCGGCCGCAGTGACGTCGAGGCACACGGTCAGGTCTACCAGAGCGCCTCGGGAGACGTATTCCCATTGAGACCATGTCCGGGACCGCCAAAAGCAGCCTGATGCCGGGCGCGGCGGAGACGATGGGGGTCGGCGCCTTGACCGGGCATCTGCTGGTCTCGGCGGCCGTCACCGCCGGCTCGCAGGTCGCCAACCAGACGCTGAGCGCCAACGTCGACTCGGAAGCCGGCAGGCTTGCCGACAAGGTCTCCGACCAGCTCAAGGTGCTGTTCGCAACCCAGGGGTGGATCGTCTCGGGGAGTTGAGGCGACGCCCTCGGTATCGTCCGCGAAGGAGGTCTTCATGCGGAAGGCATACGCAAGTTCGGTGCTCGTCGTCGCACTCAGCGTGGCAGCGTGCGAAAGCAACACATTTCTCGACGCCAAGCAAGGCTTGGCGGTCGAGACCGCGGTCAGTCGAGGCAAATTCGAGATGAACTGCTCGGCAGTAACGCCGAGTGTCCTCTCGCGGGAGGTCGTCGAGCCGGCCATAATGGGACCCCGCGCCTACGGAATTGACCGAGCCGAGTACACGATTGGGGTCAGCGGCTGTGGCGACCGCAAGACGTTCGTTGTCATCTGTCCCGATGGCGGCGACGGCCGCTTCGCCGCCGGCCCCGGCCGGTTCTACGGCGAAGAATGAAGCTGCAATCGGAACTGGAAAGAGCGTGAATGATCTCGTTACGGTTTGCTTCAAGGACCACAAGTGATCCCGAATGCGGCGCGACAATCACGGTGGCATTGCGCATTGCCTCGCCTGGAATGTTCCGGGATGGTGACCCGTTGCCTCAGCTGATTTGCTCCCGGCCGGTGTTCATCGGCGGGGGCAGGCATGAGGCGGGTCAGCATGGCGACGCGTGACGAGTTGGTGGTGGCGCTCGGGGAGCGATATGCGCGGAGCGGTCGCGAGGAGCGGAGCCGCATCCTGGACGAGTTCACGGCGGTGACGGGGTTTAACCGCAAGCACGCGATGCGCCTGCTGCGGAGCGGACGGCCCGGTCAGCAGTCTGGCCCGCGGCCGGGTCGGCGGATTGACGACGATGCGGTGCGCGAGGCGCTGATTGTGATCTGGGAGGCGTCGGACCGGATCTGCGGCAAGCGGCTGCGGCCATTGCTGCCGGTGATGCTTGGGGCGATGGAACGGCACGGCCATCTCCAGCCTGCGCCGGAGGTGCGCACGAGGTTGCTGGCGATGAGTGCTGCGACCATCGACCGGGCGCTGCGCGAGGTCAGGGGGCAAGCGGGTGGACGAACACGCCGCCGGGCGGCGCCCTCGGCGGCGATCCGGTGCAGCGTGCCGGTGCGCACGTTCTCCGACTGGGGCGATCCGGCGCCGGGGTTTGTCGAGGCGGACCTGGTGGCGCACAGCGGGCCGACGGCGAAGGGCAGCTTCGTGCAGACGCTGGTGCTGACCGATATCGCCACCGGCTGGACCGAGTGTGCGCCGCTGCTGGTTCGCGAGCAGCGGCTGCTGACGGAGGTGCTGGGCGAGGTCTGCAAACTGTTGCCCTTCCCGCTGCTGGGTTTCGACACGGACAACGACAGCGTGTTCATGAACGAAACCGTGAGGGATTACTGCACGGCGGCGGGAATTGCGTTCACGCGCTGCCGTCCGTATCGCAAGAACGACCAAGCCTGGGTGGAGCAGAAGAACGGCGCGGTGGTGCGTCGGACTGTCGGCTATCGGCGCTTCGAGGGCCTCGAGGCAGCGTCGGCGCTGGCGCGGCTGTATGCGGCGATGCGGCTGTTCGTGAACTTCTTCCAGCCCTCGTTCAAGCTGGCGGAGAAGGCGCGCGAGGGTGCGAAGGTCCGCAAGCACTATCACCCGCCTGCCACACCGTATCAGCGGTTGATGGCCGATCCGAGGGCGTCGGAAGAGGTAAAACGCCAAGTTGAAGTACAGCAGGCGAAGCTTGATCCGGTGCGCCTGCTCAGCGACATTCGGGCAGCGCAGCAGCGGCTTGTCGAGATCGCCGATGCGCCCGAGATGGTGGAGGCGATCGAGCAGCCGACCCTTGAGCAGTTCCTCTGTGGACTGCGAACCGCCTGGCAGGACGGCGAGGCGCGCCCGACGGCACGACCGAAGCAGAAGGCCAAGCGGCTGCGACGGCGTCCTGACCCGTTCGCGGCGGTGACGGAGCAGCTGCACGGCTGGCTCGAGGCCGAGCCGTGGCGGACGTCGCGTGAGTTGTTCGAGCGTCTGCGGGCGGAGAAGCCCGGCACCTACCCCGACGGGCAATTGCGAACGCTGCAGCGTCGCTTGAAGGGATGGCGGCGAGAAGTGGCGCACAGAATGGTGTTCGGGGCGACGCCCGGCGAGATGACGCAGTGTGACGCGGAAACGGGAACGAAGCTATGATGCACCGGGAGCATCCTGGTGAGGCAATGACTGGCAAGCCGGGAGCATTCCCGAGTGAGGCAATACGCCGCCTCATCCAGATTGTCGCGCCATAAGCCGTGCTGATTGGGCTGTCCTTTGGGCTGGTCGGAGGGCTGGTCGGCAAGTTCCTCGACAAGCTGGATCGTATAACGCCTGTTGAGCTGCGATTGTCATGGAGAGTGGCACGAAGGAGTTGCGCCTTAGGGCTGACCTTAGGGCTGTTTGTCGGGCTGGCCTTCGCGCTGGTCGAGCGGCTGTTCGTCTGGCTGGGCGGCGAGCAGGCTGCCGCGCTGATTGGCAGCCTAGCTTCCTATATGGTGCTGGTCGTCGGGCTGGTCGTGGGGCTGGGCGGCGGGCTGGTGGCCAAGCTCCTCGACAAGTTGGATCGTATAGCGGCGCTGCGATGGTCATGGAGATGGGCACGAAGGAGTTGCGCCTTCGGCCTGGCCTTCGGGCTGGCCTTCGGACTGGGCGGGGGGCTGAGAGGCGGGCTGGCCATCGAGAAGGTGATCATCGGACTGACCTTCGGGCCGACCTTTGGGTTGGTCTTTGGGCTGGTCGGAGGGCTGGCCGGCAAGTTCCTCGACAAGCTGGAGGTCAGTACCGGATGAATTCTCCCTGAATGTGCCGATTGAAAATTCCCTGATTGGCGTTTGATGGCCCGCTCTGCCGGGACGCGTCCCGGCAGAGCGGGCGGCCGATCGATCGCCGAGGATCACTCCCGTCAAGGGATGACGGGAGGGAGACGGTGGTCAAAATTGGGGAGCTCATGATGATACTCGACCTTCATCGACAGGGATTGGGGTGGCCGCCATCGCCGGGAGACGGGCAAGGATGCGAAACCATCCGCCGGTACATTGCCAGCGGCCTGGAGCCGCCGGTCTACGGTCCGCGGCCGCCGCAGGCGCACCGTCTCGATCCATACAAGGCGTATCTGCAGGAACGGATCACGGCCTATCCACAGCTGAGCGGCCGGCGTTTGTTGCGGGAGATCCGCGCCCTCGGCTACGACGAATCAGAGCCCAACAAAGCACCCACAGCAGGCGCAGCGGACGTGGTACATCCAAGCGTAGCAGGAGATGACGGAACCACTGAGCAATCTGGCTAAGTGACGTATCTCGGATAACGTGCGCCCAATAGAACTCGAAGATGTCTGTGGTCGGGCGGTGTTTCGTGGCTTCAAGCGTCGCACGGCGTACCTCGTAGGTACCTAGCGCGGGATCCGGCTTTATCCAAACTCCGGGGCTCTTGCCGCAGGTCTGGGGGCTATCGGGAGCTAAATCCAGAATACCGCTGTCTACCAGACTCCGTAGCGTCTCACCCGGCTGCTGCTCGCCGATGCCGTGGATGAGCACGAGAGCTTGGCGGACCGATTTCCGTCGCCCCCGAATACGGCCGGCAAGCGCGCGGAGCTGCTCTAGACGCCGGGACCAGTACTGTTCAACCTCCCTGACCCGATGACGCGGAACATAGGTCTCCTTAATACGTACGACGCTTCCCGTTTCTTGGCGATCCGTGATGCGGATAGTTGCTTCCGTCTGCCCACCATCGTGCCACGATGTTGCGGGATCGATCTTCATTTTCACTCTCGACGAGGGCTGGATCAGTACGGGGCGAGCAATGCGCCAAACACCAGCTCCGTCACTCAATGCCCAACGTGTTCCAAGCTGAAGCCGGAATCGCGTTCCAGCACCCAACCAGGCTGGCTGACCCTCGGGACGCCACATCAACTCCCATGCATCCGCCCGCGTCAGTGGCAGCCTGACGCTAGCCGACCAGGAACTTAGCTCCGGTTCGGCTGCTTGGGCCGGCATTGGCGGGCTGCATAGATGATCCAAGACGACCTACCTATCCGCTGTTGCAGAGCGCGCTGAGCAAGCGCGCCCGTGCGTCCATTACCCGAATGGACGGTCAACCTCAACCCAGATATTGAGTAGGGCGCGCACGCCGCGCTGGCGATCTCAAGCAAGTATGAGATTAGGCGTGATCCCTACACCAAAGGTCCTCCATAGCAATCGGCTTAGGCGTCTACTGTCCGTGTGCAATGGTGTCTCGATATGGTCTCCCGTGAGCCTGAGCACTCTTTGGGCCCGCTATGCACGAGAGATGCTATGCGAGGTCCGAGGTCTACTAACCCGCCGCGCCTCGGAATCGTCCCAGCATCGCTTGTATAAGTCCAGCGGCGCACCTGCCGACCCAGAGTATTCTCGTATTATCAACGCATGATTATATAGAGGCCAACCAGGCGCGAAAGCGCGGGTGAGAGGGTGCGCCGTCAGGCCGCCGGGCCGAGCGCGTTGCGCGCGTGTCGGACCAGCGCGACGAACGCATCCGGCTCCCTCACGGCCAGGTCGGCTGGCGCGCCGCCGCCGGCGCGCCGACGCTCAACCGATCAGCAGCGACTGTGCCCCGTCGATCCACACGGGACTGCCGCTGATGTGCCGGGCACGGTCGGAGGCGAGAAAGAGGATCAAGTCGGCGACATCCTCGCTCGTCCCTGGCCGATCATCGGTGAGCGGTATCTTGCCCTCCGGATAGTCGACCGGCTCCTTCGCGGCTTCCAGGTTGCGGCGCTCCGTGCTTTCCTCGATCTCGGATTCGATGGCGCCGGGGCAGACAGCGTTGACGCGGATGTCGATGCTTGGCCAATTCGAGCGCGACCATCTGCGCCATCGTCACTTGCGCCGCCTTGGTGCAGGAATAGGCGGTGGCGCCGGTATTGCTGAACACACGCGTACCGTTGATCGAGGAGACGATGACGATCGAACCGCCGCCGGCGCGTTTCAGGTGCGGAACGCAGAAGCGCAGCGTCAGGAAGGTCCCGCCGAGATTAACGTCGATGGTGCGATCCCACTCTTCCGGCCGCAGCTCGTCGATCGGCGCCCACACGCCGTTGATGCCGGCGTTGGCGACGACGATGTCGAGGCGGCCGTAGTGCCGCGTGAGCGCATCGACCGCTCGCGCCACCGCTTCCGCATCGGCGATGTCGGCGACAAGCGGCAAGGCGTCGCCTCCCGCCAGCACTATTTCTTCCGCGGTCTTGCCGACTTCGTCCGCCGTGCGGCTCAGCACGCCGACGCGGGCGCGCTCGCGGGCGAGTCGAACCGCCGTGGCTTTGCCAATCCCCGATCCGGCGCCAGTGACCAGCGCGACCCTTCCCTCAAGCTTAGCCATGCCATGTACCTCGCTATAGCTCGGGACATAACCCGGCATACATGGGCCAAGTTTCCGCCCGCCTCGCGCGAAACGGACACTGGCGCGTGCTGTTGACTGGCGAGCCTGATCCGGTGGATTCTGGTATTGAGTTCCAGGGGTCCCACCGGCCCCGACGAAAGCTGCTCGCAACCAGGGAGACAACCGTGAGAGATGTATGTGGTCAGAGGCTGTTTTCTTTGGCCGTTTGTATGATGATATCTTCGGCTTCGCCCGCCGCCGCGCAATCGTTGTTCGATACCGAGCCGGCATACGGCCAACGACTGTTCCCGCTGGAGCAACCGCGGAAACCACGACTGCCTGTCGAGGACGTGCAAGACGATCCGAAGTGGAAAGTGTCGCGTCCAGGGATGTACTCCTTGGACAAGACGAACCTCGAAATCCGAACCGAGCCGAATGATTTCTCGGTTTTCGAGCGGGGCAAGCGCATCTACAGCAGCGCGTCGCTGCCGCTGGCAAAGCGGTTCGCCGAGCAGCGCGCCGATAATTTCGCGGCGCAATCGGCGAAGGCTCGCCGCGAGCAACAGCAGCAGCCGTTGGCGCCCCGCCCAAAATGAGCGGCATGGCGGGCGTTCCTGACTGGGTCGTGCCAGCGGCGGCGTCTGGCGGGGCGTGCGCGTCCCGGACCTACTAGGTACCTCTTCTAGGTACCGCCGCAGCTCGCGGTAAGAAGCGACAGCAGCCCCCGAAGCATCTGCTCCGGCGAAGGCGGGCAGCCGCGAACGTGCAGGTCGACGGGAACGACGGCCGAGACACCGCCCGCGACGGCATAGCTGCCGGCGAAGATGCCGCCATCGAAGGCGCAGTCGCCGACCGCCACCACCCACTTCGGATCGGGCGTCGCCGCGTGCGTGCGGGCCAGCGCCTCCTGCATGTTGCGGGTGACCGGGCCGGTGACCAGCAGGATGTCGGCGTGCCTGGGCGAGGCGACAAAGCGTATGCCGAACCGCTCCAGGTCGTAGAAGGCGTTGTTGAGCGCGTGAATCTCCAGCTCACAGCCGTTGCACGAGCCGGCGTCGACCTCGCGGATGGCGAGGCTCCGGCCGAGCCTTCGCCGCGACGCATTGTCGAGGCGCCGCGCCAGTTCGGCGAGAGCGTCGTCGCTGGGAGTGGGCGCCGCTTCCGTCAGCGGGCGATCGATCAAGGCGCGGAAGAGCATCTTGCGCATGTCAGAGATCGTGCCCGGAGTAGGAGCAGTTGAACGATTTGTTGCAGAGCGGGAAGTCGGCCACGATGTTGCCCTCGATCACTGCTTCCAGCAGCGGCCACTGGAACCACGACGGGTCGCGGAGATGGCAGCGGTCGATCGTTCCGTCGGGGCGCAACCGCACCCAGACGAGGATATCGCCACGAAAACCCTCGACCAACGCCATTCCTTCGCGGAAAGCTTGAGAATGGCCGGGCTGGAGTTCCGTGCGAACCGGTCCCGCCGGTAGGCCGCCGAGGATTTGCTCGATCAGCGCCAGACTCTGCTCGACCTCGCTGATTCGGACCCACACCCTCGCATCCACGTCACCCTGGTGGCGGACCGGTATTTCGAACGAGAGTTCCTGGTAAGGCGGGTAGCCGGGCGACCGGCGCGCATCGACGGCGCGGCCCGAGGCGCGGCCTACAAAACCGCCGCAACCGAACAGCGCCGCGAATTCCGGGCGAAGGATGCCGGCGCCCACGGTGCGGTCCTGCAGCGAGGCTGTGTTGTCATAGATGGTGACCAGCTCCGCCCACCGGCGCCGGACTTCCGCCACGAGTTGCCGGATGCTCTCGCTCCCGCCGGGCGGGAGATCGGCCAAGACCCCGCCGGGCCTCGCCTGGTCCATCATCAGCCGATGGCCGAAGCAGGAAGCGGCCGCGCGCAGCACGCGTTCGCGCAGCACCCCGCAGTGCGCGTGCATCAGCGCGAACGCCGCGTCGTTGCAGATGGCGCCGATGTCGCCCAGATGGTTGGCGACGCGCTCCAGCTCGGCCATCAGGGCGCGCAGCCAATCCGCTCGCGGCGGCGCCGCGCTATCGGTTGCCGCCTCGACGGCCCGAGCGAAGGCAATGGCGTAGGCGACGGTGCTGTCCCCCGACACACGCCCGGCGAGCCTGGTGGCTTGGTCGAGCGTGGCGCCCACCATCAGGCTTTCGATGCCCTTGTGCACGTAGCCGAGTCGCTGCTCCAGCCGAACCACCGTCTCGCCGCTGGCGGTGAAGCGAAAGTGCCCGGGTTCGATGATGCCGGCGTGCACCGGGCCGACCGGGATCTGGTGCAAGCTCTCGCCCTCCACGGGAAGGAACGGGTAGACGGCGTCCGTATGGCAGGACGACGCCGGCCGCCGTGCCGCGCTCGGCCAGCGACCGTGATCGAGCCAGGGCCGATGGTCGGGAGCGCCGCAGCGCTCGCAGGCCGTACAGATCGTGGATCGTGCGTTCGAGCCGGCCGGCGGGCGGATAAAGCGCCGCGATCGACGGGAATTCGCCATCCGGGCATTCGAGGGTGATCACGCGGATGTCGGCCGAGCGACGGATCGGCGAGCGCGAGATGCACCTTCCCCGGCTCGCCCCAGTAGCCGAGCAGTGCGAGGCGCCGGTCCTGCAAGGCCAGGCCGGCATTCCGCCAGGCATCCCCGGAGACGACGAAGCGCGGCCAGGGAGAATGGTCGCTTACGCGGCCGGCGCCGCCGGTGATGGAGCTGAACGGTGTCATCGCTCGACCTTTCCCGTCATCCTCATCCGACGAGCGTGGCGACGCTTTGAAACCACGAGACCAGGGCGCCCGGCAGGTACAGACCCGCCGCGAGCACCAGCGTCAGGTGAATGAAGAACGGAACGTAGGAAGCCTCGATCGCCCCGTGGCTCTCGGAAGGCTCGCCGAAGGCGATGCCCTGCATGCGCAGAACCAGGGCGCCGATGCCGATGAGCAGACCGGCGACGAGCACGATGGCGAGCATCGGCTGCCGAGCGAACGTCGACGTGATGATCAGAAACTCGCTCATGAAAATGCCGAAGGGCGGCATGCCGGCTATCGCGATCACCCCCAGTACGAGGCCCCAGCCGAGAAGCGGGTGACTTTCGGTCAGGCCGCGAATCTCGGCTATCTTCTGGGTCCCCTTGACCTGGGTGATGTGGCCCACGGCGAAGAAGATCGCCGATTTGGTCAGGCTGTGCATCGCCATATGCAGAAGCCCGGCGAAGCTCGCGAGCGGGCCGCCCATGCCGAAGGCGAAGGTGATGATGCCCATATGCTCGATGGAGGAATAGGCGAACATGCGCTTGATGTCGCGCCGCCGATAGAGCATCAGCGCCGCGAACACCAGCGACCCGAGCCCCAGGGCGATCATCAGAGAACCCGGCGCCAGCGCCGCCCCGTTCGCGGTCAGCAGAATCTTGAACCGGAGGACGGCGTAGAGGGCGACGTTGAGCAGCAGCCCGGAGAGCACCGCCGAGATCGGCGTAGGACCCTCGGCGTGCGCGTCGGGCAGCCACGCGTGCAGCGGCGCGAGCCCGACCTTGGTGCCGTATCCAAGCAGGAGGAAAACGAAGGCAAGATTGAGCAGCGCCGGATCGAATGATCGGGCATGGGCGATCAGCGTGGTCCAGGCCATCGCATCGGCGCCTTGCCCAACGACGGGCGTCGCCGCCAGATAGACGAGGATCGTCCCGAACAGCGCCAGCGCGATGCCGACGCTGCCGAGAATGAAGTACTTCCACGCCGCTTCCAGCGCCTCGTGCGTCCGATAGATACCCACCATCAGCACCGTCGTCAGCGTCGCCAGTTCGATCGCCACCCACATCAGGCCGATATTGTTGGCGAGCAGCGCCAGGTTCATGGCGAACATCAGCGTCTGGTACATCGCATGATAGAAGCGCAGGTAGCCGGGCGTGAGACGCCCGGTCTCCAGCTCGTGGGCGATGTAGCTGGCGCTGAAGACGCTCGTCGTGAAGCCGACGAAGGTGTTCAGAACGATCAGAAACACGTTGAGGTCGTCGACCAGCAGGAATTGCCCTGGCGCCGGTCGCTGTTCGAGCAGCATCAGGCCGGCCCCGAAGGTGACGAGGGCGGCGGCCACATTGACGCCGGCGCCGAGCCGGTAGCTGGGCAGCAAGGCGAGAACGACCGCCGCCGAAGCCGGCGCCAGAAGGACCGCCGGGGCGGCGAACTGAATCCAATCCATCACGGCTGTTCGCCCCGCGAGCGATCCAGAGCCGCGACGTCCACCGTGTCGAACCGCTCGCGAATTCGGAACAGGAAAATGCCGATGACGATGAAAGCGATCAGGATCGAGAAGGCGACGCTGATCTCGACGACGAGCGGCATCCCCTTCGCCCCGGCGGCGGCGAGGATCAGGCCATTCTCCAGCGACATGAAGCCGACCACCTGACTGACGGCATTGCGCCGCGTCACCATCATAAGCAGGCCAAGCAAGATAACCGAGAGCGCGAACGCCAGGTCTTCACGGGTCAGCACGTCGGCCTCTTCGGTGACCGGCCGCATCACCATGATCGACAGCGCGATCAGCGCGATGCCGAGCATCATCGTCGGCCCTACGCCGACAACCGTCTCAATCGTCCGGTGAATACCGAGGCGCTGGACGATCCGGTGCAGCGCCAGGGGGATGATCGTACCCTTGAACAACAGCGCGACCAGGGCGGTGATGTAGAGATGCGGCGCATTCTGAATGAGCGCCTGCCAGGCGACCGCGAGCGACAGAACGACGGCATGCGCCGCGAAGACGTTGAGGAGCGCGTACATCCGGTCCTGATAGAGCAGCATCAGGCTGAGCAGGACCAACCCGCCGGCCAGGAGATGCGCGACATCGTAGGACAGCCCCGCCATCACAGCCCCCGGCTGACGAACAGAAGCAGCATGGCGAGGAGGCCGAGCATCAGCCCGGTTCCGAGAAACTCGGGCACGCGGAAGATCCGCATCTTGGCGACCGCCGTTTCGAATATCGCGAGGAGGGCGCCCAGGCCGATGAGCTTGGCGAGATAGACGACGATCCCGCCGAGATTCGCGATGACCCTGTCGCCCGGCGCGGCCATGCCCCACGGAAGAAACACGCAACCGATCAGCGAAACGTATAACACCAGCTTGAGCGCGGCGGCGGCTTCGATCATCGCCAGGTGCCGCCCCGAGTACTCCAGCACCATCGCCTCGTGGACCATCGTCAACTCCAGGTGCGTCGCCGGATTGTCCACGGGAATTCGGGCATTCTCGGCGATGGCGACGATCAGCAGAGCGATCAGCGCCAGCGCCAACGAAACGCGCAGGCCGACGCTGGCATCGAGCATAAAGGCGGCGACCGAGGAAAGCTGGGTAGATCCGGCGAGCAGCGAAAGCGTGAAGACGACCATGATCATCGCCGGCTCGGCGACGGAGGCGATCATCATTTCCCGGCTGGCGCCGATGCCGCCGAAGCTGGTGCCGATATCCATGCCCGCCAACGCCAGGGAAAAGCGCGCGGTACCGAGGAGCGCCACGATCGCGATCATGTCGGCCGACCAGCTGAACAGCAGGCCGGTGGCGAAGGTCGGCACCAGGGCGGCGGCGACCCAGATAGTGGCGAAGATGATGTAGGGCGCCGCGCGAAACAGCCATGACGCATTGTCGGCAAGGACAACCTCCTTGCGGATGAGGCGAAGCAGGTCGCGATAGGGTTGCAATGGCGACGGACCGCGACGTCGCAGCAGCCGCGCCTTGAGTGTTCGGACCCAGCCCAGGAGCAACGGGGCCACAATCAGCACCAGCGTCATCTGCGCGAGTTGGACCACCAGATCGGGGATCATGGCCGGACGGCGATCCCGAGGAGAAGGACAACCAGGACGGTGAAGACCAGGCCGAGGTAGCGCCGGATGGTCAGAAACTGGACGCGGTTGAGCCAGTCGGCCGCGAGATTGACGGCGGCGGCGATCGGCGCGTACCCGAACTCCCAGATCAGATCGCGCAGTCGCACCGTTATTCGCGCCGGGTCCAGGCTTCCCGGCGGCGGCATCTCGACGGTCTCGGTCGCGCGGAAAACGAGCGTTCCGAACACCCGCCGGATCGGCTGCGCGAAGCTGCCGGCGGTATATTGCGTGGCGGGGCTCGCATCGGGGAATCCACAATCCCAAGCCGGCGCACGGCGCACGGCGCGCGAGGCGAGACGGTGGATGGCGAACGCCGCCAGGAACCCGGACATCGCGATAAACGTCAAGATGAGGATGCCGTTGTAGGAGCTGCGCTCGGGAGCGATCGGAATCAGCGAGAGCCAGGGCATGGATAGCTGAACAGGCAGCCGATGCCCACCGGTCAACTCGGCGGCGACGGGAGCGAGCGCGTCGACGACGAATCCGGGGAGGATTCCGGCGAGAACGCACAGCGCCGACAGCGCGATCATCGTGCCGCGGCGGAACGCATCGACTTCCGTCGCCGATCCCGCCGGCGCGAGCCGCGCGGCCGGCCCAGAAAGGTGATGCCGAAGGCTTTGACGAAGCAGGCGGCGGCCAGCGCCGCCGACAATGCGAGGGCGGCGCCGACGGCGGGGATCATGAACTTCAGCCCCCACTGCGGGATCGCCGGACCGAGCAGGATCGCCTGGAAGGTCAGCCACTCGGAGACGAAGCCGTTCAGCGGCGGCAGCGCCGAGATGGCGGCGCAACCGAGCAGGAAGGTGACGGCGGTGGTCGGCATGCGATGGATTAGGCCGCCCAGGCGCTCCATGTCGCGCTCGCCGCCGGTGGCCGTCTGCACGGCGCCCGCGCCGAAGAACAGCAGGCTCTTGAACAGCGAGTGGTTGAGCACGTGAAACAGCGCCGCCGTGAGCGCCAGCGCCGCCGGCAACGCCATCCCGTTGGCCTGGAAGGCCAGCGCCAAGCCCAGGCCGATGACGATGATGCCGATGTTCTCGACCGTATGGTAGGCGAGCAGCCGCTTGAGGTCGTGCTGCATCAGCGCATAGAGCACGCCCAGCACCGCTGTCGCGCCGCCCAGCACCAGGACCACCGCGCTCCACCACCATGCCGGCGGACCCGCGCAGGTCGAAGACGATGCGAATCAGGCCATAGATGGCGACCTTGGTCATCACCCCGCTCATCAGCGCCGAGACGTGGCTCGGCGCCGCCGGATGGGCGAGCGGCAGCCACACATGCAGCGGCGCCACTCCGGCCTTCGATCCAGCGCCGAGGAGGGCCAGGCCCAGCACCAGCGCGCCGATCGTGGCGGGTCGTCCCGGCGGCGCGGATGTCGGTGAACGCATAGCCGCCGTTCGGCCCGGCGAGCAGGCCGAAGCACAGCAGCAGGGACAGCGTGCCGAAGCCGGCCATCACCAGATAGACGAAGCCCGCGTGCGCGTTCTCCTTGGTGCGGTGATGGGCCATCACCAGCGCCCACGAGGCGAGCGACATCAGCTCCCAGGAAAAGAGAAACACAAAGGCGTCGTCGGCGAGAACAACCATGCTCATCGCCGCGAGAAAGGCTGGAAACACCGGCAGAATGCGCTGTGGCGAAACCTCTTGGCGACCGTAGCCGATTCCATAGACGCTGGCCGCCATGCCACCGAGGCTGACGACGACCAAGAAGAAGGCGGCCAATGCATCGAGGCGGAAGTGCGCCCCGACCCAGGGTACGCCGAAGGGCAAGACGAGGGCGGAGGCGTTACTCGCCAACGTCTCCAGGGCGAGCACGAAGATCGCCGTACAAGCAACGAAGGTCGCGCCATAGACGGCCGGACGGGCGGCGGCGGCTCGGCTTGCGCCCGCGGCGAGCAAGCCGGTGAGGAGCTGAACAGCGATGCAGCCCAGAATCAGCGGCAAGGCCATCAGACTTTCCCTCTAAGGTTCGCGGGTTGCGTGACTTGACGTTAGGAAGCGGGGCGGCGCCAATGTTTCCATAACACGCCGAGCCGAGATGATCATCGACTAACGAGGCCGTGCCGATTTGTAAGCCTTATGCCGGCGACCTCAGGTTGCGGAGGGGTCTTGAGCCGCCGCCAGTCGTATCAGCACCGCCGCCCGCGGGAGACGATGGCGCTCGGTGTCGCTCGCCTTCCCCCAGCCGGTGACTTCTCTGGCACGCGCCAGTCTTCGGCAGTGAAGCCGGTCCTCTGGATTTTTTCCGACATCTGGATTCCTTCCTCATGAAGCAAACCCCCGCCCAACGGGGGTTTCCGGCCATACGGCCCTCATGTCTTGCCGTGCCCAGGCCGCAACATGGCGCGCCGCGGACGCGACGAATTTTCTTCGCCGCGCGGTGGGATAGAGCTGGAGGCAGATGCTGGAATTTCGCAACCCGGCTGAGTCTCAGGCCCTTCCCATGGCGGCGTTCAGGCACGTGCGGGGTGACGGGTCGAGGTGGAGTTCCGGCGAGATGGAACCACTTGAGGTAGCTGCCGAGGTATTTGGTAGCGATGCCACGATAGCGGCGCAGGAAAGTCTTGAGGCGCTCATGGCGGCTGTTGACCGTCTGGATGTGCAGTTCACCCCGGACCCTCTCACCGGCCGATTGATTGAGCGTCTCATGGGTGACACCCAGCTTCGCGGCGCAAGGTGGATAGAACGATGCGCCATCGGTGACCAGGAGGGCGTCCTTGCCGAGCACCGGGGCCAGGACGTCTGTTGATGGTGTCGGCGTTGACCGCCGGCAGGATGGCGCTGATCGTGGCGCCGGTACGGTCGGCGGCCACCAGGATCGGCACCTGCTCACTGGACAGGCCGCGCCTGGTGGCTTTGCCGCCGCGCTTGCGGGGCTTGCGCTCCGGCTCCTCGGCATCGGGCTGCCCCGCAGCGGCATTTTTCCAGGCCCGCGATCCCTTGCGGCTTTCCAGGACATAGGCTTCGTCGGCCTCGACGATTCCGCCCAGAGGGGCCGTATCGGTCGTGATCGCCCGCAGAAAGCGATGCCGCCAGCGGAAGGCGGTGCTCACCGCGACGTCGCACCGGGCCGCCGACTTGCGCACCGATTCCCCCTCGCTCAGCGACCGGGCGAAGTCGAACCAGCGTCCCTTGTAATGCAGGTTTGCCAACGGCGTACCCGTCAGGGCGTTGAAGGTCTTGCCGCACCCCGCGCAGAAGAACCGACGCAAGCCGTTCGCACTGCCACGGCACACCGCCCCCTGCCGCTGGCAGAGCGGGCACACCCGGTCAGCCAGCAGGCGCCCTTCGAGAGCAGCGATCACTTCGGCCTCCGACGATCGACCGGCCAGGATCTTCCGAACCTCCTCCCGTTGGGCCTCCGACAGCGCGTCGATATCCTCGATCCACTTCTGGTAGATCCCACTGTCCATGACCCGCCTCCCAGGCTATCTCATTGATTTAACGGGAGTTTATCATGGTTTTCCAAAAGCCGGTTTGGAGACCTCGGAAGACCCGTCATCGCGAGCGCAGCGAAGCGATCCACTTTCCCTAAGCCTTTGTAATTATGGATTGCTTCACCCGCTCCCGCAGGTTCGCAATGACGACCGCACAGTTTTTGAAGGTCTCCGGTTTATGCACCAGAGAGCGATATATATATATAATATTGTTGATATATTTTATGTTGGAAATCTGACCGTGGAACCCGCCAAAATCTTCTGGTCCGGACGATCGCGGGCCGTCCGCCTCCCCAAGGAGTTCCGCTTCGACACCGACGCGGTGCGCATCTGGCGTCACGGCAGCGGCCTCATCCTCGAACCCATCGACCGCGACTGAGCTTGGCTGGATGAGATTATCGGCCCGGTGGATGACGAATTCATCGCTCCGCGAGATGCGGAACATTGCGGGACCTCATAATATGGCAGCTTCTACCATCGATCGCAGTCATTCCGAGCAAGTCGAAATTCTAAGGATTTCCTGCATCATATTCGTGGTCTTCATTCACGCTCAACCGCCGTGGGAGTACGGGCAGGTCAGCACGGACGCCATTAGGTACTTCTATACTCTGACCAACTATGGGATATTCCGTGGTGCTGTCCCCACGCTCAGTGTGATATCCGGATATCTTTTCTTCAATAGGTTTAGTTATTCTCGATATCTACCCCTCGTAAGGAAGAAAAGCGTAACAGTTCTGTTGCCGGCTGTCCTATGGGCTGCCGGAGCGGCGTTTTCTATTTTGATTGCGCAGAAGTTGGGCATGCTACAGCCGAAAAAGTTTAACTTCATAAACTCCGATAATATCGCCTTTATGCTAGTCGATGCTGTGTTCGGAATAGAGAATGGCCCGATCAATCTGCCGATATATTTCTTATATGATATATTCATATGTATTCTTGTGTCTCCTCTGATGTATTATGTGATGAAGCGATGGCCTTGGTTGGGATGCGCCTCGCTCATCGCCATCTGGTTTTCCGGATTGAACATTTACACATCCGTGCGAGGGGATATTCTGTTCGGGTTTTACATCGGTGGTCTGCTTGCGATTCGCAATATTGATCTTTCTATCCCGTGCCGGCTCAGGTACGTATTCATCGGAGTGTTTCTGTTCAGCTGTGGCTTATTCTCCATTCATGCTGGCCGTCTGCCCGTGGGCATGCTGGAGACCGGTGTTGATTTCGAGCTGAATCTTTTGCGATTGTTGAGCCCTCTGGCAATGTGGTCGTATGCTTCGCTCGTCGTGCGGACGGCGTACGGCCGTTTTTTGGCTGGCCTTGGTAGCGCGGCGTTCTTCATATATTGCGCTCATGGGCCGTTGATGAGATTGATCGGCGATATCTACTTCAAGTCGCTGCACGATGATGTTCCTTACTTGTTGTTCTACGTCGGCGCGCCGATCGCCGCCGTTCTTCTTGCGGTTTTGATGTCTGTTTTGCTGGGACATATCAGCCCGCAGCTGTTGTCGATCCTTTCCGGCGGGCGGCTCGGCCTCGGCTACAGCGCAGTCCGGCGGAGGTCCGAATTTCCCCAGTAAGCCGCTTCGCTCAACGGGCGGCATAGCCTGGGTTCCACGAAGCCCCTTGGCCCGCCGATGCGGGCGAGTGGTGCCGTGGAGTGGAATTGAACCACCGACCCCGTCCTTACCAAGGACGTGCTCTGCCCCTGAGCTACCACGGCTGACGCTGCCCGGGCCGGACGATGCCACGAGCCGGGCGCGGCTGACAAGCACCGCTTGACGGCGAGGCCGCGCCGCGACACGCTCATCGCCATGGAAGATGTGAAGCGGCCGGGCGCCAAAGGCACGGCGCCCTCGGGCGGCGAGCGGCGGGCGCGTCTGGCGGCGGCGCTTCGCGACAACCTGCGCAAACGCAAGGCGCAGGCGCGCGCCCGGGCCAGCGCCGAGGCGCCTCGTTCCGACCCTCTTCCGCCGGGAGAAGGGAGCGCGAAGCGCGGGTGAAAAGCACCGGCCAAGTTCGCAGCTGACGGACCGCCTTGCCGCCGCCGTCTTCTTGCCGTAGAAGCGCGTCGACAAACGGCGCGTGCCGCCGGGTGGCCGGGCGATGTCGCGCATCATCCTCCCGGTCCCGCTTCGGCGTGCCGCTTTCCCCCGAACTGGCGCCGGAAGAGACCGCCCACCCGGTCGCGAGGAGCAGGGCAAGCAACGTCCATGGATAAGATCGTCATTCAGGGCGGCCGGCCGCTCACCGGATCGCTGCCCATCTCCGGCGCCAAGAACGCCGCCCTGCCGCTGATGGCGGCGAGCCTGCTGACGGACTCGGTGCTGGTCCTGGAGAACGTGCCGCGGGTCATCGACATCGTCAGCATGGGCAACTTGCTGGCCGAGCTGGGAGCCCAGGTGATCGAGATTGCTCCCCACGACAATGCCTACGGCAAGACGCTGACCCTGTCCGCCGCCGGACTGAGGGATGTGACGGCGCCCTACGATCTGGTGCGCAAGATGCGCGCCTCGGTGCTGGTGCTGGGGCCGCTGCTTGCCCGCACGGGGCATGCGCGGGTGTCGTTGCCCGGCGGCTGCGCCATCGGCACCCGGCCGATCGATCTGCATCTGAAGGCGCTGGCGCAGCTGGGGGCGGAGATCGAGCTGACGCAGGGCTACGTCGATGCCCGCGCGCCGAATGGTCTGGTCGGCGCCGACATCACCTTCCCTTCGGTCACCGTCACCGGCACCGAGAACGTGCTGATGGCCGCCGTGCTGGCGAGCGGCGAGACCATCCTGCGCAACGCCGCGCGCGAGCCGGAAGTGGCGGACCTGGCCGAGTGCCTGGTGTCGATGGGCGCCAAGATCGAGGGCGTCGGCGGCGACACGCTGCGCATCCAGGGTGTCGATACCCTCGACGGCGCGCGCCATCATGTGCTGCCCGACCGCATCGAGACCGGCACCTACGCCGTCGCGGCGGCGATCACCGGCGGCGCGCTCGAACTGCGCGGCACGGCGCTTAGCCTGATCAAGTCGGTCGCCGACGCGCTCACCGCCGGCGGCGCCGAGATCGAGGAGATCGACGGCGGTTTGCGGGTGACGCGGCGCAACGGCATGGTCACCGGCGTCGACGTGATGACGGAGCCGTTCCCCGGTTTCCCCACCGACATGCAGGCGCAGGTGATGGCGCTGATGACGGTGGCGGGGGGTGCCGCGATGATCACCGAGACGGTATTCGAGAACCGCTTCATGCACGTCCCCGAGCTTTGCCGGATGGGCGCCAACATCAACGTGCACGGCGCGTCGGCGATCGTGCGGGGCGTGCCCTATCTCAGCGGAGCGCCGGTGATGGCGACCGACCTGCGCGCTTCCGTCAGCCTGGTGCTCGCCGGGCTCGCGGCGCGCGGCGAAACCGTGATCCACCGCGTCTACCATCTCGACCGCGGTTACGAACGGCTGGTGGACAAGCTCGCGGCCTGCGGCGCCGCGATCGAGCGCGGCCGGGATTGAAGCCGCCAGAGCTGCTACACAGGCGAAACGGCTCGCTTGCCGGTTGCCGTGCCGCCTCCGATCACCCCGCGCGCGCTGCTTCGGTCGCCCCGCCCGGCGCCAACGCCGCGTGACGCGAATCACAGACGTGGCCACTGTGGTTGATGTAGACGATCTGCCCATGAGGATTGCCGAATGACCGAGCTGACCGGGATCCAACGCATTGCCACGGCGGCGGCGCCCGTCCGGCGCGCCGCTCGTCCACTGCGATGGTTCTGGGCGCTGTCCGGGCTCGCCGCGCTCGGCCTGATGCTGGCGACGTGGGGTTTCCTCATCGAACCGGCCATGCTGGTCGTTCGCCACGCGAGCATCGCGACGGCGAAGTGGCCGGCCGCGCTGCCGCCGCTGCGTATCGTCGCGGTGTCGGACATTCATGCCGGCGCGCCGCACGTCGACGAGGCGAAACTGGACCGGCTGGTCGCCGAGGTCAACGCGCAGGACCCGGACGTCGTCCTGCTGCTCGGCGACTACGTCATCCAGAATGTGTTGCTCGGCACGCCGATGCCGCCGGAGACGATCGCGAGCCACCTCAAGGGCCTGCGGGCGAAGCACGGCGTCTACGCCGTCTTGGGCAACCACGACTGGTACCAAGGCGGCGGCGAGAGGGTGTGGCGGTCGCTGGAGAGCGCCGGCATCCGCGTGCTGGAGAACAAGGCCGCGCCGCTGCCGGGGTTGAACGGTCGCGTGTGGCTCGCCGGCATCGCCGATGACTCGACGCGCCAGCCCGACCCGTCCGGGACGTTTCGCGCCATTCCGCGCGAGGCCGCGGTGGTGGCGCTGACGCACGACCCGGCGGTGTTCCCAGACGTTCCCGATCGGGCGGCATTGACGCTGGCCGGCCACACCCACGGTGGGCAGGTCGCGATTCCGTTCTGGGGAGCGCTGTTCGTCCCCGGCCGATCGCCGCTGCGCTACTCCTATGGCCATGTTGCCGAGAACGGCAACGACCTCTACGTCACCAGCGGGATCGGAACGACGGGGCTGCCGGTGCGCTTCGCCGTGCCGCCGGAAATCGTCGTCCTGACCCTGGGCTCACCCTCCCCGTAGCGACCACTCCGAAGCCGGCCCGGCGGCCGTGCGAATGCGGACCGTCGTGAGCTTTCATCGCTTGATCTGGTCGACGAGACCTTTCGCGGCGGATTGCAGGAGCGCCGTGTCGATGCTCACGGCGATAAACTGAAATCCCTGCTCGATCCGCTTGTTTATCTCGTCCGGCGTCAAGGAGATGATTCCAGGCGCGACCTTCGCCTTCTTAGCGGCGGCAAGGACCTTTTGCGCGGCCTCTTCGACTCTCGGATGTCCGGTTTGGCCCAGCAATCCCATCGAACCAGAGAGATCGAACATCCCGACGAACACGACATCGACTCCCGGCACGGAAAGGATTTCCTCGATATGCTCGACCGCCTCTTGGTGCTCGATCAGCATGATCGACAGGATTTCCTTATTCGCGACCTTGAGGTACTCCGGGACTGACAGGCCCCACCGCAACGCCGCGAAGGTGGGAAGGAAGCCCCGAACCCCCTCCGGGGGATAACGAAGCGCGGCCACGGCGGCCGCGGCGTCTTCTTTGGTGTTTACGAAAGGCGTGATCACTCCCATCGCGCCGGTGTCGAGAACGGGCTTGGCCAACCAATGGTGGTTCCACGGAATGCGTACCAGCGGCACCGTGGGCGTACCTTTGGTGGCCTGCACCATGAGCTGTACGGTCTCGACGCTGGCCGCGCCGTGCTCCATGTCTAGCCAGAGCCAGTCAAATCCCACTTGCGACAGAATCGCCATCGCCGGGGCGCTCGGTAAATCGCAGATCGCGCCGATCGCGGGTTTCCCCGCCAGCAACAGTTGCTTTACCCGGTTGAGGTTCACTCCGTCTTGCGCCCCCGCGGCCGCTGGCAGCAGCGCCGTCAGTAGCCAGACCAGAGCAACTAATCGGCGGGTTATTCCCTCCCTTCGCTCCTTCATCTTTTCCTCCACGGCGCCCGGCGGCGCCCCATCGGCGGCCCTTGCCGGTAATCACCGGCACGTGGCGACAGCCGGTCGCTTGGCTCGCATGGAGGAAGCCGTAGAGCAGCCGGCGCGCCTGCTATCGCGTATGTTGATGCGGATCGATCCGCGTTTCCGGCGCGATCTGCCCCGCGCCACAACTTTATCACCGTTTGCTTGTTCAACGCCAGGAAGGCGGCGGCGCTGGGATGCAGCCTGTCCCGCTCGGCCTCGTGGGCAGCGGGCGGCGACCGGCGCTCGGCGCGCCACGCTGTTCCATGCGTCTTTAAACCGGCGCGAACAAGCCATGGAAAGTAGCGCGTCAGTGCGCGGCAGCTCGCTTTCGACAGGCTGGACCAACGGTTTGTGGCCACCTATGGACCAGGGCAAACAGCGCAAGCCATTGAGCCCGAGCATGAAGCGTGTGTCCGATCAGCCCAGCCGAGTCAGTCGATAGGAGCCGTGAGGAATGTTTGACACTTTCGCAGCCTTACTGGACTGGCTCGGAATCGTAGCCTTCGCGACAACCGGCGCCCTTGCCGCGTCCCGTAAACAGATGGATATCGTAGGATTTATCCTTCTTGGAACAGCTACCGGCATCGGCGGCGGCACAATTCGCGACACCTTGCTTGGCGCGCTGCCAGTTTTCTGGGTGACGGAGCCGGCCTATCTCGTCGCTTGTGTGCTCATCTCCAGCGCGGCGTTCCTTCTCGCCCATATCCCTCAGTCACGGTATAGACTTCTCCTCTGGTTCGATGCCGTCGGAATGGCCTTGTTTGCCGTGGCCGGCGCGGAGAAGGCGCTGCTTACCGGCGCCGGCTACGTTGTCGCCATCGCCATGGGCGTGATTACGGCCACGTTCGGCGGCATCATCCGCGACATTCTCGGTGGCGAAGTCCCCATTATACTCAGCCGGGAGATTTATGTTTCCGCGGCGCTCGCTGGCGCAACTACCTGCGTTGCACTCACTGCATTGGGGCTTTCACGAGAGTTCGGTCTGGCTTTCGGCTTCCTGGTGGCGGCGGCTATCCGCTTCGCGGCATTGCATTGGGATTGGTCCTTGCCGCGCTATCGGCCACGATCCGGCCGCAAGCCGGAAAAAAACGAGTGATGATCTGGCGATCCTGGCCTTACGGGCGCTCTTAGCGCGCCGGAACGCTCGCGCTCGTCAAGCGCGACGTTGGCGGGCGCGACTTCCGCAGCAGCACGTAGAGCGCGCCATCGCCGCCGTGCGCCGGGACGGCATGGCAGAACGCCAGGACGCGCCGGCGGTTCGGCTGCTCGTTCAGCCATCGCGGCACCATCGTCCGCAGCACCCCGTCGCCGCCGGATCGGCGGCCCTTGCCGGTAATCACCAGCACGCAGCGACGGCCGCTCGCCTGGCTGGCGTCGAGGAAGCCGTCAAGCAGCCGGTGTGCCTGCTCTTGCGTGTGTTGGTGTAGATCGATCTGGGTTTCCGGCGCGATCAGCCCGCGCCGCAGCCTGGCCACCGTGCGCTTGTCGATGCCGGTCGCCTTGCCCGGTTCGAGTTCGGTGGGCGGGGGTGGCGGGCGCGTGGCAACCAGCGCGCGCGCCGGCTCCGCCGGTATGCCGGCGGCCGCCCGTGGGGTGGCGGGCGGAGCAGCTGTCGCCCGCGGGGTGGCGGGTGGACTGGCCGACGCACTGGCCGCCGGACCGGCGGCGGAATTGGGCGCTTGCTGTCTTGCCTCGCGCAAGGGTGTCACATCGGCGATCGCCCACCGCCAGAGTTGAGCGTCCTCGTTGCTCAGTCCGCGCCGGTTGGTCGGCTCGCGCTGCCCGTCATTATCGCGGGCCGTCGCCATCGACGAGAAGAATGTGGAGGCGCTTCGGCCCGTGGGCGCCGAGGAGCAGGGTCTGTTCGATGTCGGCGGTGCGCGATGGGCCGGTGATCCAGTTGACGACCCGCGGCATGGCGCCCTGGCCGAGCTTGCCGCGCATCCGCTGCCATGCCTCTTCGTAGGAGCCGACGATCCGGTCCGTCGGCAGCACCACCAGGTGCGCCTCGGGCAGGAAGTTCAGCGTCGTCGGGCTCTCCCGATCGGACAGCAACATCAGCGTGCCGGTCTCGGCGATGCCGGCGAAGGCGGATGTCACCGAGGCGGTGTCATCGCCGACCGCCCGCCCCGTGTTCACCTGCAGCATCGGCTCGCGCGGCCACGTAATCTTCGACATCAGCGCATCGGTCCCGGCGCGGATGACCGCCGGCAGGTTGGCGGCCCGCAGGTAGGCGATGACCGCCGCCGGGACATCGGCCAGCGTCGGCAACCGTTCGGTCGTCGCGTTCACCCGCTCGGCCTCGGCGATGAACACGGCCACCCGCTCCGACGCCGGAGGACGACCGCGCTCCGGCACGAAGTTGGCGCGCGGCTGCATGAGGCGCCGATCGAGCACGTCGGTGGTCGAGGCGGGCAGCCGGTCCCGGCCGAGCGCGCCGCGAATGGCGGCCAGCATCTCTTCGCGCGCGCCGCTCATGCCCGGCGTCCGTTTTTCGCCGACCACATTTGCTGGAAAGTCTTGCCCCGCGGCGCCGCCAGGTCGCGCGCCGCCGTCCAGCCGGAGGCGAGCGGCAGACGGCGGAACCTGCCCTTGCCGCGCCCGAGCAGAGCCAGCGCGCCAACGCCGATGCGCATGGCCAGCTGGTACAGCTTCGGCCGCCGCGCCAGGAATGCCCAGCCGGAGAGCCCCCAGCGGAGTGTCTTCGGCGAGAGCCCGGCCTCGAACTGCCGGTCGCGCAACTGCCGCAGCATGCGCGGCAGCGGGATGCGCATCGGGCAGACCTCCTGGCAGCGGCCGCACAGCGTCGAGGCGTTCGGCAGATGCCCCGCCTCCTCGACGCCGATGAGGTTAGGGATCAGAACCGCGCCCATCGGGCCGGAATAGACCCAGCCGTAAGCATGGCCGCCGACCGCCGCGTAGATCGGACAATGATTGATGCAGGCGCCGCAGCGAATGCACCGCAGCATCTCGCGGAACTCGTTGCCCAGCATCTTCGTCCGGCCGTTGTCGAGCAGCAGCACGTGAAACGCCTCCGGGCCGTCGAGATCGCTCGGCCGCTTCGGGCCGGTGGTGAAGGTGGTGTAGACGGACAAATCCTGCCCGGTGGCCGAACGGGCGAGCAGCCGCAGGATGGTGGTCGCGTCCTCCAGCGTCGGCACCACCTTCTCGATCGAGGCGATGACGATCTGCACGCGCGGCAGCGTCTGCGCCAGGTCGGCGTTACCCTCGTTGGTGACCAGCACGATCGATCCGGTCTCGGCGATCAGCATGTTCGCGCCGGTGATGCCGACCTCGGCGGCCAGGAACTCGCCGCGCAGCACCGCGCGCGCCTCGTCCAGCATCACCCGGGGCTCCTCCAGGGGCCGCTCCGCCGCGTACTGGCGGTGATGGGCGCGGAACGCATCGGCCACCTGCTGCTTCGAGAGGTGGATGGCCGGAGCGATGATGTGGCTGGGCGGTTCGTGACGCAGCTGGATGATGTATTCGCCCAGATCGGTCTCGACCGGCCTGACGCTATGTCCCTCGAGGAATTCGTTGATGCCGATTTCCTCGCCGATCATCGATTTGCCCTTGGTAACCGTTCGGGCGCCGTGTTGGCGGCAAATGTCGAGGACTCTCTGGCGGGCCGTTTCGGCGTCCGCGCACCAGTGCACCTGACCGCCGGCTTGCATTACCTTCGCCTCGAATTGCTCGAGGTAGAAGTCGAGATGATCGAGGGTGTGATCCTTGATCGCCTTGCCGGCGTCGCGGAGCGCCTCGAAGCCCGGCAGGCGGTCAATGGCCAGCCGGCGCTTGACGGGAAACCCCAGATTGAAGCGGCCCAGCGCCGCTTGCAGATTGACGTCGCCGAGCGCCTGATGGACGTTATCGGGGAAAACTCGCGCGGTTGATTGCATATCTCCTCCCCGCCGACGCTCTTCGTCCGGCCGTTGTCTCGTCTCTTCCGATCACTCCTTCACGGAGCCGATCGGCGGCGCCTCGTCTGTCGCGCCGGCGAGCACCTCGGCGACGTGGCGCACGCGCACGTGAGCGCCCCGGCGATGCAGGCGCCCGGCGATGTTCAGCAGGCAGCCGAGATCGCCACCCAGCAGCGTGTCGGCGCCGGTCGCCAGCACATCGTCGGCTTTGTTGTTCACCATCTTCTCGGAAATTTCCGGGTACTTGACGCAGAACAGGCCGCCGAAGCCACAGCAGACCTCAGGCGCGTCTCAATTCCTTCAGGGTCAGCCCGGAGACGCCGGCCAGCAGGGCTCGCGGTTGCGACCTGATCCCCAGTTCGCGCATCCCGGAACAGGAGTCGTGGTAGGTCGCGGTCGCCTGGAACGGGACGTCGACGCGCGCCTTCATGACTTGTTCGAGGAAGCTGGTGAGCTCCCAGGTGCGCTCGGCCAGGTGCCGCACCGCCTCGGTCATCTCCGGCTCGTCGGCGAACAGCTCGGGGTAATGCACTTTGATCGTGCCGGCGCAGGAGCCGGAGGGCACGACAACATAATCGACCTTGGCGAAAGCCTCGACAACCTGGCGGGCAATCGACCTTGCATCCTGGCTGTCGCCAGAGTTCAACGCCGGCTGGCCACAGCATGTTTGTCCGGCGGGAACGACGACATCGCAGCCGGCATTCTCCAGCAGCCGTACCGCCGCGAAGCCGACCGAGGGACGCATCGTGTCGACCAGACAGGTCACGAACAGGCCGACGGTGGGACGGTGTGCGCTCATGGCAACACAATGCTACTCACCAATAGGCTTGGCAAGCCTAGCGAGCGCCGATTCTTGTCAGCACCATTCTTGCACGCGCGCTCGCGGCCGAGTGCAAGGCGCGCCCCGGCTCAGCTGGTGGCGACCGCCGCCTTCGGCAACAGCAGGAACCAGCGGCCCTGCTGGCGCATCGATCCGGCGACGGCGCCCGCCTCCTCGCCCGATCCCCAGAAGAGATCGCCGCGGATCGGACCCTTGATCGCTCCTCCGGTATCTTGCGCGACGACGAGACGCCGCAGCGTAGCGCCGGTGGCGATCGGGTCCGTGGTGTCGATCCACAGCGGCACGCCATAGGGCACGAACGCCGGATCGACCGCCATGCTCCGGCCTGGTGACAGCGGCACGCCTTGCGCGCCGACCGGGCCGTCCCCATCGATCAGCCGGAAAAACACGTACGAGCCATTCAGCGCCATCAGCCTCGACGCCTCGCGGGGATGCGCCGCCAGCCACGACCGGATGGCCTGCATCGACATCTGCTGCTGTGGCACTTCGCCGCGCCGCACCAACTCGGCGCCGATCGGGAAGTAGGCATGTCCGTTCTTGCCGGCGAAGCCGACGCGCGCGCGCGAGCCGTCGGCCATTTCCACCTGGCCGGAGCCCTGGATGTGGAGAAAGAACGCGTCGATCGGATCATCGACCCAAAGGAGTTCCAACCCGCGACCGGCGAGCGCGCCCGCTTCGATCTGCGCCCGGCTCGGCATCGGCGCGGCGCGGCCGTTGACCAGCGCCGCTTCCGGTGGCGCGCGATAAATCGGAACGGTGTAGGATCCACCGCGCCGCCATGAGCCGCGCAAGACCGGTTCGTAATAGCCGGTGAACAGGCCCAGGTCGCCGGCACCGTCGAGCGCCCTGTACGGCCGGAAGCTTTCCTCGAAGAACCGCCGCGCCGATCGGTCATCCGGGGCTACACGATAGGCGGCGTCGCAAATCTGCTGCCAATGCGCGACGCGGCCGAACAGTTCGTTGCCGCCGAACCACTGCTCGGGCCGGCCGGCAAGCGCCTTGACGCAAGATCGTTGCAGCGCCGCGAGCCCGGCGACATGTTGGTCCGATTGCCAGCCGGGCAAATCGGTGAAACGAGCGGCGATGAGGCTGAGAGTGGCGGCGCCGGGCGGCGCTGAAGTGGTTGATCCCGTGACGGGCGGGCGGCGCGCCGACGGCGACGAAGAACAGGCGGCGATCGTCAGCGCGAGCACAAGGATGATGGCGCGGCGGCAAGACCCGGCGAATGTCAGCTGATCTTCCTCGACCATGGTTACCGCCGTCGCGCAGATGGCGGAAGTAAACGCGAGCACCGCGAGGGCTGTCCACGCCGGCGATCCCGAGGACGCCAATCGACTGAGATATCTGCGCTTCCAGGCAGAGGCGGAGTCCGCTCAGTCACCGGGCGCGGCGCCGCCGATCAGCTCAATTCGCGCTGGCCGATGACGCTTCGTCATCGCAAGGCGCTGCGCGCAGTGGCGATCCAGCCGTCGGGCTATCGACCCGGTACTCGTTGAGACCAGAGCCAGAGGGTGGATTGCTTCGCTCCGCTCGCAATGACGAGAAAAAGCTGAACAGCCCGGCTGCTGGAAGCGCTACGTCAGTCGACGCTGCCGGTCGCCACCAGCATCCAGTTCGGATCGGTCGATCGCGTATCGCGGGCGAAGGTCCAAAAGTCGGTCACCTCGGTCACCTGATGCGGGTCGCCTTCGATCACCGCTCCCGCCGCGTCGTAGAGCGCCGAGATCTGTTCGGTTACGAACTTGATGGTCACGTGCGCGGTGCGGCCGGCCATGTACGCCTCCACGGGCTCCGCCGACTTGATCGAGACGAGCTTGGTCTCCGAGCGCTGCCCGGCCGCCTGGCGCTCGCGGATCGAATGGGCGAAGTTGGCGTAAACTTCCGGGCTCAGCAACCGCTGGAGCGTCTGCTCTTCGCCGGCGGCGAAGGCGTTCAGGATGTATTCGAAGGCGGCGCGGGAGCCGGCGAGGAATTGGTCTGGCTTGAATCGCGGGTCGGCTGTCTTGATTTGCGCGAGACCCGCCTGTAGCGCGTCTCCCGCCGGCGCGGCGCTCTCGCCGGCGGCTGCCGCCGGTTCCGCCGGTTCGGCCGGACGCTCGTTCCGCTCCGGCAGGCGCACCACCTTGTCTTCGCTGCGCTCCACCTTCGGCTGCGCGAACGGATCGGGCGTGCGGCCCTCATGCCCGTCACGCCGGCCCAATACGGCGCGCAGCCGCACGATGAGAAAGCCCGCGACCAGCGCGAACAAGATGATGTCGATGAATTGAGAGCCGCTACCCATTTTTTTCAGTCCGCGTACGCCAACGTGATGATAGCCGACTGCGGCGTGGTCCGGCAGTGACGAAGTTACCGGCTCGCATCTGCTCGGTCCAGTTTGGATTTTCGCTAAACCGGGACGATATAGACTCGATGTAAGATCGCAGGGGACGGCGGGCAAGCATGCGTTTTCTTTTCTCGGCGGCGCTGATCGGCCTTCCTCTCCTCGATATCGCCAGCTTGATCTTTGTCGGTCGAAGCATCGGCGGCTGGCGGACCGTGGCGCTCGTGGTCCTGTCGGGGGCCGGCGGAGTGCTTTTGATGCGCGCCCAGAGCTTCGCCATTCTGACGCAAGCCCGCCAGGCGCTGAATGCAGGCCGCTTTCCGGCACGCCAGGTATTCGACGGCGCTTGCGCGCTGATCGGCGGGGCGCTGCTCGTGCTGCCCGGTTTCGTATCCGACATCCTCGGACTGATCCTGCTGCTTGCGCCGTGCCGCGCGCTGCTGCTGGCGATAATCAGCCGGCGGATAACACGCTCGGGGCACTTTGCTTTCTGGACCGTCGAACCGCCCCCCGCCCCGTCGGGAGCACCCGGTGGCGCGACGGTAATCGAAGGCGAGTACCAGACGGTGGAACCGACCGGGCCGGGCGACGCCGGCGTGGTGGAGGACGAACCGCCGCGCCGAAGATCGCCCTGGCTGCCGCCGGACGCGGCGAGCGTTGTTCCACCGGATAAAACGTGATAGTCCCCGAACCCATTACAGCGGCAATGTGGACTGATCGGGTATGAACGAGCCTCAACAGCCGGGCGCGACAAAACCGCGGGGCAACGGTGGCGACGGGGCCGGCTCCGCCACGCCGGCCGAGGCCCGCGCCGAGCAACGTCCGCCGTTGGTGATCAACGCACAGTACGTCAAGGATCTCTCGTTCGAAGCGCCTTCGGCGCCCAACATTTTCGCGCAGATGCAGCAACGCCCGCCGGAGATCGCCATCAAGGTCGATGTGCAAGCGCGAACGCTCGAGGCCAACATCTACGAAGTCGTGCTGGACATCCGCGCCGATTGCAAATCGGCCGACACCGTCGCCTTCATTCTCGAGCTGGCCTATGGCGGCGTATTCACCCTCAACGTCGCCCCTCAGGATGTGCGTCCGGTGCTGCTGATCGAATGCCCGCGAATGCTCTTTCCGTTCGCTCGGCAGATCCTGGCGTCGACCACCCTGAACGGCGGCTTTCTGCCGCTGATGCTGGGCCCGGTCGACTTCGCGGCGCTCTACCAGAAGCAGGACGAGGACAGCGCCACGGCCGAGCCTTCGATGATCGCCTGATCAGCTGCCGGCGGGCCCGGTCGAGAAGGCGGAATCAGCCGAGCGCGGCCACGTCTTTCGTCTCTTCCTCGGAAGCAGTGATCGGCTTTCGCCATAGCGGGTTTGGCATGGCGTCGACGAAGGCGCGATGCGCGGCAGCTTCCTCGGCGGTCGGATATACCATCTTCGCGACCCACGCCGCCGGCTCGATCCCCGGCAGCCGCCGCGTCCACGCGGAAACGAGCGACAGGCCCGGCTGCCGGCCGCCTCGCAACTCCAGATAGACCCGGGCCAGCAGTTGGGCGTCCTTGAGCGCCCCATGAATCACCCTGTCCGACAGATCGATCTGGTATCTGCGGCAGAGCGCGTCGAGGTTGGCGGGAGCGCCGGGATACTTGCAGCGCGCTAGACGCACCGTGTCGATCGTCCGCTCCGCCGGGAATTTCGTCGCGAACCGATCTCCGCAGCTCGGCATTGAGAAATCCGAGGTCGAACGCCGCGTTGTGGATGACCAGCGGCGAGTCGGCGAGGAACTGAAGCAGGCCGCCGGCGATCTCCGCGAAGCGCGGTTTATCGGCGAGGAACGACCGCCGAAAGCCCGTGCACGCCGAACGCGTCTGTCGGCATACTTCGCTCGGGATTGAGATAGCACTGGAAGGTGCGGCCGGTCGGCAAGTGGTTGAGCAGTTCGACACAACCGATCTCGACGATCCGGTGGCCGGCCCCCGGATCGAGACCCGTCGTCTCGGTGTCGACAACGATCTCACGCATGCAGTCTCCTACATGTTGGGCTCCGTAGTGTCAAGCTGTGCAAAATGTGGAAAACGAGGATAGCTTTGGTCTACGGCGGACGGGACGCGCACCGCGTTAGCTTGGTCGGACGTGGCTTTCCTCGCAGTGACCCGCGTCACCGCGGGTGCGGCGGAGCAATCGAGGGACGTGGCGGGTCAGTGTTGGAGGGTCTTGCAGAATACATGCATCGTAACGACACCGGCGATGATGAGGGCGATACCGATGATGGCGGGAAGATCGAGGGCTTGCCGGAACCAAACCCAGTCGATTGTCGCGAGCAAGAGGATGCCGACGCCGGACCAGATCGCATAGGCGACGCCGATCGGCATCGTCCGCAAGGTCAGCGCCAGGAAGTAGAAAGTGATCAGATAGCCGATCACCGCGACGATGCTGGGACAAAGCCTGGTCAATCCTTGCGAGCTCTTCAAGGAAGTGGTGGCGATGACTTCGAAGACGATGGCCAGCGCGAGGTAGAAGTAAGTAACCGCCGAGATCACGTTTGTCTTCCTTGCTGACGCATAGCTCGAATAATTTAAAAATCGCCATTGCGAACCCGCAAAGCGGGTGCGGCAATCCATTAATAAGAAGGGCCTTACGAGACCTGGATTGCTTTGCTCCGCTCGCAATGACGCGTTTTTCGATGTCTCCAGATGGTCAAATAATCGGGCAAGCTTAACGGCTCGGTCGGCCGTGCCGGAGCAGTTCCGAGACGAGGCGGCGGATGGCGGCGTAGGTGGCGTCCTTGCCCCGGCCGGTCGGAATCACGAAATCGGCGCGTCGGCGCTTCTCCGCGTCCGGCATCTGCCGGCGCAGGATGGCGGCGATCCGCTCCGGGGTCATTCCCGGCCGCCGGCGCAGTCGCGCCAGTTGCACAGAGGCGGGGGCGGAGACCACCGCGACCAGATCGCACAGGCGCTCGCCGCCGGTTTCGAACAGCAGCGGAATGTCGAGAACGACCAGCGGCTGACGCCGCCGTCGCGCCCGGCCGAGAAACTTCCGCCGCTCGCGCGCTACCAGCGGGTGCAGAATGCGCTCCAGCCTGCCGAGCGACTCGGCATCGCCGAACACCCGGGCGCCCAGCGCTCGACGATCGACCGCGCCTCGCTCGACCACGCCGGGAAACGCCGCCTCGACCATCGGCACGGCGAGGCCGCCGTGGTCCATCAGCCGGTGGACGGCGCGGTCGGCATCGTAGACCGGCACCACCAGCCGCCGGAACATCGCCGCCGCCGTGCTCTTGCCCATGGCGATCGAGCCGGTCAGCCCGAGGACGATCATGCGAACATGATCATGCGGGCGGCGTATCGGCGAGGAGCCGTGCGCGGAGATCCGGCAGAACCTCCGGCATGCGGCCGAACCACGCGGCGAAGCCCGGCCGCGCCTGGTGCAGCAGCATGCCGAGACCGCTCACCGTCGGATTGCCGCGCGCGGCGGCCGCCGCCAGCAACGGCGTCAACGGCGGCGCGTAGACGATGTCGCAGACGATGGCGCTCTCCGGCAACCGCGCCAGATCGAGATCGAGCGGCGGCTGCCCTCGCATGCCGAGCGTCGTGGCGTTGACAAGCAGCGCCGCGCCCGCGAGCGCCTCCGCCCGTTCCGTCCATGGCGAGGCGGCTACGGGACCGCCGAGCTCGGCGGCGAGGCCGGCTGCCCGGGCGAAAGTCCGGTTGACCAGGCGTACCTCCGCGGCCCCTTCATCGAGCAGCGCGACGATAATCGCCCGCGCCGCGCCGCCGCCGCCCAGCACCACCACCGGCCCGCGACCGGCCCGCCAGCCGGGGATCGCCTCGCGCAGGCTTTCGACGAAGCCGAAGGCGTCGGTGTTGCCGCCGATCAGTCGCCCTTCTCCATCGATGACGATGGTGTTGACCGCGCCGATCAGGCGCGCCGAAGGCTCCGCCTCGTGCACTAGCGCCAGCGCCTTCTCCTTGTGCGGAACGGTGACGTTGACGCCGCGAAATCCCAGCTTCGGCAATGCCGCGAGAACCTCCGCCAGGTGCTTCGGGCGGACGGCGAGCGGCACGTAGGCGCCGTCGATCCGGTAATGGCGCAGCCAAAGGCCGTGCAGCCGGGGCGACAGCGAGTGCGCTATCGGCCAGCCGATGACGCCGGCCAGCTTGGCCGCGCCGCTGATCGTCCAGGTTTGCTCATGCGGAGGGAGGCTGGTCATCGCCTGGTCCGGCCGGAGGGAATCATCGGCATCAGGAGCGCAGCACGTCCCGGCCCCTGAGAAACCGCAGCAGCGGCAGCAACGGCAGGCCGAGGACGGTGAAGTAGTCGCCGTCGACCCGCTCCAGGGCCTGCGCGCCCAGCCCTTCGAGGCGGCAGGCTCCGACCACCTGTAGCGCCGAAGCCTCGGCGTGGTCGAGGTACCAGTCAATGAAGTCGTCGCTGTAGGCGCGCATGGTCAACCTCGCCACCTCCACGTGACGCCATTCGATCAGCCGGTCGCGGGCCACCGCCACGCCGCTGACCAGGCGGTGGGTCTGCCCCCGCAGCGCTTCCAGCGTCGTTCTGGCGCCCTCGCGGGTCGCCGGCTTGTCCAACCATGCCGAGCCCGACACCAGCAACTGGTCGGCGCCGATCACCAGCGCGCCGGGATACCGGGCCGCGACCTCCATCGCCTTCGCCTCGGCCAGCGCCAGCGCCGTATCCTCGGCGCTCGACCCATGCGCTCGATGCGTCGCCTTCAGCGCCGCTTCATCGACGTTGGCCGGTTGCTGGACGACCGCGACCCCGGCATCGCGCAGCAGCCGGGCCCGCGTCTCGCTGGCCGAGGCCAGCAGCAACGGCACGTCCCCGCTCATGCCGCCCCGCCGCGATAACCCACAATTAGCCTGGGGAGAAGCTGTGCGGCGGCTGTGGGCAAGCCCGAGCCTCGGCCGAGCCCGTGGATAAGCAGCCGATTCGCGTACGCCGTCGTCGGCTGGGGATGGCGAAACACACCACGCGCCGGCTGTCCGCGTTTTCCCCGTTGTACCGCTGCCCACAGGGCCGGGCGCACGGCGGCTCCGGCGGAAGAAAGCGAGGGATGTTCGAGACTTGCGCCGGCTCTGCGGCACTTTTCCACCGGTTCCGGCGACTTATCCGACTTCGCGCCGGTCCATCTAGCAAGTCCGGGACAGCCTGTTGGCATTCGCTAATCCCCGATTTCCCGCCGACAACAACAGCTACAACCTAAAAAGAATCTTCTTTCATAGTAATAGCTGGAAGGACAAGTCTCGTCCCTCGGTACCCTCCGGGTTCTCCCATCGATGAACAAACGACTTGCAGCAACGGTTGCGCTCAGAGCCCTGCGATCGGCCGCCGACCGCGTGGAGGCATTGAAAACTCGTCATTGCGAGCGAAGCGAAGCAATCTATGTCTCGCAAGGCCCTGTTAATCCTGGATTGCCCCACCCGCTTTGCGGGTTCGCAATGACGGTTGACATATTGTTCGAGCTATGCACGCCCTTAAACCCTATGTATCCCGGAAACCGAAGTCGGACGTAAACAGCTTTTTCCTTAATTGCTCACGGGCGGTGATGATTTGTTGCATCTTTTCGTTCGTACCTCCGAGGTCTGGATGACATCTGAGGGCCATCGCTCGAAAGCTCGTCTCGATAACCTTTTCCATCTCCTTATCGGATAACTGCATAAGTTCATTGCTGCTCAATCCCAACAATTCGCAATTTCTTCTGGTAATCTCATCTTCTAACGAAAGTTTTCCGACGGTTACTTCCTCTACGGTCGAACCGAAGATGATCGCGCATCGAAAGCCGATGAGCCTGTCCGATCTGTCCGGGTCATAGGTGGTGACCTTACCGGCCCCTCCCAACAGAGAGTTTCCGGCGATCAGCCGATATGTTCGATCGTTGCTGGTTTCCGTTCCGGCCCACCATTCAAATACCTCAGGGTCCGGCTCGGCTTTCTCACGGAATTTTGTGTTTGTCCATTCGTAATTGTTGGTCTTTGCCCAGCCTTCCCGGTTTGCCAGAAGGTTGTATTCGATAGCCTCGGGGAAGCGCAATTCCATCGGCTGCTTCTGAATTCCTAGGTAAGACAACACCTCATGCTTCGTTGATTCCATTCTCTTGGAGAGATCGGTCCACGAACGGCCAATCCTGTCGTCCGCCATTCCCAACATTTCGGTAAATAAACTCCTCGCATAGCTTTGCCCAGCGGCCGGCTTTTTGACGTCCTCGACCGCCATCCATCGGCCGGGTAATTGCGGAAATTCAATCCTTCTGTTTCGGACCTCGTCCCAGAACCATCTCATCAGGTTGCGGGGCACGTTATGATCGGTTTTTTGCGCGAAGCTGAGGTCCTCGAACGGATTCCATCTGGGATAAGTTCGCGATAATTCTTTGACATATGCTTCCGGTCCAAGCTTTCTTAACGTTCTTTCCTGAAGCGATAGGTCCGGCAGGTAAATTATCAGCCCAAATCCGAGTTCAGAAAGCCTTCTCTCCACATCGTTGGTTACATAATCCGGGAACGGCTTTACCCTGATGTCCGCACCCAACAACTCCCGCCACGCGATCTGTTCCGAGGATTCTCTATTCGCAAATTCTACAATTCCTCCTCTCATGCGCACGCATTCCTCACCCAACCCTGTCCCGGCGAAGAGGGACGCGGGAGGCGCCGGCGGTCATCTCCGGACTCTGGGCACCGACAACAATTACCACCTAAAGATTCTTTGTCATGGTAATGGCTGGAAGCACAAGTCTCGTCCCGTCACGGATGCACCGGTTCTGACCCAACCCATGGAAAAGCGCCTGCTGCGAGCGCTACGCCGGCATGCCTCGGCAAGGGCGCCTGCCCCTCGCCCGCCGTTCTGGTTCATGCGCCAGGCCGGCCGCTACCTGCCTGAATATCAGAAGCTGCGCGGCCGGCAGCCGGACTTCTTGCGCTTCTGTTACACGCCGGAGCTCGCCATCGAGGCCACTCTGCAACCGCTCCGCCGTTTCGCGCCCGACGCGGCGATCCTGTTCAGCGACATCCTGGTGGTGCCGGACGCGCTCGGTCGGGAGGTCCGCTTCGTCGAGAGTAAGGGACCGGTCCTGCAACCGCTTGGGGGCGCCGCCGACGTCCGGGCGCTGCGGCCGCGGCGGATCGAGGAACACCTGTCGCCGGTGTTCGCGACGGTGCGGGGCGTGGCCGAAGCACTGCCGGATGATGTCGCGTTGATAGGCTTCGCCGGCGCGCCGTGGACGATCGCCCTCTACATGATCGAGGGCGGCGGCGGAACCGACGGCGGCCGGGCGCGCGACTGGGCCTATCGCGACGCCGACGGGTTCAGGGCGCTGATCGACGTTCTGGTCGAGGCGACGGTGATCTACCTGCGCCGGCAGATCGCCGACGGCGCCGAGGCCGTGCAGCTGTTCGACAGCTGGGCGGGGCTATTGGCCGCCGACGAGTTCCGCCGCTGGGTCATCGCGCCCACCGTGGCGATCGTCGACCGGGTGCGGGCCGCCTACCCCGAGGTTCCGATCATCGGCTTTCCGCGCGGCGCGGGCGTGCTCTATGCCGAGTACGCGCGCGATACCGGGGTTGACGCGGTCGGCATCGATGCCGGCGTGCCGCTCGACTGGACGAAAGCCCGGCTACAACCAACGTGCGCGGTGCAGGGCAACCTCGACAACTATCTGCTGAAGGTGGGCGGGCCGGGCCTCGACCGGGCGACCGAACGGCTACTTCGCGGTCTCGGTGACGGACCCTTCGTCTTCAACCTTGGGCACGGCGTGCTGCCGGACACACCGCCCGAGCACGTGTCGCGGGTCGCCGATCTGGTCCGGGAGTTCCGCCGAGAATGATCGCGTCGGGCGACAGGAAGACGGCGGTGGTGCTGTTCAACCTGGGCGGGCCGGACGCCTTGCCGTCGGTCGAGCCGTTCCTGTTCAACCTGTTCAACGACAAGGCGATCATCGGCTTGCCCCGGCCGCCGCGTTGGCTGCTGGCGCGGCTGATCGCGCGACGGCGGGCGCCGGTGGCGCGTCACATCTACGCGCAGATCGGTGGCGGATCGCCGCTGCTGGCCTATACCCGCCGGCAGGCCGAGGCATTGGAGGCCCGGCTGCAAGGCAGGCACGAGGGCGCGCGGGTGTTCGTCTGCATGCGCTACTGGCATCCGATGAGCGAGGCCGTGGCGCGGGAGGTGCGGGCGTTCGCGCCGGATCGGATCGTGCTGCTGCCGCTCTATCCGCAGTATTCGACGACGACGACGGCCTCTTCTCTGACCGACTGGCGGCGGGCGGCGAAGCGCGCCGGGCTGGCGGCGCCGGAGCACGTCGTCTGCTGCTATCCGAACGATAGCGGCTTCGTCGAGGCGGTCGCCCGGCAGGTGCGGCTAACGCTCGAAGCGAAGCCGCCGCGCGGTCCCTACCGTCTGCTGTTCTCGGCGCACGGCCTGCCGAAGCGGGTGATCGCCAAGGGCGATCCCTACCAGTGGCAGGTCGAGCTGACGGTGTCCGGGGTCGTCCGGGCGCTCGGCGAAGCGGCGCGCGATCATGTCGATCTGCTATCAGAGCCGCGTCGGGCCGTTGCAGTGGATCGGGCCCTCGACGGAGGCAGAGCTCGCCCGCGCGGCGCGCGACAAGGTGGCCGCCGTGGTGACGCCGATCGCCTTCGTCTCCGAGCACTCGGAGACCCTGGTCGAGCTCGACATCGAGTACCGCAAGAAGGCGGAAGAACTGGGCGTGCCGGACTACCTTCGCGTCCCTACCGTCGCCACCGACGAGACCTTCATCGGCGGCCTGGCGACGCTGGTCGAGGACGCGCTATCGCAGCCGGAGGGCGGCACCTCGCCACGCGGCGGCGCGCGGCTCTGCCCGGCGTCATGCGCCGGCTGCCCGTGCGCTCGCCCTCTCCCGCGCTCCGCGCCTCCCTCTCCCGCCGGGAGAGGGGTGGGGTGAGGGATGATCAGAATATAATCCTCAACCGGAGGAGGTAGGACGTGGACGCATATCCGTGGCTGAGGGCTCTGCATATCATCAGCATCATCGCCTGGATGGCGGGGCTGCTCTACCTGCCGCGGCTCTACGTCTACCACTGCCAGCAGGCGGCGGGCTCGCCGGCCTCGGAGACCTTCAAGGTGATGGAACGCCGGCTGCTGCGCTTCATCATGAATCCGGCGATGGCCGCGTCTTTCGTCTTCGGCATCTGGCTGATCTGGGAACTGGGCGAGGCGGCGTGGTCGGCGGGCTGGCTGCACGCCAAGATCGCGCTGGTGCTGCTGCTGGCCGGCGCGCACGGCGCGATGGCGAAGTGGCGTCGCGATTTCGAACAAGACCGCAACCGACACTCCGAGCGCTTCTATCGGGTGATGAACGAAGTGCCGACCGTGCTGATGATCGGCATCGTCATCCTGGCGACGGTCAAGCCGTTCTGACCGCGCGGCTTCGGTCCGTGGCGAGGCCGTGCTGATTTAGGCCGCCGCGACATCGCAAGAGTTCTCGCGAGTTGTGCGCAACATTCACCCGGTTGTGTGAACCCGGTGACAGATGAAAAAGCGCAACTGACCCCTTCTTATCCCGTCCGGCTTCATGGCGAGAACAGTTCTCGCTCGCGACGAGAGTCGCCGAATCGGAACTGGTGAAAGTCAGCTGAAGGAGAAGTTGTCATGGCTATTGATGAACAAGCGGCGGGCGCGGGTGATTTGCCGCCGGCGATCTTCCGGCGCTGGACCCATTCTCGGGAGGAGGATGCCGGGGATCTTGAGGTCTTTCGGCCGGAGGGATTCGAGTTCCCGCCTGCATTCGGTCGGGATGGGTTCGAGATGCGGAAGGATGGCGAGTTCATCCAATACGACATCGGCCCCGCCGACGAGGTGGTGCGGGTCCTTGGACGCTGGACATTGCTCGGCTCGCAGAGGGTTTCGGTGTCGTTCGAAGGAACGGAGCGGGAGGGCTATTCCTTCGAGATCGTGGCCGTCGATGACTTGGTTCTGCGCATCCGGCGAGAGGCGCGACAGGAGCAACGCGACCGGTACGAGAGGCAGCCGATGGACGATGCCCAGCTGCAGACTTTCCGCGCTCTACCACCCCCGACCGCGTTCCGGCTTCTCGACTTCGAGCGGGCGGTGATCATCACGCTCCGAAGCTTCCCGCCCCAGTTCATCTTGAGGGTGAGGGGCACGAAGCCTTACGTGAACATGGATGTGGAGCTGGTGCCTGTCGTCTACATCCAGCAGCCGGAGTACTGGGCGATCGAGGTGGTGGGATCGTTGCGGGGTATCGGACTGCCGGCTCTGGCGCCGTACGCGGTGTCCATCCCGCTCGCCGGCATCATCGGCACGCGAGGAATAGAGGTGGTCGGCGCGACGCGCAGCCAGCGTTTTGACATTTCCACCGGCGGGGCCCCTCAGGCCTGACGGCTCCTGAGGCTCTGCACCCGGATCGCCGACCACTGGGTATCTGATGGCAAGAGGGCCGGTGCCGATGCACCGGCCCTTGCTCACCCTGCATGACTGCGGTGGCGGCCACGGAGTGAAGTTGGCCGTCCCGTTGCCGAGCCATAAAGGCGTCATGACCGCCGATGCTTGCTCGACCGTTACAGATCAGTTTTCGTCGTCATTATTCTCGTCCAAGCGGTACATCACGACGCCCGAGCCCGCCGGAATGCTGCACCTGAAGTGGTAGAAACCGCGCGCCCTGTTGGCGATGTTTGTTTGTATCGCCGACCGCATATTGGAGTACTCTGAAGACCGTCCCTTGGGATGATGTTATTTGGGGGAGCGATCTCCACCGTTCCGCCGTTCTCCGTCATGGAGTGGAATAAGCAGGAGGCAACAGGTCCGACGACGATGATCTGCGCGGACTCGACGCCGTTGTCGGTGTCCACTGCGTCCCGAGCGACTGGACAGATCCAGGTCTGGGCGGTCGTGCCGTCGCTGACCATCCTGCCCTCGTTATTACGCCTGACTAGATCAGAGCTAAGCCGGGGCTGGCACGTCGCCTCCGGAAAGGTGTGAGCATCCTCGCTCGCCATCGCTGCCCGCTGCCGAGACTCAGGATCGGCAGGGGCGATCAGAGCAACGCGGCATAGCTCAGTTATATTTTCTCTCGTCGCCTCGGACCGGGATGGTTGTCGCCTCCGACCCACTACCCGGAATGCGCGGAACACTGATAAGCATCTCTGACAGGACATAACCTCCTCACATTTGCGCGTTCGGCTTTCCTCTACCGTTCAGCTCCCAAGGAAAGCCGCCGAGGTATTCTGTGCGGCGGGCCGTTATGCCAGCGTTATGATGTGCGTTAGCCGCGCGTTAGAGTTCACGATTAGCAACCGAGACGCGCGGTCACACTTCCGGCGAAGTGGCGCCGGGATTTTGAACAAGACCGCAACTGACACTCCGAGCGCTTCTACCGAGTCTTCAACGAAGTCCCGACCGTGCTGATGATCGGCATCGTCATCCTGGCCACGGTCAAGCCGTTCTGAATATAGCCCTATATGAGCTGCATACAAAATCAACCCAGGTGCTCGCAACGGTAGTTTGTCGACACGCGAGTGTCGAGGCGGGAGAGGTATGTGGACATCGGGGACAAGCATCATGGCAACCAAACCGAGAATTGCTCGCGACCATGCGGTGAGGCACGATGCAAGGTCCAGATATTTCTAAGCTATAAGCTAGAGGATGAGAAACGGGCTAACCTTCTGGAAACCGCACTGCGGTCGGCAGGCGAGGGCAGAATCGATGTGTTTCGTGCGCGTAAAATTCCGCTCGGAACTGATTGGCACAAGTCGATCTGCCAAAACATCGCCAATTCGGACATCCTGCTCCTCCTCTATACAGATGATTCTCGGAATTGGATGTGGTGTCTATTTGAGTGTGGGATGTTTCTGCGGAGCGTGAAGAAGATAGAGAACCCGCTCATTTGCCTGCACCATCCGGAGGCTAAACTCCCAGACCCTCTTAGTCACCTAAAAAGCTTCCCTGGTACCAGAGAAAACGCGCGCGAACTGTTGAAGTATATTCTCCATGTCTACCCGCACAAGCGCGGCCTGCCACTTATCAATCCAGACCTATTTGAGCCGGATGAGGCGCATCGACAACTTCTCGACCTTTGTTGTAATCAAATCATGATGGCTATCGGAGAGAAGGCCGAACAGCACTATGTCCACGAGGCGTGGATGAAAACAACGGCCCGCTTGGACGACGTAATCGAGCACAAGGACGACCGGGGCCGGAATACGTACGATCTACGACCTGATGTGGAAGTAGAAGTGAGCCCGCAGCTATCTGCGATACTCGGCCTGCATCAAACGCGTCTTAGTTGGGGTAAGCTCAGCAAGGTTTCGACGAGCACCGTCAACGATGATCGATGGCTGCCGGCTCTCTGCCGCATCATTTTCGAGTTCATGCAACCGAACGGGACATGCGCCAACGGGCGTTCGATGCTGCAGATGTTTCGTTCCAACATCGACCGTCAGACTCTATAGGCCCTATGTGCATCAGGCGGACAGGCACGCCGACGGAGGGTGCTGCTTTCACGTCCACTTCATGGAGGAGTCATGTCTGGACTATCAGACGCTGTCTCCGCAACTCGGTAGGCTGTTTATCGGGATGACGATGGGCGTGCGTTTTCGGCATGAGCTCTTGAATCAGTATCGCGGCAGACTAGACGATTTAGTGCTGACCAGGGAAAGCTGCCGGGCGGTGATCAAGGAGATTTGGCACACGATCGAGCAGATCGAGCAGGAGGGAAACGCGCGCGGCATTAATGACCCGAGCCGGTTCCCCATCGCTTTCGGCCAGTACAGAGATGAGGTAAGAGGGATGTTCGATCGGTGGTATCGCACCCGCGAGCAGCTTGTCCAGGTCTGCTCGGATTGCGAGTGCTGCGAGCAAGACACGAGAGATCAACGAGGGCGCTGTGACCGGCTGAATACTATGGATCGACTTCTGGATGAGCTCTGGGATATGAACAGACGGTTTTTGTTTCTGGCGTCGGCGCGCATCCACGAAGTCGTAGCAGCGGAGGTTTAACCCTACGCGCCTCCAGCCGCAGGAAGCTGGAGGCGCGTGCCCCTCGTCTCCGCATGCGCCGAGGACAGCGGGGCTGCCCGGTGCGTCGTGCTCCGGGCCATCATCAGGCCGTTCTGAGTTTCGCGAAAACGGATTTGACAACGCGCAAAAGTTGCGCCATTGTGATTGACCAGATTTCACGCAAATATCTCTGCACTTATCGCACGTCCGGGCAGCGCTGATCACCGTCGAACGATGCGTTCGCGGGCTCGCAACATCGCTTAGATCGGGACGACTCTCTTCCGCCTCTTTCTCCTTAATCTTTGACCCGCGAAGTCAATTCGGAGTCGCAATTCACCGATGAATCTCAAGGAACTCAAGGCCAAGCCGCCGGCCGAGCTGCTTACCTACGCGGAGGAGCTGCGGATCGAGAACGCCAGCTCGTTGCGCAAGCAGGAGATGATGTTCGCCATCCTGAAGCAGCTCGCCGAGAACGACATGCCGATCTTCGGCGATGGCGTGCTCGAGGTGCTGCAGGACGGTTTCGGCTTCCTGCGCTCGCCGGAAGCGAACTATCTGCCGGGGCCGGACGACATCTACGTCAGCCCGAGCCAGGTGCGCCGCTTCGGACTGCGCACCGGCGACACCGTCGAAGGCGAGATCCGGTCGCCGAAGGACGGCGAGCGCTACTTCGCGCTGCTGCGGGTCACCACCATCAACTTCGCCGATCCCGATCGAAGTCCGGCACCGCATAAACTTCGATAACCTGACGCCGCTCTATCCACAGGAGCGGATGATCATGGAGGTGCCGCAGCTCAAGGACATCACCTCGCGGGTCATCGACCTGATCGCGCCGATCGGCAAGGGCCAGCGGGCGCTGATCGTCGCCCCGCCGCGCACCGGCAAGACGGTGATGCTGCAGAACATCGCCCACTCGGTCGCCATCAATCACCCGGAGTGCTACCTGATCGTGCTGCTGATCGACGAGCGGCCGGAGGAAGTCACCGACATGGCGCGCTCGGTTAAGGGCGAGGTGGTCAGCTCGACCTTCGACGAGCCGGCGGCGCGGCACGTCCAGGTCGCCGAGATGGTGATCGAGAAGGCGAAGCGGCTGGTCGAGCACAAGCGCGACGTGGTCATCCTGCTGGACTCGATTACCCGCCTGGCCCGCGCCTACAACACCGTCGTGCCGTCGTCCGGCAAGGTGCTGACCGGCGGCGTCGACGCCAACGCTCTGCAGCGGCCGAAGCGGTTCTTCGGCGCCGCCCGCAACATCGAGGAAGGCGGCTCGCTCACCATCATCTCGACGGCGCTGATCGACACCGGCTCGCGCATGGACGAGGTGATCTTCGAGGAGTTCAAGGGCACCGGCAACTCCGAGATCATCCTCGACCGCAAGCTCGCCGACAAGCGCACCTGGCCGTCGATCGACATCACCAAGTCCGGCACCCGCAAGGAGGAGCTGCTGGTCGACAAGGGCACGCTGTCGAAGATGTGGGTGCTGCGCCGCGTGCTGATGCCGATGGGCGTCGTCGACGCGATGGAGTTCCTCATCGACAAGCTGAAGAACTCGAAGACCAACGCCGCCTTCTTCGAGGCGATGAACAGCTAGCGTAGGCAGCAGGTAGTTTGGTCTGCTGTCCTCCTTATGTATCAGGCGTGGGCTTAACCTAGGTCGATGGGCAATTGACTTGGCTCTAGCATGCCATGCGATCGGGCCGAGCGCGGACCGCCCGAAGTGAAATCGGCGCACCGCGCCGAAGCCGGCCGGCTCCGGCAAGAGGCCGCTACCACGGGCTGAGCCGGAACGTCGATGAGTTCCTCGATCTGCTGCGTGAGCGGTGTGTTCGCAAGTTGGACGAACTGCTCCGCCCAGTCGTCGATTACCTCCTCAGCAAAGCCGTACCAGGTGACCGCCTGCACGTCGATCGGCGCAACCTTGGCCGATTCTCGATCCGCCATTGTCGCGACGATCGCGCCTGTACCGCCGTCTTTAAGACGCATCTCGATGGCGATGATGCCGGTTTCCGCCGCCTTGGCCCCCGCTTTCGAACCAAGTGCGACGGCCAGCTTCCGCGCAGCCTGCCCGCCGATGGCGAGCGCCCCCAGCGCGGGGCTGCTCGGCACGAGCTCGGTTATCGCCATCTCGGCCACCAGCGTGTTCGGGCCGGAATTGTCCACTACATTAAACCGCTTCGAGGGATCGTGGGCGAACGCGTCGCGGAAGCTCTTGCTGTAGAGGGCGAGCTCTTTGACATCCTTCTGGACGGTTTGCTTGTCCTTCATCGTCAGCACACTCCAGCCCGTCTTATCCATCAGGTACGCCGTATTCACCGGCGCAATCACAATCTTGAGTAAGCATCTCGGTCGAAACGCGGACTCACCCAAACCCTATGAAATGGATACCGTTCTCGCTGCTCGGTCATGTTTGTGGCGTCCGGCAGATAGCCGGTCGCCGCTCCCGGCTCGGCCTTCAAGCTTTCTCCGACCGATTGACATCCGGTTAACGTTGTAAGTGCAGCGGACGAGACGATGACGAAAGCAACCAAGCTGATTCGATTGAGCGTGATCATGGCGCTATTCTCTCCTTACCTGACGGAGTCTTCATCCCGTTGCCCTCGCCCTGACAGTGTCACGAGCGCGGCAGGCCCGCTAAGTAATCTGTGCTAAACAGCCGATCGTCAGACCCTGGGCAACGATGGAAACCACGCCGGCGGCACCGGCCACGTCCATGATCAGCGGCTTTCTGCTCTTAGGGTGAACTTCCGCCTCCTCGATTGAGGTTCAAGTACCGGTTCAACGGCGTTGCGACTAGGCCGCCATGCGGCCCCGCCTCGCTGGGCGGCTGTCGCACCCGCATATGCCAAGGACGATTTCATCATACGATCGCTCTGGTCCCTCCCGCGTCGACGACAGGAGACAGAACACTCGATTAAGGAGCACCACATTGGCTGTGCCTTCCATCGTCGCTCGACGGCGCTCTTCACCAGCGCTCGACGTGGGCGGAGTTGCCGGCTAGCATCGCAGCTTGTTTGATCTTTTGGTGATGCGGCCGAGAATTGCGGTGTCATGGTAGCAAAGTTGCCCCTCGTCTCGCCGCCCGCGTCCGAGCCGAGCCGAGGCCTGCTGATCCGCTGCCACGACTGCGGCCTGTTGCAGCGGGTCGGACCTTTGCCGCCCGACGCGAGTGCGAAGTGCCCGCGTTGTGGCGCAACGCTGTTCACTTACAAGCCGCATGGTTTCGAGCGGGCGTTCGTACTCTATCTGGCCGCCCTGTTTCTTCTCCTTATCGCCAATGCTTTTCCGTTCCTGACGTTGAAGGTACAGGGACAATTGCAGTCAAGCCATCTGATCTCCGGAGCAATCGATCTGTACCGGGAGGGCATGCCGGAGATCGCTGTCGCCGTTTTTCTGTTGGTCGTTGTCTTCCCGCTGCTGAAGATCCTCATTGGCCTAGCCGTCGTCGGGCCGCTCACATTCGGCCGGAAACTACCGGGCGCCAACGCCTTGTACCGCCTTTTCGACAAGTTGCACCCCTGGGCGATGACGGAGATCTTCCTGCTCGGCGTGCTCGTCGCCTACACCAAGCTGATCGACCTCGCCACGGTCGAGATTGGCCCGTCTCTGATCGCGTTCGTGGGCCTCATCCTGGCGATGATCGCCGCCAATTCGGCGGTCGATCCGCACGATGTCTGGGAGAGGTTGTCCCCCGCTCGGCGGGTTGCTGTGCCCGACCGCCGGGAACGCCAACAGCTGGTTGGGTGTCATTGTTGCCATCTCATCTCCCGCCTGCCCGACAGACCGTCCGAACACGACGCGCTCTGCCCGCGCTGCGGCGCGTCCTTGCACCGACGCGAACCGAACAGCATCGACAGAACCTGGGCGCTGCTGATCACCTCCGCCCTGCTCTACATCCCCGCCAACATTTACCCGGTGATGACCTTCAGTTCATTGGGTCACGGCCAACCGTCCACGATCATCGGCGGCGTCAAGGAGCTCATCGCGGCGAACATGTGGCCGCTCGCGCTGATCGTCTTCGTCGCCAGCATCCTGGTGCCGGTGCTCAAGATGGTGTTCCTAGGGTATCTACTGATCTCGGTGCATAGGCCGTCGCGTTGGCGGCTGAAGGACCGGACCTTGATCTACCGCATCGTCGAGGCCGTGGGGCGTTGGTCGATGGTCGATGTATTCGTCGTCTCGGTTCTCGTGGCTCTCGTTCAACTCGGACCCCTCGCCGGCATCACGCCGAATATCGGGATCGTTGCCTTCGCCAGCGTCGTCGTGCTTACCATGACCGCGGCGTTGGTCTTCGATCCGCGCCTGATGTGGGACGCCGCCGGGGCCAACGATGAGCGATGATCCGAACAGCACCCCGACGCCGCCCGAGCTTCCGCAAGCCGCCGTGGGGGGCAAGGGGCGCTTTTCGCTCGTCTGGCTGATCCCGATCGTCGCGGCGATCGCCGGCGCATGGCTCGTCTATACGACCTTCGCCGAACGCGGGCCGACGATCACCATCACCTTCCAGTTCGCATCCGGGATCGAGCCGGGCAAGACCCCGATCAAGTACCGGGATGTCCAGCTCGGCGTGGTCGAAACCGTGACGCTCAGCGACGATCTCCAGCATGTCCTTGTCACGGCGCGGATGGAAAAGACTGCTGAAAAGGAATTGCGCGACGGAACCCAGTTCTGGATCGAGAGCGCCCGGATCACCGCCGGCGGCGTCTCCGGCCTCGGAACGCTGTTGTCCGGCGCCTACATCGGCATGCGGCCCGGTCCGGGCGAGCCGGCGCGGCGCTTCTTGGCGATGGAAACCCCGCCCGTCTACCAGGTGGACGTTCCGGGCAAGCGCCTGACGTTGCGCGCGGAGAGGCTGGGCTCCGTCTCCCCCGGCTCGCCCATCTACTTCCGCGGCATCGAGGTCGGCGGCGTGCTCGGCTACCATCTGGACGAGAACGGCAAGGACGTCAGCATCTTCGCCTTCGTGCGCGCGCCCTACGACGCGTTCGTCCGCCGGGACAGCCGTTTCTGGAACGCCAGCGGCATCGACGTGTCGCTAACGGGCGCGGGCGTGAACGTCCGCACCGAATCGTTGCAGGCGATCCTCGTGGGCGGCATCGCCTTCGACACGCCGGTCCGGGGAAGCGGCAGCCCGGTCGCCGAGGACAACGCCGCCTTCCCGCTGTTGGCCTCTTACGACGCGATCCAGCAGGCTCAGTACACGGTCAAGATGCCGTTCGTTCTCTACTTCGAGGGATCGGCCTCGGGCCTCGAGCCGGGGGCGCCGGTGGTCTCGCAGGGCATCAAGATGGGCGAGGTCACCGACGTCCATCTCGAGATAGAACCAAGCAAACTGACTGTACGAATTCCGGTCTCCATCTCGCTCGAGCCGCAGCGCTGGACGATCAAGGGAGAACCCCCTTCGACGCCGGATATCGCCAACCAGCGCATGGCCAAGTGGGTCGAGCGCGGGCTGCGCGGCCAGCTGCAATCGGGCAATCTCTTGACGGGGCAGCGGGTCGTGGCACTCCAGGTTTTTCCGGACGCTCCCAAGGCGGCGCTGACCTTCGAGGACAACATACCCGTAATTCCGACCGTGCCGTCGGACATCCAGGTGCTGAGCGACAAGGTGAATGCCTTTCTCGACAAGCTTGACAAAGCGCCGGTCGCCGAGCTGGTGGCCAACCTCCGCGACGCCGTGCAGCAGGCAGACCGACTTCTCGCGTCTGCGTCCGTAAAGCAGGGCGTCGAGGGCTTGCGCGAGGTCAAGCCGCTGCTCGAGAGCCTGAAGAGCACATCGGAGGCCGCCCGCGTCACACTCGATCGCGCCGGTACGACGATGCAGTCGGCCGGCGCGGCGGTGGGGCCGGACTCGGCGCTGCGCTACGACCTGGCGCGACTACTGAAGGAGCTGACGACGACCGCGCGCTCGCTGCGCACACTGGCGGATTTCCTGGAGAAGAACCCGAATGCCCTCATCCTCGGCAAGCCCGCTCCCTGAAACGCCTATGAACGCCAGCCCCGCCGTTCTCCGCCGGCCCCTTGGCCTCTTGCTGGCGCTCTTCGTCGCCGGCTGCGCGGGATCGCCGCCCGTCAACCTGTATACCCTCTCCGCCGCGCCCGCGCCCGCGGCGGACACCCGGTCGCCGCAGTCGCCGGCCGTCGTCGCCGTCGGCCCGGTCACACTGCCCGACTACATCGACCGGCCGCAGATCGTCACGCGCAAGAGCGCCTATCAGCTCGACCTCGCCGCTTATGATCACTGGGCGGCGCCGCTCTACGACATGCTGCCGCGCGTGCTGGTCGAGGACGTGGCATTGCGACTACCGTCCGACCGGGTCGTCGCGTTCCCGCAAGTCAGCGAGGCGAGCTTTGATTACCGTGTTGCCGTTGACGTGAGTCGGTTCGATGTCGATGCGACTGGTAAATCAACTCTGGCGGCGCGCTGGCAACTCTATTCGCGGTCGACGCCGCGCGCCCTGCTGATTGCCGACGAACTCTCGCAGCGGCGGACCGATGGCCAGGGATACGGTTCTTACGCCGCCTCGCTCAGCGCCGTCCTCGCGGACCTCGCCGAGCGTATCGCCCAGGCACTTAACTCGGCTCGCGCCACCGCCGCGCGGCCGCTCGTTGGAGAGCCGGCAAGACGGTGATGCTGCAGAACATCGCCCACTCGGTCGCCATCAATCACCCGGAGTGCTACCTGATCGTGCTGCTGATCGACGAGCGGCCGGAGGAAGTCACCGACATGGCGCGCTCGGTGAAGGGCGAGGTGGTCAGCTCGACCTTCGACGAGCCGGCGGCGCGGCACGTCCAGGTCGCCGAGATGGTGATCGAGAAGGCGAAGCGGCTGGTCGAGCACAAGCGCGACGTGATTATTCTGCTGGACTCGATTACCCGCCTGGCCCGCGCCTACAACACCGTCGTGCCGTCGTCCGGCAAGGTGCTGACCGGCGGCGTCGACGCCAACGCGCTGCAGCGGCCGAAGCGGTTCTTCGGCGCCGCCCGCAACATCGAGGAGGGCGGCTCGCTCACCATCATCTCGACGGCGCTGATCGACACCGGCTCGCGCATGGACGAGGTGATCTTCGAGGAGTTCAAGGGCACCGGCAACTCCGAGATCATCCTCGACCGCAAGCTCGCCGACAAGCGCACCTGGCCGTCGATCGACATCACCAAGTCCGGCACCCGCAAGGAGGAGCTGCTGGTCGACAAGCTGAAGAACTCGAAGACCAACGCCGCCTTTTTCGGAACAGCTGACCGCCGAGAGTGCGACGCCCGCGGCACGCGGACAGCTCGAATAACCTGATAATCGTCATTGCGAACCCGCAAAGCGGGTGCGGCAATCCAGCATTAACAGGCCTTGCAAGACATAGATTGCTTCGCTTTGCTCGCAATGACGGGTTTTTCGAGGCGTCCACAAGGCAATCTCGGCGAGCGCGCAACCCCATAGTCATCGCGAGGCGGGGAGTGCCGTGGCGATCCACACGCCGGATTGCTTCCGGCCAGTACGTCTTGCGAACCCGCGGGAGCGGGTGAAGGCAATCTAGTTTTGGAAGGGCTTTCGCAAAGTGGATCGCTTCGCTGTGCTCGCGATGACGGGCCCGGTGAGCGCCGGGGATGCTTGACCATCGCCGAGGACGTTGACGTTTTCTCCAAGAAGCGACGAATAGTTGAGCGAGGCGGTTCCACAACATGCTATAGATGAAGTTGACTAGTCGTCCGATCGGATAGAAAATATAAGTGATACTGGCGGCTGACTGGTACGTGCCTCGAACAAGAGACGCGCGGAGACGAGGGATGGGACGCGGGCCTTTGCAGGGCGTCGATCGGCATTCTCGTCGGCTCATCGGCCGCCGAGCCAAGGGCGGCGAGAAAGCACTCCTCCGCCGAAGCGAAATGTCTTCGGCGTACATGGCGCAGGGTCCGGCTCGGACCGGCCAGCGTCGGCGGCGGCCTCTAGCGGTGGGTAGGTCGATGCCCCCGGCCGGCAATGGCAAGTCGGTTCTCATCGTCGAGGACCAGTTCCTGATCGCCCTCGATCTCAAGGCGGCGCTGCAGGAGCTGGGCTGCCCGACCGTCGAGCTCGCGCAAAATCTGGAGGGGGCGCTCTCCCTCGCCCGCACCGGCTCGATCCATGCGGCGCTGCTCGACATCAATCTCAACGGCGCCCGAAGCTTCGCGGTCGCGTCGGTGCTCAAGGACCGGGCGATTCCCTTCGCCTTCCTCACCGGCTGCGATCAGGCCGTGGTGCCACAAGAGTTCGCGGATACGCCGATCCTGGAGAAGCCGTTCTCGCGCGGCGATCTCGCGCGGCTGCTCGCCCAATTGAGTTGAGCCACCGAATAATAGGGGTCCGGTCATGGCCGCTGGTGCGCCGGCGCGCCTCGCCGCCCAGCCGGCAACCCCTGTTCGTACCAGCCCCTGTGTCGCCGTGGTGATGCGGACCACCGACAGCATCACCGGCACCTCGACCAGCACACCGACGACGGTGGCGAGCGCCGCGCCGGAGTCGAAGCCGAACAGGCCGATGGCGGTGGCGACGGCGAGCTCGAAGAAGTTCGAGGCGCCGATCAACGCCGACGGCGCCGCCACGCAATGCGCCTCGCCGAAGCGGCGGTTGAGCCAATAGGCCAATCCCGAGTTGAAGTAGACCTGGATGAGGATCGGCACCGCCAGCATGGCGATGATCAGCGGCTGGGCGAGAATCTGCTCGCCCTGGAAGGCGAACAGCAGCACCAGCGTGGCGAGAAGCGCGATCAGCGACACCGGGCCGAGCCGTCTCAGGGTCGCCGCCAGCGCCGCTTGCCCCCTCGCCAGCAGCGCCCTGCGCCACACCTGGGCGATGATCACCGGGATGACGATGAACAGGACGACCGAGAGAAACAGCGTCTCCCACGGCACGGTGATCGCCGAGATGCCGAGCAACAGGCCCACGATCGGCGCGAAGGCGAAGATCATGATGGTGTCGTTGAGCGCGATCTGGCTCAGCGTGAAGTGCGGCTCGCCGTCGCAGAGGTTCGACCAGACGAAGACCATCGCCGTGCAGGGAGCGGCGGCGAGGATGATCAGGCCGGCGATGTAGCTGTCGATCTGCTCGGCGGGCAGGTACGGGCGGAACAGCCAGCCGATGAACAGCCAGCCGAGCAGCGCCATCGAAAACGGCTTCACCGCCCAGTTGACGAACAGGGTCACGCCCATGCCCCGCCAATGCTCCTTGACCTGGCCCAGCGCCGCGAAGTCGATCTTCATCAGCATCGGAATGATCATCAGCCAGATCAGCACCGCCACCGGCAGATTGACCTGGGCCACCTCCAGCCGCGCCGATCGCCTGAAACGGCGCCGGCAGCAAGTGGCCGAGCGCGATGCCGGCGACGATGCACAACGCCACCCAAACCGTCAGATACCGCTCGAACATGCCGAGCGCCGGCCGCCTGATAACGGTGGCGCCGGATCGGGTCATGGCTGCTGTCCGTGGCGGCAGCGGCTTCGCTAGATGCCCTATGCCGCGCCATCGGACCTGTCATCGCGAGGCGAGCGGCGTGGCGATCCTGCCTCGGGTACCGACCGATACCGTCGGACCGGAGCCGATTGCTCTCCGGGACGACCGGTCGCGCGGCATGAGCTCCACTTATGCGTGTCTGTCGTCGGTAGTCGCTTCGGGCTGGCGACCGGCGTGCCGTCTTCCTTGATGAACGGCTTGTCTTGCGGGTTTGGCAGGAGATCGAGCACCGCCTCCGACGGCCGGCACAGCTTGACGCCGAGCGGCGAGACGACGATCGGCCGGTTGATCAGGATCGGCTGCTCGATCATCAGGTCGATCAGGCGGTCGTCGGTGAACTTAGGATCGTCGAGGCCGAGCGCGTCGTAGGGCGTGCCCTTGCGCCGCAACAACTGGCGCGGGGTGATCCCCATGCGCGCGATCAGTTCAGCCAACTCGGCGCGGCTGGGCGGGGTCTTCAGGTATTCGATGATGCTGCGGCTCCTCGCCGGAGTTGCGGATCATCGCCAGCACGTTGCGCGAGGTGCCGCAAGCCGGGTTGTGATAGATCGTGATGGTCATGGTCCTCCCCTCCGCGGACATGTTTTACTCCCAGAACTCATGCCGGAAATAGAACGCAAGATCAGCCAGATAGTCGACCGGCGGCAGCTCTTGCACGGCCAGGATTACGAGAACGAGGATGACCGCCATCGCCGCGAGCATCTCCCGCTTCAGATTGAGGTGGTGAGTGGCGCGGCTGACGACGTAGTTGCTGAGCGGCTTCCAGTTGAAGACCAGGTGCCAGACCAGGCCGGCGATGAAGAGGATGGCGAAGACGTTGTGCAGGTTGACCCATGCGCCCTTGTCCAGCCACAGCACCGCCCATTGCGTGGTGTTGGCGATGCGGCCGCTCGGCGCGATGAACAAGACGACGCCGCTGATCAGCAGAACCGAACGCGCTGAGCCCGACCATGAAGACGACCCAGCCGCGCTTGTGAAACGGCCTCGCCGAGGCCGAGGTCACAGACTGTCCGTTACCTTGCATTGTCCGACTTCCATATGTACTACACCGCGACAGTACCGGGATCGACGTAGCCCGTTTACTCCGATCGAACGGCATTGCCGACCGCCGATCGACCCGCCTCGGCGACGCTGTCGGCCGACCGGAAAGCGGGGCGCTCGCCAGGCCGGGTGGGAAAACCTCGCAGGCGCTGGTCGATGACCGCGAGGTCGCCGGTCTTGCGCAAGCCGTCGGCGAGCTGATCGAGGGCGCCGCGCGCCCAGTCCGGCAGTCCCAAATCGAGCCGGTAAAAAACGCGGTTGGCAATCCGGGCGTCTTCGACGATGCCGAGGCTGCGCAGCGCCGCGAGATGCCGCGACATCTTCGGCTGTGGGACGTCGAGCGCCGCCGTTAGTTCGCAGACGCAGAGCGATGTCTCGCGGTTCAGCAACACCAACGCTCGCAACCGCGTTCCGTCAGCCAGCGCCTGGATCAGGGTATCTGGTTCGATCGTCATGGCCGGGAGTATACGCCCGAGCGCATATACGGCCAGACAAATATGTACATGGCTGGGTTGAAGCAGAAGCGGACCATTCATTGGCGCGAAGACGCTCGGCCGCCGGTCGGGCGTGGGCCGGCACGCGCTCGCGCGCTGAGCGGGGTGACTAGGCTTCCTGGATGAGGCCGAGGATCTTGCGGATCGCCTCGATGCGCTGGCGCGGCTGTTCGGTCACGACTTGCAGGACAAGACGCTCGCCCGCCCATTTGGCCGTGCCCAAACCTTCGAGCGAGGCCTTTTCCGCCGTGGCCCGCGCCTCTTCGTCGGCGAAGGTCACGGCAATGCCGTTGGGTCCCGCCTCGACCTTGGCTACACGGGCCGATGCGCACTGCGAGCGGATGGCGCTGAAATCGAGGAGGTCGCGGACCTGATCCGGCAGCGGGCCGAAGCGATCCGCGATCTCGTTGGCGAGGTCGGAGGCCTCCCACTCGCTGTTCAGCCGGGCGAGCCGGCGATAGAGGTCGATGCGGATCTCTTCCTCCGGCACGTAATCGCGGGGAATGGCGATGCCGAGCCCGATCCGGATGTCGGGAACGGCCGCGCCGTCCGCCTGCTCGCCCCTAACGCGGCGGACCGCCCGTTGCAGCAGGTGCTGGTAAAGCTCGGCGCCGATCAGCCGCACGTGTCCCGACTGCTCCGCGCCCAGCAGATCGCCGGCTCCCCGCATGTCGAGGTCGCGCGCGCCGATGGCGAAGCCGGCGCCCAGTCCCTCCAGCGTCTGCAAGGTCCGCACCCGCTTCTCGGTTGCTTGCGGCAGGGGCTTCTCGGGGTCGGTCAGGAGATAGACCATGCCGCGTCTTCGTCCACGGCCGACGCGGCCGCGCAGTTGATGCAAATCGGCGAGGCCGAAGCGGTCCGGATGCCATACCAGCATGGTGTTGGCGCTCGGGATGTCCAGCCCGGCTTCGATGATATTGGTGGTCAGTAGCACGTCGTGCGCGCCATCGGCGAACGCCACCATCGTCTCGTCCAGCGCGTCCGCCTTCATCCGGCCGTGCGCGAGCGCCACGTCCAGTTCCGGCACGAGTTCCGCCAGGCGTTCCCGCATCGGCTGCAGGTCGGCGATGCGCGGGCAGACGACGAAGCTCTGCCCGCCCTGCATCTGCTCGCGGAGCAGCGCGTCGCGCACAACCAGCCGGTCGAAGGCGAGAACGAAGGTGCGGACCGGCCGGCGGCGAACCGGCGGCGTCGCGATCACCGACAGATCGATCACTCCCGCGAGCGCCGATTGTAGCGTCCGTGGGATCGGCGTCGCCGTCATCGCCAGCAGGTGCATTCCCGTCTGGAGGTCGCGCAGCTGCTCCTTCTGCCGCTGGCCGAAACGCTGTTCCTCGTCGATGATGACCAGCCCGAGGTCGTGGAAGCGCAGCTTGTCCGAAGCGATCGCCTGGGTGCCGATCAGAATGCCGACGGAGCCGTCCGCCACGCCCTTGCCGAAGACCCGATTGGCGGAAGCCCGCGCCGCCCGCGACAGGGCTTCGACGCGCACTCCGAACTCGGCGAAGCGCCGGCGGAAGGTCGCCAGGTGCTGGCGGACCAGAACCGTCGTCGGCGCGACCAGCGCCACCTGTTTGCCGGAGAAGACGGCGGCGGCGGCGGCGCGCAGCGCCACCTCGGTCTTGCCGAAGCCGACGTCGCCGCAGACCAGGCGGTTCATCGGCCGGCCGCTGGCGAGATCGCGCAGCACCGCCTCGATCGCCCGCAGCTGGTCGGGCGTTTCCGAATAGGGGAAATGAGCGGCGAACCGGCGATAGCGGCCGGGCGGAGCCGTAAGCCGGGGCGCCGCCGCGCGCTCCCGTTCCTTGGCGAACTTCACCAGCGCCCGCGCCGTTTCCTCGACTTCGGCGTCCACCCGCGACTTCCGCTCGGCCCAGCCATCGCCGGACAGCCGGTCGAGAGAAATGCCGGCATCGGCCGAGCCGTACCGCCACAGCTCGCCGATCTCCTCGGCGGGCACCAGCAACTTCTGGTTCGCGGCATACGCCAACGACAAGCACTCGTGCGCGCCACCGTTCTGCTCCAGCAGTTCGAGGGCGGTCACCTGGCCGATCCCGTGCTCCGAATGCACGACGAGATCGCCGATCCGTAGCCCATCGCCGACGAACACCTGCGCGGGCGCCTTGCCCGGGGACGCGGTCAGCCGCGCCGCTCCTGGAAACACATCGGCGTGGGCGATCACCGCCCAACCGTCGACAGCGAAGCCCTCCGCCAGGTCGAGCGGCAGGACGGCTACCGCGCCCGGCTTCAGGGCCGCCGCATCTTCCCAGCCGGTCAGCCGGTCGGGGCCGGTTCCGAGCCGGCGCTCGACGAGAGTGGCGAAGCGGCGCTGCTCTTCGGCGGCCGGCGCCGCGAGAACCACCCGATCGCCCGCCTTGCGCCGGGCCTCGATGTACCGGGCGAAGGCTCGGAACGGATCGCCGCCGTCGGCGAAGCGCGGCACCGCCGTCGCTCCAAGATCGAGCGCTTCCGGCTCTTTCCCGCCGGGCTGGACGGCCCGCTCGCGTTCTTCCGCCTCCAACTCGCCGCGCTCTCCACCCAACTTGCGAGGCTTTCCGTCCGGCTCGCCGCGCTCTCCATCCGGCTCCGCGCGCTCTCCATCCGCCCCGCCCAGCTCGACGATCCGCCGCCCGCGCAGGCTCCGCGACCATTCGGCCGCATCGAGGTAGAGGCGATCCGCCGGCAACGGCTGGAGATGGCCAGCGTTGCCAAGCCCGCTCGCCGCCACCATGCCGACGCGATGCCGGTAGGCGTCGGCGATCTGCTCGAACCAGGCATCGCGGCGTTCCCAGACCTCGGAGTCGAGAATGACCGGCGCCTCGGGAAGCAGCTCGAATACCGTCGACAGCCTTTGGTGGAACAGCGGCAGCCAGTGCTCCAGCGCCGGCACGCGGCGTGGCTCGTCGCCCGTTCCCGACAGCAGCCGCCGCGTCCATTGCTCGCCGCTCTCCCCCGTCTTCTCCCCTGCTTCCTCCTCCTCCTCCTCCTCGCCTTGCAAAAAGCGGCGAACCTGGCTCTCGTCCAGGATCACCTCCGACACCGGGTAGACTAACGCCTCCCCGGTGGAGAACTCTGTGCGCTGCGTCACAGGATCGTAGCGGTCGATGACCGCGACGCGGCCGTCGTCCAGGCGCAAGCGGAACGGCTGCTCATCGGCGCCCGGAAAGACATCGATGGTGCCCCGCAGCGCCGCCTCGCCCGGCTCGTCGACCCGCTCATCGAGAACGTAGCCGGCGCGGATAAGGTAGACCTTCAGTTCATCGATCGGCAGCGGCTCGCCGGCGGCAATGCGAAACCGGGCATCCATGCAGAGGGAAGCGGGCGGGACGCGCTGCAGCATCGCCTCGACGGTGGTCAGCAGCAGCCTACCTGACGGCGGCGCTGGCCGCGCCATGTCGTGCAAAGCCCCGATGCGCCGCGCCATGATCGAAGGCGACGGCGAGAAGCGGTCGTACGGCAGGCAGTCCCATGCCGGCAGAACGATGACCTGGATCTCGGGCGCGAAGCCGGACACGGCGCGGGCGAGGCGTTCGGCGCGCTCCTCGCTGCGGGCGACGTAGAGACACCCGGCCGCGCCGGCATCCGAGGCCAATTCGCAAACCGCCAGCGCCAGCGCGCTTTCCGGCGGTTCGGCCAGCCTGACGTAGCCAGGCCCGGCGAGTTTGGCCAGGAGCGGGCCGAGGAGAATGGGCCCGCCAGCCATTCCCGTCGATCGGCTTCAGGCGGCCAGCTTCGCGATCGTCTCTTCGATCCAGGCGCGGTGGCGGCGTTCGTCGGCCAGCCCGCGACGCAGCACCTCGTCCGCCGCCGACGAATGCTTCTGTTCGTGGTTCACCGCCCGTTCGTAGGCGGTATTGGTGTCGTCCTCGTTGGTCTTCATCGCGACCAGGATCGCCCTGTCGCCGATCAGGCCGCCCAGCACCACCTTGCCTTGCGTCAACAGGCTCTTGGCGCCGGCGCCGGACGGCGGCGTGCCGCCGAGCCGCGAAATGATCGAGCCGAGTTCGACGGTGTGCCGTTGGTGGTCATCCCGGAACAGCTGGAGTTGCTGATTGAACTGGGGGTTGTCGATGCGCGAGATCGCCGAGTCGTAGGCCGCGATGGCGTCATAATCGAGGCTCGTGAGGTCGCCCAGAAGGTTTAGGAAATCCGCCTCGGTTCCAACCATCGTCACCATGTTCGTTCTCTTCCTCGTCGTTGCTGGTCAACACCGGCGCCCGTCGCGGCATCGCGACCGATCAGGCCGCCGCGATCTTTTCCTCGAGCCAGGCGCGATGCCGCCGCTCGTCTTCCAGGCCGCGGCGTAGCACCTCGTCCGCCGACTTACGGTCGCCGCTCATCTGCACGGCGCGCTCGTAAGCCTTGTTGGTATCGTCCTCGTTCGCCTTCAGCGCCTCCAGGATGAGCTTGTCGCCGACCATGTCGCCGAGGACGGCGCCGCCGGTCGTCATGTTCTGCTTCGTTCCAGGGCCCGTCGAGGGCTTGCCGCCCAGCTCCGTGACGACCTTTGAAAGCTCCTCGGAGTGGCGGATGTGATCGCCCTTGTATGCCTCGAGCTGATCCCGGTACTCGGCGTTCTCGACCCGCGCCAGCGCCAGATCGTAGGCCTCCATGGCGTCGAGATCCAGCTGGACCAGGTTGCAGAGCGTCTCGACGAAATCGGTTTCCGTGCCGACCGTGGTCACCATTTTTGTGTCCTCCTCGCTCTTGACGGTGTGCAAACGTGGCCGTCCGCGCTGGGTTCCGCGAAGCGGTGCCAGCAAGCAGCAAACCGTGAACGGTCCGGCGCGAAAGATATTGCCGGTGCTTGCCCTTGAAGGTTGCTCGGATTGCGATGGTCGCGATCATTAGTAGAAACTGCCTTGATCTGCTCGCGTTGCTGTGCTAGCTTGGTTGCATCGGAGCTGCACCTCAATCCAGCCGAGGTGAGGAGCCTTCTGCTTCGGGATCGCGAACACTCCGGCGCCAAGGCTTACAACGGCAAAGGTCGGAGGTAGGAGGCGGCCGGAACGGGCCGGTCTCGCCGCGCGGGTCACTCGGCCGCGCCGCCGGCATCCGCACTGTGGCGCGGGCGCGCGCGGGTGCTCGATTGTGGCACGCCAGCTGGATTGTGGCAGGATTGGCGCACCGGGTCCTACGTGCAACGGCCCAGGCGCAACATTGGGAGAGGGTGTTGGCCTAGGTTCGCGTTTATGTCACCATCCGTACTTCTTCGTCGGGAACAACCGCCCGGCTTCAGCGCCCCGACTTCAACACAACGTCGAGCATCATGACCGCGAGCAAAACAGCAATCGTCGTTCTGGCCGCCGGTCTCGGCACGCGCATGAAGTCGCGGCTGCCGAAGGTTATGCACCCGATCGCCGGTCGGCCGATGATCCGCCACGTGCTTGCCACTCTGGAGACGCTCGCGCCCGACCGGCTGGTGTTCGTCATCGGTGACGAAATGGAGGGGGTGAAGCGCGCCGTTGCGCCCTACCCCACCGTCGTCCAGCAGGAGCGTCTGGGCACCGGACACGCGGTGATGGCGGCGCGCTCGGCGCTCGCGGGCTTCGAGGGCGACGTCCTGATCGTCTACGGCGATACGCCGCTACTGTCGTCCGAGACGCTGGCGCGCGTCCTGCAAGCGCGTCGCGCCGCGCCCCACCCGGCGGTCGTCGTGCTCGGCTTCCGGCCGGCCGATCCCGGCGCTTATGGCCGGCTGGTCGTCGACGCCGACGGCATGCTGCAGGCTATCGTCGAGGCCAAGGACGCGACGCGAGCAGCAGTTGCGGATCGGCCTGTGCAACTCCGGGGTGATGGCCGTGGACGCCGCGCGGCTCTTTCCGCCTGCTCGACCGGATCGACGACAACAACGCCAAGGGCGAATATTATCTGACCGATATCGTCGCCCTGGCCCGGCGCGACGGGCTCGCCTGCGGCGTCGTCGAGGGGCGCGGAAACCGAGCTGCTTGGGATCAACTCGCGCATCGAGCTGGCGCGCGCCGAGCAGGTGGTTCAGACGCGAGCTGCGAGCGCGGGCGATGGCGGGGGGCGCGACGCTGATCGATCCGGCGACGGTGTTCTTCAGCCACGATACGCGATTGGGCCGAGATGTCGTCGTTGGCCCGTTCGTCGTGTTCGCCGCCGGGGTCAGCGTCGGCGATGACGTTCACATCCGCGGCTTCTGCCATCTCGAGGGGGTCGCTATCGAGGCCGGCGCGCAGATCGGGCCGTTCGCCAGGCTGCGGCCGGGGGCGTCGATCGGACCCGGCGCGCACATCGGCAATTTCGTCGAGATCAAGAACGCCAGCGTCGAGGCGGGGGCCAAGGTCAACCATCTCACCTACATCGGCGACGCGCGGGTCGGCAGCGGCGCCAACGTCGGCGCCGGCACGATCACCTGCAACTACGACGGCTATTTCAAGGAGCACACCGACATCGGCGCCGGCGCCTTCATCGGCTCCAACACGTCGCTGGTGGCGCCGGTGAAGATCGGCGACGGCGCGATCGTCGGCGCCGGCAGCGTCGTCACCCGCGACGTCGCCGACCGATGCGCTGATGCTGTCGCGGGGGCCGCAGAACCGAAAAGGACGATTGGGCGCGAAACTTTCGGGAGCGGCGCGGCGCGCGAGAAGGCGGCCCTCAAATCCTCGAACAAGAGCTGAACGAGAATGTGCGGAATCATCGGAGTTATCGGCAAGGCGCAAGTCGCCCCTCTCCTCATCGACGGGCTGCGGCGCCTCGAATACCGCGGCTACGACTCGGCCGGCATCGCCACCTTGACCAACGGCACGATCTCGCGCCGGCGCGCCCAGGGCAAGCTCGCCAACCTGGAGGCGCTGCTGCAAATCCGAGCCGGTCGACGGCCGGATCGGCATCGGCCACACGCGCTGGGCGACGCACGGCGCGCCCACCGAGGTCAACGCGCATCCGCACGGCGACAGCCGGGTCGTCCTGGTGCACAACGGCATCATCGAGAACTTCCACGCAGCTGCGCCGCGAGCTGTCGGCCAAGGGCTGCCGGTTCGAGACGGAGACCGACACCGAGGTGGTCGTCCACCTGATCAGCAGCTACCTCGCCGACGGCATGTCGCCGCAGCAGGCGCTGCAGGCGTCGCTGGAGCGGCTGGAGGGCGCGTTCGCGCTCGCCATCCTGTTCGCCGGCAACACCGAGCTGATGCTCGGCGCGCGCCGCGGCAGCCCGCTCGCCATCGGCTACGGCGACGGCGAGATGTACCTGGGATCCGACGCGCTGGCGCTGGCGCCGCTGACCAGCCGCATCTGCTACCTCGAGGAGGGCGACTGGGCGGAGGTGACGGGCCGGCGGGTGCGGTGATCCACGATGCGTCGCGGCCAGGTGGTCGAGCGGCCGGTGAAGCTGACCGCGACTTCCGGAGCGCTGATCGGCAAGGGCAACTTCGCCCACTTCATGCTCAAGGAGATCTACGAGCAGCCGGCGGTCATCGGCGACACGCTGCACGGCCTGCTCAATCCGTGGAACGAAGTGGTGGCGCTGCCGCCGCATGTCGCTCGATCCGACGCGGATCAGCAAGCTGACGCTGGTCGGCTGCGGCACCACCTACCACGCGGCGCTGGTCGCCAAGTACTGGTTCGAGCGCATCGCCCGCATTCCGACCGAGGTCGATATCGCCTCGGAGTTCCGCTACCGCGGCGCCGACATGCCGGCGGGCGGGCTGGCGCTGTTCATCTCGCAGTCGGGCGAGACCGCCGATACGCTGGCGGCGATGGCCTTCGCCCGCAAGCAGGGCCAGCATGTGCTGAGCGTCGTCAACGTGCCAGGAAAGCTCGATGTGCGCGGCAGGCCGACACGGCGATTCTGACGCACGCCGGCCCCGAGATCGGCGTCGCCTCGACCAAGGCGTTCACCACGCAGCTGACGGTGCTCGCCTGCCTGGTCATCGCCTTCGCCGCGAAGCGCGGCAAGATCGATCGCGAGGAGGAGCGCAAGCTGTGCCGCGCGCTGACCGAAGTGCCGAGCCGCGCCAACGAGGTGCTCAACCACGACCAGCGCATCGCCGAGATCGCCCGCACCGTCGCCGAGGCACGCGACGTGCTCTACCTCGGCCGCGGCACCGGCTATCCGATCGCCCTGGAAGGCGCGCTGAAGCTGAAGGAGATCAGCTACATCCACGCCGAAGGCTACGCCGGCCGGCGAGATGAAGCACGGGCCGATCGCGCTGATCGACGAGAACATGCCGATCATCGTCATCGCGCCCTCGGACTCGCTGTTCGACAAGACCGCCTCGAACATGCAGGAAGTGATGCGCGCGCGGCGGCAAGGTGATCTTCTTGTCCGACGCCGCGGGGATCGAGCGGCTCGGCAACGTCGCGGCGGCGACCGTCGAGCTGCCGGCGGTCGATCCGTTCGTGGCGCCGCTCCTCTACACCATCCCGATTCAGCTGCTCGCCTATCACGTCGCGGTGCTGAAGGGAACGGACGTGGATCAGCCGCGCAACCTGGCGAAGAGCGTCACCGTCGAGTAACCTGTTCGGCCGGTCGCCCTCTGCCGGCGGCGGGTCCCGCGTCTGGCTGTCCTTCGCCGGCTGTCTGGACGCGAAGATGGTCATGGACCCGACCAACTTCCGCATGCGATCTTCGCGCCGAGCGGGGTATACGATGCGGAAGTACGACTACGACCTGATCACCATCGGCGCCGGCTCCGGCGGCGTGCGCGCCTCCCGGCTGGCCGGCGGCTACGGCGCCCGCGTCGCCATCGTCGAGAAAAGCCGGGTCGGCGGCACCTGCGTGATGCGCGGCTGCATCCCGAAGAAGCTGCTGGTCTACGGCACGCACTATGCCGACGAGCTCGAGGATGCGCACGGCTTCGGCTGGACGGTCGATGGCGCCCGACTCGACTGGGCGGCGCTGATCGAGGCGAAAAACCGGGAGCTCGATCGCCTCGAAGGCGTCTACGGCGGCATTCTGCGCCGCAACGACGTGCATATCCTCGAAGGCAAGGGGGTTCTCGAGGACGCGCACACCGTCGAGGTGGCGGGTCGGCGGTTCACCGCCGAGCAAGATCCTGGTCGCCTGCGGCGGCTGGCCGGCTCTGCCGAACATTCCCGGCATCGAGCACGCCATCACCTCCAACGAGGCGCTCGACCTGCCGGAGCTGCCGGCGCGCATGGCGATCGTCGGCGGCGGCTACATCGCCGTCGAGTTCTGCGGCATCTTCCGGGCGGCCGGCGTCGAGGTGACGCAGATCATCCGCGCCGCCGAAGTCCTGCGCGGCTTCGACGAGGAGGTGCGCGCCTTTCTCAGCGCGCAGATGGAAAAGCAGGGCGTACGGATGTTGCGCGAGACCGTCGTCCGCGCGATCGAGAAGACCAACGCCGGCCTGGTCGCTGTCGTTCGCCGACGGCGGCGCGCTGGAGACCGACGTCGGTCATCTACGCGACCGGGCGGGCGCCGAACACGCGCGGCCTCGGGCTGGAAGAGGCCGGCGTCGAGCTCGGCGACAACGGCGCCGTCGTCGTCGACGCCTGGAACCAGAGCTCGGTCGGCGAACATCTACGCGGTCGGCGACTGTACCGACCGCGTCAACCTGACGCCGGTCGCCATCGCCGAGGGGCAGGCCTTCGCCGAAACCCACTTCAACGACAACCCGATCCGCATGGACTACGAGAACATCCCCTCGGCGGTATTCAGCCAGCCGCCGGTGGGCGTCGTCGGCCTGACCGAAATGCAGGCGCGGCTGCGCGGACAGACTGACGTTTACTCCTCGCGGTTCCGGCCGCTGAAGCATACGCTTTCCGGCCGCGACGAAAGCACGCTGATGAAGATGGTCGTCGATGCCGCGACCGATCGCGTCCTCGGCTGTCATATGGTCGGCGCCGACGCGCCGGAAATCGTGCAGGGCCTGGCCATCGCGCTCAAGTGCGGCGCGACCAAGGCGCAGTTCGACGCGACGATCGGCATCCACCCCACCGCCGCCGAGGAGTTCGTCACCATGCGCGAGAAACGCTCGGCCTGACCGCGCCCTCACCCCAATCCTCTCCCGCCGGGAGAGCGAGGGACCCGTGAAGCGGGAGGGTGAGGGGGCGCAGCGCGTCAACCGCCTCTATGTCGAGCATTGCCTTTTTGCCTCCGGTTGACAAAATTCGCCTCGGGGCTTTGGGGGCGCGGCGGATGGCGATGAGGGAAAAGGAGCCGGCTCGGCGCAACGTGCCGTTGGTCCGCATCTTCCTGTCTTCGCCCGGGGACGTGGCGGAGGAGCGGACGCTGGCGCGGCAGCTGATCGACGCCGAGCTGCCGAAGCTTCCTCTTTCCGCGAGCGAGTGAAGTTGGAGCTGATCGCCTGGGACGACCCGGCGGCGCAGATCCCGATGCTGGCGACGGAGACGCCGCAAGAGTCGGTGAACGCGGCCCGGCCGCGGCCGGCGACCTGCGACATCGTCATCGTCATCCTGTGGTCGCGCATGGGCACGCCGCTGCCCGACAACATGCGCAAGCCGAACGGCGAGCCCTACCTTTCCGGCACCGAGTGGGAATACGAGGATGCGGTGAACTCGCCGAACCAGCCGCCGCCCGCCGTGCTCGTCTACCGGCGGACGGAAGAGCCGAAGATCGGGCTCCGCGATCCGCAAAAGAAGGAGAAGGAAGAGCAGTTCGAACGGGTCGAGGCGTTCTTCGCGCGGCTTCGCTCGCTGAAGCGCGGCGTCAACGAATACGCGACGCCGGGCGACTTCAAGGGCCTGCTGCGCCAGCACTGGAGGAGATGCTGTATCGGCGCTTGCAGCCTTCCGCCGATGACGTCGAACCGCCACCGACCGCCGCCGAGATCCCGGCCGAGTACTACGACTGGCTGCGGCGCAGCCTCGAAAAGATCGAGCTGCTGGGGGCGAAAGAAGGCCGCGCCGTCACCCTCAACCACGTCTACGTGCCGGCGCTGACGATTGTCGGACCGAGGACCATAGACGAGGTACAGGATTTCGACGCCATCTCGAATCGTGGACGACGTAGGAAGGCGCGTACCGCTCCTGCAGCGCCTCGACGAGGGGTCCCTCTACGTCTCGGCGCCGGCCGGGGCCGGCAAGTCCACCTTCTGCCGATGGGCGGTGTTGCAGAGCATCGCCGGGACCGAGCTGACCCATCCGGTTCCGGCGCCGGAAGACTTCGCGGAGCCGGTGCCGGCGAAGCTGCGCAGCCGGCTGCCGCTGCTGGTGCCGCTGCGGGAGTTCTGGCGGAGCATGGACTGCGGCCGGGGCGAACGAACCTGGCGCCGCGCCGATCTGGAGAAGGCGCTGGCCGACTGGGTGGACGGTCGCCGCCGAGGGGGCTGACCGGCGCGCTGCTCCGGGCGCATCTCGACGCCGGCAGCGCGTTCCTGCTGTTTGACGGCCTCGACGAGGTGCCGGTCTCGGATACGCGTGACGGGGCGACCGTCTATCCGCGCGAACTGCTGCTGAGCGGCCTCGCCGACGCGCTGCCCGCTTGGCGGAAGGCCGGCAACCGGGTGCTGCTCACCAGCCGGCCCTACGGGCTCGACGAGGCCGGCCTGCACCGCCTGGGGCTGCCGATCTGCGCCGCTCGAACCGTTGCCGCAGGCGCTGCAGGACCTGTTCGTCGCCCGCTGGTTTCACACCCTCGGCAAGGCCGAGCAGACGCCGGGCTTGATCGAGACGATCCGCGGCCGCGACGATCTGGCCCCGCTGGTCGAAAACCCGATGCTGCTGACGGCGCTCTGCGTCCTCTACGACAGCGGCGGCCGGCTGCCCGAGGACCGCTACGAGCTCTACAAGAGCATCGTCGGCAACGTGCTGCACAACCGTTATCCTGGCGACGCCCGCGAGCGCGATCCGGTCGAGCGGCGGCTGGAGGCGATCGCGCTCGGCATGCACACCGGCGAATGCGCGGGCGCGCCGCGGCTGACTCCCGCCGCCGAGATCAGCTGGGTCGAGACGGAACGGCTGCTCGCCCGCTTCGCCGAGCTGAACCCCGCCTACGAAAGCGACCAGGTGGAAGCCGCCGTGCGGCGCGAGGAGCTGCTGACCCGCTCCGGCCTGCTGCTGCCGCGGCCGAACGAGCGGGCCGCCTTCTATCACCTGAGCTTCCAGGAGTTCCTGGCGGCGCAGCGCCTGGCGCGGACGCCGGGCGACGTCGAGCAGGTGTTCCGCGAGCGCGGGGCCGTGCCGGAGTGGCGGCCGACGCTGCTGTTCCTGTTCGCCGCCCAGATCGCCATCTGGGACGCCCAGTGGGGCCTGCGGCCTGCTCGGCCGGCTGATCAAGGACCAGGACCGGGCCGCGGTGAAGGCCAACCCGGCGCCGGCGGTGTTCATCGCCGAGGCGCTCGATCTGTGCCTGGCCAAGAAGTACGCCGTACCGGAGGAGTTGAAGGAGGACTTCCGCCGGCTCAGCCTGGAGGCGATCGAGGACGAGATCGACGTGCAGGCCCGCCAGGCGCTGGGCCTGTGCCTGGGCCGGCTGGGCGATCCGCGCATCTTCGATCTGCGCGATCCCCGCGCCTACGTCGAGGTCCCGGCCGGAACCTATCCCTATGGCGACGAAGGGAGAGACGGTCGAGATCGCGACGCCGTTCCGGATCGGCCGCTATCCGGTGACCAACGGCCAGTACCAGGCCTTCATCGACGACGGCGGCTACCGCGAGCGGCGATGGTGGTCGGACGCCGGCTGGACATGGCTGCAGGAGAAGAAGGTCACCGAGCCCCTGGTTCTGGCGCGACCGGCGCTGGAACGGTCCCAACCAGCCGGTGGTGGGCGTCAGCTTCTGGGAGGCCGAGGCGTGCTGCGCCTGGGCCGGCGGGCGGCTGCCGCGAGGAGGAGGAATGGGAGGCCGCCGCCCGCGGCCCGCAAGGCTACCAGTACCCCTGGGGCAACGACTGGGAGGACGGGATTTGCAATACCTGCGAGGCGGGCCTCGGCGTCACCTCGCCGGTCGGGCTGTTTCCCCGCGCCCGCCAAGCGGAACTGGGCATCGAGGATCTCGCCGGGCAACGTCTGGGAGTGGTGCGGAAGTCTGTACAATCTGTCCGACAAGGACCCGAATGCGGCCGTGTGCTGCGCGGCGGGTCCTGGTACGGCAGCCAGGACCTCGCGCGCTCAGCCAGCCGCCTCGAGGGCAGCCGCCGAGATCGCTCCGCGAACGAGCTTCATCGGTTTCCGTGTGGCGTGTTCGTCGCCCACCGACGAGCACTGATCCCTAAAAGCGGGATCCGCGAAGGGTGAGCGGCAGCAACAAAGCCAGCCGTGTTGAATGGACGGCTGGCTGCGTATACCCTGTTCGTCAGAACAAGAAGGACGACGAGTGCCCCGATGAGACATGCCTGGACGCCGGACAGCTGGCGGAGCAGCCCGATCGTGCAAGTTCCGGTCTATCCCGACGAGAGCAAGCTCTCGGAGGCCGAGCGCGAGCTGCGGCATTTTCCGCCGCTGGTGTTCGCCGGCGAGGCGCGGCGGCTGAAGCGGCTGCTGGCCGAGGTCGCCCAAGGACGGGCCTTCCTGCTGCAGGGCGGCGACTGCGCCGAGAGCTTCGCCGAGTTCCACCCCAACAACATCCGCGACACGTTCCGCGTGCTGCTGCAGATGGCGGTCGTGCTGACCTTCGGCGCGGCGGTGCCGGTGGTCAAGGTCGGCCGTATGGCCGGCCAGTTCGCCAAGCCCCGCTCGTCGGACACCGAGACGATCGAGCGGCGTGACGCTGCCGGCTTATCGCGGCGACATCATCAACGGCATGGAGTTCACGCCGGAAGCGCGCGCGCCGCAGCCCGAGCGCATGGTCCAGGCCTACAACCAGTCGGCCGCGACCCTCAACCTGATGCGCGCCTTCGCCCAGGGCGGCTACGCCGATCTGCACCAGGTGCACCTCTGGAACCTCGGCTTCGTCGCCGACAGCCCGCAGGGGCATCGCTACCGCGATCTCGCCGGCCGGCTGGACGAGGCGCTGGACTTCATGGCGGCCTGCGGCCTCACCTCGGAGACCACGCCGCAGATCCGCGAGACCAACTTCTTCACCTGCCACGAGGCGCTGCTGCTGCACTACGAGGAGGCGCTGACCCGCGTCGATAGCACCACCGGCGACTGGTACGACACCTCGGCGCACATGCTGTGGATCGGCGAGCGGACCCGCCAGCCGGACGGCGCGCATGTCGAGTTCCTGCGCGGCGTCGGCAACCCGATGGGCGTCAAGCTCGGGCCGGGCATCGCCGGCGACGATCTGATCCGGCTGATCGACATCCTCAACCCGGCGAACGAGGCGGGCCGGCTGACGCTGATCGTCCGCATGGGGCCGACAAGGTCGGCGATAAGCTGCCGCCGCTGATCCGCCGGGTCGGCCGCGAGGGCCGGCGGGTCGTATGGGTGTCGCGATCCGATGCACGGCAACACGGTCAGAGCGCCAGCGGCTACAAGACCCGGCACTTCGACCGCATCCTGCAGGAGGTCCGCAGCTTCTTCGCCGTCCACGAGGCGAGGGCACCTATGCCGGCGGCGTGCATTTCGAGATGACCGGCCAGGACGTCACCGAGTGCATCGGCGGCGCGCAGGCGATCACCGAGGCCAAGCTCGGCGAACGCTACAATACCCATTGCGACCCGCGCCTCAATGCCAGCCAGGCGCTGGAGCTGGCGTTCCTGCTGGCCGAGATCCTCAAGGAGGGCCGCGGCCGTGAACGAAAGCGCGATGCGCGGCGCGCCGTCGCCGCACTCAGACGCAGACCTCGAGCGCGACGAGCCTCGGCGGACCTGCTCGAACCGCGGTCGAGCGCGCTGCAGCCGGCCGCCGCCGACATCGAGCGCTGGACCGACCGCTACTTTCTCGAAGACGAAGCAGACGATCGGCCGGTTCGGCGACAAGACCGGTCACCTACGCCATCTTCATGCGCCGGCCGGTGATGTTCGCGCCGCGGCTGGCGCTGCGCTGGCTGAAGCAGGTCGGCCGGCGGCGCGCGGCATCGAGGTCCGCATCGACCTGCAGCTACAACGAAGGCGACTGGGTCGGCGCCGGCGAGCCGATGATGTACATCACCGGCTCGTTCTGCCATCTGGTCGATCTCGAGACGATCTTCCTGCAGAAGCTGGGCGCCGCCTGCGTCGCCGCCTACAACGCCTGCACCATGTGCGCCGACCTGCCCAAGGTCGCCTTCCTCGCCATGGACGCGCGCCACTGCGCCGGCACCGAGATGGCCGAGATGATGGCCTATGCGGCGGCGGTCGGCTCGGCCGCGGCCAAGCGGAAGGCCGGCGCCAGAGGGCTTCATCGGCAACGCCACCGACGCCACCGCGCATTACTTCGGCCAGCGCAAGGGGCTCGGCACCATGCCGCACGCGCTGATCGGCTATGCCGGCATCGACGCTGCGCGCCGCCGAGATGTTCCACGAGACCTTCCCCGACGAGGACGCTGACCGTGCTGGTCGACTATTTCGGCCGCGAGGTCACCGACACGCTGGCGGTCTGCCGGCGCTTTCCCGATCTCGCCGCGGCCGGCCGGCTCGGCGGTCCGGCTCGACACGCACGGCGGCCGCTTCATCGAGGGGCTGGATCCGCAGCAGTCCTACGCCGTGCTGGAGCGCCACGTGCCGCTCGGCGATCCGCGGCTATCGCAACGAGGAGGAGCTGCGCTATCTGACCGGCACCGGCGTGTCCGCGGCGGCGATCTTCCATCTGCGCGAGCAGCTGGACGGCGCCGGCTTCGACAAGGTGCGGATCGTCGCGTCGTCCGGCTTCGACGTGCACAAGTGCAGGGTGATGGCCGACGTCAGGGCGCCGATCGACGTCATCGGCACCGGCTCCTACCTGCCCGGACAGCTGGACGCGAGACCTACGCCACCGCCGACATCGTCGCCTATGACGGCGAGGCGGGTCAAGATCGGCCGCGAGTTCCTGATCCAGCGCAAGCAGGCCGCCGAGGGCGACAGCAATTAGTCCCGTCTCGATCATCCGGCGCTGGCGGGCGCCGGATAGCCCATCCACCGGTCATGCGCGGACCGTGTTCGAGCATCTACATCGCGAGCCACTCTGCCAGCAGACAAGGCGTGGATGGCCGGGACGAAGCCCGGATGGCCCCGGCCATCACGATGAAGGTGGGCGGTCGGCGCCGCCCGCGCCTATCTAGTCAGCGACGAAGATCACGTCGCGGAAGTAGTTGGTGTTCTGCCATACATGTGTCGGCATCGTACCAAGTTGCATCAGTCCACACGCCACCGCCCGCCACGGCATGCAAGTTGCCGTTAGTGATTGTTGCGTCCAGTCCGTTAGGCTGTTCGGCGTAGTCAATTCTGGTCAGGGAGCCGTTCGAGATCGCGACGACGTAATTGGTGTTGGCATCAATGTGTACCGGCGTGGGCAGCGTTAGTGTCTTCCACCCCGCGGTCCCGGACGAGATACGTCCACGCATAAGGCCCGCCTATCAACGCGCCGTCCCCGCGACTCCAGATTCTAACGGTGTGGCTTCCCCCTTCCGCGCTGTTGGTAAACAGGCGCACGGCTGTAATATTGCCGGCAAAGTCTGCAGAGAACGTCGTGCCCAATTCATAAGCCGCGTCGTTTTCGTACAGGGTCGGCGACTGACCGGTGAAGATCGACTGCGGGCCCTGGATTTTCGTTCCGCCGCCCGGCGGTGGCGTTGTGCCGCCAGCTTCGGTCGCGATCTGTTGGTAAATGGCTTTGGCCGCTTGGTATCGGGCCTGCGCTGCGGCCAACTGGGTGGGAAATACGAATTCCATTCTCCTCCCGGCGAGGTTTTCGCCAGCAGGTTGTCCATCCAATCGCACATAGAACTGCGCGTCCGACGCGCTGACGCGCACCGGCAGATTTTGACCGTGACGAAGACCGCGCCGGTGTGCACGACGTGGCCGTTGCTGCCCATCCGCCGCGCCGCCAGCCAACTGCTCTTGTCATCAGAGGGCGCCGTCGCGCTCAGGGTCACCGAACCGTTGGCCGGGACGGTCGCCCGCTTGCTGGCGATCACCACGCCGTTGCGCAGCAGTTCGATGGTGCCGCGTGAACTTCTGGCTGGCCGTCCATACGACGGAGACCGGCAGACTTGCGGCTGCGGGTAAGCTTGATCTCGTCGCCCGGACCGGCGGTGTTGTTTACCTTCAAGTTGAGGAATTCTTTGTGTCCGTTGCGCGATACGACGGTTCTTCCCGCCTTGATGCCGTCGATCCAGTTGCGATAGGTCATCTGGCCATTGTCGACCTTCGCATAGGTCAGCAGGGAATCCGAGCGTCGAGACGCCACAGGGATAATCCGTGCCGGCGGCGAAACCGGGCCGAAAGCCGGTGTTGAGCAGCCGGTAATAGGCTTGGATGGCAGTGTCGCTGCCGTTGACGTCCTCCGAGATGAAATCGGCTGATCCCAAAGCCACCTCGACCGGATATTCAATGGGGATACAGCAGTTCAGCGACTGCGGAATGCCGTATCCGAGATATTGCATGTGCGCGAAGCCGGCAATTCCGCCCTGCTGGCGTGCCCAGTCCAAGATCGGAAAGGTATATTCCTGCCAAATCTGAGAGGCTCCGCTAAGCCCGAGGGCGACGATGTGCCCTCCCAGCGCTTGATGGGCATACTGGCTGTACGTGGCGTCCCAATGCCACTCAGTATCCCAATGCACGATCCGTCCGGGCGTCGAACTGGGGTCGTCTTGCCCGTTCACACGCGGCAGGTCGGTACCGGGATCCTGCACCTCGCCGTTACCCATGTCGGCGAGAAGCGATATCGCCGCCAGGTTATTCGTGCTCATCTTGGTATAGAGGGACGAAACCGCTTCCGGGCTTCCTCCGCAACTCCGGTGGACGTGCATATCGCCGGCGTACCATCCGGCCGGCTCGACCGGAGCGGCAGAGCTAGGGCCAGCAGCAGCTACCAGCGCAAGGACAATCAGGACTGCTCTAGCTATAATCTTCGGATTCGCTCTCTTCATGGATTTGTCCCGCTTTAGCGATAAATGACCGCATTATCAGTAGCCAAGATGCTACTGCCAGGATGGATCTTACGTCAACCACGCCGCGTATTTGCGTCAGGGCAAATCGCCTAGCATTACGATTGGAGGTGGCCGCGAGATGCCGGCCAGCACTGCCGGGTAGAGCACCGCCCGCCGTCCATAGGGCGTTCGTTGACAGCGCCGGACCCGCCTCTTACGTTGCCGCTAACTTCTTCACAGCATGTGTAATCGGCCGATGAGCGAAGCGCTGGCGGTGGGTCTGGCACAGGTCAATCCGGTGGTCGGCGACATCGACGGCAACGTCGAGCGCATCCGCGCGATGCGGCGCGCCGCCGGCGGAGAGGACCTGCTGGTGTTCGGCGAGTTGACGCTGGCCGGCTATCCGCCGGAGGACCTGGTGCTGAAGCGGGCCTTCCAGGACCGCATCGAGCAGGCGGCGCGGGCGCTCGCGGCCGACACCGCCGACGGCGGGCCGGCGTTGCTGATCGGCGCGCCCTGGCGGTGGCGCGGCGGGCTCTACAACGCGGCGCTGCTGCTGGATCGGCGGGGATATCACGGCGGCGCGGCTGAAGCACGATCTGCCGAACTACGGCGTGTTCGACGAGAAGCGGGTGTTCGCCTCGGGGCCGCTGCCGGATCCGGTCGAGTTTCGCGGCGCGCGGCTGGGGGTGATGATCTGCGAGGATATGTGGGCGCCGACCGTTGCCGGGCACCTGCGCGAGCGCGGCGCCGAGCTGCTGGTCGTGCTGAACGGCTCGCCGTTCGAGATGGACAAGCCGGGGGCGCGGCGGGGGCTGGCGGCCGACGCGCACCGGCGAGACCGGCCTGCCGCTGATCTACGTCAATCTGGTCGGCGGGCAGGACGAGCTGGTGTTCGACGGCGCCTCGTTCGTCTGGGATCCGGAGAGCGGCCTGCGGGCGCGGGCGCCGGCGTGGGAGGAAGGGGTCGCCGGCACCGCCTGGCGGCGTCGAGACTCGGGCGGCTGGACATGCGCGCCGGGGCGCGGTGGCGGCCGACGCGGACGGCCTGGATTCGATCTATCACGCGATGACCGTGGGGTTGCGCGATTACGTCGAGAAGAACCGCTTCCCCGGCGTCGTCATCGGCCTTTCCGGCGGCATCGACAGCGCGCTGAGCGCCGCCGTGGCGGTCGATGCGCTCGGCGCCGAGCGGGTGCGCTGCGTGATGATGCCGTCGCCCTACACCTCCCGCGACAGCCTGGAGGACGCGGCCGAGATCGCCCGGCTGCTCGGCATCCGTCTCGACAGCGTCTCGATCGAGCCGGCGATGCAGGCGTTTTCGGCGATGCTGCGCGAGCTGTTCGCCGGCCGCCAGCCGGACGTGACCGAGGAGAACATTCAGGCGCGGGCGCGCGGGCTGGTGCTGATGGCGATCAGCAACAAGCTCGGCCACATGCTGCTCACCACCGGCAACAAGTCGGAGATGTCGGTCGGCTACGCCACGCTCTACGGCGACATGTGCGGCGGCTTTTCGGTGCTGAAGGACATCTACAAGACCACCGTCTTCGCGCTTTCCCGCTGGCGCAATCAGCGGCGGCCGGACGGCTTTCTCGGCCCCGCCGGGCAGGGTCATGCCGGAGCGGGTCATCAGCAAGCCGCCGACGGCCGAGCTGCGGCCCGGCCAGACCGATCAGGATTCCCTGCCTCCCTACGAGACGCTCGACGGCATTCTCGCGGCGCTGATCGAGGACGAGGCCTCGGTCGAGGAAGTCGCCGGCAAGGGGTTCGATCCGGCGGTGGTCCGCCGCGTCTGGCGGATGCTCGACCGCGCCGAATACAAGCGGCGGCAGGCGCCGCCCGGCGTCAAGATCACCCGCCGCGCCTTCGGCCGCGACCGCCGCTATCCGATCACCAACGGCTTCACGGATCAGCTATGACGGTCAAGGTCCGCTTCGCGCCGAGCCCGACCGGGTTGCAGCACGTCGGCAACGTCCGCACGGCGCTGATCAACTGGCTGTTCGCGCGCCGGCACGGCGGTCATTTCCTGCTGCGGATCGACGATACCGATCGCGAGCGCTCGCGCGACGAGTTCGTCGAGCGCCATCGAGGAGGACCTGCGCTGGCTCGGGCTGAACTGGGACAGCCGCGCCCGGCAGTCGGAGCGGCTCGCCGCCTACGAAGCGGCGGGCGAGCGGCTGCGCGCGACCGGCCGCCTCTATCCCGCCTACGAGACGCCGGAGGAGCTGGAGTACAAGCGCAAGCGGCAGCTGGCGCGCGGCCGGCCGCCGGTCTATGACCGTGCCTCGTTGCGCCTGAGCGAGGACGAGCGCCGCCGCTTCGAGGCGGAGGGCCGCCGGCCGCACTGGCGCTTTCGGCTGGACGCGGGAAAGGTCGGCTGGGACGACCTGGTGCGCGGCCGAACCGAGCTGCAGGCCGACCACATGAGCGATCCCGTCGTGGTGCGGGCCGACGGCAGCTTCCCCTACATGCTGCCGTCGACGGTCGACGACATCGATTTCGCCATCACCCACGTCATCCGCGGCGAGGATCACGTCGCCAACACCGCCGTGCAAATCCAGATGTTCCGGGCGATGGGGGCGGAGCCGCCGGCCTTCGCACATCTTCCGAGGCTCACCGACATCTCCGGCAAGGGTTTGTCGAAGCGGCTCGGATCGATGCCGGTCCGCTCGCTGCGCGATGCCGGCATCGAGGCGATGGCGCTGAACTGCTATCTGGCCCGCCTCGGCACCGGCGAGCCGGCGCAGCCGCGGCGGTCGCTCGACGAGCTCGCCGCCGACTTCGACATCGCCCGATACGGGCGCGCGATGCCGAAACTGGACGAGGGCCAGCTCCAGCATCTGAATGAGCAGATCCTGCATGAGAGCCCCTATGAGGCGGTCGCCGCCCGGCTCGCCGCCCTCGGTCTGTCAGGCGCCGACCGGGCATTCTGGGAGGCGGTGCGCGCCAACCTGCATCGCCTGGCCGACGCGAAGGACTGGTACGAGGTCTGCTTCGGCGAGGTGACGCCGCTGATCGACGATCCGGAGTTCGTGCAGCGGGCGGCGCGCTTGCTGCCGCCCGAGCCGTGGAGCGAGGCGACCTGGGATGTCTGGACGCGGGCGGTGCGGGCGGACACCGGCCGCAAGGGCAAGGAGCTGTTCCTGCCGCTGCGGCTGGCGTTGACCGGCCGGCCGCACGGCCCAGAGCTGCGCGCCCTGCTGCCGCTGATCGGCCGGCGCCGCGCCGAGCGACGCTTGCCGGGAAAGACGCCGGAACCGGCGGCAGCGATAGGAGCGGCGGGTGCTTAGTCGGTGACCCTGCACCTCTTCAACACGCTCACCCGCGAAAAGCAGCGCTTCAGGCCGCTCGATTCCGGCGACGTCAGGATGTACGTTTGCGGACCCACCGTCTATGACGACGCGCACATCGGCAACGCCCGGCCGGCGGTCGTCTTCGACGTGCTGTTCCGCCTGCTGCGCCACCTCTATGGCGCCGGGCATGTCGCCTACGCCCGCAACATCACCGACGTCGACGACAAGATCATCGCCGCCCACCGGGCGACCGGCGAGCCGATCGCGGCGATCACCGAGCGCACGGCGCGGGCCTATCGCCAGGACATGCGGGCGCTCGGCTGCCTCGGTCCGACATTCGAGCCGCGGGCGACGGCGCACATCCCGGAGATGCGGGCGATGATCGCCCGGCTGATCGAACGCGGCCACGCCTACGCGGCGGACGGCCATGTGCTGTTCGACGTGGCGTCGATGCCGGACTACGGCGCGCTGTCGCGGCGGGACCTGCGCGAGATGATCGCCGGCGCCCGCGTCGAGGTCGCGCCCTACAAGAAGGACCCGCGCGACTTCGTGCTGTGGAAGCCGTCCACGCCGGAGGATCCCGGCTGGGACAGCCCCTGGGGACGCGGCCGTCCCGGCTGGCACATCGAATGCTCGGCGATGAGTTGCCGTTACCTCGGCGAGACCTTCGACATTCACGGCGGCGGCGCCGACCTGATCTTTCCGCATCACGAAAACGAGATCGCGCAGAGCACCTGCGCGCACGACGGCCGGCCATTCGCGCTCTTCTGGGTGCACAACGGCTACCTGATGACGGAGGGCGAGAAGATGTCGAAGAGCCTCGGCAACTTCTACACCGTCCACGGCCTGCTGGCGGAGTTCCCGGGCGAGGCAATCCGCCTGGCGCTACTGCAAACTCACTACCGACAGCCGCTCGACTTCACCAGGGAGGGCATCGCTCAGGCGAAGCGCCTGCTTGACCGCTACTACGGCGCGCTGCGGATGGCGGCCGACGCGCTCCGCCCCGAGGCGGACGACGGCGCCTCGCCGACGGACGCGGCCGCCGCCGCGGCGGTCGTCGAGGCGCTGTGCGACGATCTCAACACGCCGCTGGCGTTGGCCGTGCTGCACGAGCGGCTGGCCGAGCTCAACAAGGCGGAGGGCGAGGCCGAGAAGGCGCGGGCGAAAGCCGCGCTGCTGGCCTCCGCCGACATATTGGGCCTGCTGGCCGATGACCCCCGGCACTGGCTGCAGGAAGACTCGCGGGCGATCCCGACGACGAAATCTCCGGTCTTGGCGGACCGGCAGGTCGTTCGCGGCAGGGAGTTGATCGAGCGGCAGATCGAAGAACGCGATGCGGCGCGCAGGCGGCGCGACTTCGCGAAAGCCGATCGCATTCGCGCCGATCTGGCGGCCCATGGCGTCATCCTTGAAGACACGCCGCAAGGCACCAACTGGCGCCGCGCCTGACCCCGGTGATCGCCGAACCCTCGGCAGCCCCTCACCCGCGCTTCGCGCCTCCCTCTCCCGTCTAGGAAGAGGGATGGGGTGAGGGTGCATAAAGGCCCCGTGCGCGATGGAGGTTGGCATGCCATCATACCAGCCCGATCTTGGTGACACGCAACCATAGAACTCAGGCGCGTGGAAACATCACGACGAACCCGCGGGGTTGCGAAGGCGCTGGAGGCGCTTTCGTCGTTCTTTACCGAATCTGCTTGGGCCCGCCGCCACAAGGAGCTGGGCGTCTGCGACTTCGCCTTCGGCAACCCGCAGGAGTGGCCGCTCCCGCGGCTGGTCGAGGCGCTCAGGTCGCATGCCGTGCCCGAGAACAAGGACTGGTTCGCCTACAAGGCGAATGAGCAGGAGACCTGCGCGGTAATCGCCGAGGCGCTCGGCCAAAAGCTCGGCCTGCCGTTCGAGGCCGAGGACATCGCTGTCACCAACGGCGCCTTCGCCGCCCTCGCGTTGGCTCTTCACCTCCTCACCGATCCCGGCGACGAAGTCGTGTTCAGCGTGCCGCCCTGGTTCTGCTACGAGGCGATGATCATCGCCGCCGGCGCGGTGGCGGTGAAGGTGCCCGTCAGCGTGCCCGCCTTCGATCTCGACCTCGACGCCATCGCGTCGCGCCCTCACGCCGCGCACTCGCATCGTCATTGTCAACTCGCCGCACAATCCGACCGGGCGGGTCTACTCGTCGGAGGTGCTTGCGCGGCTTGCCGCCGTCCTGGAAGCCGCGTCGGCGAGGAACGGCCGACCGATCTGGCTCCTCTCCGACGAGTGCTACCGGGAGATCGTCTTCGACGGCGTCGCTTTCCGCAGTCCGGCCTCGGTCTATCCGCATACGCTGATCGCCTACAGCTACGCCAAGAAGCTTCTCACCCCCGGCCAGCGCATCGGCTATCTGGCGATCGCCCCGGCGTGTCCCGACCGGCGGCAACTGCGCGACGCGGTGTTTCCGATGCAGAGTGCGTGCGGCTGGTGCTTCGCCGACGCGCTGGCGCAGCACGCGATCCGCGCGTTCGAGGCGCTCTCGATCAACATGGACCGGCTTCAACGCAAGCGCGATCGAATGGTCGATGCTCTCGCCGGCATCGGCTATGAAGTCCGCAAGCCTGAAGGGACGTTCTATCTGCTGCCGCGCGCGCCCGTGTCCGACGACATCTCCTTCGCGCGGGCGCTGGCCGATCGCGATGTCTTCGTCCTGCCGGGCTCGATTTGCGAGCTTCCAGGCTACTTCCGCATTTCGCTCACCGCCACCGAGGAGATGATCGAACGGAGCCTGCCGATTTTCGCGGAAGCCTTGGCGGACCATGTTGCGCCGGCACGGGGAGGTCAATAGCCTTTGGCCCTGGCCGCTACTCGCTCAAGCTCAACCGCTTGCCGAGCGCATTCCGGCGATCCCCCGAAGCCTTGACCATCAGAAAAGCCTCTATCTCCGACTTCAGCCGGGCAAGCTCTTCGCGAATATCGATGCCAGGAAAGAAGCGCGCGCAAACGATGCAGAGCTTCAATACATCGATGCTGGATACGGATTCGATGTTCAAAGTAGAGATCGTCGATGACAATCGCGAGAGATAGTCTCGCTCATCGGCGGACAGCGATGGGCGGCTGACCTGATCAGCAATCTCGCTCAGCAACTCCTGCCGTCGCATGAACACTTCGCTGCCGTACTCGCCGTGCCCGGGCGCGGTATTGACGGCAGTCCGTGCATCGCCGCGAGGAGTTCCGTTTTGACCGGTGATACTGGCGCCGCCGGAGGAAAAAGCCGCCGGGACGGGTAGATCGAGCGCGTGGCGCAGCTCGGAATCGTAGTCACAACTCGACATGATGGCCTCCGAATGACGCACATTGGTTTGCTGGCCAAGTGCGTGAACACCAACAATCCTATCATTCGCGGGACGTTCTGAATGTGAACTGGGCCACGGACACCGCGTCGCATTCGCGGCAAATTGTCTAGCAACGACTAGCCCGCATTATGCATCGAGGTTGGCGGGTGTAGCGTAGTCCATTGGAATTGCCTAGGATTCGGTTGTCGAAGCCAATCCACGTCGATCCCGGAGCGCCCACCCGCCATGGTTGATCCTACCCTGCTGCTGCCTGGCCTGTCACCGATCGAGGGCAAAGAGATTGTCGCCCGGTTCGACGGCGGCCGGCTGTCGTCCGACGGCGGTCTGTTGGTTTTGCGCGAGATCGAGCAACAGCTCAACGTGGCCGACCGTCTCGCCGCCTGCATTGACGATCCGCGCGATCCTGGCAGCACCGTGCATCCGGTCGCCGACATCATTCGCTTCCGGATGCTGATGATCGCCGCCGGCTACGAGGACGGCAACGACGCGACCGGCCTGCGCACCGATCCGCTGTTCAAGCTGGCGCTCGAACGCGTGCCGTCGGACCGGGACCTGTGTTCGCAGTCGACCATCTCGCGGCTGGAGAACCTGCCGGATGTGCGGACGCTGCTGCGCCTGGGCCGGGCCCTGCTCGACGTCTGGTGCGGCTCGTTCCGCCACGTGCCGAAGCGCATCGTCCTCGACATCGACGACACCTTCGATGCGGTGCACGGCGGCCAGCAGTTGCGCCTGTTCAACGCTCATTACGACGAATACGGCTTCCAGCCGATCGTCGTCTTCGATGGCGAAGGCCGCTTCGTCACCGCCCTGCTGCGCCCGGCCAAGCGGCCGAAGGGCGTCGAGATCCGGGCGTTTCTGCGTCGCCTGGTGCGGGCGATCCGCAGCCATTGGCCCGAGGTCGAGATCCTCGTTCGTGCCGACAGCCATTACGCCTGCCCGGAGGTGCTCGACTGGTGCGAGACGCAGGGCGTCGATTACATCCTCGGCCTCGCCCCCACCCGCACGCTCCGGCGACATATCACCGGCCTGGAGGAAAGCACCGCGGCGCGCTTCGAGGCCGATCCGAGCGGCGGCAAGGTCCGCCGCTTCAAGGAATTCTTCGACGCCGCCAAGACCTGGAGCCGGGTCCGCCGCATCGTCGCCCGGGTCGAGGCCGGCGGCGACGGCACCGACAGCCGCTTCATCGTCACCAACCTCCGCCACGGCAACGGCCGGTCGTTGTACCAGGACCTCTACTGCCGGCGCGGCCGGGCGGAAAACCACATCAAGGCCTGGAAAACCCATCTCGCCGCCGACCGCACCTCGTGTCCCAAGGCCACTGCAAACCAGTTCCGGCTGTTCCTGCACGCCGGCGCCTATTGGCTGCTGTGGAGCCTGCGCGCGCTGATGCCCAAGCGCTCGTCCTGGCGGGTCGCCCAGTTCGACACGCTGCGGCTACGCCTGATCAAGACCGCCGCCCGCATCGTCGAGATGAAAACCAGGATCAAGATCCATCTGCCGACCAGCGCCCCCGATCAGGCGATCTGGCACCTCGTCCTCCGCCGCCTGCCGCGGCTCGTCACCTGAACGCCGGGGCCGTGTGCCCCTGCCGAGCCCGCCCCCGCAACCTCCAGCGCCTCTCTACCCTACCGATCCCTCATCCCGCTGCGGCGGAAACCAACCCGCCCGCCAACTCAACCTTTACGCGCACCGCTGATTTAACACTCGACGCACGTTGTTTCCCGGCGAATAGATCGGGCTAGAACGCGGGAACTCAGTCATGAACGGAATGTCGCCTGTCGCGGCCGGAGTCGAGACCGCCGTCGCGGCAAGGCCGGGCAGCCGCCATGTGCTTGAGAGTGGTTCGACAAGCCTCCCCTATCGTGGTATGGTCGATAAACAAACGTGGCCGCGCGTGACGCGTAAGCAAGCCACCGGCGTTCGGGGACATGAAACGTCGATCAAGGCAGTGGCGGAGCCACTCGGCAGAAGCGAGCGCCAATAAAGTGCGGGCGCGCCCGGCGTCACTGCTCGCCAACAACACCGAACCGCCAGTCGAAGCCCCCTGCAGATGCGAGTTTCACTCTGGCTGTATCAATGCCTGTATTCGGATTACGGGTTGACGAAAATGAATGGGACAACGTCGACGCTTGAGATCGCTGCAGGCGGACCGCCACCGAATATGCCTGGGACAACATCGACACCTGAGATCGCCGCGGGCGGACCGCCGCCAAACTTCGACATTATCGTTCCGGCATTGCTGAGTGGAGACGTGATCCCATTCCTGGGCGCGGGAGCATCGATATTTCACAGGCCGCCGGGCGACAGCCAATGTCCGCCTTCGGCGCAGGGGCTGGCGCGCAGGCTCGCCGACACAGCGAAATTTCCGAACGATGCCGCGGATGCCCAACAATTCCGGGAGGATCTGGCGCGAGTTGCTTCCTACTTCGCCTATGTCGAGGACGATCGGGAGGGTCTGCGCCGCTGCCTCCGGGAGGTTTTTAAGTTCTCCTTCCAGCCCAATCAGCTGCATAAGACGCTGGCCAAGGTTGCGAAACAAAGGCCGATTCTGATCATCACCACTAATTACGACGACATGATAGAGCAAGCTTTCGACCTGCAGAAAGTTAAGTACCATCTCGTCGTTACGGCAGTTGAGGAACAAACCATAAAGCACAAGCAGCCTGGTTCTACGCTCGATGATACTGATCCGCAAAAGATCAGCCTATCGCTCGATAATGATTACTCAATAATTTTCAAGATGCACGGCAGCGTAGACCGGGCTCACAACAATTACCGGCAGGATTATTATGTAATCACTGAAGAAGACTACGTGTATTTCCTTGGAACAATGCTGGATATGATTCCTGGCACTATCAAGGTGCTGTACATGCAGCGAAAGTTTCTGTTTTTGGGATACAGCCTGCGAGATTGGAACTTCCGCGTCATGCTCAGCGGCGCTCTGCAAAGCAAACTCAAGTCATGGGCCATACAGCGGAATCCGAACTTGATCGATAAGAAGCTTTGGGACAGGAAAAACGTAACAATTCATGACATGGATTTGAAGAAATTTTCGGAAGAACTTGCCAGATGTTGATAGTTCATAATCGTAGGGCGCGGAACAGCTGACATGCTTGTGCGCTGATTTCGACAGAAGCGCCGTCCTGCCCGTACAGAGGGCTTGCGCAGTTCGAAGAAAAACACGCTGCATATTTCTTCGGCAGGGAAGATGAAGCGTATCTCATCGCCGCCAACACTATCACGACGGGCATAGTTATTTTGCATGGCCCGAGTGGCGTCGGCAAGAGCTCGCTTTTGGGAGCGGAGCTGCCTCGGGCGCTCAAGCGGATCTTGCCGGACCACCCACCTCTTGTCTTCGAGGTTCGCCGATGGGATTGCGGCTTTTACCGCATGTTGCTACAGCGTTCGGAAGAAGAAGGCTGGCGTGCCTATAAGCGTTATGGAGCGAAATACCGATGGGATCGTCAGCGGAACAAGGCTCCGAACGCGCCGGAAGCCCCGTCGCAGATGCCACCCTTGCAGGAGACGACATTTCGTGAGCTTTGCGGCGGCAAGGCGACCGACGAAATCTCATTGGAACGGCTCGCCGAATTGTGGGCGAAGGGGGTGGGCACGCCCGTCCTGTTTATCTTCGACCAGTTCGAGCAGTATTTCATTGGTGAGAACTTCGGCGACCAACGCGGAGGATGCCGGGTTCGAGGCCGACCTCGCGCGCATGGTCAAGCGGCGCGACCTGGGCGTTCATGTCCTCATCAGCATTCGCGAAGACGCGCTGCATGAACTCAACAGGCTGCGGGCGCGCATCCCCGATATCCAGCGACACCCCGTGAAGCTGGACTACCTGAGCGAGAAATCGGCCAGAAGAGCGATCGAGGCTGCCTCTGGTAGAATGGCGCAAGCACGCCGACGCGGGTCCGACCAGCGCGGCGCCGAAACTCGTCGACGAACTGATCCGGCAGGTCTCGCGAACGACCGACGGCGCGCGCATCGAGGCGCCTTATCTCCAGCTCGCTTTGAAGCGCCTGTGGGAGGAGGAGCGCGCCGAGCATTCTCCGGAACTGCGCTTGGAGACGCTGCAAAAGCTCGGCGGCGCCTCCGGGATCGTCAAGAGCCACTTCCAGGACACGATGAGGGAGCTTCCCGAGGACGAACAGCGGCTGTGCGCGACGATCTTCGACCGGATGGTAACGCCGTCGGGGATGAAGATCGCGTTGTCCGCCGCCGATCTTGCCCATCTCACCAACGAAAATCAGGAGCGAGTCCGCGGCGTTCTCGAAAAGCTGGCGAATGGGTCCTCCAGGATCATCAACCGCGTGCCATCGCCCAAGGATGATCGTACGTTCTTGTTCGAGATCTTCCACGACGTGCTGGCCCGTCCGATCCGCGACTGGATCGCCGCCGAGCGGGAGCGCGTCCAACAGCAGGAGAAGCTGGAAAAGCAGAAGCGTGAAGCGGAACAAGAACTGGCGCGCCAGCAAGCGGAACTCGAGCAAGCAGAAGAAGAGCATGCCAGGCAACTGCGGGAGATTATGTGGCAGCAGGAGCAGATCGCGCGGGAGAAGCAGATAAAGCGACACTTCCGTAACCTCTTCATAGTCGCGTTCTCTGCCTTGTGCTTTCTCTTGGTGTCAGTGTTCGCGGGCGTTGCCATGGCGTACCGAGAAGTCGCGCAGCAAAAGGCGCGCGTGATCGGCTATGCGGGCGAACGCGGCAATCGATAGTGGCGATAATCGTCTGGGCCTGCTCGCCGTCGCTGGCGGTCTTGCCGGAGTAGAGAGCCTATGGCAGTGGGTCACCCGACCGATTGCCGACGAGGCGACGCAGGCACTGGCGAAATCCCTCTATCGGCCGCTCGGTGTGATGCTGCAAGGCCATGCCAAGCGGCTGTGGCAGGTTGCCTTCAGTCCCGACGGCAAGCTGATTGCAACCGCGTCGGAAGACGGGTCGGTTCGGCTGTGGGATGCACAATCGGGCGGGCCCTTGCAAAGCGAGTCGGGGGACGAGGTCAGATTGCCGCGCCAGGAACGCGTTCCGGCAGACGAGGTGGGCGGCGGCGCGGAGACGCCGCCCGCGGTGACCTCGGTAGCATTCGCCGCCCGCCAACCGCTCTTGGCGACCATCGCGTACGATGGCAAGCCCATCTCTGGGATACCGAAACCGGGCAGGAAAAGGCGCATTGGCAGGCCGACAGCGAAAGCAACGGTCACGTGGTCGCATTCAGCCCCGACGGTGAAACCATTGTCACCGGCTCGTTCGGCGGCAAGCAGGCGGCGGTGTGGTCTTGGCGGGGCCACGAAGGCACGCCGCAAGACGCCGGATCGCTGCGGGATGCTTCCGGCTTCACCCACGAGAACGGAATCACTTCGGCCACCTTCGATGACACCGGCAACTTGGTGGTGACTACCTCCTGGGATAAGACGGCGCGCATCTGGAATCTGCCACGCGCGAACTGGTGCTCGAACTTCCGAAAGAGTCTAAAGGCTTTGACGGGCATGATGGTCCCGTCCGCTCGGCCGCCTTCAGCCCCGATGGCGAGCTCGTGGTCACCGCATCCGGCAAAAAGGCGCGCATCTGGCGCATCAACGGCCGGTGCCAAACAGCGGGCTGCGAGACCTTGTCGGATCCGGAGGCGCGTGGCAGGTCGGCGCTACTCCGCACCCTGCAAGGCCACCGAGAGCAAGTCATGACGGCGAGTTTCGACCGCACGGGACAGCGCGTCATCACCGCCTCGCTCGACGGAACAGTCCGGATTTGGGACGTTGCGAGTGGAGAAACCCTGCAGATCCTACAAGGACCCAAGGTCGTCAGCGGCAACCGCGCCTCGGCGGCCTTGAGCCCGGATGGGCGCGCGGTCGTCGCCGTCTTCGCCGACACCTGGGCCTACTCTGGGACATCAATGTCGAGGCCGAGCCGCTGCCGTGCCTGCCGCCGAAAGTAACCTCGGTCGCCGCTAGTCGCGACGACAGACGCATCGCCGCCGCCGTCGACGGCGCGGTCCTGCTCTTTGACGTCAGTAGGCCCCCCGCCAGCCCGAGCGACCGACGCATCGCCGCCGCCTTCGACGACACCCTACGCATCAGCCAACGAACGTGCGCGCCGGAGCCCGACCTGAAGACCACGGAGCAAGTCATGTCTGTCGCATTCGGCACGGACTCGCGCCGGATGGCGACGGCGGCGGGCAAACTGCGTCGCAACTCTGGGATTTCGGCGGCAACGAATATCGCGAGCTCGGCTCCCTGAAGGGACATGAGAGCCTGGTACTGTCGGTTGCTTTTGATCCGGCCGGTAAGCGGCTCGTCACCGCGTCGCAGGACAGGACAGCGCGCATCTGGGATCTTGCCTCCGGCGCGCCGCCGATCGTGCTCATCGGCCACAATGAGGCCGTTTTCTCGGCCGCGTTCAGCAGTGACGGGCGGAAGGTGGTCACCGGATCGTTCGACAAGACGCTGCGACTGTGGGATGCGGAAAGCGGTGGCGACCAGCTCGCTAGTTCTGATCGACGCCGGGAAGCCGATACTGGCGGTCACCTTCACCTCGGACGACCAGTACCTCGTGACCAGCCTTCTGGATGAGCCGACGGAGGCCCGTCCGTTCCGCACCTCGATCGCAATGTGGAACGTACAAACCGGAAAGCGGGCTTCGGAAGAAGACTTCGGCTTCGCTGCGACTCGCCGGACTACGTGGCCGTATATTCGCAAGACGCCGGCATCCTCTTCTCTAAAGGCATTGCGATGCTACCCAGAAATCGCGACAACATTCGCACCGTGATCGGCAGCCCCGGCGGCGTGGGCGTGTACACGGTATCCCTCGACGGCGCCGTCGTCATGTGGCGCCTGCCTCCCTCCGAGCCGCACCGGCTGATCCGACTACGCCCGTGAGGTCGCGCTGGCCGAACTACCGTCCGACCTGCGCTCGTTATCTCCGGAGGAGTGTAAAGAGCTGGGGTTGTCGTGCGCCCAACCTGTTGGCTGGGCCGAGGCGGCGTTTCGATCTTTCTTGATCTTCTGGAGGTTGTTTTAGTCGTCGAGGCCCCGAGCGCCGTCGTTTCCCACCCTCACCCGCTCGCTACGCTCGCACCCTCTCCCGTCGAGGGAGAGGGTTATTCGGCTCGCATCTGTCTCCCTCTCCCCTGCGGGACTGCGGGAAAGCGTCGGGGTGAGGGCGCCTGCCTAAAACCCGAGGTCTTCCGGCAGCAGGCGGTTGGGCGGGGTGTGGCCGTCGATGAAGCTGCGGATGTTGATGATTACCCGCTGGCCCATGTCGATGCGGCCCTCGTGCGTGGCGGAGCCCATGTGCGGTAGCAGGACGACGTTGTCCATCGCCAGCAGCTTCGGGTTGACCGCCGGCTCGTTCTCATAGACGTCGAGGGCGGCGCCGGCCAGCTCCTTGGCGCGCAGCATGCGAACCAGCGCCACCTCGTCGATGATCTCGCCGCGCGCGGTGTTGACGATGTAGGCGTGCGGGCGCAGCAGCTTCAGCCGGCGCGCCGACAGCAGGTGAAAGGTGGCCGGCGTGTGCGGGCAGTGCACGGTGATCATGTCGGTCCGCGCCAGCATCTGGTCCAGGCTCTCGTGGTAGGTGGCCTCCAGCTCCGCCTCGATGTCGGGATGCACGCGGTTACGGTTGTGATAGTGGATGCTCATCTGAAAGGCCTTGGCGCGGCGCGCCACCGCCTGGCCGATTCGCCCCATGCCGACGATGCCGAGCCGCCTGCCGGCGACGCGGTGGCCGAGCATCCAGGTCGGCGACCAGCCGGTCCACTTCCCCGCGCGCAGGACGCGCTCGCTTTCGGTCAGCCGCCGCGGCACGGCGAGGATCAGCGCCATCGTCATGTCGGCGGTGTCCTCGGTCAGCACGTCCGGGGTGTTGGTGACGGTGACGCCGCGATCGCGCGCGCAGCGGATATCGATGTGATCGACGCCGGTCCCGTAGTTGGCGATCAGCTTCAGCTTATTGCCGGCGTTGTTGAGGACGGCCGCGGTGATTCGGTCGGTTACCGTCGGCACCAGCACATCGGCCGAGCGCACCGCCTTCGATCAGCCGCTCCGGCGCCAGCGGCTCGTCGGTCAGGTTGAGACGAACGTCGAACAGCTCCATCATCCGCGTCTCGACGATGTCGGGGAGCTTGCGAGTGACCACCACCGTGGGTTTCTGCTTGGCCATGTTCTCCCGTCGTCGCGCTTCAGCAGCCGAACGCGTGTCCGTTGGACGGGCGCTGCTTGACCATCACCACGCCTGCGTCCCTATAATCCGCCCGCCCTGGATTGTGACCCACCGCCGACACCCTTGTCCATGCACCGTCTTCGGATCCGCGTTTTCCTCTGCGCCCTGTTGGCGACTCTCGCCCATGCGCCGGGGGCGCTCATCGCCGGCCAAGGCTCCGGGTTGCCGATTCCCCGGTTCGTCACTTTGCAAGCGACCGAGGCGTACATGCGCGCTGGCCCTGGCAAGCAGTACCCGATCAAGTGGACCTATCGCCGGCAGGGACTGCCGCTCGAGATCACGGCGGAATTCGACGTCTGGCGGCGGGTAAGGGACTGGCAGGGATCGGAAGGCTGGATGCATACGAGCATGCTGACCGGCACGCGCTCGATGATCGTCACCGGCGACGTGCGGCCGCTACGCGCCAAGCCGGATTTCAGCAGTCCGGTACTGGCGCGCATCGAAGGCAAGGTGATCGGCAAGGTCTTGACCTGCCCGAAGGGGGGCGAGTGGTGCCGGGTCGAGATCGCCGGCGTCAAGGGGTGGATGCGGCGCGGCGAAATGTGGGGAGTCTACCGCGACGAGGTGATCGACTGACGCTGATCGGCTGCCGCTGCCCTCGCCCGCGCTTCGCGCCTTACCGCCGCAGGGCCCGCCGGGGGATTGTCGCGGTGAAGGCCGGGCACTAGACGAGCAGCCGGCCCGCCACGTCGAGGTAGCGGAGTTCGGTCATCGTTTCGCGATGTTGGGCGACAATCGTGGCGATCTGTTCGGCGGTGAGTTCATCCCGATAGCCGCCGACGCCGCCGCGACGGAAAAAGCGGTCGGCGGCGCGCGGGCGCTCGACGAACCCCGCCCGCCGCTCCTGCTCCGCCAGCACGCGGAACGAGCTATGGCGAATCGCCCGTTTCAGTCTTTCCCGGTCCTTCGGCAGTTTGAGGAACTCGATGACCGAGCCGAAGCTGCGTTGTGGCGAAGCGACCATATCTTCATAGCGCACCGTCAGCAGGTAAAGGCCAGGCGCGCCCAGCCAACTTCGCACATGCGTCGTCCAGTCGGAGATCGGCTGCGGGATGTGCCCTTGCTTCGGCTCGATCCGCAATTCGCGAAAGCAGAGCGCCTTCACGCCCTCGTCCGGCGTGAGGCTGTAGTGGTGGGCGAAGGAGACGGCGGTGTCGAGCGGGTTGCGCGCCACGTAGATCGCGCCGAACGTCGCCTCCGGGGTGATCGTCGGAACCCCCGAGATGGTGGTCAGCACCGAGTGCGTCTTGACGAAGACCGGCGCCGGCCGCGACTGGGCGAGGAAATGATGGAACTCGCGGCCGGAGCTGGTTGATCTCCCGCCAGCTCAGTTCGCTGGCTGGCTTGCCCGCGACCTGCTCGTAGTAGTTCGAGCGCATGTCGCCGTACGCGAAGTCGGGCAAGCTGTTGATGTCGACCGGCGCGCGGCTGTCGGCGAGGTAATTGGCGAGGAACGCGCGGAGCCAGGTGTTGCCCGACTTCGGATAGGAAGCGAGCCAGAGGACTCGCGTCACTACGGCCTCCCTGACCGGGGGCGGCTCGCTCGGGACCCGAAAGACGATGGAAGGGCGCCGCCGGGGCGCCCTTCCGAGATCGCGGAATGGTTACGTTGTCTAAAAGGCCAACTTGAGACCGGTCAGCGCGCCGACGCCGTTGTTCTCAGAATTGCGATTCTCTTCCTGCCAGTCGTAGTAGATGAGACCGCCGACCAGACGAATGCCGGGGCCGAGCGTGTACGTGCCGCTGACCACCCCCTGGTCCAGCCGGTCCACGCCGCCGCCCGCTGGTCTTGTTGTTGGTGCCTTCCATCCAGTCCAGGCCCACTTTATAGGGGCCGAACTCATACGCGCCGCCGACTGTCCAGCTGCGTGCCGTTCAACTTCTCGTTGGTCACCACGCCACCCGAGACCGTCGTCGGTCGCGAGCCCTGCGGCACGCGCATGAAGCCGCCGCCGAAGCTGAAGCCGGCGTAGCTGAGCTTGCGCGCCGCCGTTGAAGGCGATCAGGTCGTCATTCGTCGGTGAAGAACTCCGCGGTCGTGGCGGTGGCGCCTGACGCCGCTCGAGCCGGTTTCGGCCCACAGAAAGCCGCCGGAGGCCTGGACGCCGACTTTGCCGAAGGTGTCGGTGTAGTTCAGGCCGCCCGCCCAGCCGTTGTTGATGCCCTGCGTTTGCCCGGAATCGCCGCGGTTCGCGTCAAAGATGCCGGCTCGCTTCAGGGCGCTGTTGTTGTCGCCGCCGTTCTCGAACCCGGGAATGTAGGAAACGCCTGCCTGGAAGCCGGCGAAGCGCGGCGTGATGTAGGTGAACTTGCCCGAGTCGTTATCGAGCAGACGCAAGTTGGTGGTGCAGAGCGGGCTGTCGAAGAAGACGCCGCCGCCGCTCGGCGAAACGCCGCCGCCGACTTCGAATGCACGGATATTACAGAGGTCGCCCGAGTCGAGGCTGACCCCGCCGTCCGGCGCCGTGACGTGCAAAAGGTAGCCGGCGTTGTTCTCGTCGCCGAGGATCACCTGCCCCATCGTCGGCGATTGCAGGAAGAGGTACGACTCGTCGACGGTATCGCTTTCGGAGTTTGCCTCGATCTGAACATTGACGCCGATGGTCAGACCATTGTCGAGCGTCGTTTGCCCGATGACGCAGATTTCCGAGTTGTGCTTGCTGTCGACTGTATTGGTCGGCTGCATCTTCCGAGTACCGCCGAGCGCCGGAGCGCCGGTCGGGCTGACCCTACTCTTCAGGCTCTGATCGGTGATCACGGCCCACTGCTGGAAGTAACCGCTCAGGCCCAGTTTGATCCGTTCCGCCTTCGGCGGCGCGGCGGCGTTGTCGGCGCTGGGGCCGGGGTCGGGGCCGTGGCGGGGGGCTGCTCGCGGTAGGGCGATGAAGGCGTCGTCGGAGCTGTTTGGGCCGCGGCATCCCCCGCCGCGCCCGCGATCAGAGCCGCCGTGGTCAGGGCGGTCGTCGCGTAAAGAAGCTTTCTCATCCTTACCCTCTCTTATTGCAGAGTTTCCGTTCGCTCTCCTGAACCGGACGCCTCGGACGCCCGCATCCTCGACGGGTATTCAAGACACGCCGAAATGAGCCGATCAACTCTGTGCAATCGCAAGGTGTGCTTAATACTCGGCAGTGTGGCCGTGAGAGCACAAGCCTGTGTCACGGGCCGATTGTTGACAGGTCCGGCCAGCCGGTTTAGGAGCAATCCAAAGCAGCGGAACTGGAGCAATGCGAGAAGTTCGCCGATCGTTATCTGCGGCATGTCTATCGGCGGGGTTGGCGGGGATGCTCCTCGCCGGCTGCGGGGTGCAGCCGGAAGGCATCTATCCGAATCGCCGGCAGGGCGACTCGACGCCTTATCAGAACAGAGACTCGATCTTCGGCGAGTCGGGCATTGGCTTCGGCACGGGGAGCGGCCAAAAGACGGATCAGGAGGGCGGGGGCGGCATCGGCGTCAATGGCTTCCTCTGGCGCGCCAGTCTCGATACCGTTGCCTTCATGCCGGTAAGTTCGGCGGATCCCTTCGGCGGCGTTATCATCACCGACTGGTACGCCATGCCAGATACGCCGCAGGAACGTTTCAAGATGAACGTCTATATCCTCGACCGGACTCTCCGGGCCGATGGCGTGCGGGTGGCGGTCTTCCGGCAGGTGCAGGACGGTAACGGCGGCTGGGCGGACGCATCGGTTCCGGATGGCGCGAACGGTAAGATCGAAGACGCGATCCTCACGCGCGCCCGGCAGCTCCGCTTCGATACGCTGCAGCAGTAGCGCCCGCGCCGCACCGGCAGAACCCGCGCGGCTCTCGCACCAGGCGGTGCCAGCGCGGCCCGGCGCAATAGTATTTTCGGCGCGGCCTCTCGCGCGCAAGCCTCGCGCCGCTTGGCGCACAAACAGCGATGAGAGAAATGTCGCGGTACAACTTCGCCGAAGCGGAAGCGAAATGGCAGGCCATCTGGGAAGAGCGCGAGGTTTTTGTCGCGCGCGAAGACGCCTCGCGTCCGAAGTACTACGTGCTGGAGATGTTTCCTTATCCGTCCGGGCACATTCACATGGGCCACGTGCGCAACTACACGCTGGGCGATGTCGTCGCCCGTTTCAAGCGGGCGCAAGGATATAACGTGCTGCATCCGATGGGTTGGGACGCCTTCGGCCTACCGGCGGAGAATGCGGCGATCGAGCGCGGCGTACACCCGGCCGCGTGGACGCGAGAGAACATCGCCGCCATGCGGCGGCAGCTCAAGCGCGTCGGACTGTCCTACGACTGGACCCGCGAGTTCGCCACCTGTGACCCGGAGTACTACCGGCACGAACAGAAGATGTTTCTGGACTTCCTCGACGCCGGGCTCGTCTACCGGCGCGAGGCCTGGGTCAACTGGGACCCGGTCGAGAATACGGTGCTCGCCAACGAACAGGTGATCGACGGCAAGGGCTGGCGGTCCGGCGCGCCGGTCGAGCGTCGCAAGCTCGCGCAATGGTTCCTGAAGATCACCGCCTTCGCCGACGAGCTGCTCGACGCCCTTGACAGCCTCGATCGCTGGCCGGAGCGGGTCCGGCTGATGCAGGAGAACTGGATCGGCCGCTCGGAGGGAGCGCGCGTGCTGTTTCGGCTGGAGGGCCGAACCGATCGGCTCGAAGTCTACACGACCCGCCCGGATACGCTGTTCGGCGCTTCGTTCTGCGCCATCGCCGCCGATCACCCGCTGGCCGTGGAGCGCGCGGCGAAGGACCCAGCCCTCGCCGCCTTCATCGCCGAATGCACGCGTGGCGGAACCAGCGAAGCCGCCCTCGAAACGTTGGAGAAGCGCGGCTACGACATCGGTGTGCGGGCGCTGCACCCGTTCGACTCCGGTTGGGAACTGCCGGTCTATGTCGCCAACTTCGTGCTGACCGAGTACGGCACCGGCGCGATCTTCGGCTGCCCGGCGCACGATCAGCGCGACCTGGATTTCGCTCGCGCCTACGGCTTGCCGGTGACGCCGGTGGTCGCTCCGCAAGACGCCGATCCCGCGAGCTTCGCCGTCGCCGACGTCGCCTACACCGGACCCGGGCGCTTGATCAACTCGCGTTTTCTGGACGGGTTCAGCGTCGAGGAGGCGAAGCGGGAAGTCGCTCTTCGGCTGGAGGAGGCGGAGGCCGGCGGACCCGCCATTACCTACCGGCTTCGCGATTGGGGCGTTTCCCGGCAACGGTATTGGGGCTGCCCGATACCAATTCTGCATTGCGCGGCTTGCGGGATCGTCCCGGTCCCGGCGGTCGATCTTCCGGTAACGCTTCCCCAGGATGTCGATTTTCGGCCGGGCGGCAATCCGCTGGACCGGCACCCGACGTGGAAGCACACCACTTGCCCGAGTTGCGGCGGGCCGGCCGTCCGGGAGACGGATACCTTCGATACGTTCTTCGAATCGTCGTGGTACTTCGCCCGCTTCTGCTCACCGCGAGCGTCCGAAGCGCTCGACAGGCACGCCGCCGACTATTGGCTGCCGGTCGATCAGTACATCGGCGGCATCGAACATGCGATCCTGCACCTGCTCTATTCGCGGTTCTTCACGCGTGCGCTGCGCCGCCGCGGCTATCTCGGCATCGACGAGCCGTTCGCCGGCCTGATGACGCAAGGCATGGTTTGCCACGAGACATACTCCACCTCCACCGGCGGCTGGCTTTCGCCCGACGAGGTCGTGCGGGAGGGCGACCGAGTGGTGGCGCGATCCACGGGCGAACCGGTGGCGGTCGGCCGGTCGGAGAAGATGTCGAAATCCCGCAAGAACGTCGTCGATCCGGAAGGGATGATCGAGGCATACGGCGCCGATACCGCGCGTCTCTTCATGCTTTCCGACAGCCCGCCCGATCGCGACCTGGAATGGACGGATGCCGGGATCGAAGGCGCCTGGCGGTTTATCAACCGCTTGTGGCGGATGGTCGATCTCGCCGTCGGTGAAAGGGCCAATGACGTCGCGCCGGCCGGCGCCGCGCCCATCGACGATGCGCCGCCAGAGCTGGCGCTGCGACGCGAGATGCATCGGACCATCGCGCGGGTGACCGACGACCTCGATAAGTTCGGGTTCAACCGCGCCGTCGCCCGGATTCGCGAGTTCACCAACATGGTCGCGGATTTCTCTTCGCCCGGCGAGTCGGCGCTGGCCCTTCGTCACGAGGCGCTGACGACGATCGTCCGGCTGATCGGGCCGATCATGCCGCACCTGGCCGAGGAACTCTGGCAGCGTCTGGGAAACGCGACGCTCCTCGTCGAACAAGCCTGGCCGGTGGCCGATCCGGAGATGCTGGTGGCCGAGCGAGTCACCCTGGGGGTACAGGTGAACGGTAAGCTGCGCGGCACGCTGGAGTTGCTCAAGGACACGCCCGAGGCCGATGTTCGCGCGGCGGCGCTTGCCCTGCCGAATGTCGCGAAAGCGGTTGCCGAAAAGCCTCCTCGTAGTGTCATTGTTGTCGCCAACCGCATCGTCAACGTGGTCCTCTGACCATGCGTGGCCAAGCCGAGCCAGCAACGGACCCCACGGCCACGTCGCGGCGGACCGGCGGCTCTCGCCATTGCCGGACTGCTGCTCTCGGGATGTGGCTTCCAGCCGATGTATGGCAAACGCGCGCCGGACGCGACGCCGCTTTCCGCCGATCTGGCCGCCATCGAGGTCGGCGTCATCCCCGACCGATCCGGCCAGCTTCTCCGCAACGAACTCATCCACCTCCTCAATCCGGCGTCGGACGCCGCCCCGCCGCGTCGCTACACGCTCTCCGTCGGTCTTAAGGAAGAGATCGATACGTTCGCCGTCGAGCGAAGCGGCTTCGCGACGCGCGCCAACGTCGAGGTGCTGGCGACCTACACGCTCATCGACGAAACCACCGGTAACCCAGTCCTCGCCGGGACCAGCCGCGCGGTCAGCGGCTTCAACATACTGCGCGAAGACTTCTCGACCTACGTCGCCTCTGGCGACGCCCGCAATCGGGCGATCAGCCAGATCGCCTTCGAGATTCGCAACCGACTGGCCGCGCATTTTTCGAGATCGGCGACGCCGCCCGCCAGCCAGACATGAAGCTGGCCGCACATCGGATCGAAGACTTTTTGCGCAAGCCCGATCGCGGGATGACCGCTGTCCTGCTGTACGGGCCGGACCAGGGCCTCGTCCGGGAGCGGGCTGATCGTCTGGTCGCCGCCGTCGCCGGCGATAGCGCCGATCCGTTCCGCGTCGCCGACTTGCCGGCCGATGTGTTGCGGGAGGATCCGGTCAGGCTCGCCGACGAGACGGCGGCGCTTCCATTCTCCGGCGGCAGGCGAGTGGTACGCATTCGCGATGGCAAGGAGACGTTGACGAATGCCGTCCGCAACTTGCTGAGCGTCGGTGGCGGCGGCGGCTTGGTGGTCGTCGAAGCGGGCGAACTCGGACCCCGTTCGCCGCTTCGGCAGATATTCGAATCCGACAGCAAGGCGGCGGCCCTGCCGTGCTACGCCGACGAAGGCGGCGCGCTGCGTCGGGTCATCGAGGCCGACCTGACAGCGCATGGCCTCGGCGTGACGCCGGAGGCGATGGACATTCTGGCGAGCCATCTCGGCGCCGATCGGGGAGTGACTCGCAGCGAGCTGGAGAAGCTCGCGCTCTACAAGGGACAGGGGCGAGTCGATGTCGAGGACGTCCTGGCCGTGGTTGGCGACGCCGGCGCGGTGTCGCTCGACACGATCGCCTACGCGGCCTGCGGCGGAGACTTCAGCATGCTCGATCGCGCGCTGGCAACCGCATCCGCCGAGGGCCTATCCGCGATCCCACTACTGCGGGCGGTCGCCAGGCACCTGCAACGGCTGGCGGAAGCGCTCGCCGGAGTAGCCAGGGGCGGCACCGCCGAACAGGCGATGGCCGCTCTCAAGCCCGCCGTCTTCTATCGTCTGCGATCGCCGTTCCGCGCGCAGATGGATCTCTGGGACGCGGCGCGACTGGGCGACGCCCTGATGCTGCTGACCGAGACGGAACTCGAATGCAAGCGGACCGGAGCGCCGCAGGAGTTGCTGTGTCAGCGGGCGCTGTTTCGGTTGGCGCAATTCGCTCGGCGGGCGGGCGGCGGAGTCTGAAACCGGCTCACGGGATCATTCGCCGGCTGCGCGCGTCGCCTCGGTGTCGGCGCGGCGGCCGTGCGTGCCTCGGCTGAGGCGATGAAGAATATCGTCGAGCTGATCCAGCGTCGTGTAATGCAGGACGAGCGATCCCTTGGTGCCCTGGAAGCGGATCTCGACGGCCAAGCCAATGGCGTTGCTGAGATCGCGTTCCAAGGCGAGAGTGTCCGCATCCTTCGCCGCCGCATGCGTCCGATTGCGGCTACCGGGACGCAGCGAATTGACGAGTTGCTCGGTTTGGCGAACGTTGAGGCCACCTTCGACGACCCGACGCGCCAGCGTCTCCGGATCGTCGGTCGCCAGCAGCGCTCGCGCGTGACCGGCGGTGAGCAGGCCTTCACCGATCAGGCGCTTAACCGGCGCCGGGGAGCGCCAGTAGACGCATCGTGTTGGCGACGTGGCTGCGGCTCTTGCCGATCGTTTTCGCCAAATCCTCCTGGGTGTGTTCGAACTCGTCCATGAGCCGGCGATAGCCTTCCGCCTCATCCAGCGGCGAGAGGTCCTGGCGCTGCAAGTTCTCGACGAGGGCGACCTCGAGCGCTTCCCGATCGGAGAAGGTCCGGACGATGACCGGCAACTCATGCAGTTGCGCCAGCTGCGCGGCGCGCCAGCGTCGTTCGCCGGCGATAATTTCGAAGGCGTTCGGCTGTTCGGGGTCTGGGCGAACCAGGACCGGCTGCAGCACGCCCTTCTCGGCGATCGAGTCGGCAAGCTCGCGTAGATCGCCCTCGCGCATCTGACGGCGTGGCTGAAACCGGCTCGGCCGCAGGTGCTCGATCGGCACGCTGCGCGGCGAGCCTTCCTGCTCCGGGCCGGCGTACTCGCTGGCCTCGTCGCCGAGCAGCGCCGACAGGCCTCGCCCCAGTCCGCGCCGCTTTCCTTCGGACGACATCAGGCGACCTGCCGCTCGCGCCGCAGAACTTCGCCGGCAAGATGCAGGTAGGCCTGCGCGCCGGCGCAAGTGAAGTCGTAAATGAGCACCGGCCGTCCGTGCGAGGGCGCCTCGGAGACCCGCACATTGCGCGGGATGACCGTATCGTAGACCTTGTCGCCGAAATGCGCGCGAACGTCGCTCGCCACCAGGTCGGACAGTTTGTTGCGCTTGTCGAACATGGTGAGGACGATGCCCTGGATTTCGAGGGTCGGGTTCAAGGCTCGGCGAACGCGCTCGATCGTCTTCATCAGATGGCTGATTCCCTCGAGAGCAAAGAATTCGCACTGCAACGGGACGAGCACGGAATGGGACGCGGCCAGCGCGTTCAGCGTCAACAGCCCGAGTGCCGGCGGACAATCGATCAAGACGTAATCGCAGGCGGCGTCGATGCGCGCCAGCGCTTGGCTCAGAAAGGATGCGCGGCGCTCGCGCCCGACCAGTTCGATTTCGGCGCCGGACAGGTCGACCCCGGCCGGGACAACGAACAGGTTCGGAACCAAGGTCGGCCGGGTCGCCGCTCCCATGCTCGCCTCGCCCAGCAACACATGATACGCGTTCGGGTCTCTCTCGGCCGCGGGGATGCCCAGCCCCGTCGAGGCGTTGCCCTGCGGATCCAGATCGAAGATGATAACCTGCTTGTCGGTAGCGGCGAGCGCCGTGCCGAGATTGATCGCCGTCGTCGTCTTGCCGACCCCGCCCTTCTGGTTGGCGATGGCGATGATGCGAGGGCTGGCGGGCAAGGCCGGACGCGGGTTATCGCTCATGCCGTTCGGATAGTTCATCGATCTTTAACATCACGCCAGTAGAATCCGACCGGCTCTGGATCGGCGTCGCTCGCATATTCCAGCTTTGCTCTGCCTGCGTCAATTCGGCTCGCCAGTTGCGGCCTTTGAGGAAGATACAAGAACCTCGTGGCGCCAGCAGCTTACGAGCATACGCGAGAAGTTCGGGAAGCGGCGCCAGGGCGCGAGCGGTAACGGTGTCGTAAGCATCCGGCGTCAAGCGATTCGATTCTCGCGTTGTCGATTCGCACGGCGACGCCGGTGACCCGCGCCGCCTCATGCAGAAAGGCGCACTTGCGTTGGTCGCTCTCGACCAGGCGGACTTGGGCGTGGGTGAGAATGGCCAGAACCAGGCCGGGAAATCCGGCGCCGCTGCCGAGATCGATCAGCTTTGGATTGCCGGGCAGCAGCGGCGCGAGCTGGGCAGAGTCGAGGAAGTGCCGGCGCCATGGATCGGCGAGCGTGCCCCGGCCGACGAGATTGATGCGCGCCTGCCATCGGCGCAGGAGCTCCAGATACACCGCCAGCCGCTCTACCTCGGCGACACTGGCGCCGGTGATCGCGCGGAAGTCATCCGCATGCAGCGGCCGCCGGTCCGCCAATGGTGTTTCACGTGAAACACTGGGTCGTTCAGGCGAACCGCCGATCCTGCCCACCGGCGGCCTCCCGCTTGCGCACGTGGGCGAGCAGCGCGGTCAAGGCGGCGGGCGTCACGCCCGGCAGGCGGGCTGCGGCGGCGAGGGTTGCCGGCCTTGCGCGATCCAGTTTGGCGCGAGCCTCCGCCGAAAGGCCGCCTACCGCCCGGTAATCGAGGTCGTCCGGCAGTTCCAACGCCCGGTCACGCTGGAAGGAGCGGATGTCCGCCTCCTGACGCTGCAAATAACCCTGATAGCGGCCATCATTCTCCACCTGCTCGGCGACGCTGTGTGGGATGGAGCGGAGCTCCGGCCAAGTCTCGGCAAGGCGCGCCACCGTCACCTCGGGATATGCAAGAAGTTGATAAGCCGTCCGGCGTGCGCCGTCCAGGTTGACCTCGATGCCCAGCGCCCGCAGTGCCTGCGGGCTCGCGGCCACGTTGTCGAGAAGATAGCGGGCCTGCTCCAGCGCCGCCGCCTTCTCCTGGTGGGCGTCAGCTCGCGCCCGACGGACGAGGCCGACGGCCAGGCCCACCGGCGTTAGCCGCTGATCGGCGTTATCGGCGCGCAGGCCGAGGCGATATTCGGCGCGCGAGGTAAACATACGGTAAGGCTCATCGGTGCCGAGCGTGACCAGGTCGTCGATCATGACGCCGATGTAAGCCTGGCTTCTGTCGAGAGTGAAGCCGCGACTGCCCGCCGCCGTCAGCGCCGCGTTGGCGCCGGCGATCAGCCCCTGGCCGGCGGCTTCCTCGTAGCCGGTGGTGCCGTTGATCTGGCCGGCCAGGAACAGCCGGGGCACGCGCAGTGTCTCCAGAGTCGGCTTGAGTTCGCGCGGATCAACGAAGTCGTACTCGATAGCATAGCCGGGGCGAAGCATCCGAGCTTCCTCCAGTCCGGGGATGGTCGTCAGCAGCGCCCGCTGCACCTCCTCCGGCAGCGATGTCGAGATGCCGTTCGGATAGACGGTCTCGTCTTCGAGCCCTTCCGGCTCAAGGAAGATCTGATGCCGCTGCTTGTCGGCGAAGCGCACCACCTTGTCCTCGATGGAGGGACAGTAGCGCGGTCCGATGCTGTGAATCTGCCCGGAATACATCGGCGCCCGGTGCAAGTTGTCGCGGATCAGCGTATGCGAGGCCGGTGTCGTCGCCGTCAGGTGGCAGACCACCTGCGGCCTGTCGATACGTTCGGTCAGGAAGGAAAACGGCTGCGGCGGATCATCGCCGGGCTGCACCTCCAGACTCGTCGTAGTGGATGCTGCGGCCGTCGAGGCGCGGCGGTGTCCCCGTCTTGAGCCGGCCCAGCCGCAAGCCCAGCCTGGCGAATGTTTGCGAGAGCCCGAGCGACGGCTTCTCGCCCACACGGCCGGCCGCGATGCGGGTCTCGCCGATGTGGATCAGAGCCACAAAGGAAGGTGCCGGTTGTGACGATCACGGCGCCCGCGCTAATTCTTGCTCCGTCGGCGGCGACGACGCCGGCAACCGCGCCACTTTCGTCGATGGCGAGATCCTCGGCGGCGCCGGCGCGAAGCGTCAGGTTCGGCTGCTCCCGCAGCAGATCTTGCACCGCCATGCGATAGAGCCGCCGGTCGGCTTGCGCTCGCGGCCCGCGTACGGCCGGTCCCTTCGAGCGGTTGAGCACGCGGAACTGAATGCCGGCGCGATCGATGGCGCGGCCCATGATGCCGTCCAGGGCGTCGATTTCGCGAACGATCTGCCCCTTCGCCAAGCCGCCGATTGCCGGGTTGCAGGACATCTCGCCGATGCGCGAGAGGTCATGGGTCAGCAACAAGGTCCGCGCGCCCAGCCGGGCGGCGGCTGCGGCTGCCTCGCATCCGGCGTGCCCGCCGCCGATGACGATGACATCGTAGGCGGGAGTTGTCCTCAAATTCGTACGCGATGTTTCACGTGAAACACTCCCATGTCACTTGCCTATGCAGAACTCCTGAAAAATCGTGCCGAGTATATCCTCGACGTCGACCCTGCCGGTGATCCGGCCGAGCGCCGCTATCGCCAGCCGCAACTCCTCCGCCGCCATCTCCCCTTCGGTAAGTGGCAGGTTGCTCAGAGCTTCGGCGCAGGCTTGCAGGTACCGGCGATGCCGCGTACGGGTCAGCGCCGGGCCTTCGCCACTGCCGCAGGCCTCTCTCACTCGCGCGGTAATTGCGTCCAGCAGGGTAGGAACACCTTCGCCGGTCATGGCCGAAATGACGAGCGCCTGTCGCCCGTTGACGCACGCCGGCTCCCGCGCTAGTCCCAGGTCGCCTTTGTTCACCACCAACATCGTGTTGCCGTCCAGCAGCACGGCCGTATGCGCATCGAATGCCGGCCAGAGCGCGCCATCGAAGACGGCGACCCGCAAGTCGGCCTCGGCGGCGCGCGCCCGCGATCGGCGCACACCCTCACGTTCTACCCGCTCATCGCAGTCGCGCAGCCCGGCGGTATCGGCGAGCAGCACGCGAAAGCCGCCCAAGTCCATGGCCACCTCGATGATGTCCCGGGTGGTTCCGGGAGCGGCGTCGACGATCGCCGCTTCACGCCTGGCAAGCGCGTTCAGCAGGCTCGACTTGCCGGCGTTCGGTGGCCCGACGATGGCGACCGAGACACCGTCGCGGATACGCTCGCCCCTGCCCGCGTCAGCGAGGTGCGCCCGTAGCTGCCGACAAACTTCTTCGGCCTCGACGCGCCACAACTCCGCCAGCCCATCCGGCAAATCCTCGTCGCTGAAGTCGATGGTCGCTTCCAGCCGGGCGATGGCTCGGGTCAGGCGGTCACGCCACGACTCGTAAAGCTTGCCGAGCGCGCCATCCAGCTGCGCGAGCGCCTGACGGCGCTGCCCGGAGGTTTCCGCCGCGACCAGATCAGCCAGCGCCTCGGCCTGCGTCAGGTCGAGCTTGCCATGCTCGAAGGCGCGGCGAGTGAATTCTCCGGGTTCGGCTGGCCGGAGACCGTCCAGGTCGCTCAGAGCGTCCAGCACGGCGGCTATGACAGCGCGCCCGCCATGTACGTGAAGTTCCGCGACATCCTCGCCGGTAAAGCTCGCCGGCGCCGGAAACCACAGACCCAGTCCATGGTCGAGGATGTCGCATCCGGCCTGAAGACGGATCCGGGTCGCCCGACGGGGAACCCACGATCTGCGGCCGCTCAGCCACGCGAGCGCCTCCGCCGCACGCGGGCCGGATATTCGGATCACGGCAAGGCCGGCGCGGCCCCAGGCTGTCGCCGGCGCGAAGATCGTATCCTCCCCGATCGAGGCGTTCTTCGGCCGCATGTCGGGCGGCATCGTTCCTAGGTGCGGAACGGGCCGTCCTCCGGTCGCAATTTCAGCCGTTCGACCGGCCTGCCGGCCACAACGTGGCTGTCGAGGATTTCATCGACATCCGCCAGTGTTTCGTAGTGGTACCAGACTGCGTCGGGGTAGATCACCATCGTCGGCCCCAGCTCGCAGCGGTCCAGGCAGCCCGAGGCGTTGATGCGCACGTTGCTCAGCCCGAGCTCTTTGGCCCGCGCCTTCATGTAGTTGCGAAGCCGGACGGAGCCCCGTCGGGCGCACGAGCCGCGTTCGTGCCGTTCGGGCCGCTCATTGATGCAGCAGAAGACGTGGCAACGATAATAGAGCGGCGCGGCGTCCGCTCCCGCGCTCACGGTTCCTTGCCTCCAGTGCTCTCGCCGGCGCCGCCGCCGCCCGCGCCGCCGGCCAACCGCGACCAGATGAACTTCTGCCATTGCTCGAGGCCCTGGATGCTCGCCGGTAACCACATCTTTACCATTGCATCCGGCTCCATCGCCGAGAGCGCCTTCTTCATGCGGGCTTCTATCTCGCCCATCATCGCCTGCTGCATCGGCTTCACGTCCGGAAGACCGAACAAGCGTGCGCGCCTCGTCCGGGGTCAGGTCCATGTCCATGTGAATTTTCATCGGTTAGCCTTCTTTGCTCGTCGTTGGCGGATGAGCTCCGGGCGGGCACCGAGTTACTGGTTTCCGGGTTGTAGCCCAACCTAGGACGCCCAACGTAAGCTTCCGCGCACTCATTCGCAATCGCCCCGTCCGCTGCCCGGAGTTCGAAGCCGATGTCGCCCAACCTGTTAGCCGGATGAGACGAGCCCGTACCTTCTGCAGCATAAGAATAACCCCGTTCATTGGCTGCCGTGGGGCGAAGCCGCGCTCGCCAAAGCCAAGCGGCTCGACCGGCCTGTTCTGCTCTCGATCGGCTACGCGGCCTGCCATTGGTGCCATGTAATGGCGCACGAAAGCTTCGAGGATCCGTCGATCGCCAACCTGATGAACGAGCTATTCGTTAGCATCAAGGTCGACCGGGAGGAACGGCCGGACATCGACGCGCTCTATCAGGCGGCTCTCGCCATGCTCGGCGAGCAGGGCGGCTGGCCGCTGACGATGTTTCTGACTCCCGACGGCGAGCCGTTCTGGGGCGGTACCTACTTTCCTCCGGCGGCGCGCTACGGCCGTCCGGGGTTCCCGGACGTGCTGGCGCAGATCGCGCAGGTCTATCGTGAGCAGAAAGACAAGGTGGCGAAGAATGTCGAGGCGCTGCGTCAGGGCCTGAACAAGCTGGGGGCGCCACAACCCGGCAACGGGCCTGACGCCGGAGATGCTCGACGAGGCGGCGATGATGGCGCTGCGCCTCGTCGATCCGATCCGCGGCGGCACCGCCGGAGCGCCGAAGTTTCCGCAGCCGGTATTCTTCCGCCTGCTGTGGCGCGCCTACCGGCGCACCAGGGCGCCGATGTTCCGCGAAGCCGTCGTTCTGACGCTGGACGCTATCTGCAAGGGCGGCATCTACGATCATCTCGGCGGCGGCTTCGCCCGCTATTCCACCGACGCCGAGTGGCTGGTGCCGCACTTCGAGAAGATGCTCTACGACAACGCCCTGCTGATCGAGCTGCTGACCGAGGTGTGGCGCGACACCCGCAGCCCTCTCTACGCTCGGCGCGTGCGCGAAACAGTGGCGTGGGCGATGGCGGAGATGCGCATCGATCATCCGGCGGGCGACGGCACGTTCGCGTTCGCCTCGGCTCTCGATGCCAACTCCGAAGGGGTCGAGGGCAAGTACTACGTCTGGAGCGCCGCGGAGATCGATCGCGCGCTGGGCGACGATGCGCCGGCATTCAAGCGGACCTACGACGTCCGGCCTGGCGGCAACTGGGAAGGGCACACGATCCTCAACCTGAGCGGCGCGCCGGACATTCCGGCCGTGCTAGCCGACGAGAAGCTCGCCGCATCCCGCGCGAAGCTCAAGGCGCTGCGCGACGGTCGGGTGCGCCCGGGGCGTGACGACAAGGTCCTGGCGGATTGGAACGGGCTGATGATGGTGGCGCTGGCTCGGGCGGGGAGCGCCTTCAAGGAGCCCGCTTGGCTCGAAGCCGCGGCGCGCGTCTTCGACTTCGTGGTGGCGCACATGCAGGAGCAAGGGCGGCTGCGCCACGTCTGGTGCGCCGGCGCCGTCCAGCGACACCCGGCGATCGTCGAGGACTACGCGAACCTCGCGCGCGGCGCCTTGGCTTTGTTCGAGGCCACCGGCAACGGGCGTTTTCTCGAGCAAGCGCGAACCTGGGTCGCCGAAGCCGAGAAGCATCACTGGGACCAGGCCTCGGCCGGCTACTTCGTTTCGGCCGACGACACCAGGGACGTCATCGCGCGCTCGAAGAGCATCAACGACAACGCCGTGCCTTCCGGCAACGGCACCATGGTCGAGGTGCTGGCCCGCCTCTATCTGCTTACTGGCGAAGAGGGGTATCGCGGCAGCGCCGACGCCTTGGTGCGGCTGTTCTCCGGGGACAACCCGCAGTATCTCCTCAGCGTGCCGGGATTGCTGAGCGGAGCCGAACTGCTGCAACGCGCGGTCCAGGTGGTCATCGTCGGCGACCCGAATCAGCCGGCGACGGCGGCGCTGCGAGAGGCGGCTTTCGACGCGCCCGCGCCGCTGCTGGTGTTGCTCTCACGGCAGCCGAACTCGCCGCTTCCGGAGACGCACCCGGCTTCCGGCAAGGGGGTGGTGGGCGGCCGTCCGGCGGCTTACGTCTGCATCGGCATGACCTGCTCGCCGCCTTCGGTCGAGGCGGACGATCTGCGTCGGCAACTCGCATCGGCGTGAGGATCCGCCCATGCCCCACGCATCCCTCAACAGCTCGTTCGGCCTGCTTACGGTCTTCGAGGAGGCCGGCGCGCTCGCGGCGCTGGAGTGGGGGCGGGCGCCGGAAGGCGAGATGACTGCCTTGCTGGCCGAGGCTATCGAGCAGCTCGAAGCCTATTTCGACGGGCGTCTGCGAGCGTTCTCGCTGCCTCTCCACGACAGGGGATCGACCTTCCAGCGGCGGGTCTGGTCGCGGCTTCGCGGCATCGGCTATGGCGATGTGGAAAGCTATGGCTCGCTGGCGATCTCGCTCGGGACGTCGGCGCGCGCGCTGGCGCAAGCCTGCGCGGTCAATCCGCTGCCGATCTTCGTTCCCTGCCACCGTGTGATTGCCGCCCGCGGCTGCCTCGGCGGCTACTCCGGCGGCGACGGCCCGGACACCAAGCTGGCGCTGCTCCGCCTGGAGGGTATTTCGTTGACCGTCGGCGCCGGACGATCTTCTCGCGCCATCGACGTTTCGACGCAGACCGGAGATTTGCCATGACCAAGGCCATCCGCATTCACGAGTACGGCGGCCCCGAGGTGCTGAAGTGGGAGGACGTGGAAGTCGGTTCTCCCGGGCCGGGGCAGGCGCGCCTGCGGCAGACGGCGGTCGGGACTAAACTACATCGACACCTATCACCGAACCGGCCTTTATCCTCTTCCCGCGCTGCCGGCGGTCATCGGAATGGCTGCGGCCGGGGTTGTCGAGCAGGTCGGCGAAGGCGTGACCGCCATCCGTCCTGGGCAGCGTGTCGTCTATGCTAGCCCGCCGACCGGCGCGTATGCCGAGGAGCGGCTGATGCCGGCGGACCGGTTGGTCGCGCTGCCCGACCCGATGGACGATAAGCAGGCGGCGGCGATGATACTGCAGGGGATGACCGCCCAATATCTGCTGCGCCGGACCTACCGGGTAAAGGCGGGAGACCCGATCCTGGTTCACGCCGCCGCCGGTGGCGTCGGCTCGATTCTCTGCCAGTGGGCGAAGCACCTGGGCGCGTTGGTCATCGGCACGGTCGGCTCGGATGAGAAGGCGGCTATCGCCAAGAGCAACGGTTGCGATCACACGATCGTCTATAGCCGGGAAAACGTCGCCGAGCGCGTTCGCGAGGTTACCGGCGGCGCCGGCGTCGCGGTGGTCTATGACGGCGTCGGCAAGGCGACCTTCGAGGGCTCCCTCGATTCGCTTCGCATGCTCGGAATGATGGTTTCCTACGGCAACGCCTCCGGCCCAGTCCCCCCTTTCGAGCCGGCCATCCTGTCGCAGAGGGGCTCATTGTTTTTCACCCGGCCGACGCTGATGCACTACACGGCGAAGACCGAGGACTTGCGGGCGTCGGCCAGCGAGCTGTTCGAGGTGGTGCTGGCCGGCCACGTACGGATCGCCGTCAATCAGAGCTATCCGCTCAGCGAAGCGGCTCAGGCGCATCGCGACCTCGAAGCGCGCGTGACAACCGGCTCTACCGCGCTGATCCGCTAGCCGGACAGCTTTCCAGCCCTGGAGCGGCTACAGCGCTTCGTTGAGACCGGCGATCTCGTGCGCCCGACCGTATTGGGCGAGCATCGCGGCGAATTCCGGAAAGGCCCGGGCGATGCGCCGCTGGTGCCTACGCAGTTCCGCCACCAGCGCGCCATTGCGTTCGAGCAGCGCGTCCGCCATCCGCAGCATCAATGCGTTCGGCCAGCTGCGCGGCCGCACGCGCTCGAGCTCCGCGAACACATCGTGCTCGCGTCCCGGATTGCTTTGTGCCATCAGGATCGCCGCCGCGGCGGTCGAGCGCGATACCCCGGCGTGACAATGGATGAGCAGTTGTTCCACGGGCTCATCCATCAGCTCCCGGCCGAGCTCGAGCAGGGCGCTTACGTCGCTCTGTGTCGGGGCGGTATAGCCCGTGCCGACCTCAACGACGTCATCGAAGCGATAAACAACCCGGCGATGCGGCGCGTATTGCTGAAAATCGTTCGGATCCGGCCACGCCGGATCAAGGATCGAGACAACGTGGGTAATTCCCGCCCCGGCGTGCCCCGCCAGCTCCGAAAGGCCGCAGATAGTGATGCGGTAGGGCAGAAGGGGAGTCGAGATGTCGGTGTTCATCTGGCTATCAGTGTCCATGCCCATAACCTGAGACACGCCCCTCGTAAGATCAAGCCACGATCCGTTCGGGAAATGCGACAACTCCGACCTGGCGTTCTCGGCACCGCTACTTCATTGGTGCTGTCGCCGCGGGCATCGCGGAACATTTTTGCTCACCCGCCGTTTCACAATTCGCGCTCACGTTGGCGAACCCGCCGTGCGGCCGCCGGCGCGCGAACTAACTAGTTCGGAGGGGATACCGTGGGGATTATTTCGTGGATCATCTTCGGCCTGCTGGCCGGGCTCATCGCCAAGTTCATCATGCCGGGCAAGGATCCGGGAGGTGTCTTCATCACCATCGCTCTCGGCATCGCCGGCGCGCTCATCGGAGGGTTCATCGCGACTTCGCTGGGATACGGCGGCGTCGATGGCTTCAACTTCGGCAGCTTCATTGTCGCCGTCATCGGCTCCCTGATACTGCTCTTCGGCTATCGTATGATTCGCCGGTAAAGCATCTAGCCGATATGCCGGGCCGCGTCGGACAGAATGTCTGGCGCGGGCGCGGCGAGCAGGTCGATCTCGTCGTCCGTCATATCGGCGAGCTCGCCGATAGCGTGAACCCATTCCGCCAGTTCTTGCCAATCATGGCCAATCAGCAAGCGGCGATTCAATGCCAAGGTTGCCATAACTGCTTCTCCGCCGCGCCGCCCGCCGCATCGGAATTTGCGGGTTCGAGGTCAGACGCGATCCAAGTGAGTTACAGCGCTTTTTTACCAACAATATTTTACTAAAGTCTGAAGACGCCGGATGTGGTGCAGGTCACTTCCGACGCTGCGTATGTTGATAACGCCGGTGCGCGGCCATCTATACCGCCTGCGAAAAAGTGCCTCGGGCCGCCCGGAAGCCGACTGGAGGCTGCTCAAAAGCCGCGCAATCGTCATTGCGAACCCGCGCAGAGCGGGTGAAGCAATCCACTTTGGGAGGGCGTACGGAAAGTGGATCGCTTCGCTGCCCTCGCGATGACGGGTTTCCGAGGTCCGTGAGTGGGTTGCATTGCCGCGAAGCCGGCCTTTATAATGTGCAACGCAGTAATCACCGCTAGAGGACAAATTCATGCAAACCGGCAATCGCTTTTTCGACGATTTGGCGAAAGTAGCGAGCGGTGCGGCATCTACCGTAGTCGGCGTCAAGCAAGAGCTCGACGCTATGGTTCGGCAACGGATCGAGCGGCTGGTTGCGGATTTCGACTTGGTGCGTCGGGACGAATTTGAAGCGGTACAGGCGATGGCCGCCAACGCGCGCGCGGAGCAAGAGCGCATGGAGCGCCGGCTCAGCGAACTGGAGGCGAAGATTGCGGACGGCGCGGCTACGGGCGGCGGGCCGCAACCGACCGCCGACATCGGCGTAGAGGGAGTTTAGCCATCCACCACGGCCCAAGCCGGTTGCACGCCAGTATATCACAGATATTCTCTACGCACGCCTTGCGCCATCTTCACACTTCTGGCAACCTAGTTTTTGTGCTTAGAAGTCCATCGGGCGCAAAATGTCGAGAGCAGATGCGTGCTCGGGATGCGCGGCGCAATCCTTCCAGACGACGAATTTAACTCTGCGCGAGGAGAGGCCAGTCATGACCGTCATTGGCATGCCGGACATCGAAGAGGCGACGCCTCTGGACGTGATTGAGCAGATCGTCGCCGCCAACGACTGGGTATTCGACCGTCCGAACGATCAGGAGATGGCGGTTCAGGTTCCTGGCAAGTGGTGTGACTACAACGTTTTTTGTGCATGGAACGAGACCGTGGGGGCGATGCACTTCACGGTCGCGTTCGATACGCGGGTGCCGAAACAGCGGCGTGCCCCGGTTCACGAACTCCTGGCGCTGATCAATGACAAGGTATGGATGGGGCACTTCGCCATCTGGCAGGAGGAGGGCCTTCTCGCCTATCGGCACGCTCTACCGCTGCGGGGCAGCTCCGGGCCTAGTCCCGAGCAGGTCGAGGATCTGCTGCAGAACGCGTTCATCGACTGCGAGCGCTTCTATCCAGCATTCCAATATGTCGTCTGGGGCGGCAAATCCGCCGCCGAGGCACTTGCCGCGGCAATGATCGAAACCGTGGGCGAAGCCTGATCCTCGCATGCCGCGTTCGGTCGTCCTGGTCGGCTGCGGCAATATGGGCGGTGCCCTGCTGCAGGGCTGGCTCGAAAGGGGGATGTCAGCGGCGGCTATAACGGTCGTTGAACCCGACGGGTCGCGGGCGCGGGTGGCCACGGATCGCTCCGTCCCGGTGGTGTATCGTCCAACCGATCTGCCGTCGTCGTCACCGGACGTCGTCGTGCTTGCCGTCAAGCCGCAAGTCGTCGACGCCATCGCTCCGCATTATGCGCGCTTCGCCACCGCCGGCGCCGTTGTGCTGTCGATTGCCGCCGGCAAGACGATCGCCAGCTTGGCCACTCACCTGGGCACGAAGGCCGCGCTGGTTCGCGCGATGCCGAACACACCCGCCGCTGTCCGACGCGGTATCAGCGTCGCCTGCGGCAATGCCGCCGCGGACGAGGGCCAGCGCGCTATCTGTGAGCAGCTGCTGGCGGCGGTGGGCGTCGTGCTGTGGATCGATGACGAGGCGCTGATGGACGCGGTGACCGCCGTCTCCGGAAGCGGTCCGGCTTACGTGTTCTTAATGGCCGAGTGCCTGGCTCGCGCGGGAGTGGAGGCGGGGCTGCCGGCCGCCATGGCGCAACGCCTGGCGGGGGAGACGATTGCCGGCTCTGGCGAGCTTCTCGCACGCTCCGGCGCGCCGCCGGAACTGCTGCGGCGCAATGTGACAAGCCCCGGCGGCACGACGGCCGCGGCGCTCGCCGTGCTGATGGCGGACGATGCTCTGCAGGCGCTCCTCAGTCGCGCCGTGCACGCGGCGGCCAGGCGCTCTCGCGAACTCGCCAGTTGATCGGCTACGCTCCAGTCGTTGTTTCGTACTTCACTGTCCCGGTTCAGGCGCGGGAACGCTTTTGCGTTTCGCCAATGGCGTTAGCTGTTACAATGGCGGGAAGGCTAGTCGAGGAAGAACAATGGCGCCCGGGAACGATGTAACTGACCGGATCATGCAGGCGGCGCTGGCGCTGGCAAGCGAACGCGGCTGGCGCAAGGTTTCGCTGGCGGACATAGCGGCGCTCGCCGAGCTGCCGCTGCTGGAGGTGTATCAGGCATTTTCCAGCAAGACGGCAATTTTGCTCCGGCTGATTGGCTCGACGGACGAGGCGGTGCTGTCGCAAGGCCCGGCGGCTGGCGCGGATAGCCATCGCGACCGCCTTTTCGACGTGGTCATGCGCCGCTTCGATGCCCTGCAAGGCCGCCGAGCGGGCACGGTCGCCATCCTCCGCGACCTAGCTTACGATCCGGCGTCGCTGGCGTGCTTGTCGGCGCGCCTGGCCAGGTCGATGGCCTGGATGCTGGAGGCCGCCGGCATCTCGTCCAGCGGCTGCGAGGGATGGATAAAGGCCAAGGGGCTGGCCCTGGTTTATCTCGATGCCCTTCGCGTCTGGATAAATGACGAGAGCCCGGACATGGCGCGGACGATGGCGGCCGTGGACAGGGGCCTGCGTCGCGCCGAACAGATAGCCCGCTGCCTGCCGATGCGATCCAGGCGTGGCGCGCGAGAACAGAGCGCCTCCGAACCGCCGGTCGAGGAGACGCCACCGGCGCCGGCGGGCTGAACCGGCTACCAGCGTCGCGATGCTGTACTGCAGCGCAGCATTTTTTTGTGCGGTGCACAAAAAAGGGTTGACGGCTGCATGCCGAGCAACCATACTCCCGCTCGGTAACACAGATACGAACTCGCCCCCGCGGCGAGAGAAGGGAGATTTCAATGGTAACCGGTCCTCAAGCATTCTTCGACGTCTCCAAACTGCTGAAGGAGTTCGATCCCAGCAAAGTGGTGGCTGAATTCTCGAACGCGCTGAAGCAGTACAAGCTGCCGAACGTCGATCTTGATTCGGTCGTCGCCAGCCAGAAGAAGAACGTGGAAGCGCTGACCAGCGCCAATCGCGTAGCCTTTGAAGGGCTGCAGGCGGTCGCCAGGCGGCAGGCCGAGATTCTGCAGGAAACCATGAACGAGGCGTCGAAAGCCGTCGATGCGCTGGCGAAAGCCGGCTCGCCGCCGGAGATCGCCGCCAAGCAGGCGGAGCTGACCAAGAGCGCCTTCGAGCGCGCGCTCTCCAACATGCGCGAGCTCGCCGAGTTGGTGGCGAAGTCCAATCAGGATGCCACGAACACGGTCAACGCGCGGATCGCCGCTAGCCTCGACGAGATCAAGGACTACGCGCTGAAGCTGAGGCAGCCCGCCGCGTAAATCCCGATCGTGGATGACTTCGACACGGCCGTCCTTCCGGGCGGCCGTTTCCTTTCGGAAGATAGACCCGCTTTCTTCAACAACGCGGATGTAGGGCGGGTTAGCGTAAGCGTAACCCGCCGCATGTCATCGTGCCGTACCCATGTATTCGGCGGGTTACGGGCGTTGCCCTAACCCGCCCTACGCTAGCTGGCCTGCTTCGCAGCCGCGCACCTGGGAGGTTATCTTCAACAACGCATTTGTAGGGCGGGTTAGCGTAAGCGTAACCCACCGCATGTCTTCGTGCCGTACCCATGCATTCGGCGGGTTACGGGCGTTGCCCTAACCCGCCCTACGCGAGCTGCATCCGTGCTACCTGCGGCATGACCTTCAATTATCTGTCTTCCCCTTTATCCGGAGTACCCGGCGTCACGTTCTGCCACCTTCAACACCTCGCGAAATATCGCTAACAGCTCGGTCAGAGAGTGCTTCAGCATTTCGTAATCTCGGACCGCAGCTTTGCCTCTATGTGTAATGTTTGATCGAAGCTGATAGTAATATTGAATGGCCTTCTCGGGTCGTTCCCTATCCAAGACTTCCTTGTCGCTGGGCCGATCTACGCGATAAACGATTCGTTTATTGTTGACGTGCCGCAGGAGGCCTTCGGCAAAAGCCGGCTCGCGAGCAAGGCGACCGATCTTTTCGGTCACACGATGGCGAGATGGTAACGCAACGAAACGTATCGCTCGATGGAAGACCATAACAGGAGATATGCCATTTGCAGTCTGAACAATGGCTTTAAATCCCAATCATAGTCTTGCGAGTTGAGGGTCTGCTCTACCACCTCGAGGGCAGCGGTAAACAGCGGATCGGTCCAGCCGTTCCACTCCGCGTCCTCGCAGCTCCCACTGCCTTTACTTGGGCGCCGACCGGCCAAAAGGTTTGCAGATGTCCCATCGACCTGAACTTCCTGCCAGCAATAGTGCTTCTCGGGCTCCATTGCTGATATGCGAGCGTACGCTTCCGCTGATCGTTCAGACACGAACCTTAAAACCGCGCCTCTGACGCGTCCGCGTCCTTGTGGATCAATGATCGGCAGACCGTCGCGCAAGAGCAGGCTTCCTGCAACTTCGGCTGGATCTGCAACCTTGCTCACCAGTTCACGTAATTGGAAAAAGGCTAACTGCCCCGGCCTGAACAGACCGCAGGCAAAGAAGGGTAGATCAACACTGGTGGCAGGTCCATTGCGGGCGTCCTTTGATTGGTGCAAGTTTAGGTACCTACCCCAAGTATGGCTTCAAGCGGTGTGGGTGAGGCCTTCTGGTGTCCGCAGCCGCCATCCGTTTGCCTTCACGCCCTTGTCTGCTAAGAAGGGGCCGCCGTGCCTGACCGAAGTTTCCCGCAAGCAATAATGACCGAGATCACGCCCGAAGTCGTCGCCCAGCACGGGCTCTCCCCCGAGGAGTACGCGCGCATCCTGGAGGTGCTGGGGCGCGCGCCGAGCCTGACCGAACTCGGCGTGTTCTCGGTGATGTGGAGCGAGCACTGCTCGTACAAGTCCTCGAAGCGCTGGCTCAAGCGGCTGCCGACGCAAGCGCCCTGGGTGATCCGCGGGCCGGGCGAGAACGCCGGCGTTGTCGATATCGGCGATGGGCAGGCGGTGATCTTCAAGATGGAGAGCCACAACCACCCGTCCTACATCGAGCCGTACCAGGGGGCGGCGACCGGCGTCGGCGGCATCCTCCGCGACGTGTTCACGATGGGCGCGCGGCCGATCGCCAACCTGAATTCGCTGCGCTTCGGCGATCCCGCGCACCCGAAGACGCGGCACCTGGTGGCCGGCGTGGTCGGCGGCATCGCCGGCTACGGCAACTGCGTCGGCGTGCCGACGGTGGCGGGAGAGTGCACGTTCCATCGCGGTTACGACGGCAACATCCTGGTCAACGCGATGACGGTGGGTCTGGCGCGGGCCGAGCGCATCTTCTATTCCGCCGCCGCCGGGCCGGGCAATCCGCTGGTCTACGTCGGCTCGAAGACCGGGCGGGACGGCATTCACGGCGCGACCATGGCGTCCGCCGAGTTCAGCGAAGAGACGGAGGCGAAGCGGCCGACGGTGCAGATCGGCGATCCGTTCACCGAGAAGCTGCTGATCGAGGCGTGCCTGGAGCTGATGGCGACCGACGCGATCATCGCCATCCAGGACATGGGCGCCGCCGGCCTTACCTCCTCGTCGTTCGAGATGGCGTCGAAGGGCGGCGTCGGCGTCGAGCTGGACCTGGACAGGGTGCCGACCCGCGAGACCGGCATGACCGCCTACGAGATCATGCTGTCGGAGAGCCAGGAGCGGATGCTGATGGTGCTGCGGCCGGGCGCCGAGGCCCAGGCGCGCGCCGTCTTCGAAAAGTGGGAGCTGGACTTCGCCGTCGTCGGCCAGATCACCGACACCCGGCACATGGTCGTTCGCCAAGACGGCCAGGTGGTGGTCGACGTGCCGATCGCGCCGCTGGTCGCGGCGGCGCCGGAGTACGACCGGCCGCGCCGGCCGACGCCGCCGGCCGCCGATTTTCGACGCGCGCACGCTGCCGCCGCTGAACGACCCGCTGGCGGCGCTGACGCGGCTGCTCGCTTGTCCCGATCTCGCCAACAAGCGCTGGATCTGGGAGCAGTACGACCACATGGTGCTGGCCTCGACCGTGCAGCGGCCGGGGGGAGACGCCGCCGTGCTGCGCGTCCTCGGGACGCCGAAGGGCATCGCCGTCACCGCCGACTGCACGCCGCGCTACTGCCTCGCCGATCCGCGCGAGGGCGGCCGGCAGGCGGTGGCGGAGGCCTGGCGCAACCTGACGGCGGTCGGCGCCACGCCGCTGGCGATCACCGACTGCCTGAACTTCGGCAACCCGGAGAAGCCGGAGATCATGGGCCAGTTCGCCGCCTGCATCGAGGGAATGGCGGAGGCCTGCCGGGCGCTCGACTTCCCGGTCGTCTCCGGCAACGTGTCGTTCTACAACGAGACCAATGGCGCGGCCATTCCGCCGACGCCGACCGTCGGCGGCGTCGGCCTGTTGGCGCGACCGGGTCGCGCATGGCGACCATCGCGCTGAAGGCGGAAGGCGAGGCGCTGCTGCTGGTCGGCGGCGGCAAGGGGGACGGCTGGCTCGGCCAGTCGCTCTACCTGCGCGAGATCGAGGGCCGGGAAGAGGGCGCGCCGCCACCGGTCGACCTCGCGGCGGAGCGGCGGAGCGGCGACTTCATCCGCGCGCTGATCGAGCAGGGCCGGGTGCGCACCTGCCACGACATCTCCGACGGCGGGCTGCTGGTCGCCGTCGCCGAGATGGCGCTGGCCGGCGGCATCGGCGCCACGATCCATGCGCCGCCGGAGGCGGCCGGCTCGCTCTTGCAGGCGTGGCTGTTCGGCGAGGATCAGGGCCGCTATATCATCGCCGTGCCGGCGACCGAGGCGGCCGGGATCGAAGCGGCGGCCGTGAGCGCCGGAGTTCCGGTGTCGGCGCATCGGGCGCGTCGGAGGCGCCGAGTTGACGGTCGGATGCGAGCACGCCATATCGCTGGCAGCGTTGCGAGAGGCGAACGAGAGCTGGCTGCCGCGCTTCATGTCACCGTAGCATCGGATCACCTTAGGCATCGGACAAGAGGAGAGCCCAAGCATGGCGATGGACGCCCTCGAAATCGAGCGCCTGATCAAGGAGGCACTGCCCGACGCGCAGGTGACGATCGAGGACCTGCGGGGCGACGGCGACCATTACGCGGCGCTGATCGTCTCCTCCGCGTTTACCGGCAAGACGCGGGTGCAGCAGCATCAGATCGTCTACCAGGCGCTACAGGGCAGAATGGGAACGGCTCTGCACGCGCTGGCGCTGACCACCGCCGCCCCCAACGAATAGCGCTCCCAGAGGGACTTCACAGATGAACGAGAATCCGGTCTTTACCCGCATCCGTCAGGAAATCACCGACAGTCCGGTGGTGCTGTTCATGAAGGGCACGCCGATGTTCCCGCAGTGCGGCTTTTCCGCCGCCGTGGTGCAGGCGCTTACCAACATGGGCGTCAAGTTCAAGGGCATCGACGTGCTGACCGACCCCGGCCTGCGCGAGGGCATCAAGCAGTTCGCCAACTGGCCGACCATTCCGCAACTCTACGTCGGCGGCGAGTTCGTCGGCGGTTGCGACATCGTCCGCGAGATGTACCAGAGCGGCGAACTGCAGCAGCTGCTCGAGCAGAAGGGCGTAGCCTCCGCCTCCTGAGCCTGCGATCCTCGGCTTGAGAGCGCGTCGCGGATCGCTTAGGCTTGCTGACTGAACGGCGAACAAGGCGTTGAGGGCATCCGGAATGATGGCGAACGCGCGCAAGACGATCATGCTGCCGGCGGTGCTGGTGGCGGGGCTGGCGACTACGTCGTGCCAGGGTGGAGGCGGCGGCGGTGGGGGCGGCTCGGACTTTGGGCCGAAGACCGGCATCGGCGCGGCTCTCGGCGCGGCGGGAGGCGGCTTGCTCGGCGCGGCGGCGGGCGGAAGCGCTACCGGCATCGCGGCGGGCGTGCTGCTGGGCGGGCTGCTGGGCGGGGCCACCGGCAGTGTCCTCGACGACCGGGACAAGCGCACGGCTTCGACCACCACGCAGCAGGCGCTGGAGAGCAAGCCGTCCGGCTCGGCGACGACCTGGCGCAATCCGGATACCGGCAACTCCGGCTCGGTCACGCCGGTCCGCACCTTTCAGGCCAACAACGGCCAGTACTGCCGCGAGTACGAGCAGAGCGTCACCATCGGCGGCAAGCCACAGAAGAGTTACGGCACCGCCTGCCGGCAGCCGGACGGCACGTGGCAACTCGTCAGCTGATTTCCTCTTGCCGGAAAAGGAAACGATCAATGCGCGTTGACCGCTCTCTGGTCCTCGGAACCGCCGCATTTGGCCTCCTCCTCGTGGCGGCAGCCTCCCCGAACTCCGCGCGGGGGCAGGAGGAAGGCGAGCCGTTCGGGCTCACCGACTACGACAAGAACGGGCGCATCGACCGGCAGGAGTATCAGAAGCGGATGGTCGATGTGTTCTACTTCGCCGACCGGAACAAGGACGGCGTGGTGACGGTCGAGGAGCTGGCGGTGATCGAGACGGTCGACGAGAAAGCCTTTCGCGCCGCCGACAAGAATGGCGACGGCCGGCTCACCGTCGAGGAGTTCGTCGCCTATCGCATGATCGACTTCGACGCCGCCGACAAGAACAACGACGGCGTGCTGACCTACGATGAAGTCCAGACCTGGACGGCATCCGGCCGTTAGGCTTCGACCCGTCCGTGCGGCGCGCCCCTCACCCCAACCCAACGCTCTCCCGCAAGGGGAGAGGGAGGAGAGAATGCTGACCCCTCTCCCTCGACGGGAGCGGGTGAGCATGGTCGTTCCGCATGCGGCGGGGATTCGCTGCGACGGGGCCGGTCGTCCGCCGTATCCGAAGAATCTGAGCAAGCCCATTTGCGCTATCTGGCCCGGCGGCTGCGCGGATGGGTGATGGCGCGAGTTGCTCTTCGGGTTACCGCCGGCCGCGAACGGCGCCTGCTCGAAGATGAACTCCTTGAACAATTTCAGTCCGAGTTCATGCCTCGCCGATCCTCATCCGCCGGTAATGCTTTCAGCCGATCTGATCGCCAGCGCGCAGGAAGTGAGAGTGGGATTGACCGCGGTGCGCGTCGGTATCATGCCGTTGCCGCCCAGGTATAAATTATCGAAGCCCCAAACCCGGGAATAAGCGTCGGTCACCGATGCGCCGTCGTTGGCCTCGCCCATCCGATGCACTCCCATGATGTGCAAGGATTGGCCGGCCGGCAAGAACTGCGCCGGCGACGATGGCAGAGTACCGCCCAACGCCCCCGCCGCCTCCACCATGTCCTGGAACATCAGGTGAGCGCGCGAGCGGTCATCTTCATCGAGCGAATATTCGAATGTCGGCTGGGGCATCCCGAATTTGTCATTGATATCCGGCTCGAACGTGACTTGGTTATTCTCGTTCGGATTGACCATGCCGAACCAGCGAAGATCGACAATAACGCGATCATCGATGTCGCCCGGCAGCATCCCGTAGCTGAAGGAATCCCGGTGAACCTGGCAATGCCACGGCCGGCCTGCTCTCGGGGCGATCCAGACCATCGGCGGCGGGTCGCGCATCGGCACGGGAACAGGATCCGGATAGCGCGCCGTATCGTCCGGGCTTACCGCGGCACGCGCGGCCGCGGCGATCTCTTCGATGATTTGCCTTCGCAGGACGATCTGGCAGAAGGTCATCGGATGTTCCGTCAGATAACGGCCCAGGGCGGTTGGGCGAATCTCTGAATTCCACAAGAGCTGGCATGTCGGGATCGATCCGCCGCAGACGACGAACACGTTGGCCCGGATTTCGACATGCTCCCATCGCATCAAGTCGTCGACGACGGCGTGCTTCACCTGTCCGCCATCGACGCGCAGAGACTTGGCGCGGTGGTGCGGAAGAATACCGAACCGCCCGCCAAGATGTTGTCGCGGATCGATAAGCGGCCCTAGGACGGTATCGCTACCGGTCCAGTGGACGAATTCGTCATTGTCCCGACGACGGTGGCCCGCGACCGGCAGATCGCGAATATCCGCCCGCTCACCGTAGTGGGATTGCAGGGCGTTCTTTACCGCTTGGTGACGCAAGGAGCGCGAAAAGACATCCGTATGAACGTCAAGGAGCGACTCGGCCTTTGTATAGAGTGCGTCCCACTCCGCATCGGAGATGAAGCCGATCCTTTCGAGCTCTGGATCGTGGCGCGGCGTGTTACACGTCCAGTGCGTAAACATGCCGCCGACGCCATAGCTCACCGCGGCGGCCGGTAAGTTCCTCGTCGGATCCTGCCGCGGATTTTGTCCGCTCCGCATTGTCGGACTGTCGGGACGAAACGCTATCGGGTCGAGGTTGGGCGTATATCCGCCCGCCGTTGGTATGGAGACTAAGTTCAGGTGCCCCTGAACGACCGGGCGTAAACCTGTCGATGTCGCGCTGATAAATGAAGGCGTTCTTCAGGTGCTCTCCTGGCCTTTCTGATAGCTGGCCGCCGGCATCTATCATCAGTACATCTCGATCACCTTTCTCGCCCAGCAAGCGTGCGAAGGTGCAGCCGATCGGCCCAGTGCCGATGATAAGTACATCCGTTTCGATTGTCCTCTGGGGTCTTATGATATGAGCCACCCTGCTCCCTCTCAGACATTATTCTGTCTTTGGACTGGTGAAGGACCTTCTTACGGGCGCATTATACAATTGGGTGCCAAAAGGCAGCAAGTGGTCCGCGCAAAGCCTCGCGGATAAACTTAATCGCATTGCAGGAATATGCGAAGGGAGGGCGCGATCCGCTAAGCATACGGAGATATCGAAAAACACGTCATTGCGAGCGAAGCGAAGCAATCTATGTTTCGTAGGCCTTGCTAATTCTGGATTGCCACACCCGCTTTGCGGGTTCGCAATGACGATTGTCAGGTTGTTCGAGCTATCATGCGGCCTGAGGTTCGGCCATCACCGCCGGCCGCGAACGGCGCGGCGGGGTGCGCGCGTCGGCTTGGACCTGGGGCGGCGTCCCTCGCCGATGCCGCCCATAACCTCGAAAATGATGCCGCCGGTGAGAGGATTGGCCTCGACAAGGCGGGCCTCGACCAAATCACCAAGCCGGAAGACGAGGCCGGATGAGCGGCCGACGAGCCGGTGCCCGGCCTCGTCGTGCTCGTAGTAGTCGTTGGGCAAGGTGCTGATCGGCACCAGCCCGTCGGCGCCCGATTGATCGAGGGTGAGAAACAAGCCGAAGCGGGTGACGCCGCTGATTCGTCCGGGCATCACCGCGCCCACCTGTTCGGAAAGGTAGGCGGCGGTAAAGCGGTCGACCGCGTCGCGTTCCGCCGCGGCGGCGCGCCGCTCGGTGCCGGAAATGTGCTCGGCGATGCGCGGTAAATCCTCGCCGCTTCCGGCCAGCCCGTCGTCGCCCAGGCGCAGCGCGGTCATCAGGGAGCGGTGCACCAGCAGATCGGCGTAGCGGCGGATCGGCGAGGTGAAGTGGCAGTAGCGCCGCAGCGCCAGACCGAAGTGGCCGATGTTGGTCGGGATCGTAGGCGGCCTGCGCCTGGCTGCGCAGCACCACCTCGTTGACCAGGCGCGCTTCCGGCCGGCCCTGCGACCCGCTCGAGGATGCGGTTGAAGTCGCGCGGCCGCACCACCTGGCCGCGCGGCGAGCTTCAGGCCGAGCGTCTGCAGGAACTCAGCGAGGCTGGCCAGCTTCTCGCGGGTCGGCTGGTCGTGCACCCGGTAGAGCACCGGCGCCTTGCGTTCCTCCAGCGCCTCGGCGGCGGCGACGTTGGCGGCGATCATGAATTCCTCGATCAGCTTGTGGCTGTCGAGCCGCTCGCGCATCTCGATGCCGGCGACATTGCCATCGGCGTCGATCAGCACGCGCCGTCTCCGGCATCGTCCAGCTCGAGCACGCCGCGCGCCGCGCCTCGCCTGGGCCAGCGCCCCGTAGGCGCCGTAGAGCGGGGCAATAACGCTGTCGGCCAGCCTGGCCGTCGACCTCGTCGCGGATGCCCTCGCGGGTCGCCTGCACCTGCCGATAGGTCAGCCGCGCCGCCGAGCGCATCATGCCGCGCTCGAAACGGTGCCGCAGCAGGTTCGCCGTCGGCGTCGATCCACAGGTGCGCGGCGAGGCACGGCCGGTCCTCCTCCGGGACCAGCGAGCACCAGCCGTTCGACAGCTCCTCCGGCAGCATCGGCACGACGCGGTCGGGGAAGTAGACGGAATTGCCGCGGTCGAGCGCCGCCTTGTCGAGCGGGCTGCCCGGCCGCACGTAGTGGGCCACGTCGGCGATCGCCACCAGCAGGCGCCAGCCGCCGGCATTGCCGGGGTCCGGGTCGGCTCCGCCCAGACGGCGTCGTCGAAGTCGCGCGCGTCCTCGCCGTCGATGGTGACCAGCGGCACCTTGCGCAGGTCGACCCGGCCCTTCAGCAGCGCCGGCCCGGCCGCCTTCGCCTGCGCTAGCGCTTCCTCCGAAAAGGCGTGCGGGATGTCGTGGTCGTGGATGGTGATCAACGAGATCGACCTCGGCCCCATCGTCGGACCGAGCCGCTCGACGATCCGCGCGCTCTTCAGCCCGAGCGGCCGTCCCGGTTGGATCTCCGCCCACACCAACTCGCCCGCCTCGGCTCCCAGGCGCGCTTCCGGCGGCAGCAAAAACTCCGCCCGCGCCCGCTTTTCCACCGGAACGATGCGCATGCTCTCGCCCACCTCGGTCACGATCCCCAGCGTCCGGTCGGGCGCGGCGGCGAGCCGGCGGATCACCCGCGCCTCGTACGAGCCGGATCCGGTTTGCTTCAGCCGCGCCAGCACCCGTTCTCCGGGAGCGTAGGCGGCGCGGCTGCGCTTTTCGGGGGCGACGTAGATCAGCGGCGGCGCGCCATCGGTCCAGCCGAACGGGCGCGCCATCGTTTCTCCGTCGGTATCGATGCCCGTGATCTCGATGACGCCGACACTCGGCAGGGCGCTGGAGTCCTGATAGCGGCGGCCGCGAGCCCGGCCGATCTCCCCGGATGTTTCCAGCTCCTTGAGAACGCGTCGCAGCTCGACCTTCTGCTCGGCGTCGAGCTGGAAGGCGCGGGCGATCTCCCGTTTACCGACGCGCGTCTCGCTGCCGCGGATGAACTCCAGGATCTGCTCGCGGCTCGGAAACGGCGCGGACTTGGACCGAGTGTTGGTCGCCATGGATAGTTCGACCGAAATGTCGGCAGATCGGGGTCAGCTCAGGTCTTCGATATCCACCTGAAGAACGCCCGCGAAAACTCGCCGATTTAGGTTCACGTGCAACTACGATCGCGTTGAGGACTTGGCGGCGCGTCTTCGCGCCGGTGCTTCGGCCACGCCGGCAACCTTGGCTTGCTTGGTTCGCTTGCTGTCGTTTTGCCCGGCGCCGGACTTCGACTTGCCTTGTGATTTCGACTTGCCTTGCGGCGTTGCTTTTCCGGCCTTGTCGGCGAGCAGCGCCGTCGCCCGCTCGATGTCGAACATCTCGGTGTCGGTGCCGGCCGGCAGCGTCGCCCGCAGTTGGCCGTGCTCGACGTACGCGCCGTACCGCCCGGCCTTCAGCAGCACCGGCTTGCCATCGGCCGGGTGCGCGCCGAGGCTCTTGCCTTTCGCCTTGCCCGGCCGTGCTCGCGACAGCAGGTCGACCGCGCGGTTGAGGCCGATGCTCAGCACGTCGTCGTCACCTTTCAGCGAGACATACGCGTCGCCCGCGCGCAGGTAGGGGCCGAACCGGCCGAGCCCGGCGATGATCGTCTCGCTGGTATCCGGATGCGTGCCCAGCGCGCGCGGCAGCGACAGCAAGGCCAACGCCTTGTCGAGATCGAGGGATTCAGGATCCAGCCCGCGCGGCAAGGATATCCGCTTCGGCTTTTGCTTCGCCTCGGCTTCGGCCTTCGCTTTGCCCCGACGCTTCGGTTTCGGCTTCTCCGTATCGGTTTGCGGCTGGGTCTCGCTGGGGGCTCCGGCCACCGGTGCGATCTCCGAGGCCGCGCCGAGCTGAACGTAATGGCCGTAGGGGCCCGTGCGCAGGCTCACAGGCTGACCGGTCGCCGGATCCTCGCCCAGCACGCGCGCGCCGTTCACGCCTGCGGCGGACGCCGGCTGAGCGTCGTCGCCTCCGGCCGGGATCAGCGGACGGGTGTAGCGACACTCCGGATAGTTCGAGCAGCCGATGAAGGCGCCGAACCTGCCGAGCTTGAGCCCGAGCCGGCCGGTTTTGCAGCTCTGGCAGACACGCGGATCGGAGCCTTCGGCTGCATCGCGGAAGAAGTGCGGACCCAGCAGCCCATCCAGCGCGTCCAGCACCTCTTTCACGCGCAGGCCCTTGGTTTGTTCGACGGCCGACGAAAAGTCCCGCCAGAAGTCGCGCAGCACCGCCTTCCAGTCGATTCTGCCGCCGGAGACGTCGTCGAGCCGCTCCTCCATCGCCGCGGTGAAGCCATAGGCGACATACCGCTCGAAGAAGCTTTCGAGAAACGCCGTGACCAGCCGGCCCCTGTCCTCGGGCAGGAAGCGGCGGCTTTCGAGACGCACGTACTTGCGTTCCTGCAGCACCGAGAGGATGGTGGCATAGGTGGACGGCCGGCCGATGCCGAGTTCTTCGAGGCGCTTGACCAGGCTCGCCTCGGTGAAGCGCGGTGGCGGCTGGGTGAAATGCTGCTCGGGGGTGATGCTCAGCCGATCGACAGGCTCGCCGCGCTGCACGTCCGGCAGCATCCGCTCGCTGTCCTCGTCCGCCCGCGCCGCGGCGTCGGGCTTTTCGGTTTCCGGGTCGTCCCGTCCTTCGCGATAGACGCGCAGGAAGCCGTCGAAGGCGACCACCGAGCCGGTGGCGCGGAACATCACCTTACGGTCCTCGGAGGCGATATCGACGGCGACCTGGTCGAGCACCGCCGATTCCATCTGGCTCGCCAGCGTGCGCTTCCAGATCAGCGAGTACAGTCGCCGTTGGTCGTTGTCGAGGAAGGCGACTACATCGGCGGGCTTGCGATGCACGTCGGTCGGGCGGATCGCCTCGTGCGCCTCCTGCGCGTTCTTCGCCTTTGTCTTGTAGAAGCGCGGCTTCTCCGGCAGGTAACGGCGGCCGAACTCGCCGTCGATGAGCGTCCGGCAGGCGGTGATCGCCTCGGTCGACATCTGCACGCCGTCGGTTCGCATGTAGGTGATGAGGCCCACGGTCTCGCCGTTGATCGCCACCCCCTCGTAAAGCCGCTGCGCCACTCGCATCGTGTGGCTGGCGCCGAAGCCCAGCTTGCGCGACGCCTCCTGCTGCAGGGTAGAGGTGACGAAGGGCGGCGCCGGGTTACGGCGGGTCTGCTTGCGCTCGACGCTGTCGACGGCATAGGCGCGCGCCTCGGCGGCGCGAACCGCGGTCAGCGCCGCCGTCTCGTCGGCCAGGTCGAACTTGTCGAGCTTGCGCCCGTCGAGGTGGGTCAGCGCCGCCGTCAACGTCTCGCCGCTGTGCTTGCGGAAGACGCCTTCGACGGTCCAATACTCGCGCGAGCGGAAGTTCTCGATCTCGGATTCCCGCTCGCAAATCAGCCGCAGAGCCACCGACTGCACGCGGCCGGCGGAGCGGCTGCCGGGGAGCTTGCGCCACAACACCGGCGAGAGCGTGAATCCCACGAGGTAGTCGAGCGCGCGCCGCGCGAGGTAGGCTTCGACCAGCTCGCCGTCGAGATCGCGAGGCCGGGCGAACGCATCGAGAATGGCGCCACGGGTGATCTCGTTGAAGACGACCCGCTTGATGTCGACTCCCCGCAGCGCCTTCTTCTGTCGCAATACCTCGCACACGTGCCAGGAGATCGCCTCGCCTTCGCGGTCGGGGTCGGTGGCGAGATACAGGCGCTCGGCGCCGCGCACCGCCTCGGCGATCGCCTTGATGTGCTTTCCGGCCCGGTCGTCGACCTCCCAATCCATGGCGAAGTCGGCGTCTGGCCGCACCGAGCCGTCTTTCGGCGGCAGGTCGCGAACGTGGCCGTAGGAGGCGAGGACGGTATAACCGTCGCCGAGATACTTGTTGATCGTCTTCGCCTTCGCCGGCAACTCGACGATCACCACGTCCATTCGCTCGCCTCCGCCTGTCAAGCCGTCAGATTTACCCGGTTCCCGGGATGCCGTTCCAGCCGGCCCGCCAGCTCCCATTCGAGCAAGATGGTCGAAACCAGTGCCGGCGACAATTGGCAGGTGCGAATGATTTCGTCAACCGCCACCGGCGCCGGCGACAGCGTTTCCGCGACCGTCAGGCGGGCTTCATCTACTTCCGCGCCGTCCTCCGTCGGTAGCGGCGGCGCCTGGGCCACCGGCGGCGAGGTGGTCGGCCGTGGGGCGAATGGCGAGCCGAGCACCGCCAGAACGTCGGCCGCGCTCTCGGTCAAGGCCGCTCCCTGGCGGATCAGGTCGTTGCAGCCGCGCGCGCGGGGATCGAGCGGCGAACCCGGCACGGCGAACACCTCGCGACCCTGCTCCAGCGCCATCCGGGCGGTGATCAGCGAACCGGACCGCAGGTTCGCCTCGACAACCACCACGCCGCGCGCCAGCCCCGAGATCACCCTGTTTCGCCTGGGAAAGTGGCGGGCCTGCGGAGCCATGCCCGGCGGGGCTTCGGAAACGAGCGCGCCTTGTTCGGCGATTTGCGCATAAAGCTCGGCATTCTCGCGCGGATAGCAAACGTCGACGCCGCCGGCGAGCACCCCCACCGTGCCGGTGGCCAGGCCACCCCGGTGCGCCTCGGCGTCGATGCCCCGCGCCAGCCCCGAGACGATGACGAAGCCGTTGGCCGCCAGGTCTCGGGCGAGGCCGCGCGCCAGCGAGCGGCCGTTGAGGGAGGCGTTGCGGCTGCCGACCACGGCGATCGCCGGCTGGCTGAGCAGCGCCACATTGCCGATCACCGCGAGGGTTGCCGGCGCGTCCTCGATCGCCGCGAGCTGTGGCGGATATCCGGGGTCGCCAAGCACCAGCAGTTGCGCGCCTCGCGCCGCGCACGCCGCCATCTCGGCTTCCGCCTCGGCCGCCGTGCAGATGTGCACGGCCTGTCGCCGGCCACCCCGCCGGGCGAGGTCCGGCAATGCCCGCAGGGCGGCGGCGGCCGTCCCGAACCGGTCGAGCAGACGCCGGAAGGTTATCGGCCCGACGTTCTCGCTCCAAATCAGCCTCAGGCGATCCCGCCGCTCGGCAAGATCGAGCCGGTGATTGCGATCCTCGTCCATCGACTGTCAGACTACGCCTTCCGCCAGACACGGCAGTGATGGCGCGCACGGTGCATGCGTCATGGCGGGGAAGAGCTTGGTCAGCGCCGACCGGCTGCTGCTTCCGCCCAGGCATGGAACGCCGGATGCGGCTCTCGCTCGGCGGTCATCGAGTCCCCAATGAGCTTCCATCGGGTTGCCCAGCTGCATGCCTTTCCAGGGCGCATCGAACGCCTCGAAGGCGGCGGCGAAGGAGATCAGCGGATCCGCGCGGCCGCTCCTCGACGAACGGCCGTGGGCGAGCCACTCGGCCCAGAACGCCCGCTGCCGTTCCGGGCTATGTGGCGCGCCGCCACCGTTCGGAACCCCGGTTTCCTTGACCAGCACTGGCTTGCCGGCGAGCCGCGCGATCGCCTCCGCCCGGCCGCGCACCCAGGCGACGGCGGCCTCGGGGCTCAACGCCTCCTGGTCGATCGCCGGGTGAATATTGGGAGCAAGGAAGTCGCCGAATCCGCGCAACGTTGGCCAGCCGTAGTCGCCCGCCGGCTCGCTGGTGGTCACCGGCGCCGCCGCGCCCGTCCCGGTCAGGCGGCGCAGGTTGTCACGCGCGTGGCGGAGATCCTCGATGGTGTAGCGGTTGTCGTTGATCCCCTCGTTGCCGACGCAAACGGCGAGCGCCAGCCGGTCACGGTACAGGCGGACCAGATCGGCGACGCCCGCTGTCTCGGCCTCCGATTTCGGATCCCAGATGCCGAGCAGCACGGCGCGGTAGCCGAGCGACGCCGCCTGTTCGAGGACGCCGGGAGTGAGCGTGGCATCGAAGCCGTACAAGACAAGGCCGTCGAAGGCCGGGCGTAGCGCCGTCAGATCGGCGCGCAACTCATCGGCGGGGTACGCGCCGGCCGGTGGCGTACGCGGATCGTACCGGCTTGGATTGAAGGCGATGAGGGCCGGCCGCTGGCCGCGAAGATAGCCGATGAACTCCGACTGGTTCTCGGCCCGCGCCGCATGTGACCCGAGCATCCCCGTCAACAGCAGCACGAAGAAAGCCAGGATCAGGCGGCTCATGGCGCCATCTCGTAGCGCATGTCGTCGAGGAAGATGGTCAGCCGCCCGCCCGGGTTCTGCTTGCGGTTGGCGATCAGCATGAACGGCGTGACGACGCGCGAGAGATCGCGCCCATCGGTGTCTACGCGGTACTCCCGCCAGTCGGCGGACAGCTGGAGCCAGCCGGAGTCGATCGGCAACGGCGCCGAGTCGCCGAACGGCTGGTCGCCAGCCACCGCGGCCTTGACGCGGATGCGCTCGCCGCCGGCAGCGCCGCGGGCGCGGAACGAGAGCGCGCGGGCACGACGCAGATCGAAGCCGTCGCCCGGCCGGTCGCCCCAATATCCGGTGTCGCTGGCGACGGCGACGCCGCACCAGCCGACGCTGGCGAAGGCGATGTCGATGCGGATCGCGCTCGCTCCCGAGGCCGGCCCGGTCCGGTCGGCGAGATCGATGCGCGGCATCTCGTTGCCGGTTGCCGGCACCACGTTCGACCATAAACCGTGATTTTCGGGCGCGCCTGCATCGCGGTAGACGTACCAGGGCGCGGCATCCTCGGCGGATAAGCTCCAGGGCAAGCAGGCCAGCAGCCACCACAGCATCCACACGAAAGCGCGAACGGCGGTGGGCGGCGTCCGCCAAGACCGTGAGCTTGTTGACTCGCTGGTGCGCGATTGGATATGTTCTGGATACATGTTATCGTATTAGTTGAGAATGAATCTCACGTCGCCGGTTTTAGCTGGCTGAGGTACATTGGTCTCAACGAGCGAAGACAACCTGAATCCGGGGGACCCCATCATGACTCGCGATCGGCTCGCTGGTCTCGTCATTGCCTTGGGCTTCTGTATTCTTATCGCCGTTTCCGGAGTGGCGACGGCGCAGACGCAAGAGCCGGTTTACGGTCGGCAGCTCATGACGCAAGAGGAAATGCGCAAATACCAAGAGAAAATGCGCTCAGCCACTAGCGAGCAGGAGCGTCAGCAAATCCGCGCCGAGCACCATGAGCAAATGCGCGAGCGCGCCAGGAGCAAAGGGATTGTCCTGCCCGACGAGGCGCCCCGGGGCATGGGTCGGGGCCAGGGCATGGGTCCGGGTCAGGGCATGGGTCCGGGCCAGGGCGGCGGTACTGGCGCGGGCCGCTGAGGCCGTGACGAGACCGACGGAGATCACAGATAGCGGAACAGCACGATGAAGTCCTCCACGGCACTTCTCGCGGCGGCGCTCGCGCTGACGCATGTACCCTCGGCGTTTACCGCCGAGGACGCGTTGATGAAGGAAGCGCAGGGTCTATTCGAGCCCATTCCTTTGCAGGCGACGACGGTCGAGGGCAAGAAGGCGACACTGGCCGAAGTCGAACTGGGTAAAATCCTCTACTTCGATCCCCGTCTCTCGCGAAGTCACAACATCAGCTGCAACACCTGTCACCAGATCGGGCTCGGCGGCGACGATGATCTGCCGACCTCGCTCGGTCACAAGTCGCAGAAGGGCGCCCGGAATGCTCCCACGGTGCTGAATTCCGTGTTCAACACCGCGCAGTTCTGGGACGGCCGCGCGGCCGACCTCAAGGAGCAGGCGGGAGGGCCGATCGAGAACCCGATCGAGATGGGGATCACCCATCAGCACGCGATCGAGATGTTGAAGGGCATTCCCGGCTACAAAGCGAAGTTCGAGGCGGCGTTCCCCGGCCAGAAGGATCCGATGACCATCGACAATGTCGAAAGCGCCATCGCCGCTTTCGAGGCGACTCTGATTACGCCGAACGCGTCCTTCGACAAGTACCTGCGCGGCGACGCCAACGCACTCACGGGCGAACAGAAAGAAGGACTGAGGCTGTTCATCGACAGCGGCTGCGCCAGTTGTCACAACGGCATCAACGTCGGCGGCGGCATGTATGCGGCCTTCGGCGTTGTCGAGCGGCCGGGGGCGGACATCCTGCCGCCGGATGACAAGGGCCGGTTTCAAGTCACAAAGTCGGTCAGCGACGAGTACGTCTTCAAGGTTCCCACGCTGCGGAACATCGAGTTGACGGCGCCTTATTTCCACACTGGCAGGGTATGGGATCTGAAGCAGGCAGTCGGTGTAATGGGCACCGCGCAGTTGGGCACACAGCTCACCGACTCCGAGGTCGCGAAGATCACCGCCTTCATGTACACGCTGACCGGCGAGCAGCCGAAGGTGGAATATCCGCTGATGCCGCCAACCACGTCCGCTACACCACCGCCCGAGTTCTAAACCGCCATGGTCGCCATCTCGTCTGAATTCGACGACCCAACGTACAAGGAATAGCGAGGCGTCGTCGTGAACTCGCGTATCGAGGTCGTCGAGGCCGATATCACCACGCTGGCGGTGGACGCCATCGTCAATGCCGCCAACGAGTCGCTGCTGGGCGGCGGCGGAGTCGACGGAGCCATCCATCGCGCCGCCGGCCGTCAGCTGATGCAGGAATGCCGGCAACTCGGCGGCTGCCCGACTGGGCACGCAAGACTCACCAACGGCTACCGGCTGCCGGCCAAGTACGTCATTCACACCGTCGGTCCCGTCTGGCGCGGCGGCGGCAGCGGCGAGGACGAACTGCTCGCCTCCTGCTATCGCCAGTCGATGGAGTTGGCGGATCGCCACGGCTGTCGAGGAATCGCATTTCCAGCGATCAGCACTGGCATCTACGGCTTCCCGGTCGATCGCGCGGCGCGCATCGCGGTGGCGACGGTGAGCGCCTTCCTGACCGACCAGGCGATTCCCGAAAAGGTGATCTTCTGCTGCTTCGGCGAAGCCTCGGCAAGAGCGCATCGCACCGCCCTCGCCGAAGCCGGCCAGGCTTAACCGGCTACGACTGATCGGCCGGCATCCGCGCATGTTGCAGGCGGGCGACATGGACGTTGGCCGCGCCGCAGGCCGCGAGAATGTCGCGCGCCTTCGCCTGCGCTGCTTCATCCGGCGCCCGCACCCACAGGATGACACTGCCGGCCGCGAGCGAGCGGGCGAAATCCTCGGTGTGCGGTTGCGCCGTCACCTCCTCCAGCAGATCAACAGCGGCGGCGCCGCCGACCGCCGCGCCGATGACGGCGGCGATGGTCGCCGCCACCGGACCGCCGGCGAGGAAGATGGCGCCGGAGGCGACAAGCGGGCCCTCGTACTTCAGCTCGCCAACCAACGCCAGCATCGCCTCGCGCCAGGACTTGCCGGGCCGGCCCGCCGCTTCCAGCGACTCGTGCGAAGCGAGCACGCTTAGATCGGCGCGCTCGAAGCCGCTACTCAACAACTCCGCGACGGCGCGATCGAATACCTCGCGTTCGGCGAACAGGCCGACCACCTCGCTGCCGTTTGTCATCGCCTGGCTCACCATGGCCGGTCCCCTCGCTGCCGCGCCATTGTGCCGCAGGACCGCCGTCGTTGCCTAGACCTTCCGCCGGCATGCTACTGTCGAAGATCCGTCATTGCGCGCGCAAGCAAAGCAATCCACCCTCGGGCTGAGGTCTCAACGAGTATCGGGTCGATGACCCGAGGGCTGGATCGCCACGGCGCTCCGCGCCTCGCGATGACGTCGCCGAGAGAGATCACGACGGCGAAGCGATTGGCAGAGACGTTCGGCCCCGAGTGGCCTGAACAGAACTCAGCGTCCGGCGACTGCGCGGGCGTGGTAGTTTAGAGAATGTGATGGCGCCTCCCTGAAGCCGTGCCGCTTTCTGATCAGAAAACACCGCCCCTAACGGAAAGCGCCGCCAACCAGTCGGCGGCGACGCCGCTGATGGCCCAGTACTGGGCGATCAAGCGCCAGCATCCCGGCTGCCTGCTGTTTTACCGGATGGGCGACTTCTACGAGCTGTTCTTCGAGGACGCGGTGCGTGCGGCGGCGGCTCTCGACATCGCGCTGACCAGGCGGGGCAAGTACGAGGGCCAGGACATCCCGATGGCCGGCGTGCCGGTGCACAGCCACGAAGGCTATGTCGCGCGGCTCATCCGCGCCGGCTTCAAGGTAGCCGTCTGCGAACAGACCGAGGATCCGGCGGAGGCCAAGAAGCGCGGCGGCAAGGCGGTGGTGGCGCGCGAGGTGGTCCGCGTAGTCACCCCCGGGACGCTCACCGAGGAGACGCTGCTCGATGCCCGCCGGCCCAACTACCTGGCGGCGCTGGCGGAAGCCGCTGGCAAGCTCGCCATCGCCTGGATCGACATCTCGACGGGAGAGTTGCAGGCGCAGTCGGTGGACGGCGGCGATCTCGCGGCTGTTCTGGCGCGGCTGGAGCCGGGCGAGATGCTGCTCACCGACGGCATGCTCGAACGCGCGCCGTTCGTCCGCTCGTGGGCCGAGTGGCGAGATCGCCTGACGCCCCTGCCGGCGAGCCGCTTCGACGAGGCTTCCGCTCGCGGCCGGCTGCATAAACTTTTTCAGGTCCAGGCGCTCGACGGATTTGGCGCCTTCTCGGCGGCGGAAGTGGCGGCGTTGGGCGCGCTTGTCGACTACGTCGAGCTGACGCAGAAGGGCCGGCTGCCGAGGATCGCGGCACCCCGGCGTCTGTCCAGCGGCTCCTCGATGGAGATCGACGGCGCCACCCGCCGCAACCTGGAGCTGACCCGCACTCTGGCGGGCGAGCGGCGGGGCAGCCTGATCGGCGTCGTCGATCGTACTGTCACCGGCGCCGGGGCCCGGCTGCTGCTGCGGCGGCTGGCGGCGCCGCTCACCGATCCGGGGCGAATCGACCGTCGGCTCGACATGGTGCAGGTGTTCGTCGACAGCGAGCGCCTGCGCGCCGCGATGCGAGCGGCGCTGAAGCGCTGCCCGGACCTGGAGCGGGCACTCGCGCGCATTTCGCTGGGCCGTGGCGGTCCGCGCGATCTGGCGGCGATACGCGACGCGCTCGTCACCACCGCCGAACTGCGGGCGCTCGCCGCCGACGAGGGCCTCAGCGGCGCCGCTCCGCCCGGCATCGCCGACGCCGGCGCGAGACCTCGGCGAGCACGTCGAGCTCACCGCCATGCTGGGCAAGGCGCTGGCCCCGGAGCTGCCGCTGGCGAGTCGCGACGGCGGCTTCATCGCCAAGGGCTATCGAGCCGACCTCGACGAGCTGCGCCGGCTGCGCGACGAAAGCCGCAAGCTGATCGCCGAGCTGGAGGCGCGCTACGTCGCCGAAACCGGCGTCCCGAGCCTGAAGATCCGGCACAACACCATGCTGGGATATTACGTCGAGGTGCCGGCAAAGCACGCCGACCGTCTGCCCAGCGGGCCTTCGGCGCCGTTCATCCTCCGGCAATCGATGGTGGGGGCGCGGCGTTATGCGACGGTGGAGCTGGGCGACCTGGAAAGCCGCATCGCCCGCGCCGCCGAGCAGACGCTCGCTCTCGAGCTCGCGTTGTTCGATGACCTGGCGAAGCAAGCGGTCGCCGCCGCCGAGGGGATCGCCAGGGCGGCCCGCGCCATCGCCACCCTCGACGTCGCGGCGGCGCTGGCCGAGCTGGCCGTCGCCTGCCGCTGGACGCGGCCGATCGTCGATGACGGTCTCGGAATCGAGATTCGCGGCGGCCGTCATCCGGTGGTCGAAGCGGCGATGGCCGAGCGCGCCGAGGGCGCCTTCGTCGCCAACGACCTCGATATGTCACAGGACCGGCGGATCTGGCTACTGACCGGCCCGAACATGGCGGGCAAGAGCACCTTCCTGCGGCAGAACGCGCTGCTCGCCATCCTGGCGCAGATGGGATCGTACGTGCCGGCGGAGCACGCGCGGATCGGTATCGATCGACCGGCTGTTCTCCCGGGTGGGCGCCGCCGACGATTTGGCGCGCGGCCGCTCGACCTTCATGGTGGAGATGGTCGAGACGGCGGCCATCCTCAATCAGGCCGGCGAGCGCGCGCTGGTGATTCTCGACGAGATCGGCCGCGGCACCGCCACCTTCGACGGCCTGTCGATCGCCTGGGCGGTGGTCGAGCACCTGCACGAGGTCAACCGTTGCCGGGCCTTGTTCGCCACCCACTACCACGAGCTGACGGCACTGGCGGCGAAGCTGCCGGCGCTCGCCTGCCACACCATGCGGGTTAAGGAGTGGCGCGGCGACGTGGTGTTCCTGCACGAGGTGGCGCCGGGCGCCGCCGACCGCTCCTATGGCATCCACGTCGCCCGGCTCGCCGGCCTGCCGGGGGCGGCGGTGGCCCGCGCCGAGCAGGTGCTGGAGACGCTGGAGAAGGGCGAGCAGTCATCGGCGGTGACCCGGCTCGCCGACGACCTGCCGCTGTTCGCCGCAGCCGAGCGCCGAGCAAACCCGCCTCCGCCGCGTCAGCAGTCGCCGGTCGAGGAGGGGCTGAAGAAGATCGACCCGGACGCCCTCACCCCGCGACAAGCACTGGATCTACTGTATGAACTGCGGGCCAAGCTGCCGCCGGACAGGTGAGCCGCTCACCCGCTCACGTCCGCTCGCGTCCGCCCGCGCCCTCTCCCGCCGGGAGAGGGTTAGGGTGAGGGTCGCTTCCCCGTCGCGAGAGGCGGCTGGCCGCTACTCTCCCGGAGCGCGGACGGTGCCGGCGGGGAAGGCGGCCACGACGGCCGGCGCTCGGCTAGTGCGACCGCTCGCCCAGTCCTGGAAGCGATCAAGGTAGAGGTAGATCACCGGCGTGATGTAGAGCGTCAGCAGCTGCGAGAGCAGCAGGCCGCCGACCACCGCCAGCCCGAGCGGCCGGCGCAGCTCCGAGCCGGCGCCCATGCCGACGGCGATCGGCAGCGTGCCGACGATCGCCGCCATGGTCGTCATCATGATCGGCCGGAAGCGCAGCAGGCAGGCCTCGCGAATCGCCGCCCGCGCCGGGACGTCGCCGCCCTGCCGCCGCTCGATGGCGAAGTCGATCATCATGATGGCGTTCTTCTTGACGATGCCGATCAGCATGACGATGCCGATGATGCCGATGACGTTCAGGTCATGGCCGAAGGCGAACAGCGTCAGCAGCGCGCCGACGCCCGCCGAAGGCAGCCCCGAGAGAATGGTCAGCGGGTGCACGAAGCTCTCGTAGAGAATGCCGAGGACGATGTAGATGGTCACCAGGGCGGCCAGGATCAGCACCAGCTGATTGTCCGCCGATCCCTGGAACACCTCGGCGGTACCCTGGAAGCCGGTCAGGATCGAGGCCGGAATGCCGATCTCCCGCTCCGCCTGCTGAATCCCCTCCACCGCCTCGCCCAGCGACGTGCCGGGCTCCAGGTTGAACGAGATCGTCACCGCCGGAAGTTGCCCTTGATGGGCGATGCTGAGCGGCGCCGCCTCCAGCCGCACCCGCGCGATCGCATCGAGCGGCACCAGCGCGCCGGAGTGGCCGCGCACGTAGAGGCGCGACAGCGCCGACGGGTCCTCCTTGTTCTCCGGCGCGACCTCCAGGATCACCCGATAGTCGTTGGTCGGGGTGAAGATGGTCGAGACCTCGCGGCCGCCGAAGGCGCTGTAGAGGGTCGAGCGCACCTGCTCGACGGTGACGCCGAGCCTGGCCGCCGAATCCCGGTCGATGTCCACCGCCGCCTGCCGGCTGCCCAGCTTCAGATCGGAGCTGACGTCGAGCACGCCCGGGAGCTGACGGATGCGGGCTTCTAGTTTCGGCGCCGTCGCGAACAGTTCGGCCTGGTCGATACCCTGTAGGGTATACTGGTATTGCGCCGAGGCCAGCCGGCCGCCGATCTGGATGTTCTGAACGAGCTGAATGTAGGCCTTGATGCCGGGGACGGCGGCGAGTTTGCCGCGCAACTCTTGTTGCACCTGCTGTGCCGAAAGCTCGCGCTGGTTGCGTGGCTTCAGTTGCACATGGATGCGCCCGTAGGTCGCCGACGGACCGATGATCGAGTTGGCGAGGTTGACGTTGGGATCGGCCTGGATGATTTCCGCGATCAGCTTCTGACGTTCCACCAGGGCCTCGAAAGAGATGTCCTGCGCGCCTTCGGTGCTGATGAAGAGAAAGCCGGTATCCTCGTTCGGAAAGAAACCCTTGGGAATGGCGCTAAATCCCCAGATTGTCCCGACCAGCGTGGCGAGCGTCACCAGCAGCATGAGCGGCTGCCTCGCCAGCGCCCAATCGAGCGACCGCCGATAGCCCGAGAGCATCGCCGAGAACACCGCCTCCGACGCCCGGTAAAAGCGCCCCGGCCGGACGTGACGAAGCGGCCGCAACAGGCGCGAGCAGAGCATCGGCGTCAAGGTCAGCGACACGAAGCCGGAAATCAGGATGGCGAGGCTGATGGTGACGGCGAACTCGTTGAACAGGCGCCCGACGATGCCGCCCATGAACAACACCGGGATGAACACCGCGACCAGCGAGACGGTGATCGAGACGATGGTGAAGCCGATCTCCTTGGAGCCCTTCAACGCCGCCTGCATCGGCCGCATCCCGCTCTCGATGTAGCGGACGATGTTCTCCAGCATGACGATCGCGTCATCGACGACGAAGCCGACCGACAGCGTCAGCGCCAGCAGCGTCAGGTTGTTGATGGAGAAGCCGCATAGATACATGCCGGCGAAGGTGCCGACCACCGAGATCGGCAGCGCCATCGCCGGAATGACGGTCGCCCGCAGATTGCGCAGGAACAGGAAGATGACCACCACCACCAGCGCCATCGTCAGCACCAGGGTGAACTGTACGTCGTGCACCGAATCGCGGATCGACTGCGATCGATCGACCAGCACCTCCAGCGACACGGAAGGCGGCAGCTGCGCCCGGAAGCTCGGCAGCAGCGCCTTCACGGCGTCGGTAACGGCGACGGTGTTGGCGTCGGGTTGCCGCTGAATGGCCAGGACGATCGACCGGCGGCCGTTCAGCCAGCTGGCGATCTTGTCGTTCTCGACCGAGTCTTCGACATTGGCGATGTCGGCGAGGCGGACCGGGGCGCCGTTGCGCCAGGCGACGATCAGCGGTTTGTAGAGCTCGGCGCGGGCCAGCGGCCCCGAAGCGTTCAAGATGAAGGTCTGATCAGGGCCCTCCAGCGTGCCGAGCGGGCTGTTGGAGTTGGCGGCGGCGAGCGCCTCGCGAACGTCGTCCACGGCGATGCCTTTGGTCGCCAACGCGTCGGGATCGAAGCGGACGCGGACCGCGTACTTCTGCGCGCCGTATATCGAAACCTGCGCCACTCCCGGCAGGGTCGAGACCCTCGGCGAGATCAGCGTATCGGCGTATTCATGCACCTCGTAGAGCGGCAGCGTCGTCGAAGCGAGAGCCAGCAGGATGACCGGCTGGTCGGCGGGATTGACCTTCCGGAAGCTGGGCTGCGTCGTCATCTCCGGCGGCAGACGGCGCGAGGCGATCGACAACGCCGACTGCACGTCGAGCGCCGCCCCGTCGATATCGCGGTCCAGCTCGAACTGCAGGGTGACGGTCGTCGAACCCTGGCTGCTCAGCGAGGTGATCGAGGTGATCCCGGCGATCGTCGAGAATTGCCGTTCCAGCGGCTTCGCCACCGACGAGGCCATCGTCTCCGGACTGGCGCCCGGCAGGCTGGCGGATACCTGGATCGTCGGGAAGTCGACACGCGGCAGCGCCGCGACCGACAGCGCCCTGTATCCGAACAGGCCGGTGAGTACGAACGCCAGCATCATCAGCGTCGTCATTACCGGCCGGCGGATGCACAGCTCCGGGAGGCTCACGACGGGAGGTCCCGCTCACGTGGCAAGGAGAGCGCCGCGCCCACGTTGTTCACCGTTACGAGCGAGCCCGGCGACAGCCGCAGCTGATTGTCGGTGACCACCCGTTCGCCCGGCGCAAGCCCTTGGCCGACAAAGGCCATGCCGTCGACGGTTCGGTTCACCTCGACGGAGCGCGCCTCGACGGTCTGGTCCTGCTTGACGATGAACACGTAGGTGCCCTGCTGACCGACCAGAATGGCGTTCGCCGGCACCGTCGTCACGCCCGGAACGGTGTCCATCAGCAGCGACACGTCGACGAACTGGCCAGGCCACAGCGCCTCGTCCTCGTTGGCGAGCGTCGCCTTGAGCGCGATCGTTCCGCTTGCCTGATTGACCGCGTTGTCGATGAAGGTGAGCGCTCCCGTCGCACTGACCGTACGACTGCCGCGCACCGTCACCCGCGCCGGAAGCGGCTGACGCGCCTGGGCGGCGCGCAATGCCGATAGTTCCGTCTGCGGCACCGAGAACTGCACGGTGATCGGCCGCGTCTGGTTGATCACCACCAGCGGTGTCGTGTCGTTGGCCTTGACGTTGGCGCCGAGCTTGAAGGCTTGCGCGCCCGTGCGTCCGGCAATCGGCGCGCGGATGATGGTGTAGTCCAGCTGGGCGCGGATGTTCTCGATCTGCGCGGCATTGGCCGCCGCCGCCGCTTCCAGGCCGGCGACAGTGGCGCCCGCCGTATCCAGCGTCGCCCTGGCGGCGAAGCCGCGCTCCGCCAACGCCTCGTTGCGCGAAAGAATACGCTGCGCGTCCGCCAGCTGCGCCTTATCGCGGGCCAGGTTGGCCTGAGCCTCGGCCAGTTGAGCCCGGGCCGTCCTGTCATCGAGCTTGAACAGCACGTCGCCGGCCTGCACGTAGTCGCCCTCGTTGAAGCCGACGTGTACCACCAGGCCGTCGATCCGCGACTTCACCGCCACGGTCGCCAGCGGTTCGACGGTGCCGATCTCGTCGATCCGCACCGGCATGTCGCGGGCCTCGACCACCGCCGTCCGCACGGGGACAGGCCGCTTCATCTCGTCGAGCGCGGTGGCGGCGGCGCGGCCGTGCTCGGCGGAGCGCATCCACGCGAGATAGCCGGCGATCAGCAGCGCCGTCAGCAGGAGAACAAGGATAACAATTGGCCGCCGCCGGCGCGAACGCGGGCCGGGCTCGGTCCGATCATCGGAAATCCCCGGCGGCTGCTGGCGCGGAACGTCGCCGCCGTCGCCAGGCGGAGTGTCCGGGGCGGCCACGCTTAGCGCTTTCGTACTAGGCATTACCGGCCGCCTGAACGCCGTCACGCGCCACTGATCGCTGCATCGTCGTATGCCAACGTGGGTTGCGGCTTGCGCCGGGGCAAGGGTCGTCGACGGTCCACGCTGGTAAACCTGCTCATCACTTCCACTATGCGTCGAAAAAACAGCATAGCGCGCAGGGCCCGCCCGATCGATTGCCTTGCCGTTGCCTGAAAACATCAGCTCTCGAGCCGAACTGTGTCGCAGCGGGATCGCGATGCTCATCCGCATCGAAGTTACCGATTGTATGCTGATGATGAACAGTTTAGAGACGAGCGCGCCGCCCGCTTGCGCTCGCTGGTCGAGAGTTTGATTCGCGGGGGTAGGCTAGCCGGCGGCTGGGACTGAAAAGCCACGTTAAGGCAGCTGAAAGGTTGTTTTATAGAAAAGTCTGTTCGCCGTTTGGGCGATTCTCTATAAAGGAACTCGCGGCGTTTTCCCGGTCGGGCCAGCGACTACCCAATGAAATCGCGCCTCGGCTGGATGGGGGAGGAAGGCTGAAATGCTCGCATCGCAGGAGACGGAGGCCGATAGGCGCAAAGAGTTCTGTTCTCGCCTTGTCGATATCCTTCCCGACCTGAGAGCATTTGCGCGCGTTTTATGCCGCGAAAACGACCGAGCGGACGATTTGGTGCAGGACGCCGTGGTCCGCGCGATTGCCGCGATCAACCAGTTCCAGCCCGGAAGCAATTTCAAGGCGTGGATGTTCACCATCCTTCGCAATCTCCACATCTCCAGTTTCCGCGAACGGCGGTTCCTGTTCGAGTCCCTGGAGGAGGTTGATCGGGTGTTGCTTCAAGCACCCGGCCAGGAACACGCGATGGCGATGCGGACCCTCGATGCCGCCGTTCAGAGGCTCGCTCCGGCGCGTCGCGAAGCGCTGATCCTCGTCGTGGCGCACGGGCTGTCCTACGAGGAAGTAGCGGCGATTTGCGGCTGCGCGGTAGGGACCATCAAGAGCCGGGTGGCGCGAGCGCGGGAAGAATTGTATTCGGCGGTAGACGGAGGGCTGGCGGCGGGCAAGCCTCCGCGCGCGGCGAGGACCGCCGTTGCCTCGGTGAAGGAGGCAGCCCGCAACGGCTGCCCCAGCGTCCTCTCGACGATGAGCAAGGGGCAAGAAGCGGCAGCGGCAACTTCGGCGACTTGCGCCCCCGCGAAAGCATGAAGTCGCCGGCCGGGCGTGGCGGCGCCTATCTGCCTTCACCGAAGGGATGTGCCCCGACCGGCTAAACGTGATGGGCTCGGCCGGAGGGGCGACTCCCGCCGGGGAGCATGCGGACGAGGGTGGTGTCGCGCTGTACGTAGTGATGGAAGAGGCCGGCCGCCGAGTGCAGCGCGATCAGGAAATAGCCGGCGTTGGCGACGATCTCGTGGATCTCCTCTAATAACTCGCCCAGCGCTTTGTCCGGGCCGATCAGCCGTGGCAGCGGCAGGCCGAAGAAGCTGACCGTGCGGTCGTCGGCGTTGCCCATCAGGTAGCCCGTCACCGGCAGCACGATCATCATTGCGTAGAGCGCCCAGTGCATCACTCGCCCCGGCAGCTCCTGCCATGCCGGTAACGGCGGAGTGATCGCGGGCGTCGGTTCAATGGCGCGCAACAGCAGGCGTAGCCACACCGATGCGAATACGATCAAGCCGAGCGAAAGGTGCCAGGTGCGCAGCGTGCCGCGCAGCGGGTCCTCCTTCGGCACGAACTCCCGCCACTCCATGGTCCCATAGACGCCAACGATCAGCAGCAGCACCCCCCCAGTGCATCAGCATCGCCAGCCGGCCATAGTGATCGGCGGTGCTGCGCCAGGTGCTCATCGATGCCTCCCCCATGACCATGCGGGCGTAAATGCCAGCGCGTACCGATCCGGCGGGCCGGGTCAGGCCGCCTTACCGTTGAGATGCTGCTTCGGCAGTGGCTGACGCCGTAATCCTGGCATGCCAGGATTACGGCGCGGCGGCGAAGCGGGGATGGTTTTCATGCTGGCTGCCGTCGATGGCTCCGCGAGGCAGATCCCCCCGCTTCGTTTTCCCTTTGCGACCGCTGATTGGGCTCTGCGATCGATCGCTGTGTAGGGCGACGCCGGCGACAAAGGAATGCCGAAGGAAGTACGGCAGGGGAGAATGGCCATGCGCGTCGCCATCGGGATCGACGTCGCCAAAGAAGTGCACTGGGTCACCGCCGTCGACGACCAGGGCGAGGTCCGGATCGACCGCAAGCTCGACAATACGCCCGCGGCCATCGCGGCTCTGATTGCCGAACTGAAGACCCTGGAGGGCGAGATCACGATCGGCCTCGATGTGGTCGGCGGCATCGCCGGCCTGGCCGAAGCGATGCTGGCGGAGGCTGGTCTTCGCCTGGTGCACGTGCCGGGACTGGCCGTCAACCGCGCCCGGCAGGGCACCAGGGGCGGGGAAAGCAAGAGCGACCCCCGCGACGCCCGCGTCATCGCCGACCAGGTCCGGATGCGCCGCGACCTGCGGGCCATCGAGGCGGCGACGCGAACTCGACCTCGACATGCGCCTTTTGGTCGGCCGTCGCCGCGATCTGGTCGATGAGCAGACCCGACGCATCGGCCGGCTGCGCGACTTGCTGGTCGGCATCTTCCCCGGCCTGGAGCGAGCGTTCGACTACACCACCAAGGGCCCGTTGTGGCTGGTCTCCAAGTACGTCACCCCGGCCGAGCTGCGGCAAGCCGGCCGGGCGCGGATCATCCGCCATCTGCAGCACGCTGGCGGCCTGCGCAACATCGAAGCCCTGGCAGATCGTGCGCTCGACGCCGCTCGGGGCCAGACCATCAGCGTCCCCGGGGAACGCATGAGTGCAACACTGATCCGCGAGCTGGCCGTCGAGGCACTCAGCATCCGCAAGCGCATCGCCGAGCTCGACAGAGAGCTGGAGACCCTGGTCGCTCGCCACCCTGATAGCGCCCTCATCCGCAGCCTGCCCGGCATGGGGGCCGTGCTCACCGCCGAGCTGATCGCCGAGGCAGGCAACCTCCAGCGCTTCCGCTCCGCCGATGCCCTGGCCGCGGCGGCCGGGCTCGCTCCGGTGTTGCGGCAGTCCGGCAAGGTCCGCTTTCTCAAGCGACCGACCGGCGGCAATAAGACCCTGAAGCGCGTCTTCTACCAATCCGCCTTCTGCTCTCTGCACACCGCCGACAGCCGCACCTTCTACGATCGCAAACGGCGAGAAGGAAAACGCCACCACCAAGCCCTCATCGCCCTCGCGCGCCGACGCATCAACGTCCTCTGGGCCATGCTCCAAAACCGGCAGCCCTTCCAGGCAGACTTCAAAAAGGCCGCTTGACACACGCATTAGGCTGCCTTGGCCTCTCGCGACTGCAGTTCCTCGACCAACGTGTGCAGCCCTTCGGCCCGCAAGCGGACCTGCAAGCCGTGCAGGCGTGAGATCGACCCGCTCGACCAGCAGCCGAACGATCCTCGCCTGCTCGGCGGGGAACAGCTCATTGCTGCACGTTAGCGTTGGTTGACCTTCTCACCCCGCATGCGGGGTGAGAAGGTCGGCGCGTACCGAGCACCCGCCATGACGGCCACGTTCGCTTTCCGGAGAACGGCCAGGATGAGACCCGCCGCATGGCGGGTGCCGGGAGGACACGACGGGCAACAGGGTGAAGCGCCAGGGAGAGTGGCCCGGAGCGCCGGTCAATGAGCGTCCCGCAGGACCTCCCGACACTCGGTAACGTAGAGCAACCAAGGGGGAACTGCCCATGCCATATTTTTGCGGGTTGGATTGGGGGAGCGTCGGCCACGCCGTCTGCGTGGTCGACGAAACCGGGGCCGTGCTGCTCCGCTTCGAAGTCGCGCACGATGCCGCCGGCCTGGCGGAACTGCGCAAGAAGCTCGATCGTCTGGCACCGGCCGGCGACATTCCCATCGCCATCGAGCGCCCGTCGGGCCTGATCGTCGATGCGCTGGTGGAGGCAGGCCATACGGTGGTGCCCATCCACCCAAACGTGGTCAAGGCCTGCCGGCCGCGTTACCGCGCCGCCGGCGGCAAGAGCGATCCCGGCGACGCCTTCATGCTCGCCGACATCCTGCGCACCGACGGCCACCGCTTCCGCCCGCTCGCGCCCTGCTCGGACGAGATCAAGGCGTTGCGCGCCCTGGTCCGCGGTCGCGACGAGCTGGTGGCCGAGCGGATCGCCCTGGCCAACCGCCTGCGTAGCCTGCTGGACAGCTTCTGGCCCGGCGCCGCCGCCATCTTCGCCGACGTCGACTCGCCCATCGCGCTGGCCTTCCTGCAGCGTTACCCCACTCCCGAGTCGGCAACGCGCCTTGGCGAAAAGCGGGTGAAGGCCTTCTTGGCGAGCAACGCTTACTGCGGTCGCCGCAGCCCGGCCGAGCTGCTCGCGCGGCTGCGCGCGGCCCCGACCGGCTTGGCCGCGGAGGCCGAAGCCGAGGCCAAGGGCGAAATGGTCGGTGCTCTCGCCGCCGTCCTTGAGCGCCTGGTCGGCGAGATCGCCAAGCTCACCAGCCGCATCCAGAACACTGTCGCAGAGCTGCCCGACGGCCAGATCGTCATGTCCTTCCCAAGGACGGGGCGCATCTGCGCCGCGCAAATCCTCGCCGAGCTCGGCGATGTGCGCCAACGCTTCCCGAGCGCCGACCACCTCGCCGCCGAAGCCGGCGTCTGCCCGGTCACCCACGCCTCCGGCAAGAGCCGCGGGGTCGTCTTCCGCTGGGCCTGCAACCATCGCCTGCGACGGGCCGTCACCTGCTTCGCCGACAACTCCAGACACGCATCCCCCTGGGCAGCAGACATCTACAAGCGCGCTCGCAGCCGAGGCTGCGATCATCCCCATGCCATTCGCATCCTCGCCCGCGCCTGGATACGCGTCCTTTGGCGCGCCTGGAACGATGGCACCCTCTACGACCAAAAGCTGCATAACGCCGCCGTCTCTCACAACCAAGCTCTCGCAGCTTGACACAGGGTGTCTCATC
>CAWAYT010000045.1:0-39468 GCA_963786265.1 uncultured Alphaproteobacteria bacterium
GAGTGCGTGTACCGACCCAAATTGAACGGCCATTACGATCGAAGTTGAACGGCGATTCCGATCCAATTTGAACGTGGATTCCGATCCAATCTGAACGCCGGTTCCGATTGGGTCTGAACGGCCGGCGGCTTGCCGTTGGCGACTTCATCAACCGATAGCGTCGCTCCTTTTCGGCTACAGGAGGGAGCGATGCCGGGCGTGAGGACGTCGATGCGCAAGATCAGGGAAGTGTTGCGGTTGCAGGAAAGCGGGCTGACGGTGGCGGAAATCGCCCGCAGCCTCGGCATCGCCGCCGGCACCGCGTGGACATATGCGACGCGGTTGAAGGCGGCGGGTCTGACATGGCCGCTGCCGCCGGAGCATGGATGACGCGGCGTTGGAGCGGCTGGTCTACCCGCCCGCTCCGCACAGCCGGGTGCGCCGTCCCGAGCCGGACTGGCCAGTGATCCACCGGGAACTCAAGCGCCGCGGGGTGATGCTGCTGCTGGTGTGGGAGGAATACCGGGCGGCGCATCCTGACGGCTACGGCTACTCCCGCTTCTGCCAACTCTACCGGGCTTGGGAAGGCAAGCTGCCGGTGACCATGCGCCAGCATCATCTGGCGGGCGAGAAGCTGTTCGTCGACTACGCCGGCCAGACCGTTGCGGTGATCGATCCGGCCACCGCCACGACGCGGGAGGCGCAGATCTTCGTCGCCGTCATGGGGGCGTCCAACTTCACCTACGCCGAGGCGACCTGGACCCAGAGCCTCGCCGACTGGATCGGCGCGCATGTCCGGGCGTTCGGGTTCCTCGAGCGGCGTGCCGCACGTCGATCGTGCCGGACAACCTCAAGGCGGCGATCGTGCGGGCCTGTCTCTACGAGCCGGCCGCCGCTCAGACGTTCGCCGACATGGCCGCCCACTACGGCACGGCCATTCTCCCGGCCCGGCCTGCCAAGCCGCGCGACAAGGCGAAGGTGGAGGCCGGCGTGCTGGTCGTCGAGCGGTGGATTCTGGCACGGCTGAGAAACCGCCGCTTCTTCTCGCTCGCCGAGCTGAACACGGCGATCGCCGAGCAACTCGAGCGGTTGAACCGGGCCAAGGTCATGCGCCACCTCGGCGCCACCCGCCAACAGCTGTTCGACCAGGTGGACCGCCCGGCGCTCAAAGACCTGCCGGCGGAAGCTTACGTCTTTGCCGAGTGGCGGCGCTGTCGTCCCGGTCTCGATTACCATGTCCGGATCGACGATCACGGCTACAGCGTGCCGTTCGCGCTGGCCAGGACCGAGCTCGACGCGCGCATCACCGCCACCACCGTCGAAGTCTTCCATAAGGGAAAGCGGGTCGCCAGCCACATCCGCCGCTACCAGCGCGGCCACAGCACCACGCCCGAGCACATGCCTCCCGCCCACCGCCGCTTTGCCGAGTGGACGCCGGAGCGCTTGCGCGGCGACGCCGCCGGGATCGGCCCGCAATACGGCGACGCTGATCGAAGCCGTGCTCGCCCGAGGGCGCCATCCCGAACAAGGGGTCCGCTCGGCGCTCGGCATCCTGCGCCTGGCGCGCTCCTACGAATCCGAACGAATGGAAGCGGCTGCCGCTCGGGCGATCGCTATCGGCGCGCTCAGCTACACCAGTCTCGCCTCGATCCTGAGGACCGGGCTCGACCGTCACCGCACCCGCACCGCCGCGGACGGGCCGGTGATCCTGCACGACAACATCCGCGGCCCCCGCTACTACCACTGACGAGGTCATTCATGCTGCATCACCCCACCCATGAGCGGCTGGCCGAACTCGGCCTGCTTGGCGCCGCCGCCGCTTTCGCCGACCTGATCGCCGATCCCGAGGCCGCCGAGCTGGATCACGCCGCCTGGCTCGGCCTGCTGCTCGACCGCGAGGCGACCCGACGGATGGACCGGCGTCTGCAAACACGGCTGCGCTTCGCCCGCCTCCGGCACCCTCAGGCCTGCCCCGAAGACATCGACTACCGGACGCCGCGCGGGCTCGACCGCACCCTGATCGCCACCCTGAGCGCCCCCGACTGGATCAACAGCGCTCGCAGCGTCATCATCACCGGCCCCACCGGCGTCGGCAAAAGTTGGATTGCCTGTGCCCTCGCACACCGCGCCTGCCGCAACGACTTCGGCGTGATCTATCACCGTGCCGCCCGGCTGTTCGAGGAGCTGGCCCTTGCCCACGGCGACGGCCGCCATGCCCGGATGCTCAAGAACCTGGCCAAGACCAAGCTGCTCATCCTCGACGACTTCGGCCTCGAGCCGTTGACCGCGCAGGCACGGCACGATCTGTTCGAGATCCTGGAGGACCGCTACGGACGCACCGCCACCGTCGTCGTCAGCCAGCTTCCCGTCGAACGCTGGCACGAGATGCTGGGAGATCCCACCCTCGCCGATGCGATCCTCGACCGGCTGGTGCACACCGCCTACCGCCTCGATCTCAAGGGCGAGTCCATGCGCAAGCTGATGGCGCCGAAGCACGGCCACGCCGGCGCAGCCCTCGCCCCCGTGGGTCCACAAGGCATCCTCCCGCGCGCCGCGCCGCCAGCGCTATGATCCGCGCGCCGCGGCGCGCGGGTCCCTCCTTATGGACTACGGGGACGACCATCCCTCTTGACCGAACCGAACCGAAGTGAAAGGAAAACCACTACCAACGGCTGACGCCAGCCCGTTCAAATTCATCGGAACCGGCGTTCACGATCGATTGGAACCGCCGTTCAAATTCATCGGAATACGCAATCTTGACCTCCACCGCCGCCATGATCTTGCGCCCCCCTCTGACGTCCCGTCGGTGAATGCGGTAGCTGTCGATCCACCCGAAGCCACGCTCCTCGGCCTCGCCATCGGCGACGATGGAGGTCTTGATGGTCGTCGAGCGCAGCCGAAAGAGCGTGTCTTTGAACTGCTCATAGACGGTCGAGGACGTCCCGCGGCCGGTGAGCTTCAGGAAATCATGCGCCGCAAAGCAGATGGACGGGCTCACCGGAGCCCCGCGCTCGATGCGGTCATTGATGAGGCTAATGACGTAGATGATGACGTCCTTGTCCCATATCGTCGCGATGCCGCGCTCGCCGCCGGTGATCTCAATCTTCACCCTGCGGTCTTCAAACACGATCGGGGTGTGGCGGGGGTGCTTCTGGAGGCTGAAGAACGGGAATTCCATCAGCGCCCGGTCGTCCTTGATCGGCGTGTCGATCAAGCTGTCGAGGAAGAGGTCGATTTGCTGTTCAGTGGCCATGCTAGCGCGCTATATTTCTAGCTAGACGCTAAATTTCTAGCCGCTATACCAGCGCTGGAGGCCGCTGACAATCCTCGATCGAACCGCGCTATGGCCGTGATCGTGGGCTTCGTGTCGCAAAAGGGCGGGGTAGGGAAGAGCACCCTCGCCCGCGCCCTGGCGCGCGAGGGCGCCTCCGGCGGCCTCAAGGTGAAGGTGGCCGACCTCGACACCCAGCAGGGCACCCTGGTCAACTGGCAGCGCCGCAGGCTCTCGCTCGGGCCTTGAGCCGACCGTCTCCGTCGAGAGCTTCCGGACGGCCGCCGAGCCGCTCACGCGGGCGAACTCCTACGACCTCGTGATCGTTGACGGGCCGGCTCGCGCCAGCGCCGCAACGCTCGCGATCGCTCGCGCGGCCGACATCATCGTCCAGCCGACGGGCGCAAGCCTCGACGACCTCGAACCGGCCGTCCTGACCTTCCACGAGCTCGTTCGAGAGGGGATCCCACGAGAGAAGCTGGTGTTTGCCCTCTGTCGCGTCGGCACCGACGCGGAGGAGCGCGACTGCCGGGCGTTCCTCGGCGAGGCGGGGTATGGCTGCCTTGCGGGGAGTTTGCCGGAGCGCCCCGGCTATCGGAGCGCGCAAAATATGGGCTTTGCCGTCACGGAGACGAAATATCAATCCCTGCGCAAGCGTGCCGAACAGCTCATCCAGGCACTTATAGACAGGATCGGTTGATGGTTGACGTCTCACGCATAAAAAACAGGCTCGGAACACCGCCCGACCCAAGCCAGGCGGGCAGAAACCTGCACAGCCGGAGACAGCGCCGACGTGGATCGACGGGCGCTCACTGCGTGCCACCGGCCGCACGGCGCAGTTTGCCACCCGGATCAAGCCCGAATACCACCGGAAAGCAAAACAGATTGCCGCCCGCGACGGCATCACGCTCGCGGAGCTTTTTGAAAAGGGCGTCGACGCATACGAGCGGGAGCGCTCGTAGGACGGCGGAGTAGGGAAGGGACGCGGAAGGGACGCGACCGAAACCCAACTTCGGTCGCGGCACGCTCGCCGCGAGGGCCGACGCACACCTTGCCCGAACCGCAGGGATATTCCGCAGCATCGCGGTACGCGCCGGCGGCGGCCAGACAGCCGCCATCGAACGATACCGGCGCGGCGCTAACAAAGAGCCGCCCGAGGGCGGCCCGAGGAACGAGGAAACGTGTTGCGATCGTACAGCAAATGGGGTCACTGCGACAGCCGGTAGTCGCCGACCGCGGGGACCGCACCGTTGACCGATCAAACAGCCACAACCGGCCGTCCGCCGCGGCTGGTGGCCGTGACGGCGTAGCAGCTCAGCCGCGCCCGTGGGTCAACGCTGAGCTCTCCAGTACTCCATAGTACTCCATGCGCTGTGCCGGCCCCTCTTCAAGGAGCTGCTTGCAAAAACCGTATTCGACGAGGAGCGGCGCTAGGTTTCCGCAGTCGTAGCCCGTGCGCTTGAGCATCTCGTCGGAAAAGAGTTTGAAGCGCGTCGCAGCGATATCCGGCTGCATCACCATCAAAGACTGACGAAGCGCCTCTTCGCTTGCTTTGTAGGTCGGAAGCGATTGTAGCTGCTCCGGTGTCGTGCCAGGGCCGAACTTGGTGTGCGCCATGCACGATGCACCCACAGAGTAGAAGGCCGCGCATGCGCTGTAATCCGCGGCGACACTAGCCCAGGCCCTCTCTTCGCCGTAGGCTATCGCACGCGCTGCTCCACTCAGCAGCACAGCGATGACGATCGCCGCAGCGATGGGCTTTGGTCGGGAACATTTTCATACGCGCATCTTGGCGCATGCCGATTAAGGGATGATTTACGGCGCCAGCCGTGGGCGAGCCTCGATCTCACAACCGGACGCGCGCCAAGCGCCTCGGCGGCGGCTGGTCGGCAAGCATTCGCTGGCGGCGGGCCGAGCTATGCTGGAATCTGGGTGACGCTGTGATCAGGCGGCGTTCTGTGCTGGCGTGTTGGTAACCTCGACGCCGTTTCGGAATGTGACGCCCTGGACGACCTTGGGCAACTGGTTCTCGCCCTTCAGCCTGCGCCATGTCTTGGCGGCGGCCATGACGAGCTTGAACACCATGAGCCGGGCGGTGTCCTGGGACAACGCGCCCTTGGTCCGGACGGTTCGGTGCCGCACCGTGGCGAACACGCTCTCGATCGGGTTGGACGTGCGCAGGTGATCCCAGTGCTCGGCCGGGAAGTCGTAGAAGGTCGCCAACGCGTCTCGGTCCTTGACCAGGCAGGTGGCCGCCTTCTCGTATTTGGCCCCATACTTCTCGGCAAACGTCGTGATCGCCGTCTCGGCCGTCGCACGATCCGGCGCCGTCCAGAATCTCGCGAAGGTCTGCCTTGGCCGCCGGCTGGACGGACTTGGGCAGCTTGTCGAGCACATTGGCGGTCTTGTGCGCCGTGCAGCGCTGGTGGCGGGTTGTCGGCGATACCTCATCGATGGCCTTCCAAAAGCCGAGTGCCCCGTCGCCGGTGGCCAGTTCGGGCGCGATGGCCAATCCGCGCGCCTTGAGGTCGACCAGCAGTTCCCGCCAGCTCTGTGCGCTCTCCCGCATGCCCACCTGGAAGCCGACCAGTTCCTTCTTGCCCTCGGGCGTCGCGCCGATCAGCACCAGGATGCACTCGGCCTGTGGCTCCATGCGTGCCTGCAGGTAGACACCGTCGGCCCAGACATACACGTAGCGCCGGGCCGACAAGTCGCGCCGCCGCCAACGCGCATAGTCCGCCTCCCACTCGCCCCGCAGCCTCGCTAGCACCGACGGCGACAGGTTCGGGGCATCGCGGCCCAGCAGCGCCCCGAGCGCCTCCTGGAAATCGCCCATCGAGACCCCGCGCAGATAGAGGATCGGCAGCAGAGCATCCAGGCTCGGCGTCCTCCGGGCCCAGCGTGGCAGGATCGACGATGTAAAACGGATGCGCTCAGCCCCCTCGCTGGCGCCGCGGTCGCGCAGCTTCACCCGCCGCACTTCGACCGGACCGATCCCGGTCTGGATCACCCGCTCCGGCCCCAGCCCGTGCCGCACCAGGCGCTCGCGCCCATCCGGCAGTTGCACGCCCTTCATCGTGGCCAGGAACGTCTCGGCCTCCGCCTCAATGGCCTGGGCAAGCAGCCGGCGAGCACCGCTCCTCAGGATGGCTGTCAGCGGATCGTCGATCGCGTCGGACTGACAGAGTGGGACAACGGTACTATTACTTCTATTACTCGTGCTCGTCATGGCGTATCGCTCCTCCGGGAGGTTCAGGCAGGCTTCCACCCACCTCGATACGCCGCCTTTCTCACAGAGCCATCACCCAGTTTCGGCCATAGCTCCGGCGGGCCGGCCGCGCGGCGCGGCTGGTGGCGACGCCTAGTTGGTTGAGTGGAGCTGTGCTAGTTTCCATACACCAATTGGGGTGTTTGTGTATGGAAACCCGTTGCCTGAGATGCCGGCCTGGCGGGCACGCATGACCGAGGCCGACATGCGCGGGCTGACGCCGCTGGTCTGGGGGCACGTCTCGCCCTACGGCGCCTTCGACCTCGACATGGAGCACCGGCTCGATCTCGAGATCGGGCAAGCCGCATGAGCCGCTCTTTACAGAAGATGCATTTCGTCAAAAGTCGGCGATCCTCTCCACTAATCAATCAGGAACTTGCGGCGATGCCGGCACGGCCGTCCACGGGGCGAAATGTAAAGAGTGGCGTGGGCGGCGCGGAGGTGATCGCCGCCGACATTACCAAGCGCCTTGTCGCGTTGCGGCGCGCTCGATCCTTTATCGATTGGTCGAAACAGCGGAGCTTCGTGAAGGACATCGATCTTCAACGGGAGATGATCCGACCAAGGTGGCGGAGACCCGCCCCGATCTGGCGCTCGACTTGATGTGGCGGTTCATGGATCTGGCGAGCCGATCCTGAACCGCGTCGACGACAGCTACGGCGACGTTGGCGACGTCTTTCGCCAAGCCTGCCGCGATCTCGGCGCAATCGCCGGCAAGGCGGTGTCCGATCCGATCCAACTGGCCGATCGGGTCTTCCAAGCCGTCACGACCAACGACTACGGCGAATACGACCAGCTGATCCACGTCATCTTTTCAGCGCTGAGGGAACCAGGCCTCGCGCGGCTCAAGAGCCGGCTTAGCTCCGCCTTGGCCGAGCGGCCGAAGAGCAACGACCACTACGACTCCGAGACGGCGGCGCTCCAGCGTGCGCTGCAAGACATCGCCGACGGCGAAGGCGATGTCGACGCGTACATGGCGCACGAGAGCGCGGCCAGTCGCAAGTCGCCGAAAGTGGCCGCTAAAATCGCCAGCCGCCTGCTCGCTGCCGGAAGAGCGGAAGAAGCGCATGCGGTCTTGGAAGGGGGTTCACCGGAGCCTGGCCGGCCGTGGTCGATTGATTGGGAGCTGGCCTGGGTCGAGGCCCTGGTCGCGACCGACCGGCGCGACGAGGCCCAGAGCTTCCGCTGGAGCTGCTTCGAGCACCGGCTCGATGCCAGCCACCTTCGCGCCTACCTGAAGGCGTTGCCGGATTTCGAGGACGGGCCTGCCGAAGAGAAGGCCCTCGACTACGCTCTCGCGTTCCCGGATTTTACTACCGCTCTCGCTTTTTTCATCGACTGGAAGCAGCTGAGATACGCCGCCCAACTCGTGCTCGAGCGCCGCGTCGAGAGCGACGGCAACGTCTATTTCCTTCTCGATCCGGCTGCCAAAGCCCTCGAAGGCAAGCATCCGCTCGCGGCCACTCTCCTCAGGCGAGCCATGATCGAGGACACCTTGAACGGCGTCAAATCCAAGCGCTACCGCCATGCCGCACGGCATGTGCTCGAATGCCAGGCGCTCAGCTCGAGCATCGAGGATTATGCCACCTTCGAAACTCACGACGCCTTCGTCGAGCGCATCCGCGCCAAACACGGCCGCAAGACCGGTTTTTGGAGCCGTGTCGCCGAGCTCACGGCATCACCCGCTACGCGACCGTAGATCTGAAGGGCCTCTGGCATTGATCGTAAATGGCCAAAACGCACAGCCTCGCGGTCACGAGGCCAATTACCGCAGATGACGCCTGACCTGTAGGACGTTCCGGTTCGTGCCGCCAACCGTGCTATCCTGCCCGTTCTATGGCGTGACCCCTTACCGGGCCAATTCCGCAAATAGCCGCCCTACGGGCGGCGCGATGTTTGAGGTAGTGTTATCCTCAGGATGGCGGGACGGGTGCCTTTCAAGTTCTTTTATATTTCAAAAAGATTCAAGTTCATGAAGCCGAGCGGCTTGTAATAGCTGGAAAAGATCGCGGATACGTGAGGATTCGGGGAAAAGTTCGTGAGGTCCTGGGTGGGTGTGCGTGAGGATTCGGGTGCGGTCTCGTGAGGATTTGGGGGGCCTTCCGTGAGAAATTGGGGAGCGCCCCTGTGGATAACTACTGCCAACTGTGAGTTTTTGGGTGCGGGATCACGAAAGGGCCTGCGGGCGCGCCGCTCGGTGGCTCCAAATGTGAGGAATTGGGGAGAGCCTAAAAAGCAACGGTTTCCACGGTGTTGCGGATGCGGGCGGAGCGGCCCACGCTGCACCGCTCTATCTCCTTGAAAACCTCGCGTTTTTTCTCTGCGCTCTTCTCCTGCCACATGAGCATGAGCTGCTCGACGCGCTTGCCCTTCTTAATCATGCCTATAGTCACATGATGCTCGGACAGGGCGTTGACCTCGCGCAAGGCGGGCTGGAGGGCGTATTTGTTGAGGTCGGGGAACCGCGTCAGCTTGTCCTTGGGAACGCCTAGAAGCGCGCGCATTTCATCGACAGTAAAATGCTCGGCCTGTTTGTATTTGAGACCGACGCGCTTCTGAACGATCTCGTATAGCGCAAGAGCATACTTCGATTTGAAGCAATACATGATCTGGGTTTTAAGGCGTCCGAAAACCTCGCTCTCTTTCACGATTTCAATGAGCTGCTTGGGAAAAGTGTAATAGAGGCGTCCCCTTTCGTCCTCCTGTTCGACGTTGCCGCCGAGGAGCTGGACGCGCTTGATGGCGGCTTTGCCGTCCCGGATGATCTTCACCTCGGCAATGGCGCTCATCAGGCGGCGAATCGAGTCCTCGATGCGCTCGTTGCCGTTGTGCGTGCCGCGCAGGTCTGATTTGTCGATGACGTGCTCGACCGGCTCCGTGATCCGGTCCCAGGCATTGGCAATGAGAAGGTTGTAGATGCGCCGGTCGGTCAGGGTGAGCGGGGATATCTCTTTGATGTCAATCAGCTCGCCGGGCTTGACCATTTCCCCGTGCATGTTGCGGTCCAGGGGAAAGCCTATGACCCGGCGGTCTACAGTCTTATAGCGTTTGGGTTCGTCGTCGGTCATGCGGGGGCAAGTGATGTGGTCGTTTTGAGAATCCTGACCACATTTTGTGAGCCCGTCAAGATATGGGCTCACATTAGGGAAGCTCTACCCCCCAATAACTCACAGTTAGGCCCCCTGCCCCGGCGATCTCCCCAATCGCTCACAGTTGCGGGCGCACCCAATCACTCACTTTTGGCCAGCTCGCGCTCAAGGGCTTCAAGGGCGCGCTCCAGGGTTTCGCCGAGCACCCAGCCCTGGGCGTCGGTAAGCCGGTAGAAGAGGTCCACGGTGTCCTGGGTGGCCTTGATGTTGAGCTGCATGTTGCGGCCCGTGCGCCTGCCCCGGCGAAGCGGCGGGCTCTCCGGCGGCTGCGGCCTGGCCGGAGCGCGGGAAGGAAAGTGGTTGGCCTCGGAAAGCGCCCTCACCTTCTTCGGCGATTCGGCGGGCCTTTCGGCCCGCGCCTTCTTGGGCTCGAAGCCGGTTAGATCGAGGTCCTGATCCGCCCCTTCATCGAAAATGCTGGCGCGTCCGCTGCTCATGTCAGGCTACCTCCGCCCGCTGCGCCGGTTCGCCCGCTCCGGCCTTGCGGAGGCGTTCAATCACCTCTCCGGCAAAGGCGCGGGCATTGATAACGGCCGCGTCGAGGCCGCTGACTTCCTTGGGATCCAAGCCCCCTACCCCGCCGCCGAAAGAGAAGATCGCGCGGAAGGCTTCGCGCTCGATGATCTGGACCTCGAAGAGCTGGACGCCATGCCGTTGAAGCTGGTCCTGCACATGGCGCAAGGACCGGGTTTTGATGGCGGCGCTCGTGCGCGTCAGAAGCACGGCATAGGGAATTGAGCGTTTGAAGGCCTTCTCCTGCTGCTGGATCAGCCGGATGGCTTTGGCGGCTTCCTTGGCGTCGAGCTGCGAGCCTTGCGTCGGCACAATCACCAAATCGCAGCGGCTGATGGCGTAGCCAACCATGAGGTTGGCCGTGCCTTCGAGGTCGATAATCACGAAAGGCGATTCGGCCTCGGCCCGCTCGATCTGGTCGATGATCGTGTCTTCCTGGACTTCGGAAACGACGGTGAGGTTTTCGGGGCGGCCTGGGAGGCGCGCCCATCCGGAAATGGGCTTGTTGGGGTCGGCGTCGATGACGGTTACGGCCTTGCCCTTGCTCGCGATTTCCGTGGCGAGAAGAACGGCTGCGGTCGTCTTCCCTACCCCGCCCTTGGGGCTGACAAATGAAATGGTTGGCATGAAGGCTCTCTTCGGGAAAAAGGGGATAAGGAAGGCTATCTGGTAGCGGCCAGATACCAGAAGCGTACTTAATAGCTATCTGGTAGTCAAACCGTAGCCGAAAGCTATCTGGTAGCTATCTGGTAGATACTAATGGGATGCCAGCGAAGCGAAAAGGCGGATGCGCCTGGGGCTGATACGTGCGGTGCCAATCGTGGGCGACAAGCGCTGCGCCACCCCTCTGGAAAGCTCGACGCCATGGCTTTCGAGGCTGCGACAGGACCGTTTGCACGACATCCCTCATCCCTGTTTCCCCCCGCTCGTTTCTTTCTCGGGCTCCGGCTCGCTCCAAAAACCCGTCTGCTAGCCGCCCAACCCGGTTAACTGCAACGGTGCCGGCAAAGGTGGTGACGTCGTTTGAGTACCATGAACTGTGAGGAGGATCGCACATGACACGACTTTTGACCCTCGTGGCGCTCGGCCTTGTTATAGCCTTCGCCCCAACTCCGGGCGAGGCGGCATCGAAGCGTATCCACGTGATCGCCAAGGTGGTGCAGCAGACATTCACCGGCGACCTGGGAAGCCCTAAGCTCGGTGACCGCATCATCAACAATGTCGATCTGTTTGACGACAGCGGTGCGAAAGTGGGCGTTGGTGGCGCGGTATGTACTATCGTTGGCATCCAGGAATCTCCCCCGGATACGCTCATACAGTGTCTTCTCTCGGCGGTATTTGATGAGGGGCAAATCATTTTTGGGGGCTTGGCCGCGTTTCCCGAGGCCGGTGCCGTGGGATATTTCGGTATTCTTGGCGGCACAGACGCCTTCCGTAAAGCCCGCGGTGACGCGACACTCGTCGTGCAATCCAACGGAGACGTCGACACCATCCTTGACCTTGAGTAATCATATCCGGGACAGCCGGTCCTGGAGATCATGAAGCGGCACTGCTTCGATCGAATGGCAGGTGAAAAGGCGGCGCGCCAAGCAAGCATGAAGCGGTTATGAGCGGATCAGGTGGCAAGGGCGACCCGCGCGGCTATGAGCCGCGCTCGTGGTCTCGGATCGGCTGCCGGGCGCGGCTGCCGCACCCGTCCCGCGAATCCGATCGCGTCCGGGATTGCCGTCGCGACGGTGGGGCGGTGCTGCTATCCTCGGGGCTCCCGGAGCGGTTCAGGCAGGCAGAGCCGGCACCTCGGTGCGGGCGAGAGGAGGCTGTGCCATGAGTGAGGTGGCCAAGGGTTTCCGCCAGCGGCGGTTCTGCGACCTTCCGGACCGAGACAAGCGGGACATCCTGAAGCTGATGGCTCGGGTCGCCGAGCAGGCTTACCGCCGTGGCGTACAGCAAGGCGCCGGGTTGGCCGGCAAGCCGTCCTTTCGCGGCGACCTGTGGGAGTGGCGCTACCGTCCGTCGCTCGACCTTTCACCGTGGATCGACCGCCCGACGACGACAACCAGCCTCGACCGGCTCGATACCGAGTGCGGCGAGCCATTGCGAGGGCTCGGGTTCGCGAAGAGCGACGGCGATGCCGATTGGTGGCGTCCGAGTTGGACCGATCGCCCATGGCGGCCTGTCTGGACCGGGTACACACCGGAGCAGCGCCGTCTGATCCGGGACGGGAACAAGCCTGCCGCCTTATCGCACAAGGAACTGGTGTGAGCGACGGCGCTTTAGCGATTCCCCCAACTGTCCGCGTGCCGGCGTCAACCCCCGGCAGGCGGGCCTCTCTACTCTCTCCGAAACTGATTACGGCGGACCTGAGCGCCGCCCGGGTTCGCATCCTCCTCTACCGGATGCGTGGGCACCCCCGCCGCCTCATCATCGGTTCCGAGCGGGGCGACCGCCGGGTCGAAACCGCCGATCTTGTCGCCGCTCTCACCCCGTTCGATCTTCGCGCGCACCTGCTGCCAGTTCTGCGGTTTGTCGGTCATCGCTCGTTCCTTTCGCCCACTGCAACAACCATGATCGGTTGATGTTCCGGACGGACGTGAACATCAGCCGAGCGTCCGCATCGCCCGGAAGGCATTCACCACGTCATCGAAGGATCGGCACCCGGCCATCGCGTTGGCGTGCCGCACCAGCGCCTCAAGGTCGCGCGTCCGGCAGACTTCCTGATGCTCGAACAGCGTCCCGACGGTCGCGCGATAACGGCCGTCCGGTAGCTTGTCGATTTCCAGGTAGGCGAGGCGAGCCGCCGGCGCACGGCACGTTGACGTGCAGGATGACGTCGGTCGCCGGCGGGTTCTGATCGGGCCAAGCCATGCCCGCCATGTAGTGCGTTCAGGCGAGCACCTGGTAAGCGCGCCATAGGTAGGCCAGGACGTTGCCGATGATGCTTGGCCAAAACATCGGCCCCCAGAAAATCCGCATGAGTAGCACGAGCCCCCGGAGAGGATCGTCCGTGCGCTCATCGATATCGGTGTCCATGCCGGCAGCATAGCCGGCGAGGGTTGCCAGCCGGTTAGCGCCGACGATCCTGCTGCCGCCACTCCCACGGCGGGGTGAACTCGCCGCGCCAGATCCCGGTGGCCGGCCGCGCATATCCGTGCCGCGAGCTGGCGGCGGTGACCTTGATGTCTTCCTGGACGCGTATGGTCCGCCGGCCGCGCGGCGAGAGCGATGGCGATACGGGGTCACGCCATAGAACGGGCAGGATAGCACGGTTGGCGGCACGAACCGGGAACACGGTCATGCGGCCGCGGCTTTGAGCGGCGCGGCGGACGATTGGCGCAACTGCCTGAATCCATCCGACGCCGGCAGGCTGTCGGCGTCCCATAGATAGTCGCCGGTAAGATTGATATGTTGCCAGCCGAGCGGCGCGAGGTGGGCAAGCAATGCATCTGGCACGGTTTCGCCACGGCGCCGCACAGCGTCGAGCGCGCGGCCGAGATAGATGGTGTTCCACAGCGCGATGGCGGCCGTGACCAGGGCGAGCCCGCTCGCACGGTGCTGCTGCGCCGCGACGGTGCGGTCGCGCGGTCGGCCGAGGCGGTGGAAACAGACGGCGCGAGCCAGCGCATTTCTGGACTCACCCTTGTTAAGTTCCGCGGTTGCTTGTCGCCTGAGCTGGGGTTGCTCCAACCAGTCCAGGGTGTAGAGCGTGCGCTCGATACGGCCGATCTCGCGCAGGGCCAGCGCCAGCCCATTCTGGCGGGGGTAACTGCCGAGGCGCTTGAGCATGAGCGACGCGCTGACGACGCCGGTTCGCACGGACGCGGTGAGCCTCAGCACATCGTCCCAATGCGCAGCGATCATCTTGTCGTCGGGACGGCTGGCGATGAACGGTGCGAGCGCGGGCCATCCGGTCGCCGGCTCGAAAGCGTAAAGCCTGCGCTCGGCGAGGTTGGGGATGCGGGGCGCAAAACGGAAGCCGAGCAGGTGCGCGAGTCCAAAGACATGATCACTGACGCCACCTCCGTCGGTGTGATGCGTGGCGATCGTCATGTCCGCCTCATGATAGAGCAGCCCGTCGATGACGTGTGTGGCCTCACCGGAGGGTGGGATGGCAACGGTGTTGTAGGGTGCGTGGCGGCCGGAAATGTGCGTATAAAACATCGCTGTGACGTCGCGCCCGTAATGGGCGTTGGTGGCACCCACGGCCTCACCGCGCCCGGAGGTGGGGAAACCCTGACCGTCCGAGCTGGACACGTCGGCCGCCCCGAACAATGCGGCAAGCGGCTGGCAGTGCTGGGCGTTGACCAACATGGCGAGCGCATTCCGGTAGGTGTCCTCGCGCAAGTGCCAGCCGGCCGTCCAGGCCAATTGGCGGTAGCTCGCGACCGAACAGGCGTCGGCCATGCGAGTCAGGCCGAGGTTCGTCGCGTCCGCCAGCACCGCGGTGAGCACCACGCGGAAGTCATCGGCTGGCAGGCCGGTGTGCAAATGGGTGAAGGCGCTGCTGAATCCCGTCCAGCGATCCACTTCGGCCAACACGCCGGTAATGCGCGCGCTGGGCATCGCTCGATAGAAGCGGTCGGCGAGTGCCTCGGCTTCGTCCGGCGTGATCGCCTTCAACGGCGAGACCTTCAGCTCGTCGCCCCGGATCGTAACGTCCTCGAGCGTGTCCGCGGCGGCTTTGGCAGCCGTTTCCGTTAGACGCCGGTTTAGGAGCGTGCGGCGGTCTGCGAGATATTCCTCTGCAGTCGCCGGAACCGCCACGGGCAGCGGCCCAGCCTCACGCATGGCGGCAAACAGGGCGGACGAGATCAGCTGATCCTCGACGGCGCGCCATTGACGGCTGCCTTCAACCCAGATGTCTCCCGAGCGCAGCCGATCGCGTAGCGCAAGCAAGGTGGCTGCCTCCCAAGTCCGACGCTCATTGCCACCTGCGCTGGCTGCATGATGAATTGCATCGCGCCAGGCGGGGCGGAGAAAGCTGATGGGAAGGCTGTTCGGCCATTTCCTGCCGCCGCTGTCATATGCGCCACCCAGCAATTCGATCGCGCGCAATGTGCTGGCCGCGGCGGGCACGGCGCGGAGTTGGAACGCGCCCAGGAACAGCGGCCCGAGCCGGTGCAGCACCGGCCAGGCCCGTGTGGCGAGTGCCGGCAGATCCGCCTTGTCCGGGCGGGCAAGCTGCCGAGCTTCTGCCACGCTTACTGCCAGCCGGTCCCAGCCGACGGAGGCCGCAACCGCTCCGTCCAGGTCCGTGCCGTCCTCCTTGGCCTGAATCAACGCGGCGCCCAGCTTCGCGAGCAGGCGGACCTTGTCGTTGATCGCGCGCGCATCGCGTAACACGGCCTCCTCCTCGCGCGCTTCGGCGCGGCGGAACATGCGGCCGACGGCGCGATCGAACAGGGCCACGCCGTCGTCGGTCAGCCGCGTCGTCGTGTCCAGGACGGTTGCGACCAGGGTGGCGCGGCGGCGAAGCGGCGACAGCGCTCGCAGGTGCTGAGCGGTAAACCGTCCGCCTTCGCGGGCCAGTTTGCGCAGCCGCTCGGGATGAACGGCTGCAGCGCCGCCAGGGTTGAGGCCGACGGCACGCAGACAGGCGAGCTGTTCGACGATGCGTGCCAGCGCACGATGCCCCGGTGCACCCGGCGGTTGACGTGCCCAGGCCAGCACGCTCATGGACGTGCCCTCCTTGGGCTGCAGCAACGCATCGAGAGCGTCGGTTTGTGGTGTGGACAGGCTGCGGGTGAGCTGACCCGCGACATGCCGCTCCGCCATAAGCAATGCGGCTGCGACCAGGCGTTCGACGACTGATGGACCGGGCGCGATGATCCGGCGCCGGCGCAACTCGTCCATCAGCGCCGCAGCAACCGCGGTGGCGCTCGTCGTGGCGAGCGCGATCGGTAGCAGCCACGCCAGCAGTGCGCGGCCATGACCGGGTGCAAACATGCTGAAGCCGAATTCCTCGCGCAGCGCGTCAAGCTGCTCTCGCCGGGTCTGTGGGCGGACGGCGTAGGATGCCAAGGCGTCTGAGCCGACGCGCAACTGCTCGGCGACGAAGCGCAGTGCCGGTTCCGGGATGGTGTCGCCCAGTCGCAGCAAACGGCCGGGGTAGCGGAAGGCGCAGAGCTGCAAGGCAAAGCCGAGTTGATTGTGCCCGCCGCGCCGGCGCTCGGCGGCGGCGAATTCAGCTCCGTCCAAGGTCCAATGACGAACCAACAGCGGTTCATCACTCGGAAGCGCGAGCAGGCTGTCGACCTGCGTATCGGTCAGCACGCGGCGCCTCGGCATGGTGGATTGTCCCAAATAGAGTGTAGGCTGTTTGCTACGGCCAGCACCCCAGCAAGGACAAGCTTTTGCGGGTCGTCGGCCGGGGAGAGTTTAATTGGGACAGCGCGCCGCCCTCTACTGCCGGGTTTCAACCGCCGACCAGTCCTGCGCGCGCCAGGAGCGGGATCTGGCCGCCTTTGCCAGCCGCGGCGGTTACGAGGTTGTCGGCACGTTCAAGGAAACCGGGTCTGGCGTGAAGCTCGACAGGACGGAGCGGCACAAGGTGATGGCACTCGCCCAAGCGCGGCGCATCGACGCGGTGCTGGTGACTGAGCTGTCGCGCTGGGGACGCAGTACGACGGACCTGCTGGCGACGCTGAAGGAATTGGAGGCACGGCGCGTCTCCGTGATCGCAATGAACGGCATGGCGTTCGACCTCTCGTCACCGCATGGGCGGATGATCGCGACCGTGCTGGCGGGCATTGCCGAGTTCGAGCGAGAGCTGATCCAGGAGCGCATTCGCTCCGGCATCGCAGCCGCCAAGGCCCGCGGCAAGCGGCTCGGCCGGCAGCCGGGGCAGCGGCCGAAGTCGAACCGGCTTGCACCCAAGGTGCTGGCGCTGATCGCACTGGGTCGCAGCTACCGCTTGATCGGGCGCGAAGTTGGGCTGAGCAAGAACACCGTCGCTGACATCGTCAAACGCAATCGAATTGCCGCAGATGACGCCTGACCTGTGGGACGTTCCCGGTTCGTGCCGCCAACCGTGCTATCCTGCCCGTTCTATGGCGTGACCCCTGCTAGTCGAGAGTGAGGGCGACGCGGAAGCCGTTGGCGATGTACCGAATATTGTCATCGTAATAGAATCGGCTGAACGAACTCACGAGCTTGGGATCGTCCCGCCATGATCCGCCGCGTAAGACCCGCTGCTGGCAGCCGGGCGTCTCCCAGGAGCGACCATCGTTCGGCGCTCCCTTGTAGTTGCTGTGCCAGCAATCACTGACCCATTCCGACACACTGCCATTCATATCGAAGATGCCGAAGGGATTGGGCGGATACGAGGCGACTTTGAGCGGAGCGTCGCGATTCCACTCGCCGCCGCATCCTCTGCAGTTGGCGTATACGAGGCCGGCATCGTTGCCCCACCAATAGCGCGTCAAGCTGTTGGCGCGCGCCGCGTACTCCCATTCGGCCTCGGTCGGCAGCCGATACGGTTGTTGCGTCGTCTTCTTCAGCCATGCCGCGTATTGGACGGCATCCGCCCAACTGACATCGCGCATCGGCGATTGATCGGTGGTGGAAGCCAGCTCCGGCGCATGCTTGCAGCCTTGGTCTTTGACGCAGGCCATCCACTCGCCATAGGTTACCTCACGGATGCCTATCGCGAAACGGTTCTTGAGCGCAACCTCGTGAACCGGCTGTTCGGTGGAGTCCTCGCCACGGTTGCCCATTTGAAAGCTGCCCACCGGCACCTCGATCATCGGCGGACAGATCGAGCAGTCTTGGAATACGCCGCCCTTTGTCACCCTTCTTAATGGCGCCGTGGGCAGGGGTGATGGAGCCGGCTTAGTCATTGCCTCCTGTAGCTCCGGAGCGATGATGGTCGTCGACACGCCTGGAGGCGACCCAGCGCCTTCTTCCTCCGAGCTCTCACTAGCACCGCGATCTCGATCTGCGTTGTCCGGGGAGCCCGTGGGTCTAGGTGGCATTTCGCTCCGTGAGCTCGCGCCCGAAGCAACAGCCGCGGGTCGCTCTGGATTCAATGTCTCAGACGGAGATTGTCCCGGCGCTCTTGGGGCTGAACGGGTCGCAACGGATGGTTGGCGGCCGGCACCACCGAACATGTCCCAGGCGAGAAATGCTGCTCCCGAAACGAGAAGCAACAGCGCTGCCGCGGCGCTGATCAGTACCGGTGTTTTTCTTGAGGATTGAGCGGCAATAGGGCTGTATTTTCGTTCTTCCTCCTCCTCGGCCAGCCGCTTCGGCCCGGCTTGCAGTGGGGGAGGCTCGAGTTGTGCCCCCTTTCGTTCTTTGCGATCTTGTTCTCTGGGGACCTCCGCCGATTGGCGTCTCTCCTCAGCCTTATTGGCCTCCACCTCGGCCAACGCCTTTTTCAACACCCGCGCCAACCGTTCGGCATCGTCGCTAAACCGATCTTGGGCGATCCGGATAGCTTGACGGTGTGCGAGTGGCATCAACTCCTTGGGCAAGTCATTCAGCCCCGGCATGGGCACATCATGACCAAGGAGCACCGGGATCACGAGCTTGCCCTGAGCAAGCCCCGAGGCGATCTCGATGCGTACGAAGTCGTCCGGATTATCGAGCCGGCGCTGGCCGGTCTCGTCGGTGGCGGTAAGCCAGCCGCGCCCGATCACAACGAGCATCACTTCGCAAGCGGCGACATGCTGCCTGAGGAAGGTGGTGAAGCTTTTGCCAGGCGGAATGTTGTCGACATCAAGAAACACCTGCTCGTGCCCGAAGATGTGCTCCAACCGGTCATACAGCCGCCCCGCGGCCGCCGCGTCCTCGCCACGCCGGTAAGAGATAAAAATCATGCTACATCCCCCCTCGTCCCAGGCGAGAGTTCTCATCAACTCCGGTTAGGACGGTCGACAGGCCGGCATTATACAGGCTGTATAGGATGCCAGTATATTAACTCGATCACGGTTCTTTCTTGATGATGCCCCTTCCCACCTACGGCAGCGCAACACAACGCCTTTGAGAGATCGGTACTCTAGGAACGTGAGCAGTTCGAAGCCTAGTCAACTAATTTTGAGACGATGCGCCCTTGAAAGCATCCGCGAAAAAGTGCTGACACCATTTGGACTGTGCCGCTGGTCCTGTGTACTATCCTTTCTTGCAGGCCTGACGAGAACTGGCCGACACCGGAGAATTGATCCTACCTTCAGCCTCGCTTTTCCATAACGTCCGCTCCGCGGGTCACCCTCGATTACGCGGCTTATCCGGCTGAGCGGCCGGGAGGAGTGCCTCGCCTACCGAAAAGGGCCCACCCGCCGGGGTTGGCGCCGGCGGGCGGGGCAAGGACAGGTCAGAAAACGTGAAAACCCGCGTTATGGTGGTCTTGAAGGCCTTCTGTAGCAATGCCGCAGGCTTGTTCCCCTCCTTGATCAGTCGGCGTTGCTCGCGTGTGTACCCGGTCCAAACGGACCGACACCAGTTGGCCAGAACTAACGAACGATCCATTTTTGTAGCATAAGCGGACAGATCGCGAACTCATGCAGCCAGGAGGGCGGCATCGGGAGCGGGCCGGAGGGGTCGGTATCCGTCAGGGTTTTCCGTCGCCAGGTCGGCCGGCGACCAGACATAGTCGCCGGTGAGATTGACGTGCTCCCAACCGAGCGGGGACAGGTGGGCGAGAATTTCGTCGGGGACCTCCTCGACCGCGCGCAGGGCGGTGATCGCGCGGTCCAGATATCGAGTGTTCCACAGGATGATCGCCGTGACGAGAAGGTTCAGGCCGGAGGCGCGATGCTGCTGGTTTTCGTAGGTGCGGTCGCGGATTTCCCCGAGCCGGTGGATGAAGACCGCGCGCGCCAAGCTGTTGCGTGACTCGCCCTTGTTGAGCTCGCGGCTGGTTCCGCGACGCAGCTCGGGATCCTCGATCCAGTCGAGGGTGAACAGCGTGCGCTCGAGCCGGCCCAACTCGCGCAGCGCCGCCGCGACACCGTTCTGCCGCGGATAGGAAGCCAGCTGGCGCATGATCAGCGAGGCGGTCACGGTGCCCGTCCGGATCGAGGCGGCGACCCGGAGGATTTCCGCCCAATGGGCGCGGATGAGCGCGACATTGACGCGGCCGGCGATCAGCGGTTCGAGCGTCGGGTAGGCGGACGCCTTGCCAAAGGCGTAGAGCCGCCGGCTTTTGAGATCCGGGATCCGCGGCGCGAACTGGAAGCCAAGCAAGGCGCAGAGAGCGAAGACATGATCGGAATCACCGCCGCCATCGGTGTGATGGCGGCGGATCGTGACGTCGCTCTGGTGGTAGAGCAGCCCATCAAGGACATGCAGGGCTTCGCTCGCCGTCGCCGCGATCACCTTGGTGTGGAACGGTGCATAGCGGTCCGAGAGGTGCGTGTAGAATTTGCTTCCGGGGTCATCGCCGTAATGGGCGTTGACGCGGCCCGCATCGCGGCCGAAGCCGCCGGCCCGGAAGAACTGGCCGTCCGAGGAGGACGCGAACCCGCCGCCGAATATCGCCGCAAGCGGCTCGCGCTGCTGGTGATCGACGAGCCGCCGCAGGGCCAGGGCATAGGTCTCGTCGCGAATATGCCAGTCAGCCGCCCAGGCGAGCTGGCCGAGGCTGGCGATCGTGCAGGCCTCGGCCATGCGCGTCAGGCCGAGATTGAGCCCGTCGGCGAGGAGGCTCGCCATGAGAACGCGCGGGTCGGCAACCGTCTCGCCGCTCCGCAGATGGGTGAAGCAGTCGGTGAACAGCGTCCAACGGGCCACCTCCGACAACAGGTCGGTGATACGGATGCGCGGCAGCATCGCATAGAGGCGTGCAGCCATAGCCTCGGCTTCCGGTCGCGTCGATTTCTCGATTGGTGTGATCTTCAGCACGCCCTTCTCGATCATGACATCCGGCAGCAGCCCGCCCTTCGCCTTTGCGTCGATTGCCGCCAGCCGCTCGTCGAGCAGGGCACGGCGAGCCGCGATGAAGCGCTCGAAATCAGTATCGATCGCGATCGGCACGGTGCCGCTCTGTTCCAGCTCCTTCAAGGTCTCGCGGGAAATGAGGCGCTCTTCGAAGGAGCGGTATCGCCGGCTGCCCACGACCCAGATATCGCCGGCACGCAATCGATCGCGCAGTTCCGACAACACACAGAGCTCGTAGTAGCGCCGGTCGATGGCCCCGCCGGCCAGCACATGCCGCGCCCATCGCTCCCGGATGAAGCCGGTCGGGGCGGATTTCGGCAAGCTGAGCGTCGTCGCGGTGTTCATGTCGCGCAGCATATCGATGGCCCGCAGCAGCGATGCTGCGGCCGGCACGCCCTGGAAGGCGAATGTGGCGAGGAAAGCCGGTGACCAGCGTCGCATGCCGGCATAATGCTCGCCCAGCATCTGATAGGAATCGAACTCCTCTGAGCGTGCCAGCGCTTCCGCTTCGGCGACACTCGCGCGGAAGCGATCCCAAGGGATCACCGCGGTGATCGCGTCAAAGGCGTCCTGCCTTGTTGTCGCGCGCCGCAATCAGCGCGGTGCCGACGCGCGCGTAAAGACGCACCTTCTCATTGATGGCGCGGCCATCGGCCTGAAAGGCACGGGCATGCCGCCCCTCGGCCTTGCGAAACATCGTCCCGACGAGCCGATCGAACAGATCGATGGCCTGGTCCGTCAGGCTGGCGATCAGGTCGAGGGTAACAGCAACCAATGTGGCATGGCGACGTTGACGCTCGTAGCCGGCGACATGCTGCGCCGTGGTGCGGCTCGCCTCGCGGGCGAGCTGGGCAAGACGGGCCTGATGCACGCGATGCCCGCGGGCCGGGTCGAGACCGATCGCGCGAACATGACTCAAGTCGCTCGATCAGGCCAAGCATGGCCGCGGGCTTTGTCGCTTCCGGCATCTGGCGCAGCCAGGCGAGCCAGCTCTGGCTGGTTTCCGCTCGGCGCTGTGTCAACGCATCCAGCCGCCGCCGCTGCTCGGCCGACAAACCGCCGGTCAGCCGACGTTCGATCTCTCGCCGCGCCTGGTAGCGCAAGTCGATGCAGAGGCGTTCAAGGCGCCGGGGTGGGGGGACGACGATCCGGCGCTGTCGGCATTCCTCCATGACCAGCTCGGCCAGATCAGACAGCCGGTCATTCTCAATCGCGCGCGGCAGCAGCCAGCCAGCCAACTCGGCGGCCGGGCGCGTGCCGAAGGGACGGAGCCGAAGTCGGTCCTGCAATTCCGCGGCGTGCCGCCGACGGTTCTGCTTGAAGACGAGATAATCATCGATGGTTTCCGGCCGGACATCGATCTGCTCAGCAACAAACGAGACCAGCGCAGCCGGCGGCCGTTCACCGACGCGCAGGGGACGCCCGGGATAGCGGAGGTAGCAAAGCATCAGCGCGTAGCCGAGGCGGTTGTGATCGCCTCGACAGCGCCGGATCGTGGCGATATCCGTCTGCGGACAAGGTGTAGTGGCGCACCAGCTCACGTGGATCTGTCGGTGGATCGAATAGCGCGGCGATCTGGGCTTCGGTCAGTTGCTGTCGGCGCATCACTGTCTCCCTGGATCTTGAGACCGGCTAGACCAGCCGATCCGGGCCAGGGAGTCGATGAGCGTGCTGCGCTTGATGCCGAACGTGCGACAGACCGCAGCCTTGGTGGCGCCGCCGTCGAGCGCCGCGATCACCGCCGCAAGCTTTTCGCCATCGATCGCGGCGGGACGCCCACCCCGCCGACCGCGACGCCGGGCTGCAGCGAGGCCGGCCCTGACCCGCTCCTGGGTCAGCGACCGCTCGAACTGCGCCAGGGCGCCGAAAACATGGAACAGGAACTCGCCCTGCGGCGTGGTGGTGTCCATCTGCTCGGTGAGCGAACGGAATGCGATCCCGCGTTCCTTGAGGTCGTTGACCGTGGTCAACAGGTGCGGCAGCGACCGGCCCAGGCGATCCAGCTTCCACACCACCAGGCAGTCGCCCGACCGCAGAAACGCCAGGGCCTTCGCGAGGCCGATGCGATCCCCTCGGCTGCCGCTGGCATGGTCTTCGAACAGGTGGCGATCGTCCACCCCCGCAGCCAACAGCGCGTCACGTTGCAGGTCCAACACCTGCCGGTCGCCGTCGGTGGAGACGCGCATGTAGCCGACCAGCATGTGCGGAAAACCCCATTCGGAATGGTTTCCGGACAGTATGTCATTCCGACAGGGTTTGTCGTGCAGCTTTTTGTCCTCCGATGCGCCGCCCAACCCGCTTCTGGGCTGCCTGTCGGGATTCACCTGTTTCCCGTCACCGCCGCGCGCCATCGCGCGGGAACCGCACGGGTCCTCTTGGCGGATTTCCGCCACCCTTGCGCCGCGGCATTCTCATTCTGTCCGCTTATGCTACAAAAATGGATCGTTCGTTAGTTCTGGCCCAGTTGTCATCGCCGTTGTTCTTCGAGAACCCGTGAAGTGGACCCCGATCGGCGGGACCACTGGATCGTCGTTCTTGATTGGAAGCGCTGGCCGGCTCCGACCTCCTTGATCACGCCACAAGAGTCTGTTGCTGTTGTTGCGCTGTGGGCATGTGGGCGACGCGTCAGCGTCGTCCAAGCGCAGCGTCATGTCCACAGCGTTGTCGGCAAGGGCGCCGGTGACGCCGTCGCGCCAGACCGCCATCGGCGTGCGGTTGCCCAGCGCCTGGTGAGGACGCCGGCCGTTGTAAAAGCTGATCCAGGCCGCGATCCCGGCTCTGCGCCTCGCGGCCGTCGGCATAGCCCTTCAGATAGACGTCCTCGTACTTGAGCGAGCGCCACAGCCGCTCGATGAAGACGTTGTCCATCCAGCGGCCGCGCCCGTCCATCGAGATCCGGATCGCCGGCGGCCGCAAGCCGGCCGGTGAAGGCGGTCGCTGGTGAACTGGCTGCCCTGGTCGGTGTTGAAGATCTCCGGCTTGCCGAAGCGCGCCAGCGCCTCCTCCAGTGCGTCGAGGCAGAACGCGACGTCCAGCGTGTTCGACAGCCGCCAGGCCAGCACCGCCCGGCTGGCCCAGTCGATGATCGCCACCAGATACAGGAAGCCGCGCCCGATCGGGATGTAGGTGATGTCGGCCGCCCAGACCTGGTTCGGCCGGTCGATCGCCAGGTCGCGCAGCAGGTACGGGAAGATCTTGTGCCCCGGCGCCGGCTTCGGTCGTCCGCGGCTTCGGGCCGAGCGCCGCGATCCCCATCAGCCGCATCAGCCGCTGCACCCGCTTGCGGTTGACCGGCGGCCCTCGGCCCGCAGCATCGCCGCCATCCGCCGCGAGCCGAGGAACGGCCAGGCCAGTGAACAGCTCGTCGATCCGCCGCATCAGCGCCAGATCGTCGTCGTCGTTCGCCGGCCGCTGCGGCGGTAGACCCCCGAGCGCGCCAGCCCGAGCAGCAGCGCATTGCCGCGCGGATCGACAGCTCCGGATGATCGCGATCGAGCATCGCTCTGCGGTCCGGCGTGCTCATCGTCCGGACCTCCTGGCTAAAAAATCCCGCTCGACCGTCAGCTGCCCGATCTTGGCGTGCAGCTTCTCGATCTCCCGATCGCGCGCGCTCGCTCGGCCTCCACCCCGACGCCCGGGATCGAAGGCACGCGCCGCGTTCTCCAGCAGCTGCTTCTTCCAGGCATAGATCTGGTTCGGGTGAACCTCGTAGCGCGTGCGCCAGATCGGCCACCGTCGCCTGCTCCCGCAGCGCCTCCAAGGCGATCTTCGCCTTCAGCGCCGCATCGATCTTCCGTCTCGTCTTCTTCATCATCCGCTCCGTCTATCACGACGGAGCCGACCCCGCTCCAATCAAGCCGCTGGTCCCAAAACCGGGGTCCACTTCACCCGAGCCCTCGCAACTGCTCGCCACATTCGGCATCGAGCCGATCGAGACTGGTTGTCGTCGTCGGACTGTCGACCCACGGCGATAGGTCGAGCGATGGACGGTAGCGCCACTCCCACAAGTCGCCTCGAAAGGACGACTTGCCGGCCAGCCCGGCGCCTTGCTGTACACCGCGGCGGTAAGCCTGCTCGGCAACCCGAGCCATCAGCTTCAGTATGTCGCGCTTGTCGCGATCCGAGAGGACGAAGAACCGCCGCTGGCGGAATCCCTTGGCCACCTCACTCACGGCACAGCCTCCTTTTGCCAGCACCAAGTGCCGGCGATGCCTGTCTCCGACTGCTCCGCTGGCTCACGCGCTCTAAGATCAGACGATAGCAGCACCGCTCTGTAGCCACGACGGCAACCATCCGAGGGGCACCAACTTCGCGGGCGAGTGCGGCAGCCGCGCCGCCTCGGGCCGTCGCAGGACATTCGGAGCTGATGCGCTTACCGACCGATCGGCACGCTGCCCCGAGGTCCGAATTCCCTCAGAAAATCGCCCCCTCCCGCCCGCTGGAGTAGAACCAGCCGCGGGCGAAGTCTTGTTTGACACGCTCGAGGGTGTTGAAAGCAAAGTACGGCTCGGCCTCGGCGAACCGGTGGTCCTCGCGGACGCGGCCGATGACCGCCCGCATCGCCGCCTCGCTGTCGAAGGTCAGCAGCACGCGGTACGGCAGCGCCAGGCCGTAGGCCTCGGCGATCGCCCCCTCGGCCTGCGCTTGCAGGTGCTTGCGCAGTTGCTTGTGGACGCGCTGGGTATCCCGCCCGTTGTAGACTTCGAGCGCGAACAGGTGATCTTTGCCGTCCGGGGTCGCCACCAGAAAAATCCCATCGGGGATCAGGTGAAAGCGGCCCAGCGGCACCTTGGTCAGCCGCCGCAGCCGGTCGCTGGGCGGGGTGCCGCGGTTGGCGCCGTCGACATCGAAATACGTATGGAAGAACCGCACCGCGCAGCCGTATTGCGCGGCGAAGCGATCCAGCTCGATGTGAACATCGATGGTCGCCAGCCGGTGGAAGTAATCCTGCAGAAACGGCGGTCCCGCCACCTCAGCAGCCCGCGTCGGCACGATGAAGACGATTAACGAGCAGGCTTGCCAGCATCGTAAATCTTGTCACGGCCATGTCCTATTCGCGCGCTCTCTCCTACGAGATGCGCTCGGTCGATCGAGTAGAACCGGCCTGCTGCATAGCACGACGACGGGCGCGCCGGCCAGAACGCCCGCGCCGGCTTTCCATAACGTCCGCTTCCGCGGGCGGCCGGCCACAGGATCGTGTCGGCCACCGCCAGGGTCGTGCCCGTTTGATGCAGGAGGCTCGTCTCCTTCAGGGATACGTCAAGCTAACATATTGCTCCTTTTTTGCCAATGCCAAGCCCAATCCTGTCAGACTTGACGCCGCCGGAAAGCAGCCGCCCGCAATTACCCCATGTGCAAGAATCGGTTGCGTCACGTGAAGGTCTAATCGCGTCGGTAGCTCATGCATGAAGGCCCATGAAGCATGATCTCGCCGGCGAAAATGCCGTCACCGAAACACGGCCACCAACTGCCCCTGTCCGTTACGGCTTGCAGAGCGATTTGCCTGGACAGACCACCTGGAGGCGCGTGCACCGCCTTCGGGCGGTGCCCTCCTCTGCCCATCCGGTGCTGAAAATTTACACCGCAGGAAGTCTGTCACGGCTCTTTTGGTACCGTTCTGGTACTGATATCATCTCAGGTCTGTATCATTCCGATATGATTTTAGTATCACATCTTGCCGTTTTCATCTGCGTCAGCACGAAGCTGCTTGCCACCCAAGGCTGATCCGATGCCGGTTTAGTACTAATTCGATACTGTTTTTGTCCCATTTCTGTATGAGGCTGATACCGTGATAATCGTCGTTGGCGGCATCAAGGGCGGCGCCGGCAAGAGCACGACCGCCGCAAACTTGGCAGCCCGCCGCGCTGCCGATGGCTACGATGTTCTTCTGGTCGATGGCGACGATCAAGAGACAACAACGCTCTGGTCCGCCACCCGGCAAGAGCACCACCCGGACGGCACCAAGCACTTGACGTGCGTCCAACTTCGGGGAAAAGCCGCGCGGTCGGAAGTCCTCAAGCTGGCCCCTCGCTACCGCGATGTTGTCATCGATGTTGGTGGACGGGATACCACGACGCAGCGCGCCGCTTTGACGGCGGCCCATCTGTTCCTGCATCCGCTACCTCCTCGCGGCCCCGATGTCTGGACACTCGATAAGGTTTCCGAGTTGGTCGAGGAAGTCCGGACGGTGAACCCGGAGTTGAAGGCTTGGACCTTCCTGAACCGTGCTGATCCGTTCGGACACGACAACGAGGACGCCATGACCCTGATCCGGGAAACGCCGGGCCTGGAGCTGATCATTCCTCGGCTTGGCGACCGGAAGGCGTTTCCGAACGCCCATACCCAAGGGCTCGCCGTGTTCGAGCTAAAGCCCCGAGATCCGAAGGCTGTCAGGGAGCTTGAAGAACTATATCAGTCCTGTTTTGGTACTGGAGCAGTATCAGAATCGTACGGAGATTGTACCGCATGACAATCAAAAAACCTGCCCGTAAGGCAGCGTCGGCGCTCGCTTCCGAACAGGACATCGAACGCATTATTTCGGGAGGCAGCCCGCCCGTATCGGATACCGCAGCCAGGGCGCCTGAGACGCCCCCCGAAATCAAGTTTCAGATGGTCGTTCCCGGAGAGCTTTGCCGTCAGATCGACGATGCACGGCGCCCAACCAAGACCAGCCGGCGCGTTTGGCTGCTTCAAGCTGCGCAGGAGAAGTTGCAGCGCGAGGGCAAGCTGTAGGGCAGGGGGCTTCATGCCGAAGAGACCGGCGGACCAGAACACGGAGCAGGCGGACCTGTTCGGAGAGATCGTGCGCACCTCGCTGCCGGCAACCGTACGGCGCGTTATCGAGGCGAGCGCCGAGATCATGGACGGCCCGCCGGATCGGCTCGCCTTCCTTCATTCCGTCTTGTGTCAGGTGGGAATGCCCCGCCGGAAGACTGAGGAACGCATGTTCGAGAGGACCAGCGGCGGGGCCGTCCTTCGGATCGAGGCCGGCGCCCTGTTCAATGGCAACAAACTGATAGACCAGCCCTTGCCCTACGGCGCCAAGCCCAGGCTCATCATGATTCATATCGGCTCCGAGGCCGTGCGGACCAGCAAGCGCGAAATCGAGATCGGCAACTCAACCCACGAGTTCATGCAGACGCTCGGCATCGATACGAACGGGCGCGGATACTCGATGATCAAGAAGCAGATATTCGCGCTCGCAGCCTGCCGGCTGACGCTCGGCATGGCCTACGGCAGCCGCGCGCGAACCGTGAACACGCAGCCGATCGAGCAGTTCGACGCATGGCTACACCCCACGGGCCAGCAGCTCGTTATGTGGCCTGGCTCGCTGGTCCTAAGTGAACCCTTCTTCAATACCATGCTCGAGTATGCCGTCCCGCTAGACCGGCGGGCCCTTGCGGCGCTTAAGCACTCTGCGCTCGCGCTCGACGTCTATAGCTGGCTTGCTCATCGTCTCTATCGCATCAACAAGGCCGAAGGCGTTAAGGTGAGTTGGGCAAATCTGCGGGAGCAGTTCGGACAGGAGTACCGCTGCGCCAAAGACTTTAAAAAGGAGTTCCGGCAGGTGCTGAGGCAGGTTCTGGCCGTCTATCCAACTGCCAGAATTGAGGACGCGCCGGGCGGCATCCTTCTCCGAGAGTCACCGCCGCCCATCGAACAAGCCACCACAAGCCTTACCGGCACCGTCAGTAAGTGACTGTGTTTCCTATACGAAGCGAACTGTTCGTGCAATCGCCCCCCTAGGCCGGCAGCGCACGCTGAGCCCGCTGAAGACGGGCCGCGGACAGGCTTATGTATGTGCCTTTATGCGATTGGTGTATTGGTGTGAGAAATCTAGAGAATTGCGAAAGTTATCTTCAGGCAATTGCCCCCCCTTGGTTCGTGCAATCGCCCCCTTTGACTTGGGGAAAAGTTCGTGCAATCGCCCCCCCCTAAAACCTATAGACTCTCTTCCTATAGATTCTTTACCGATAGCTGTGCGCTGCGTTCCTGTGGAGAACCTTTGGTTCTCCACAGGCCTCCGCGCCAGCAACCACAACCATTTTCAATCACTTGAAGAGAAAGGAAAGGGGCCCGTGCGGCACAACCCGACTAGGTCGGAAGGTGACTGCCATCCGCCTCTCCTGGTGGAGGAAGAACGCCGACGAAATCAAGGCTTCCTACCGGGAGCTCCAGGGGGCCAAGGTCGGCCGCCGTGCACGGCTCAAAGGCACTGTCGACAGGATCATTGCCAACGCAGGGGAGCTTCCCGCGCCTCTGGCAAACCCGGGACATGAAAACGAGGACTCCCCGCCCTAATAACGAATGCCTGTAGCGCCCTTAGGGTGCCCGTACAGAGCCTGTCGCACTCCGGAGGCAGGAAAGGGACGGACGCTCCCGTCAAGACCGCTCTCAGGCCTTCCAAACGCCTCCGCTCCCTGCCCGCCACATGCCTTTGCGACGGGCAAAGTCAAAAGCCCTACGGGATCAATTCACCATCTTCATCAAAATGATGATCGATACTAAACATATATTTTTTCAATACGAGATAGTCAATTACAGAAATCTCGGTCAGGCCGTCATATTTGCAGAACTGTTGCCAGCCGGCCCGCGCATATAGCGCCTTTGCCTTTTGTGCTTTCTTTTCAGCTTGTTTGAGTGTCGAAGCTGACAGGACACCGGCTTCGCGATATGCATTCTCTCCATGACGGCTTACATATATCACATAAAAATATTGCATTTTTTCTCACCTCCTTTCCTGATTACTCCTTCCCGTTACTCCTAAAACTGTAATAATCATCTTTCGAAAATATGATGTGGTCGAGCATCTTGATCCCTAGAATTTCTCCGGCCTCAAACATGCCCTTAGTCACTTTTGTATCCTCCTCGTCCGACGGATCGCACTCACCTGACGGATGATTGTAGGCGATAATAATGAAGGCCGCCCCCTCAACAATCGCCCGCCTGAACGTCTCCCGTGGGTGCACTAGCGAGCTCGTCAATGTGCCGATTGAAACACCCGACTCCGAATATCCAGATGCATGACGTAAAAATGCTCCTTATCGCGGTCTATCGCGTCTTCCAAATTCAACAAATCCTGAAAGACTTTTGCCACCTCTTCCGCGCCTCCAACTTTTAATTTACTGTCTTTTAAATAGATCATATGGTTTATGTTTTCTGACTATTTCGTCTTCTATTTTTAGCTTTATAATGCCCTCTATATGGCTATAGAGGGCACAAGAAACTAATAATCCTCCGGGTACATCAAGGTGTAAGCAGCGCCGTCCTCAATAACCCAAACCGTTTGACCGTTCATTTTGGTGTGAAACAGTCTCTCCTCTTCCCTAAGCTTCGGCATAACCGTTGGTCGCCACTCAACAAACTCGTTCCATATCTCCATAAGTCCTGCGAGGCTTACTTCCTCAAACAAATGGCTTGTCGCAACAATTGGCTTGCCTCCGGACAACTTGTCCCATCTAGCCTTAAAGATGATCTCAACAAATACTCCGTCATCTATTGCTTGTTTCAATGTATATGCGTATATGACATCCATATCAGTCATTTTTTATCACCTCCTTTCCCCTGTCAGGGCGAGCGCAGCGAGCCCTCGCTTCACATTAGATGAAAAAAACCTTTTAGCAGATATTGAATACACGTATAAACGGCGGGGTATTAGAACAAGCGAGAACGAAATCACCCGTATTGCAATCAACCATTTTATTGAAGATTATCACAAAAACGGCGAGCAGAGCATCCTCGCAAAGATACTTAAACGTATTAACGAATGATGCCATGCAACCACGATACCACGATACCATGATACCATGGTGTCAACCACGCAACCATGGTGCAATTTATCCCTTGACATCAACATTATTTACACCGTAATCTATATTAACCGATAAAAACCCGGTCATTAACTAACTTGATAGATCAGTAAAACTTATTGGGTTTATAAGGGAGCAGACAAGACAGCCGCCGTTTTCCTGAGTGTTTTGGGTTTGCGAATAAAAACGGACTAGTTGAGAACGGCGGTGGAAAAGTCTACCACGGTAGCGGCGGGATAGTCCCGCTGCCGGCGGAGTAAAACTCTGCCACTTTTGCCCTTTCTGGCGGCAGGGAGGGCGGGGGCATTTTCACCGTGGAACTGTATCTGAAGGTTCGTCTCGCCATTCGGGACGGGATGAGCGCGCGCGAGGCGGCACGTCACTTCGGGATTTCGCGCGAGAGCGTGAAGAAGATGCTGAGTTTTTCGGTTCCGCCGGGGTATCGGCGGATGGCGCCGATCAAGCGGCCGAAGCTGGACGGGTTCACCGAGATTATCGACCAGTGGCTGGGTGATGATGTTGGCCGGCCCCGCAAGCAGCGTCACACGGCCAAGCGGGTTTTTGACCGGCTGCGGGACGAGCACGGGTTCACCGGCGGCTACACGATCGTCAAGGATTACGTGCGCGATCAGCAGCGCCGGCGACGGGAGATGTTTGTCCCGTTGCACCACGCACCGGGCCACGCCCAGGCTGATTTTGGCGAAGCGCTGGTTGTGATCGGCGGGATCGAGCAGAAAGCGCACTTCTTCGCGCTCGATCTGCCGCATAGCGATGCGAGTTACATTCGGGCCTATCCAGCGGCAACCGCCGAGGCTTGGGTCGACGGCCACGTTCATGCTTTCGCTTTCTTCGGCCGGGTGCCGCGGTCGGTGCTCTACGACAACGACAGATGCCTGGTGGTGCGCATCCTGGCGGATGGCACACGCAAACGCGCCCGCCTCTTCAGCGGGTTCTTGTCGCATTACGTGATCCAAGACCGCTATGGCCGTCCTGGTAAAGGCAACGACAAGGGCAGCGTCGAGGGTCTGGTCGGCCGGGCCCGGCGCAACTTCATGGTGCCGCTGCCGCGTTTTGCGTCCTGGGACGATTTCAACGACTGGCTGGAGGAGCAATGCCGCAAGCGTCACGCGGACCTCCTGCGGGGCCATACCGAGACGATCGGACAGCGGCTCCAGCGGGATCTGCAGGCGATGGCGGAGCTGCCGCCTGCCCCCTTCGATGCCTGCGAACAGGCGACAGGACAGGTGAGTTCACAGTCGCTGGTCCGCTACCAGACCAACGATTATTCGGTGCCCGTCGCCTATGGCCATCGCGATGTCTGGGTACGGGGCTATGTCGATCAGGTCGTGATCGGCTGCGGCGGGGAGGTCATCGCCCGCCATCCCCGGTGCTATGACCGCGAGGACATGGTCTTCGACCCGGTCCATTACCTGCCCCTGCTGGAGCAGAAGATCGGCGCGCTGGATCAGGCGGCGCCGCTGGCCGAATGGGAGCTGCCCGCGGAGTTCCAGACCCTGCGGCGCCTGATGGAAGCGCGGATGATCAAGGCCGGCCGCCGGGAGTACGTTCAGGTTCTGCGGCTGCTGGAAGGCTTCGGGATGGAAGACCTCCATGTCGCGGTCAAAGCCGCGCTGCGCATGGGCGCGGTAGGTTTTGACGCTATCAAGCACCTCGTTCTGTGCCAAGTGGAGAAGCGCCCGCCGAAGCTTGACCTTAACGTCTATCCCTATCTGCCGCGCGCCACTGTCGGCAAGACCTCGGCCGCCAGTTACCTGTGCCTGGTGTCGGGGAATGCCGCATGAACGAGGCCCCCAAACTCCTTCTGGCTCATCACCTCAAGACGCTGAAGCTCCCGACCGTGCTGCGGGAATACGACAAGGTGGCCCAGCAGTGCGCCGCCGAGGGGCTGGACCATGTTCAGTTCCTTGCCCGACTGGTGGAACTGGAGCTGATCGACCGCGAACGGCGGATGATCGAGCGCCGGATCAAGGCCGCCAAGTTCCCCGCGGTCAAAAGTCTGGACAGCTTCGACTTCAAGGCGATCCCCAGCCTCAACAAGATGCAGGTGCTGGAACTGGCCCGCTGCGAATGGATCGAGCGGCGGGAAAACGTCATCGCCCTCGGGCCGAGTGGCACGGGCAAAACCCATGTTGCCCTGGGCCTGGGGCTTGCCGCCTGTCAGAAGGGCCTCGCCGTCGGCTTCACGACCGCCGCCGCCTTGGTCCATGAGTTGATGGAGGCCCGAGACGAGCGGCGGCTGTTGCGCCTGCAAAAGCAACTGGTCAGCCACAAGCTGCTGATCATCGACGAACTGGGCTTCGTGCCGCTCAGCAAAACCGGCGCCGAGTTGCTGTTTGAGCTGATCTCACAACGCTATGAACGCGGCGCCACGCTGATCACCAGCAATCTGCCCTTCGACGAGTGGACCGAGACCTTCGGTTCCGAGCGCCTCACCGGCGCGCTGCTCGACAGGCTGACACATCACGTCAGCATCCTCGAAATGAACGGCGACAGCTATCGCCTCGGCCAGAGCCGTGCCCGCAAGGCCCGGGTCGCAGCAGACGCCCAACCATAAAAACTGGCCCTCGCCAAAGCGCCCTGGCGCGCGCGTGCCAGGGCGTTCACCAATCCCGACCGTCAGAAACGTACCGCTATGGCGGCGAGAGATCCGCGCCCAAACGGCGAACAACCGCATTCCCCGTTGCCGGCGGCCGCGACGTGACGATCGTCTGTCTGGAGAGTTGCCGCGTCGTCCGGCTGCGGTGAGGGTGCCGTCGTGCTCGCGGCCGTCCAGGACGCTGCGCGCCGCTACGCGGTGCCCTTCGGGCCTCCTTGACCGCCGCCGCGCGCGACGGCCGTGGAGACCGCAGGTCGGGACGAAGAAGCGGTTCGCGCAGGCCGAACAAAGAAGCGATCCTCGGATAAAAAGATGCGCTGACTTGGCCAACTCTTGCGCCGCCATGTGGACTGGTTTGTCGCCGCCGTTGATGACGGCGGGGGATATAAAGCAGATGGGGGATGAGGAGGTTGTGGGGTTTCACCGTAACCTTCCGCCAATGAAGCTCACCCGGATGGACTGGCGTTACCACACGCATCTCGTACAAAGGCAAAACCTACCTGCACCCAGGCTCGAGGCGCTCCCTCCACTGACAGACTTGCAGCTGCGCTACACTGATCCTCGGGCTGATGACGCACTAATAGATCCTGATGACCTGGACTAGAGAAGCCGCTATCTGGCTGCTAGAAAGATAGCAGTCCGCTAACAACTACCCTCTTATTTAGCGAGTTTGCCGCCGTGCTCACGACCGTCAAGGCCGCTGACGCGCCGCTTCGCGGTGGCCAAGAGGCCAGCCTTGACGGCCGCTCCGCCCGGCGGCTTGCCCATGCCAGGTCGGCTCCGAAGGGATGGCCAGTCTCCGGTCTCACCAAAGGGATGGGCGCTTCTTTTCAGTAGAACACGATATCCAGACTACCACCACAATGATGTCTTGAGCGGTTTTAAAGCCAGCAGACGCTTCTCCAACCCCTCCCCGTGCATTCCTTTCATCCAGCCCTCGATTCGCGCACCAGCGGCTGTTTCTGTTGGACTGTCTGAGTCGCTGGCCAACGGGTCGAGACACCATCACGACACTCCCGAAATTCAGATTGCGCGTTAATCGCAGACTTATTCTTGTGCGACATGTCCGGTTGGTTTGTAGCTATCAAGCAGCTATCTGGCCACTTTGTTGGCATACAAATCCAATGCCTTTTCGATGACCTCCGCCATCGTGCGTTGCCGACGATCAGCGGCCAGGTCATCGCCGCGCTGCCCGCCACTCCCACGGCGGTGTGAACTCGCCGCGCCAGAGGCCGGCGCCGACGCGCTTGGCTGCCAATTCCGCCTGCAAGTAGTCGGTCGAGTATTTGCGGTAATCCAGCGCCCAGCCCTCGCGAACGATCCGCTCGTTGATGCTTTCGCCGCCGACGTAGCAGACCGCCAGCAGCCGGCCGTACCGATCGCGAGCGTGGCCGACGCACTCGACATTTCGGCCGTTCAGGTGTTCCTGCAACCACTCCGCCGAGGTTCGGCCGCACGTCCACTGCTGGCCGTAGGCGGTGCAGGTCTGGCGCAGCTCGGGCGCGTCTATGCCCTCGAGCCGAATCCGTTCACCGGCGACGATGATGGTATCACCATCGACGACCGTCGCCGGGCCGGTTACGTCCGCCTGCGCCACATAGCTCAGCACGAGCAACGCCAAGATGGCGAAGATGAACGATACCATCCGGTGCGTTCTCAACGTCCTGTCTTTTGCTCCCAGTATAGCCGCGCCGAAAGGTGATCGGGCAGCGCCCTGCCTTTAGCATGTTCCCTAAATGTTCTCGGCGCTATGCTCTCCCGCATGGACGCTCGGCAGCACCGCGATTTGATCCATACCATCGTACAGGCGCTCATGGACGCCCGTTATGCGCCGCTGAAGCGGCGCAAGTCAGCGTGGCGCGAAGGCTATGACGAAGACCTAGCGCGAGCCCGGCGTGTCGCCGAGGCCATCGTCAACGCCCTACACACGGCCAACTTTCGCATCGACCGGAACCCGCCCGCGCCACACCACAGCACGCCGCCAGGGCGATGACGTTCGTGTGCGCGGTCGCGGCTCTGCCGTATCGCTCAATCAGGCTCGTCACGGCTCGCGGCCGTAGCGGTCGCATCGGCTGCACCGGACCTCGAGAATGCGAACTCCGTCAAGCTCGCCGATGGTGAGTGACGTCTTCATGCAGATAACGGAGGGTCCGCTAGCCGATAATGGTGCGGTATACGTTCGGTATACGGATGGGCATACAGTCGTTATGCGATCGTTCGCTAAACGTTATCGATCGCCACCGTGAGAAATCCGGTCTTCCTCGTCATCAAGAAGCCTTCGCACGGCGAGCCGGACCAGATGCGCTCGAGGTACACGCTGCCTCCTGGCGAGCTTTGCAAGCCGGCGGAGGTCATCGGGATCGAAGCGGAAGGCTGTGAGCTTCAGGTTCTCCGGCTCGAGTTCCTCTACGGCTGTCGGCTTGTCGCCGGCGATGAAATCGTTTTCGTTCCTTACGCTCGGCCGCTTCGCGATGCCCATCATTCGCGCTCCCCGAAGATTGCAGCAACCAGACTTTCAAGCTCCGCAACGGCCTTCTGGTCGGCCCTCGGCTGCTCGATAACGGAAAGTCCGGACGACGCTGCGGACGGGAATGCCTTTCGCCGTCCGATCATCACCTCCAGACATTCGACCCCCTCGATGCCGGATATTGCTTCGATGGCCTCGCCGTTATCCATTCCGCTTGGGTCGGCCATGTTGAGCACGGCAACCGCGCGGAGCTTCTCGTTTACGTGACGGGCCTCCCGCACGATGCCGCCCATAAGGGATGTAGACCACACGTCGAACGTTCGGGGCTGCACCGGGATCACAACGGTATCGGCAACAACTAGGGCTGCACGCAGGCTATTGCTCTCGGCTCCCCCGGCATCCCGACCACCAACATCAATGATCGTGTCATCGTACTTTCCGGCTTGCCGCCGCACTTGATCGCGGAGTTCAGTGCCGTAGTGCCGCGCGACCGTGTATCCGTTCTTGCCGGTTAACTCGATGCGCAGCGCCGTGAAGTCGGCAGCCGACCCTTGGGTGTCCCCGTCGACAAGCAGCACGTCTCGCTTCGCGAGCGATCTGGCGATGGTCGTATTAATGGCGAGCGTGGTCTTCCCGACCCCTCCCTTGCTGGCGGCGAATGCGACAATCATCGGCGTGCGTATCCTATCCGTTATACGAAAGTAAACGGCAGTATAACGCTTAGGACCATAATGTGGAACTATTGTCTAACGGCTGGTAATATTCTCTCTATCGCTCCGCCAGTTCCTAAGCCCCCGGCCTTTCCGGCCGGAATGCGGTTTCCCTCGCCTCAAGCTCTCGCTTCCGATCAGCGAATCGGCACTTGAACTCATGCCACCATGAAGGCACACCGAACTCGCACGCGGCGAGCCGATCCTGGTTTTCGCTGCTCGCCTGGATGGCCAGTAGCTCATCGAGCGTGTCTGCCGCATCGAGGTCATTGAACAGCGGCGCCGCTGCGTGCTTCACATCTGTGGTTTTGTCTTGTGCCCCTGATGTCTCCAGAAAGCGTGGACGCCGACATCGTGCGGGTGAGCGACGACGGCAGCCAGCTACTTGGCACCACACCTCCTTGGATCTCCAACTTGCAGAAGGAATTCGGGGCGCAACATTACCTGCGCTTTCGGTTTCCGGACGCAAAGTTCCCGTCGCCATGGTGGGCGGGTGCCTGTACTCTGGGAGCGGATTCTGGGGCGGGCGACGGAAGTGCAGCACACGACTGTGCAATCCGGGACCGGAGTGGGTGGACCAGGAGGCGTGGCATGCATGACGTGACGATGGGGTTTCGGATGGGCGATTCCTGCTCCCAGCGACAGGTTCTCCCGTTCCGTGCAAGAGCCTGCTCCAGGGTCACGCCGCCTTCGAGCCGGATGCCGCCGGAGCCGGGCTTCAGGACTCCGCTCCGACTGATCCCGGGATGACCACCAGTCCCAGTTCTGACATCGACGATACGATTTCGGCAGTTCATCGGCGGTTCGCTTTCGCTCGTCTCCCTGGACCTCACCTGACGGGATCACCGTCCCGCCGTTTCCGCGACGCTCACCACCATCGCTCTTGACGACAGCAGCTCGCGGCGGTTTGGAGCCGGCTCCTGATCGCCGGCCCCGAGGGGCCCACCCTCATCTCTCACACAGCTCCACACCTCCATCGCTGTCGGCGTGTTCGGGACACACAGTGATTGCCATACTTGCCGTAGAGGACCATCGCCAGCAGCCCGGCGCCGGCCCGGCCGCGGGCGATCGGATGGAACGGCGCCGGCGGCTGGGCGATCTTCTCGCACGACCGGCAGGTGAACTTCTCGCGGACGGTCTGGATCACCTTCCACTGCCGGGGGATCACCTCCAGCGTCTCGGTGACGTCCTCGCCGAGCTTGACCAGCTTGCCCTGACAGCACGGGCAGACCGAGGGCGCCGGGATGACGACGCGCTCGCGCGGCAGATGCGCCGGCAACGGCGCCCGCACCGGCTTGCGGCGCGGCGACGCTGCGCACAGCGCCCTCGTCCCGGCGGCCGGCCTTGCGGCCGCGGCGCGCCGCTTCGGCGGCACAGGCGTCCTCGGTGGCGGTCGCCTCCAGCTCCTCGAGCTGCAGCTCCAGCTGGTCGAGCAGCCGGCGCCGGTGCTCCGACGACGGCCCGAACCGCTCGCGCTTCAGCTTGGCGATCATCAGCTTCAGATGCGCGACCATCGCCTCGGCGCCGGACGCCCGCGCCTCGGCCTCGCGGCGTGCCGCGCGCTCGGCGAGGAACGCCGCCTTCAGCGTCTCGAGGTCGTCGGGAACGGTGTCGGGCGAGCTGCTCACGCGGCCGATTAAATCACAAAATCAGCCGGTTGACTCCCCCAAATCGAACCAGACGACGCGCCGCCGATAGGCTCAGCCGGCCCGCTCCGGACGGAAGGTGTGACGCGGGTTCCGCCAGTCAATGCCGTCGAGCATGTAGGCGAGCTGCGCGGGCGTGATCGCAACGATGCCGTCGGCCGGAGACGGCCAGATGAACCTGCCGCGCTCCAGCCGCTTGGCATACAGCGACATGCCGAGCCCGTCATGCCAGAGAATCTTGATCAGATCACCGCGTCTGCCGCGAAAAATGTAAAGATCGCCGCCGTGCGGATCACGCTTCAGCGTCTCCTGAACCTGCAGCGCCAGGCCGTTCATGCCGCGCCGCATGTCCGTCCGGCCGACCGCCAGCCACACCCGCACCCCGCTCGGAACCGGGATCATCGGCGCCGCAAAGCCGCGATCACCGCCGCCGCCAGGTCCGGCGGCATCGATGCCGGAATGCGAACCCGCGACGCGCCGGAGAACTCGATCTCGATCGCCGGCGCGGCGAACATCGGCGCCGGCAGGGCCGCGCCGCCTCGACAGGAGGCAGTGCCGGAAGGCAGCGCAGATCGTCGCCGCCGTCCCCACCACGACCGTCGATCATCGGCGCCACGATCACCTCGGCAAACCCGCCCGGCGCCTCCAACTCCCGCCGCCACCGGTAGATCAGGCTCGCACAGACGTCCGCCTGCCGCGCTACCTCCGAAACAACCGCCCCCGGCGCGAACGCCGCAGCGACAAGCGCCCGCTTCTCCTCGAGCTGAACCGCCGCCGCCGTTCGGGACCGGTGAGAACATGAACCTGCGCCATTCGCACCGTCTCTTGCATCGGTGCAAACACCAGCGTTTGCACCGATGCAAAGACAAGCCACATCATCCCCCAGGCGGAAGACGGCCCTCGGCGGATGGTTACGATCCTGAGTGACACGAAAGGAATGATGCCGTGGCGACAGTCGCCAGTCATCCCTGATCAATCCCAGACAGGTGCTAACCCGGATTATTCGTCGAGGTTGGCGGGTGTGGCGTAGCCCATTGGAATCGCCTAGGATTCGGTTGTCGAAGCCAATCCACATCGGTTCCGGAGCGCCCACCCGCCATGGTTGATCCTACCCTGCTGCTGCCTGGCCTGTCACCGATCGAGGGGCAAAGAGATTGTCGCCCG
>CAWAYT010000046.1:0-9813 GCA_963786265.1 uncultured Alphaproteobacteria bacterium
GATCCGGCGCAACCGGCTCGCCGCGCATGATCGGCAAGTACTGCGGTTCGCCCGGCAGCACGACGTTGGCGAGCTTGTTGGCGTCCTTGTATTGCGGGTTCGAGGCCGGCTCGATCATGATGCGCGCGGCGAACGCGATGCCGTCGAGCTGCTTCAGTCCCTGGATCACCCGTTTCTGCTTCGCCGCCTCGCTGACGTCGTGAGGATCGAGGCCGAGCGCGCTGTCGACCATCGCGCGGAAGGCGGCCTTGGAGATGTTCCAGCCCTTCGAGACGCCTTTCTCGTCGAGCTTGCCGCCGGCGACGGTGAAGTTCTGCCAGAACTTGCGCTTGGCGAACGGCCCCTCGAGGACGGTGAACTCGCAGTCGAGCATCTTGGCGTCGCTGGTCGCCGACGCCTTCAACAGCCCCTTGTCCATCGGCGCCGAGCCGTCGACGCCGCCGGGGCGGATGGTCATGCGGATCCTGGCGAAGGTGCCGTCGGGGATCGGCTCGCCCGTCGGCAGCATTTGCGGCTGGGCGTCGTTCAGGTCATACATGCTCTCGCTCCTTCGTTTGCTTGCAATCAGGCGGAGTGGGCGGAGGCGATCGGGGCGGTCGGCGTCGCAAACGGAGCCGCCCCGGTCGTCTTGTTGATCTTGGCGAGCAGCGCGCCGAGGTCCGGCGGCTCGGTCACATTCAGCCGGCCGCTGCGGTCCTTGGCCGGCAGGCCGAAGGGATTGCCGGCCCGGCAGACGAGACGGCGTTCGCTGGCCTTCTCGTCGAGGACGTAGCCGCCGTCGGCGTCGCGCGAGAACAGGTGCATCGAGATCACCTGATCGACGATGCCGGGCAGCTCGCGGCTGGCTTTGCCACCCTCCATTTGCGGCTGCCAGGTGGCGACGTTGAACTCGTCGGTGACCTTCTCCAGCACGCCGACGAAGATCACCGTCTTGCCTGGGGCATGCTGCAGGTGCTTCAGCGCCTGGATGACCTCGCGGCCGAGCAGGCCGTAGGCGCCGCGCACATCCGGCTTGCCGGTGCGCTCGGAAAACGCCTCCGGTTGCTGCCTGGCGAACACCATCGCCTGGCGGGTGAGGTCGGTGATGCGAGTCGACGAAGATGATCGGCTTCGCGGCCAGGAACTCTTCGAGCCCGCTGCCGGCGTAGACGCTCCGCACATGCTGGTAGTGCCGCTCGCTGTAATAAGCGTTCGGATCGGCCGCCGGGTCGGCGCCGCCGATCAGCACCGCCAGGTCGCGGAAATCGCCGAAGCCGCGCACCGGGATGCTGGCGCCCGGCCAGTCCTGCACCGACTTCATGCCGGCTTCCAGATCGAGGCAGACCGTCTTGTCGGCCGGTAGCGTCTTCAGCAGCGTCGTCTTGCCGACACCGGGTAAGCCGAAGATGGCGAGCGAGGTCTTGTTGTTCGCCGCCGACAATCGCTCTTCGGCGGTGACGATGCGTACTCTTTGCATGCGGGTCTCCTTCTGCATGACGACCGGTCAGGGCCGGCTTCGGCGGAGGGTCGGTTCGGGATGCGACGGGGCGCTGACCGGGCGCCGAAGGACTGCCTGCCCGTCCTCGCGGAACGGGCCGCCCCGTCGCTTCTGTCAGCGGTTTGCCGTGGCCTCCTGACGCAGGCTGAGGGCGAAGGTCGGCTTGCCGGTGCGGACCGTGCGCGCCGGCGCGAACGCCTCGCGGATACGGGCGGGCCATGCCGCGTACTTCCGTTCCGGCACCTTGTAGGCGACCTCGACGTACTCGGCCGGATCGTCGCCGCCGGCGCGGATGCGCTCGACGAGGGCGGCGAGCTGGGCTTGATCCCACTCGACCTTCTTGAGCAGATCGGCCACGACGACGACGTCGCCATCCGCGAACCGGACCGTGCCGGTATCCTTGCCTTGCTCGCGGCGCAGCTCGGCGGCACGATCGGCGTAGCGGAGCGCGATGGCGCCTTCGAGCCGATCCTTCAGCATCCTCGCCGCGGCGAGCGCGGCCTCGGCGTCCTCCTGGAGCAGCGCCAGGTGGATTCCCGGCAGCGCCGCGATCTCGCCGACCGGCATGGTGCGGATGTCGTCGAATGACGGGCGGTTGGAGTGTGCGGGCATCGGACGGTGGCCTTCGGGAACGGGCGTGAATTCTTCGGGCAAGGCGTCGGGGTTCATACCCGGGTCTCCTCGACCCGCGGCGCCAGGAAGGCCGTGATCGCGTCCGCCATCTGCGCGCACATCTGCTGCGCCATCGCCAGTTTCCGGGCGGCCAGCGGCAGCGGCGCGTGCTCGAAGCCGTGCAGCACGATCATCGCGTCCGACAGCGCCGCCATCAGCGTCTCGGCGGCCTCGATCTGCGCCGGCGCCTCGCCCTCGGCGGATCCGGCGCGGGCAAGGAATTCCTGATGCTGTCTGATCTCGGCCGCGAGGCGCTGCTCGGCCTCGTGATGCCGCTGCGCCTTCTCCTCAGCCGCCTTGGCGCGGCGCTCGATCTCGGCAAGGTCGCCGCGGCGGCGGGCGAGCGCTTCTTCCGCGAGCGCTTCCGCCCTGCCGCGGGCGGCCTGTTCGGCCTCCTCGCGGGCCTGACGGACGGCAGCTTCGAGAGCTGTCCGCATTTTCTGCGTCTCCGCCTTCGCGGTCTCGGCGTCACGCCTGGCCTGCTCGGCCTCGGCCAGCACCGCCGCGCGCGCCGCCTCGGCCGCCTTCTGCATGTCCGCCTTGGCCTGCTCGCGCGCCAGGCGGAGATGATCGCGGGCCTCCTGCTCGCGGCTGGTGGCGTCTCGACGCGGGTCAGGAGGTCCGAGCGTTCGGCCTCCAGGCGTGCTGTCGCCTCCCGGGCTGCCCTGGCCTCGCGCTTGAGGCGCTCGACCTCGGCATGGTGATCTTCTCGCCGGCGGCAGCACGGGCTTCGATCTCCTGGCGCACCTCCTCTGGCGTGGACGGCGCGGCCAACATCAGCACCGTGTCGTTCAAAACCGACATAATGTCGGTTTTGCCGCCGTACCGTTCGGCGGCGTTCATCCACCGTTGGGCGGTACGATCGGTGAACGGGAAGGTCTGCTCCAGCCACTGCGTAAAATGGCCGTGACCGAGGGCGTTCCTGACCTCCAGGAGATCGCGACCGTTCTCGATGACAGTGACGACCGTTCTCGCCTTGATGCGCTCCTCGGCCCGCATCGCCAGCGCGGCTGTCGGGGGAAGGGTTTGGTAAATGGCCACCTCGGTAGTCATGCGAGGTCCTCCGCCACCGCCGCGGCATACCGCTTGGCCAGCTCCATCGACGGCTGCATGATCGCGGCGAGCCGATCGACATGGGCGCGGACGTCGGCCTTGATGGCCTTGCGGGTGCGGCCCTCGACCATGCCGAGGCGCAGCAGATCGGCGGTGGTGCGTTCGGCAACGCGCAGGAACTCGAGCTCGCTCTCGCCCATCACGTCGCGAGCGTTCTCGCCAGCCGCTTTGGCCCTGCGCTGCAGCGCGTTCAGTCCGGCGGGGCGGTAGACCATCGCCGTCATGTTGCGGTAGGCCATGCCGGGGCGGGTGCTGGTCTCCCCGGCCGGATCGACATAGGCGGCGAACTCTTGAATGGCGTCAGTCAACAGTCGCCGGTCGGCTTTTCCCAGCGCCCGCTGGACGTTGCGACGGCTCCCGTCGATCGGCGACAGGTCGCCGAATTGCGGGCTGATCACAGCAAGTTGTTGGCTCATCGCGTCACCTCGTCGGGGATTGCGGGGATCGGTCCGCTTGGCGCTGCCGCCGCGCCATCGATGCTGGTCAGGTTAAGCACTCCCAAGTCCTCGGCAACCATAATTTCAACTCATCGTAGTATTGCGTAATTCAGCGAGTTGCAGCGTATTACGGCGAAACCGACCTGCGCCCGTTGCGCAAAAAGGAGCGTAATTCTGCGTAGGTGGATTTCTTGCGCCGTGACCGCACCGAAGGCGCGATTCGCTGCGGCAGGCACGAGTTCCGGCTGCTGCGTTCCGGTGATCTGCCGCAGCTGCTCTGCTTCGAAGCCCTCGATGTCTTCGAGCCGGTAGCGGACCAGTCCGCCGATCTTGATGAAACGCGGCCCCTCGCCGGCCCAGCGCCAGCGCTCGAGGGTCCGCGGCGAGATCCGCCAGCGGACGGCCAGCTCGACTTGCGTGAGATACGGGGGCGTCATCGTCGGCCGCTCAGGATCGATCGTTTTGAGCATGAGGGTTCGCCGGCCGGTAACAGTGGTATTCGAAGGCGCCGTCGCCGAGCCGCCGCTGGTAGAGCAGCAGGCCGCCGCGTGCGGCCTGCGCCATGACGAGGCTGGCCAGCCGGTCGACGGCGCCGGCGAGAAAGCGCTCGGCGCCGGTGCAGAAGTTGGCGTCGCGATCCCGCGCCAGCAGGCCGACGTGGTAGACGATGCTGTCGCCGGGCTGCAGCTTCAGCAGTGCATCACCGCGGGCGTGAATACTATCGACCGTACACATGCCGTCATCGTGCAGCAGACGACGGCATGTTTGAAGTGTATGTTTTCATATGTTTTACGTTGTTTTCAGCAGTTTCCAGTAGTTTGCCGAACGTTTCAGTATCAGTCAGCGCCACTCCGTAATTTTACGTATCAGTAAGTCTTATTAGGTTCTCGCCAAGGCTTTTTCTGCCTATTCGGTTCCGTATAGTGCTTGCGACGATTGCAGCGATGCGGGGCATCGGTTGCCGCGTGCTCACAGGCGCGAAATGAGCGCGACTACCTAAAGATGCATTCAGCGCATACTCGGCGGTCAGGACAATCGGCGGACGCGAAGCCGCGACACCGATTGTCTTTGCCGGCTCGCGGAGAAAGGAATGAGGTGGTCGGCCATCATCAAACAGATCCGTGTGACCAAAGGGCTGAAGCAGCAGGCGTTGGCGTCGCTGCTGGGAGTGTCGCAATCGGCGGTCTCACGGTGGGAAAACCATCAGGACGAGCCGAACCTGGCGGCCGCCAAGCAGCTTCTCGCCATGGCATCACCGCCGCCCGTCGGTACCCTCGAGCTGTTCTCGGCGGAAGCCGACGCGCAATTCTGTCCCCTGGCGATTTCGACCGTTGATCCGTTGCGCCTGGTCCGTTGGAACGAGCCGCTCGCGCGACGCTGGCGGCTCAACCCGCGTCCCGGTGATGCGGCTCACCGGTTCATGGAGAGCACCTGGTTCGACCACTATCGAGCGAGCGGCATCGGCTCGCGCCAGATGAACGTCCTGCTGTCTTACGACGAGACCAGGGTGGGGAGAACGACGCGATTCGCCAAGATCCTCACCATGCCGTGCCCGCTGCACGAATTCATCGTTCTGCGGATCCAGCCGATCTCGCGCAGGAAGTACCAGGAGGCGCCATTCGCGATGAGAGTTACAGCCATCGGTGGAGAACGCCGCGCATAAATGCGCATACGCCAATGCTTGCGGTCCAACTTGGATGCCTGTCAAGAAAACGTCACGAGATGCCCCCATACGGGGCCCATAGAAGCAAGTGACGACTCGCGGATCCTCGGGTGATCAGTGTGGAATGAGACGAGAACTGAAGGATTTCGACGATGTCGTCAAACGCTCTGCGTCAAGAAGCTCCTACGCCGAAAGAGGAATTGCTGACTGTCGATGATCTGTTCGAGCGCTACCGCGGATTGGTGCCGAAGCGGACCATCGATTACTGGCGCTACACGAAGAAGGGCCCGCCGTTCATCAAAATCGGCAGGCGCGTCTTGTATCCTCTCGCCGGGGTGATCGCCTGGGAACGGAAGCGGATGATCCACTCGGACCTGGTGAACAAACCGCTCGCCTGATTTCGCGACGACCGCCATCAGCCCAGGGCCACTCGATGCTACGATGTCTCGGCTACGGACGATGGCGCCGCCGCTTTCCGAGCCACAAACCGCCGATCATTCTGCCGCAGCTTCCCTTGATCAGCACTTTGTTCAATCTCTGCGGCGACTGCAACGAGGCCTTGCGGTCCTCTTTCGCGGCGCCCGCGAAAAATGTCTGGCTTCGGGCTGTTGCCCCCCGCTGAAGCAGGCGGGTCTTCTCCGGATGCAGCGACAGCGAGAACGCTTGCAGAGGCTCGCGCATCCGCTCCTGAAAACGCGGCCAGGGGGCATCCGCATCCGCGCCTTCGCCAGTAGCTCAGTGGCGGCGAATCGCCGTGACACCTGCGGCGCCCTGAGGCCGATATCATGCCAGAAAATTCACCCTGCGCTGTTTCGCGGCATTGCGCGCAAACACGCGCGATTGCGCTAACTATCTGAGATAATTGCCAGTTTTAGCCAACCGCGCTTATCCTCGGTGCATCCCATCCGCGGAGATAGCGATTTTGGACAACGCTCTCGACCCCAACCTGATGACCGCCTCCGAGCGGCTCACCGAGATCGGCGAGATCCTCGCCGCCGGCCTGGTCCGCCTGCGCGCGAAGGAGCGAGAGAAAGGCGACCGCCGAGACCTTTCCCTGGACTTCCCCGCCAACCGGAGCGTCCATGGCCGGAAACGCAAGAGCACAGAGAAAGGCCATGAATAACAGTGTGTTAGCGCAACTCGCGGCGCTTCCGGAGCAAGACCACGGCCGGAGCTGAAGCAGCTCTGGCGCGACCTCTACGATCGCGAGCCGCCGCCCTACAACAAGCCGTTCCTGATCAAGCGGCTGGCCTATCGAATTCAGGAATTGGCCTACGGCGGGCTGTCGGCTCGGGCCGAGGCGAAGCTGAAGGAGCTGATCGAAGAAGAGGATCGGCGGGTCAAGGGCAAGCTGCCGGTGCGCAAGGGTGACCGGCCGATCGCCGGCACCCGGCTGATCCGCGAGTGGCAGGGCGTGGAGCACAGCGCGACGGTGCTCGACCGACGGCTTCGAGTATCAGGGCCGGCGGTACAAGTCGCTGTCGGCGATCGCCCGGCCGATCACCGGCACGCGTTGGAACGGGCCGGCGTTTGTTCGGGCTTCGCAACCATCGGAGCGCGAAATGAAAGCGCCCAGTCCGCAAGGTCCGCTGCGCCATCTACACCCGCAAGTCTCGACGGAAGAGGGCCTCGGACATGGAGTTCAACTCGCTCGACGCCCAGCGCGAGGCGGCGCTGTCCTACATCGCGAGCCAGAAACACGAGGGCTGGATCCTCGTTCGGCGACCGCTACGACGACGGCGGGTTCTCCGGCGGCACGCATGGAGCGGCCGGCGCTGCAGCGGCTGCTGCGCGACGTCGAGAGCGGCGCATCGACGTGATCGTCGTCTACAAGGTCGACCGGCTGTCGCCGCTCGCTCACCGACTTCGCAAGGATTGTCGAGGTATTCGACAAGCACAACGTCTCGTTCGTCAGCATAACCCAGCAGTTCAACACGACCACCTCGATGGGCCGGCTGACGCTGAACATCCTGCTGAGCTTCGCCCAGTTCGAGCGCGAGGTGATCGGCGAGCGCATCCGCGACAAGTTCGCGGCCTCGCGGCGCAAGGGCATGTGGATGGGCGGCACGCCGCCGCTCGGCTACGACGTCGCGCGACCGCAAGCTGGTGGTGAACGAGACGGAGGCCGAGCTCGTCCGGCTGATCTTCAAGCGGTTCCTGCGCGTCGGCTCGGCGACCAAGCTGGCGCAGGAGCTGCGCCGCGCCGGCCACACCACGAAGTCCTGGACGACGCAGGACGGCAAGCACCGGCCGGGCAAGCCGATCGACAAGGGCGCGATCTACAAGATCCTGAACAACCGGGTCTACCTCGGCGAGGCGGTGCACAAGGGGACGACGCTATCCCGGCGAGCACGCAGCGATCATCGACCGCGCGACCTGGGACAAGGTGCACGCCATCCTCGCCGAGAACACGGTCGCTCGCGCCAACGGCACGCGCGCGCAGACGCCGGCGTTGCTGCGCGGCCTGATCTTCGCGCCGGGCGGGCACGCGATGACGCCGTCGCACTCGCGCAAGAACGGCCGGCTGTATCGGTACTATGTCGCCACCGACGCCATTCGCCAGGGCTACGCGGAATGCCCGGTGCGCAGCGTGCCGGCGGCCGAGGTCGAGGAGGCGGTCGTCGCGCAGGTGCGGCACCTGCTGCGCACGCCCGAGATCATCGCGCGGACGTGGGCGGCGGCGAAGGACGATGCTTGACATGCCGGAGCGCGACGTCGTCAAGACCGTCACCGATTTCGCGCCGCTGTGGGATGAGCTCTTCCCGGCCGAGCAGGCGCGGATCGTCCGGCTGCTGGTCGAGCGGATCGATCTCGCGCCCGATGGCATGCAGGTGCGGCTGCGCGCCGAAGGGCTGCAGACGCTGGTCGAGGAGCTGCGGGCGCGGGAGGCCAAAGGCGGCATGAAAGACGAAGCGCAAGGTGAGCCGGCGAGAACTGGGAGTTCGACGGCCAGACGATCACCGTCCGCATCCCGATGACTTGGAAGCGCCACGGCGGCCGCAAGGTGATCATCGCGCCCGACGGCGGCGACGCATGGGCGCCGGCGAAGCCACGGCCGGACGAGACGCTGATCCGCGCGCTGGCGCGGGCGCATCGGTGGAAGCGGATGATGGAGGAGGGAACGTACCGATCGGCTGGCGGAGATCGCCGAAGCAGAAGGGGTTACCCGCAGCTTCGTCAACCGACTGCTGCGGCTGACGCTGCTGGCGCCGGACATCGTCGAGGCGATTCTCGAGGGACGGCAGCCGAAGGGATGCAGCTGGAGGAGCTGACGCGGGCGATGCCGAGCAAATGGGAAGAGCAGCAAAAACACTTCCGCTTATCATGTTTGAGGTCCTCGTTGACGAAGAGGCTGCGAAGAACCTTGCTGGTCCGACTACCCGATCGGTCCTTGTAGGAGATGGAGCGTGGGGGTGTCAATGACGCCAGCCCGCTGCATGGCGACCTTCAAGTCCTCCGAATTCGCGAATGCCTTCGCTTTCCTGACATCGGCCATGTCAAGCAGGATGACCACATCGTTCGGATCATCGACAGTCTGATACACCCCCCCATCGGTGAGACCCGCTGCCTCGCGAGCCGGAGCATGTTCGTCGAAAAGCCGCTTCCATTCCCCAAAGTCCTTGACCCTGTGATGGACAATCATCAAGCCCATTTCGTGACCTCTCTTTCAACTGATGATTGGAGAGAAACCTCCAATCATCCGGAAGGCCAGTGGAAATCCATAGGGCTTGCCAGCCCGCTCGGGAACGGACAAGACACTCGTCCGCGCGGTGGCGTAGGCGCACTGCTGGCGGCTGCTGGAGAACGGAACGTACCGATTGCCGGCGAGATTGCCAAGGCGGAAGGCATCAGGGGACCCACCGTCCCGAGCGACCCGCAGCCGAGATCCAGTACATCACATCCGCAGACCGGACGGCGCGTTGGCTGGCGTTGCGAATAGATCTCGCTTGTTACAGCAAACATGGGGCTTTTGTCATACTGCAAAGGTTGCCAAGGTGCTCGTCAGGTCAGCGGGGACGCCGCTCCAGCGCAAGAACCCTGGATTTAAATTCACTTCGGGAAGCGCTATCATTGCGGTTTATCAAACGGGCTGCTCGGGACAACCGCGACAAGTTCGCGGTTCGGGCGACGAAATGCGGAGGAGGGAAACCGTCGTGAGTGTTTACAAGATAATCCGTCTAGTCGGCACCAGCCCCACGTCTTGGAGGAAGCGGCTAAGAACGCTGTTGAAGAGGCCTCCAAGCACCTGCACGAGCTGCGCGTTAGCGAGGTGGAACAGCTCGATATGCGCCTCGAAGAAGGCAAAGTGGTCGAGTATCGGGCGCGGGTGCACGTTTCGTTCCGCTACAAGGGATTCAGTAGGCCGCAGTGATCGGGCGGACTCTGCGCGGATTCGTGGAGCCGCAGTGCTCGCTTCGCGTGCTGCCCGAGCGCCGTCCTGAGCAGTTGCG
>CAWAYT010000047.1:0-6536 GCA_963786265.1 uncultured Alphaproteobacteria bacterium
GGAGCGCACGGACCCCGAAACGAACCCTCTCTGTTTTTCCGGTTGTTTTCCAATGTGTTGCGGATGGCGGCCTGTCTTGCGCTTGGGACCCACGAACGACTTGCGTAGATGACCAGAGGCAGGAGTGCGGCGCGGTAGTTCATCCTCACGAATTAAATCGGGTCGGGTACAACGAGCCGCCGCTGAACGGCTCGAGCTTGACTTCGCAATCGCCAGCCAGCCGAAGCGGCGTTATGGAAAACAGGTAGGATGGCGCCGCTCGGAGAGACGGAATAGCCGGAGGCAATTCCGCCTTACGCGGGGCTGGTCTATAATCGCAACCGCCTGTCGCAATTACTGAGGCTACGCTAGACTTGCGGTCAAACCAGCTCGGAAGGGCATTATCAGCGACGGCCGCAGGCGAGGAGATAGGGGGCAATGCCGGAACCGTTCTACTTCGTCAGTTCACTCTCGCGTGGACGGCGAAGACTTCGCGCTAAGCTCGGCGATCAGCTCACCGCCGGCCCGCCCAGCATCGGCGTCTGGCTCGACCGGCGCCAACTCCAGCCCGGCATCGACTGGGACGAGCAACTCGTCGAAGCTCTAGCCCGGATATCTCATCGAGAGGGGTGCATCGGCCCCAGGAATTTGAGATGATCCTTTTGCGACAAAGGGTTGCCAGAGTTTGGTGCGGGGTCCGATGCAGACGGAGTGTATTCCGGGACAGCTCGAATTCGAAGGGTTTGATGGCCGCCGAGTGGTTGCGGCGTTCGACGGCGGGGCGGTGACGTCGGATGCCGGGACGGTGTTGCTGCGGGAGGCCGACCGGGCGATCGGGCTGATCGAGCGGGTGGCGGCGTGCTTCACCGATCATCGGGAGGCCGAGCAGGTGGTCCACGCGCTTCCCACCCTGATTGGCCAGCGGATCGTCGCGATCGCCCTCGGCTACGAGGATATCAACGACCACGACGCCCTTCGCCGTGATCCGGTGCTGGCGCTGTTCTCCGACCAGCTGGAGGCGAAGCGCAAGGATTGCGCGGTGTTGGCGGGGAAGAGCACGATCAACCGGCTGGAGCACGCGCCGCGGGAGGGTGGCGACCGCTACCACAAGATCGGCCACGACCCGCAGGCGTTGGAGCGCGTCTTCGTTGATGCCTTCCTGGACGCGTATGGTCCGCCGCCCGAGCAGATCGTTCTCGACCTCGATGCCACCGACGATCCGTTGCACGGCCACCAGGAGGGCCGGTTCTTCCACGGCTACTACGACTGTTACTGCTACCTGCCGCTCTATGTCTTCTGCGGCCGGCATCTCTTGGCGGCGAAGCTCCGGCGCTCGAACATCGACGCCGCGGCCGGCGCCAAGGACGAGGTGGCGCGCCTCGTCGCCCACATCCGGCGGCGCTGGCCGAAGGTACGGATCGTGCTGCGCGCCGATAGTGGCTTTGCTCGCGAGGAGCTGATGGCATGGTGCGAGGCGAACGGCATCGATCATCTCTTCGGGCTCGCCCGCAACCGCCGGCTCCTCGAGCAGATCGCGGCCGAGCTGCAGGCGGCCGAAGCCGAGCACAAACAAACCGGCAAGCCGGCGCGGCGCTTCAAGGACTTCACCTACGCGACGCTGGACAGCTGGAGCCGCTCGCGCCGGGTGATCGGCAAGGCGGAGCACCTCGACAAGGGCGCGAATCCGCGCTTCATCGTCACCTCGCTGGAAGAGTGCTGCGCCCGGACCCTGTACGAGAAGATCTACTGTGCCCGCGGCGAGATGGAGAACCGGATCAAGGAATGCCAGCTCGACCTGTTCGCCGACCGCACCTCGACCGCGACCATGGTCGCCAATCAGCTGCGCCTGTGGTTTTCGTCGTTCGCCTATGTGCTGCTATCGGCGCTGCGTCGCCTCGCTCTGCCGGGCACCGAACTCGCGCAAGCCACCTGCGGAACCATCCGCTCGAAGCTCCTCAAACTCGGCGCCCGTGTGACGGTCTCGGTCAGGCGCATCAAGATCGCCATCGCCTCGGCCTGTCCGCATCAGGCCGACTTCGCTCTCGCGCATGCCCGGCTGCGCGCTCCACCCGCATGAGCGTCGGGTCGGACGAAGGCCATGGCACCGCGCGGACGACGTGCGTCCGCGACGACTTGCCCAGGTCGCAACCGGCTTCGCCATACTGCCATGACGCGAAGGAGCCTCGCTACGGCCGCCGCGCCGTTCCAAAAGCGTCCTGCCACACCCAGAACGCCCTCAAATCAGCCCTCCCCCGACACCGGTGAGATATCCGGGCTAGGCGCTTGCGAGGGCTTCCTTTACGTCATGACGAAGGACAGCGTCAGCCCAAATTCCGAGTGCAAAAAGGAGTGGACCCGTGCGCTGAGATACAAGAAGTCGATCATCCCGTTGCTCGTCCACCGGCACGTCGAGCTGCCTTATAGACTGGAGCCGCGGCAGTATATCGACTTCAGCCATAGCTTCGATGCCGGGCTCGCTCGACTGCGCGATCATTTGCGTTGGCGGGGGACGGCGGAGGGCGTGCTGCATACGCTGAAGGAGCGGCTGAACGACGCGCGCCGCGACCTCGCCCGTGCCGATCCGGCCGAGAAGACCCGTATCAGAGGACGAGATCTCCAGGGCTCGAAAGACAGATCGAGCAGCCGCAGCGCGAAATCGGCAAGTATTGAGCGGCCTTCGAGATAAGGAAAAGCACGTAGCGGGACCGATGCCTGAGCCTCTCTACTTCATCAGCTACTCGCCCGTAGATGGCGAAGAGACTGCACTCGGGCTTGCTGACAAGCTCGCTATGGGGCCGCCGAGCATCCCCACTTGGCTCGACCAGCGAAAATTGCAACCGGGGATCGACCGGTACAAGCAGACCGTTGAAGCGCTACGTGAGTGCACTGGGTTGCTGTACATAATGACCAGGGGGAGCGTCGATCCGGACTGCGAGTGTACGCAGGAATGGACGCGGGCGTTGAAATACAAGAAGCCGATCATCCCACTGCTTTTCGACGATGCTGCCGAACTGCCCTACCGCCTCGAGCCGCGTGAGCCGATCAAATTCGCGAAAAGCTTCGATGCCGGTCTTGGCCGGCTTCGCGACTATGTCCGTTCGCGCGCGACGCCCGAAGGTGCGCTGCAGACGCTGAAAGAGCGTCTGCAGGATGCCCGTCGCGACCTCGCCCATGCCGATACGGCCGAAAAGGCGCGTATCGAGGACGAGATCGCCGAGCTCGAGCGACAGATCGCAGAGCAGCAGCAAGCGATCGACAACCCGCAGGCGGCACAGCAGCGCACCGAAAAGAGCATCCAAGCTCGGCTCGAACGCGGAGCGGCAAGCCGTCAAACCCGTCGCCGGCGAAATCGCACACCCGCTTCATCAATCGGCCGCCGATGATCCCGCCGATCTACTTTCAGGACCGGCATGTGGAGACGGGACTGATCGGCACTTTTCTCAAGGACGAGAGCCTTCGACTGATGACGGTGGTCGGCCGCGGCGGCGTCGGCAAGACGGCGATGGTCTGCCGCCTGCTGCGGTCGCTGGAAGGCGGAAAGCTGCCGGACGATGGCGGGTGAACTGGCGGTTGACGGCATCGTCTATCTCAGCGCCCGGGCGGGACACCCGGTCAACTTCCCGAACCTGTTCGCCGATCTCTGCAGGCTGCTGCCGGAGGAGACGGCGAAGCCGCTCGACCAGTTGTACCGCGACCGCAAGGCAGAACACCGCGACGCAGATGCAGGCGCTGCTGGCGCTTTCCCGCGGCCGCACCATCGTCCTGCTGGACAACTTCGAGGACGTGGTCGATGCGGAGACCCAGGCGATCAAGGAAGCGGAGCTGGATGAGGCGCTGCGCGCGGCGCTGGAGCCGCCGCCGCACGGCGTCAAGTTCCTCCTCACGACGCGCGTCGCCCCCCAGGCGCTGCTGCGCACCCAGCCAGCGTTGCAGCGGACCCTCGAGCTCGACAAAGGGCTGGCATCGCCTTATGCCGAGGAGGTGCTCAAGGCGATGGACGCGGACGGCACCCTCGGCCTGCACGCACCCGGAAGCGCCGCTTGGGCGAGGCACGGAAAGCGACGCGCGGGTATCCGCGGGCGCTGGAGGCGATCGTCGGCATTCTGCGGACGGACCGCAGCACGACGTCTGCCAGGATTGCTCGTCGAACTGCGACAGCTCCATCCGAAAGCCGAGGACGTGGTCGAGGTGCTGGTCGGCGAGGCCTTCAACCGGCTCGATCCGGCTGGCGCAGGAGGTGATGCAGGCGCTGGCCATCTACGGCGCGCCGGTGCCGGCGGTGGCGGTCGACTATCTGCTGCAGCCGTACCAGGTCGGCATCGACACCGCCCGGGCGCTGGCGCGACTGGTCAACATGCAGTTCGTCCGCGGCGAGGCGGGCCACTACTATCTGCACCAGGTCGATCGCGACTACGCGCTGAGCCGCGTTCCCCGGGGCGAGCCGCACGACCGGGACGACAGAGCCGCCGCTGTTCACCTGCTACGCGCTCCGCCACCGCGCTGCCGAGTACTTCAAGGAGACGCGCAAGCCGCGCGAGGTGTGGAAGACACTCGACGACCTGGCCTCCCAGCTCGCGGAATTCGAAATGAGGATCGCCGGTGAAGAGTATGACGCGGCGGCCTCTGTGCTGCTCGAGATCGACTCCGACTACCTACTGTTATGGGGCCATGCACGGCTAGCCGCCGACCTGCACGAACGCCTGAAAGGCCACCTCACGGACCGCAAGCTAATGCACAGCAGCTCCATCAACCTGGGGATATGCTATTACAGCCTCGGGGACTACCCCCGCGCCATCGACTATTACCAGCAGTCCTTGGCCATCGCCCGCGAAATCGGAAACCGCCAAGGCGAGGGCGCTGCGCTCGGCAACCTGGGGAACTGCTATTACCGCCTGGGCGACTTCCCCCGCGCCATCGACTATTACCAGCAGTCCTTGGCCATCGCCCGCGAAATCGGAAACCGCCGAGGCGAGGGCAATGCGCTCGGCAACCTGGGGAACTGCTATTACAGCCTGGGCGACTCCCCCGCGCCATCGACCATCACCAGCAACATCTCGCTATCGCCCGCGAAATCGGAAACCGCCAAGGCGAGGGCAATGCGCTCGGCAACCTGGGGAACTGCTATTACAGCCTGGGCGACTTCCCCGCGCCATCGACTATTACCAGCAACATCTCGCTATCGCCCGCGAAATCGGAAACCGCCAAGGCGAGGGCAATGCGCTCGGCAACCTGGGGAACTGCTATAACAGCCTGGGCGACTTCCCCGCGCCATCGACCATCACCAGCAGACATCTCGCCATCGCCCGCGAAATCGGAGACCGCCAAGGCGAGGGCAATGCACTCGGCAACCTGGGGAACTGCTATTACAGCCTGGGCGACTTCCCTCGCGCCATCGACCATCACGAGCAACATCTGGCCATCGCCCGCGAAATCGGCAACCGCCGAGGCGAGGGCACGCGCTCGGCAACCTGGGGCTCTGCTACTCCAGCCTCGGCGACTACCCCCACGCCATCGACCAACACCAGCAGTCCTTGGCCATCGCCCGCGACATCGGCAACCGCTAGGCGAGAGCCATGCGCTGGCATATCTGGGCGACGTGTACAGGGACACGGGCAGGTGGGTGCGGGCGTGCGAATATTTTCAGGACGCCAGCAAAATCGCCGATGCAACAGGCCACCGACAGAACCAACACGAGGCGCACTTTGGCCTTGCCCTCGCCCGCCTGTACGCCGGCGACCTGGCAGCGGCACGCCAGGCCATCGACAGGGCACGGCGGTACGACTACCCGGAAAACAACGCAGCAGCCTGGACAGTAACGGGGATCATCCAGCTGCGGCAAGGCGAGCCGGCGGCTGCGAGCAAGGCCTTTGCACGTGGCCAGGCGGAAGCGGATAGGCTGCTGGAGCATTGCGGGCAGAACTTCTCGGCTCTGGACACCAAAGGTCTGGGCTTGTGTGGGCTTACGCTCTGCGAGGATGAAGGTCACCTGACCGTCGCCGAGGAGGCCTTCGATGCGGCCCGCAAGATCACCCAAGCCAAAGGCGTCGTCGCAAGGGTGCTGAACCAGTTCGATGCCCTGGCGCTCGCAGACACGGATGGAATCCTGTCGCCGACACGGAAAGCAGCAGAAGGCCAGTGAGGCCGGGACGTATTTTGCCCACCCGTACTGTTCCTGGCAGCGGGGGACCAACGAATACACCAATGGACTGCTTCGGCGAAATGGACAGATTTCCTAAACGTTACGCAGGAACGGCTCAATGACGTTGTTCAGCGATTGAACAATACGCGGCACTGTTGCAAAACCGTCCGGACCACAAGCGTAACGCGTGATGGCCTGGAGCACCACGCGTTCTGGTTTCTCGATTTTTTGCAACATGGGGTAATTGCGGGCGGCTGCTTCCGGCGGCGCCGAGTCTGGCTCAACTTCAACACCGGATTTTTTGAACTCATTCGATCTGATTTGTTGATTTGGTTTTTCGCGGCGGGCGTGGCACTACGCTTGCGGGGTGTGGTCGCCGTAGCGGCCAGCCCGACGACGACCGAGACACGGGTCGGCG
>CAWAYT010000048.1:0-14981 GCA_963786265.1 uncultured Alphaproteobacteria bacterium
TCTGCCGGACCTCGCGAGATTACCTGGTGTACTCATGGCCGTGTTGAACGAAACCGACCTCTACGCACCCGTAAAACGGCTGCTGGAGGAGCAAGGCTATACAGTCCGAGCCGAGGTTGATCGCTGCGATCTGGTGGCCGTACGAGGCGGCGAGCCGCCCGTCATCGTCGAGCTGAAGCGAAGATTCGCTCTGTCCCTGCTCTACCAAGGCATCGAGCGCCAGCGCATCACAGATGCGGTCTATCTGGCCGTTGCCGCGCCGATCGGCCGGAAGGCGCTGGGCGATATGGAACCGCAAGCGCGGAGCCGTGCTGCAGCTCTGTCGTCGGCTCGGGCTCGGGCTGATGACCGTGGACATTCGTGATCCCTGCGCACCGCAAGTCGACGTCCATCTCGATCCGGCACCCTATGCGCCGCGCAAGAGCCGAGCCCGCCGGGAGCATTTGCTCGGAGAGTTCGCCCGCCGCGTTGCCGATCACAACGTCGGCGGCAGCCACGCTCGCCCCATTATGACGGCATATCGGCAGGATGCTCTGCGCTGCGCCCACTGCCTCGCCGGCAACGGCCCGCTGAGGGCGGCAGCGGTTCGTCGGCACACATCCGTCGCGAGCGCCGCCCGAATCCTGCAGCGGAACGTCTATGGCTGGTTCGAGCGGGTCGAGCGCGGGGTGTATCAGCTTGACCCCGCGAGGCCGCACCGCTCTCGATAGCTTCTCAGAGATGCTAACCGCGATCACCGCTTCGGACGCTGCCGCTCAACCGGCCGCGAATGGCATGGGTTCGCCCCAAAAAGGGACATCAAAGCCGACGCTTTCAGCCGCTACATAAGAGGTCGAGCGGTTCCAGCCCGTACGCGAGTAGCGAAGGATCGGAGGTGAGTGCAAACAAAGTGCTTGATCTCGCGCTTGTTCGAACGTCTCGAAAGCTCAGCGGCGGCCGAAGCCACCCGCTGTGCAGCGAAGTGGACGGAGCCGTTCGAAGACGTCATTCCCAACCGAGAAAGGCTGATTTGGCGGTCTTGCCTGAAGCCAGCCACAGCTTGATGATTTCGAAGATGATCGTCGTCGCGTAGGTGACCGCCATCCATACGCAGACGGCCTCGATGGGCAGTCCGGACCAGGCCCCGATGAATAACCCCATCATCTGCTGCGGCTGATAACCCCACCACCCGTACGGTACCGCCACCGTCGCCTCCCACAGGAGGCTGATGAGCACAATCAGGAAGAGAGCAAAGCTGAATGCCCGCCAGTTGACGAAAGGACGGGCGGTTCTCAAAAATCCCGTCGCCGGGACCAGCCCGGTGGCAACCAGAAAGCAGAAGTACGACGGAAACCCCGCCGGGTCCGCGGCGAAGATTTTCTTATAGATGACGGCGGCGGCGACCAGCACCAAGCCCGCGACCAGCGACGCCGGATGGAACACGACGAGCCGGGGGATCTTCTCGGCTTCCGCCGCATAGTCGGGCACGTTGTAGGCGGCCAGCCAGAATTCGTCCAGCCAGATATAGATCAGCAGAACGGTACTGAAGCCCGTCAGGTAGAACACATACTCTTCGACTGGCACCGATCCGCCCAGGGCTGGAGCACCAATCCCGAGCGTGGCCCCTCGGTTGGGAAAGACGAAGAAGGTGTTGCCGAAGAAGAAATCCAGCCCGAAGCTGACGGGAACCAGCAGACCGATGGTCCACCAGAAGGCTCGCCGCGGAAAGGCCAGCCTTTCGCTGGGGACCAGCCAGCCACCGATGACGATGATCGGGACGATGAATAATGACAGGCTCAGCGTATACCCGAAGGGCGTCGGGTTGGGATTGCTGATCTCTAGTGTGCCAGGAAATCGAACGGTGTTGAGGGTGATCGCCCGCCGGAATGACGATCATCACCAGCAGGACAAGCACCAGCCATGAACTTCGGAGAGGATCGCGGGATGTTTCGGAACTCTGTTGCGACATCGTTCATCCTCGATTTGGCCGTTAACGAGAGACCACCATGCAGGCCAGCCGGGCGTGACGCCAATGGAACGATTTGTTTCGCGTACCCCACGGGAAGGCCCGGAGGCGCATCAGCCAATGCGAATAAGTTGATCGGCCTTCTGCCGCTGCTCCGGCGTCAGCGCTTGGTACAGGGCATCCAATGCCGGCTTGATCTTCTTCATCGCGGCGAGATGCTCTTCCATCGTCTCGAGGTGCAGGTCAACCCACTGCGGCAGACTCAATTCCGGCTGGCCAGATGCCGGCATCCTCTTCTGTTGCGACTCCGCCAGGCTCTTCGCCTGCGCGCGGACGACATCGGCGAAAGTGTTCCAGGGGCCGCTTTGCGCCTCGGTGATGCCCAGCAGCGACTTGAGGAACGCAAGTTTGCCCTCGGCAAAGGCCTGGATCATGCCGGGAGCCTGAAGCGCCGACCGTCATTGAGCAGTGTGGCAGCCTGTACTCGGTATGCGGCTTGGCATTCAAGGTTTTTCGAGGGAGACTGGAAATCCCCGACATGGATGCGATTGAGCGGTGGTAACGCTATTTGGAGGTTTTACGAGTGATCGTCTTCAATCTGAAATGTGCTGAAGGGCACGGTTTCGAGGAATGGTTCGGGTCGTCGGCCGATTACCAAGCGAAGGCGGCGGGCGGCGCGCTTGTCTGCCCCAAGTGCGGCTCGACGTACATCGAGAAGGGGCTGTCAGCGCCGCGCATCAACGGCGGCGCGCAAGCCCCGGCGCCAGGAGCCGGGCCGTGCGGACTGCCGGCCTGCGCCGGCGGTGTCTGCCAGATGGCGAACTGACCGGCGGTGTTCGTGGCGATGCGAGCGAGCGCTGCTTCATGACCCTCACCCGCATCCGGGAGAAGGGGCGACACGCCATCGACATGGCGCCCCCCGAAGCGCTTCGGCCCGCCGCCCGCCTCTGGCTGTTTCTCGGCGGGTTGAATGGCTTGCTTTCGGTGGCTGCCGGCGCCTATGGGCGACACGGAGCACTGGAACAGGCAGGTCGGGAAATGATCGGCATCGCCTCGAATTACCAAATGGCACACGGGCTCGGGCTGCTCGCCGTGGCCTGGCTCGCGTCCCGGCATGAAGGCGGCTGGCTGACGGCGCCGAACCTGGCGGGCGCCGCCTTCACCCTCGGCATCCTGCTGTTCTCGGGCTCGCTCTACTGGTTCGGGCTGACGGGGCTCGCGCCGATGGAAGGCTCGGCGCCGGCGGGCGGCTTCTTGCTGATGTTTGGCTGGCTGGCGGCCATGTGGACCGCCATCCGGCATCGCCGGTAGAGATCCGGACTCGAAAAGGCTTCCGGGCGTATGGCCGGCGTAGCTCAGCGGGTGGAGCAACCGCCTTGTAAGCGGTAGGTCGCGGGTCCGAATCCTGCCGACGGCACTACGCCGGTCGGCACCGCCGACACACGTCTTACAGTCGGGAATTCACGTCGGCCCTTGAGCAGCTCCCCTTCGAGGTGGTGGAGCCGAGGGGTGTCGCGAGGACCTGACTGTCAATCAATCCACATGACGTACAACGCGAGGGTGTAGAACGAGGAGGATCCTCATGAACGATGTCGCTTCCGAGGTCCGATCCCAGGTGAGCGAGGTCGAATGGGACCTGCGCGTCGACCTCGCCGCGTGTTACCGGCTGGTGGCGCTATATGGATGGGACGACCTGATCTTTACCCATATCTCTGCGCGCGTGCCGGGGCCGGACCATCATTTCCTGATCAACCCGTACGGCCTCCTGTTCGAGGAGATCACCGCCTCGAGTCTGGTGAAGGTGGATATCGATGGCCGAAAGATCATCGATGGTCCCTACGACATCAACCCAGCCGGATTCACGATCCACAGTGCGATCCACGCGGCGCGTGAAGATGCGCAGTGCGTCCTCCATCTGCACAGCCGCAACGGCGTCGCCGTGGCGGCGCAGAGGAATGGCGTCCTGCCGATCTCGCAACATTCGACCTTGGTTCTGGCCTCGCTCGCTTACCATGATTACGAGGGGCTGGCGCTCAATGAGGACGAGAAACCACGGCTGGTTCGAGATCTGGGTGACAAGCACTTCTTCATGCTGCGCAACCATGGTCTGCTCACGGTCGGGGAGACCGTCGCCGACGCGTTTCTCTACATGTACGTCTTCGAGACTACCTGCGCGATCCAAGTCAGGGCGCAAGCCGGCGGCGAACTGATCCTCGTCGAGCCAGGGATCATCGCTGACGTCAAGGCACGATGGACCCAGGTCACGAAGGGAGCGGGCGGTGCCCTCGCTTGGCCTGCGATGCGCCGAAAACTTGATCGACTTGACCCGAGCTATCGATCGTGACGCGTTTTCCCGGGCATCGCGTGCACCGCTAATCGGGGAGCGACCTTCGCGCCCATCAAGCACGCACTGAAGAAAAGCGCGCCTGGCCTAGTCGACGACGCGCGAGAGCACGAACGACACTCGGTTCATGGGACGAAGCGGCATCCTCGATCGACAGCACCATATCGATCTTGTCGCCTTCGATCGTGCCGGCATAGTGATTGACCGCCTCCCGCTGGTCGCTTCCCGCTGTGACGAGACGCTTGGTGACGAAGCGAAGAGAGTTGCCCTCGAGGGAACCTTCGAGGATGGTTCGGCCCTGGCCGAGAAATGCGGCGCTGCCGGCGACCGTCCCGCCCACGAGGCGAAAGGTGAACGTCTCGTCGAACGTCGGCCCCCAGTCGTAGGTGACGGTTCCCTTCCATCGCCCATCAAGACCAATCTTCGGTAATGGTGCCGCTTCGACCACTACCGCGGCTCCTGACGACGGCGAGTTCCCTGCATCCGATAGCGTCGGCACCTCAACGTTATCGAGTCGCAGCACCGCCATAATCGCGATCGCGAGGACGGCGAGCGGGAGTGCCTGCGAGCACTGCCCATCGCCATGAGAAGACCCGCCTCGGCGGATCGGCTTCGGACGGCCCGACGTATCCGGAATGGCTTTGCAGGGTTGCCGCGAGCTCCGCCAAATCGGCCTCCCACCGGGTGTGACGGAGCTCCGCCGCATTGCGCCACGCCAATGCCTGCAGGTCTGGCGGCAGTTCTTCCTCGCTCGGCATCGCCGCCCCCTGCACCAGCACGGGAATCACGGCGATGTCCCTCCGCAGGGCGGCGGCTATTTCCAGCCGAACGAAGTCCTCGGGGCTGTCGAGGCGCCGTCGCCCATCCTTGTCGGCGGCGTGCAGCCAGTTCCTGCCGATCAGCGCCAGCAGCACGTCGCAGGAGTTGACATGCTCATCGATGATGCGGCGAAAGTCGCTGCCAGGCTCGATGTCGTCAACGTCGATGAAGACACGATCTTCGCCGAAACGCGTCTTCAGGCCCTCGAACAGGCGGCCGGCCTGCCCTTCGCTATCATCGCGTCGGTAACTGATGAAGATGCCCGCCATTGAGCGCTTCGCGCGACTTGCGCTCCAAGTTCCAGCAGTTCAGCCTAGCTTCCTGTTGAGCTTATCGGCCCCATTCAGGTCAATGCAACGGGAATGGAGACGCGCTCCATTTCATCCCGAGCTGTAGAAGACTTTAACAACCCCTGGAACGCGATAGAACGTTTGCAGAACCTTCCGATACCCAGTCGCACTTTCGAACTTGGCCGGAGTGCACCTGCCTCTAATCGGCTGATTTTCCTGCAAACCCAACCTGAGTACTAAAATGGCGCAGTTCCCAGCCTGCGGAGAAAACGGCCGAAGAGAGAGGGAAAGCGGGCCTCAAGCCGCGGGGGCGGTACTCAGCCCATTCGGTAAGTGCCTTTGAAATAACGTGCTTTTCTCGCGCTCGTCGAGGCGGAGAGAAAGTTCCGGGCGGTGCGACTGGCGGAGGGGGTGTCCGCCACACCGCCGTTCGTAGATATCCGCTGTCATTCTGGAAAGGTTACTGGCTGAGCAAGTTACGAGATCAGTCGTCTGGACAGGTTCACCGCTGTTCGTCATAATCCGCGTCAGATGTATGGGAACAGGTATGGGAACCAGCGGTGGCTCGGGACGTCGGCAGGCTGAGCGCGCGGACGGTGGAGACGAGGAAGAAGCCGGGCTACTACAGTGACGGCGGCGGGCTGTACTTGAAGGTGTCGGGCGGTGCCGGGCGCTCGTGGGTATTCCGTTACCGCGTAGCGGGCAAGCTCCGGGAGATGGGCCTCGGGTCCGAACATACCATCTCCCTCGCTGATGCACGGCAGGCGGCGGCGGAGTGCCGTAAGCTTCGGCTGCGAGGCAGCGATCCCATCGAGGTTCGACGACACGAGCGTACACAGGCGAAGCTGGGAGCGGCGAGCATGACGTTTCGGCAGTGCGCCGAGCGCTACATTGCGGCCCATCAGGCGGGCTGGCGCAACGCCAAGCATACGAGCCAATGGCGCAACACGCTCGCCACCTACGCCTTTCCGGTGTTCGGCGATTTGCCAGTGCAGGCGATCGACGTCGGGCTGGTGATGAAGGTCGTCGAACCGCTCTGGCCGACGAAAACCGAGACGGCATCCCGGCTGCGCGGACGCATCGAGAATGTCCTCGATTGGGCACTTGCGCGGGGCTACCGGCAGGGCGACAACCCGGCCCGCTGGCGGGGACATCTCGACAATCTGCTGCCGAGGCGATCGAGGGTGCAGAAGGTGGAACACCATGCGGCGCTTTCGTATGACGAGGTTGGCGCCTTTATCGAGGTGCTGCAGCGGCAAGAAGGCGTCGCGGCGATGGCGCTGGAGTTCTGCATTTTGACGGCGACACGCACCAGCGAGACGATCGGCGCGCGCTGGCAAGAAGTCGACCTGCGTGAGGCAGTTTGGATGATACCTGCCGACCGGATCAAGGCGGGCAAGGAGCACCGCGTTCCATTGTCGAAACCGGCGGTGGCGATCCTGCAGAAACTCGCCGTAGCGCGCAGCAGCGACTTCGTGTTTCCCGGCGGCAAGCCGGGCAGGCCTCTATCCAATATGGCACTGTTGGCGCTGCTGAGGCGGATGGGGCGGCCGGACCTGACGGTGCACGGGTTTCGCAGCGCATTCCGCGACTGGGCTGCCGAGCGGACCAACTTCCCGCGCGAGGTTTGCGAGATGGCGCTCGCGCACACCATCGGCGACAAGGTGGAGGCGGCTTACCGACGCGGCGACCTGTTCTCGAAGCGCAGGCAGCTGATGGAGGCGTGGGCGCGCTATTGCTTGACGCCATCGCAGACCAAGAACGCGCTGGTCGAGCTGCGGATTTGAGCTGTGATCGAGCGATTGCCGTCCGTACCCGACGACCCAGGCCGGCTGCTCGGACACTCCGGATGCGATCTCCTTCCGGAGAGTGGCGCGAGAACGATGGGCGATGGACGAACAAGCTTTTTTCGACGTTCTGCTGCGGGCGTTCCCCGTCGACGTCGCTCAGGAAAAGCCCTCGATGGTGGCTTTGATGTCCTCGATCAGCGCCCGTAACTTGCGCCGCTCACGCACAGCGTCGGCGCTATAAGCGCCGTGCTTGAAGGCGTTCCGGTTTCCCAGCTGGCCGCCGCTGCCGGCGGCGCCGCCATGCATGCGGCATCTACGCTTGCCGTGGACCGCGGGCGACTGACACGGCGTCCCGCTGCGGGTCCGGGCTCGGCATCGGCGGCTCAGGTGCATGGGCAATCGCTTTTGCATGGGCTCGTTCCTCCGGTTTGTGAGGCGGCCCCTCCCCCAGGCTGCCCGCTTTGACCTCGCCGACAATTGCTTGGCCGCCGGCGTGGACGTGAACGTGCTCGACCGTCATCTTCTGCTCGCCCTTGCCGCGGTAGCGCTGAAGCGCCTCCATCTGCGCCGTGAACGTGCGCAGCAGCTTGACCGCGAGGCTGCCGTTGGAGTCCTGCTGCGGGATGTTCTCCGATCGCCTTCAGTTGGCGCAGGCAGCGCATCGCCGCGGAGTGGACGGCGACCATTTGCGCGGCAAGCAGGGCCTCGGCCTCGTCGCGCGGCGCGATGCCATGCAACGCCGCCAGCGCGCCGTTGACGTCCCACTCCTCTAAGGCGATACGGTTGCCGCCGCGGCAGCTCGCCTCCATCAGCTCATGCAGAGTGCGCACCTGAAAGTCGATCGAGGCCGTTCCAAAGGTGGAGAGCAATGCCAGGAGGTGACCGAGTTCCCGGCCATCGGTGGCAGCGAGGGTCATCGGCCCGGGGGGCTCATGCCGAACCTTCACGCGCGGAGCCTGTGGGCGAACTGCTCTTCGTGCGCGAAGCTGGGCCAGCAGCTTCTTCTCGGCCTCGTTCAGCTCCTCCTCCGCCTGCGCCTCTTCGGCCGTCTGCGCGGCCTCCGGACTCGTGGGCACCGTCGCCCGGCGCTGCGGCTTCCGCTTGCGATCAGCCATTGCTCGGTAGCTCCCAGGCCACAACGATTCTCACCCCGGCGGAACGTCGCTGATAGGTTTTGCGCCCGCCCATTGCTGTCTCGATCACGGCGCGCTCCTTCCAGCCGTGACCTCTTGGGCGCGAAGCCACTCGCGCAAGGCATCCACGGCGATCAGGCGACGCTTGCCAACCTTAATGCTGCGAAGCTCACCGGCCGAGATCGAGGCGTAGATCGTCGTTCGACCGACGCCTGCGAGGCGCGCCGCCTCGGAAGGCGATACCGCGATGGGCTCGAGTAAAGAGGGGTTATCGGAACGGGCAGCGGCGCCGCTCATCGCGCACCGCCAATCACCTGAGCCATCGCCACGCCGCCCTCGAACCGGCCGGGCCGGAACTCGTGCGATTCCGCTGGCGATGGCGCCGTCATGGTTGCGCAGAGCCCAGCCGGTCTTCTGGCCGAGATCGAGCGCCAGGATCACCGGTGACTTCGGTTTGCTGCCGGCGAGCACCTCGGGCGGAACCGGCTTCGCCGCGCTTGCATCCGGTTGTCGTTGGTTCAAAGTGATCGCAGCCATGATCGTCTCCTCGTCTCAGGGTCATCGTGGTGGGGTGGCGGCGGGGAACTGCCAGGAACGCCGCCGCCATCCGTCTCAAAACGGGATGTCATCGCCTTTCTCCCAATCGATCTCGGGCTTGCGGATGCCGGTGACCGTCGCGCCGGGAAACACGCGTTTCGCCTCCAGCACCGTCGGCCCCAGTCCTTCGATCAGCCGGCCGATCTCCTCGAGGGTGAACACGCGCATCTCACGACAGACGTGATGTGCTTCCGCCTCGGTGCGGACGAGGGCGACGACCTCGCCGGAGGACGGCAGCACGCATTCCCAGACCTCAGCCGAGAGCGGCAGGTGCCTGGCTTCGCTCGCCGCCTTGTCGAGCGCCGACCAGGCGCGCTTCATGCCTTCGGCCTGGGCGCGGATGTATTGCTCCCGGTTGGTGGCGATCGCCGCATCGAGCTTGTCCTTCTGCGCGTCGAACTTCGCCCGCAGCAGATCGCTGACCAGTAGCCGGAGCCGGCCGACACCCCACTTCCGTTCCATCTCGACGGCGACCTGGTCGAGGCCGTCGATGATGGCGCGGATCGCGTAGTCCGACGGCGCCTGCGGATCGGTCGCCGGATCGACGACGATCCGCGGACGCTTCCTGCCTCGCGTGTTTCATCGACGGGCCTCCCCAAGGGAGGGCGGTGCGGCGTGTGTTTCACGCCCGCCGCTCCCCTTTAGGGGAGAAACACGCGAAACACGGAAACACTGCTTCGTTACAATGACTTACCGAGGGTGTGTTTCGCGTGGGACACAGCATGCTGGGACACTCAATGAAATCAATGTGTTTCGCTGTGTTTCGCGGTGAAACACAAGATGCTCCGACGCCCCAATGACGGGCTGGATCGCCCGGCGAGGCCTACGGCAGATGCGGACAGGGGTCGACGCGCCAGCGCTCGCAGTGTTTCGCGGGCCTGCCTCCGAAACATCAGTGTGTTTCACTCGAAATGCGGTGAAACAGGGCGTTCAGTCGTCATCATCCTCGAACTCCGGTTGCTGAGATGCGAGATCGATGGGGTCGCCGGCTGCTCGAACCGACGAAGCGTCAGTGGTTGGGCTTGCTGATTGCAGGTGAAGCCGCGCGAGTGGCCGCCGGAGACGATGCAGATGCCGGCGCGGCAGGCGGCGAGGATGCGCGCTCGCGAGCGTCTTGCTGGCGCGGCGGTTGCCCTTGCTGTCCGTCTTGCCGATACTTCGCGAACCGCTCGTCGGCGCTCCAGGCAAGCCGCTTGGCGGCGGCGTTGAGGCTGATCTCCGGCTCCGGGACCAGGGCGAGCAGGCAGGCGATGATGGTGCGGTGCAGGTCCTCGGCCTCGGCGTCGTCCTCGGCCGGCTGCAATTCCTCGGGCACCAGCACGCCGACCTCGTCGCCGTTGGCGATGGTGACGCCGACGCGCCGGTACCAGCGTGCCTCGCCGCTGATCAGGCCGAGGTTCGCCTTGGCGTCGTCCAGCCGGATATAGAGGCGGCGATCCTCGTCCTTGACGCCGTAGTGCTCGGCATCGCGCGGGCTCATCGAGAACAGCGTCTGCACGACGCGGGCGACACCGGTCAAGGCGCTGGCGCCACGTGACGTGTTGAGGTTGCCGGCGTGACCGTCGCTGCTTCCCTGCGGCGGCTTGGCCGTGTGGTGGACGAGCATGACCGCGCAGTCGCCGCGGCGGGCGATCTCGCGGAACATCGCCGCGACCGCCTTGATCTGCTCGTTGGAGTTCTCGTTGACCTCGTGGGTCTCGATGAACGGATCGACGATGAACAGGCCGATGCCGTGTGCGCGGATGTGCTCGATGCAGGCATCGACGTCGGGCAACCGGATGACGGTTCCGGCGCGGTCGGCCTTGGCGACGAGCAGCGGACGGTCGGCGCCGCTGTTGAGGGCCAGCCGTCCCTTCACTTCGTCAAGCGGGATGTTCCAGTGCTGCAGGACGGCGGCGAGCCGTCGCTTCAGCTCGTCGCTGTCGTCCTCGTTGTTGTAGATCCAGACCTTGGCCTGCTCGTGCACCTCCTCGCCGGTGATTGTCCGTCCCGTGACCACCGCCACGGCGCGCTCGAGGCAGAGCGTCGACTTGCCGACGCCGGGGGGTGCGACCTTGACCGTCAGGTTGCCGCGCAGCAGCGAGCGGCCCAATAACCAGCGCCGCCGCGGCAGCATGGCAATGTTGAGATCCTCGACGAAGGCGGGCGCCAGCGGCACCGCTGCACGCACATCGTCGAGCGTGTGCTGCGGGTTCGGGATGTTCCATTTCGCCCGGCCGCCCGCGATCATCTGCGCCACTTCGCGGCGGGTCTGATCGATGGTGTAGCCGGCGAGCGTCAGCGCTTCGGCGGCGGTCAGGATCTCCTCGTCCGACCAGCCGCGGGCGATCCAGTGGCCGGTGAGGCGGACGAGGTTGTCGTGCCAGTGGTCGCCGGCGCGGACGGCAGCGAGGCAGGCTTCCACCGAGACGCCGTCGAATTCGGAGCCGATCTTCAAATCCGGTTTCGGCGCCGAGGACGGTTCCATACCATCCGCTGGCGTCGCCGACGCCGCCGGCTTCGGCGGAAACGCCCGCGCCAATTGGCCGTCGACGTAGACCTTCGGCCGGCCGTCGTCGAATAAGTGGAACTCGGTGCGCTCGAGGACGCGGCCGGGTTTGGCCGGCCAGGCGATCGAGCCGCCGAGGCGCAGCACCCGGCTCGGGTTGACCACCGTAGTGTCGCCGCCGAGCGCATCGGCCAGCGCCAGGTTCTGCCGCCGGCAGAGATCGGCGTCGCGCTCCGGTATCTCCAGGCGCCACAGCATCTGCGCCCGGGTGTGCGGCTGCCGGCCGGTGACAACCACCGCCGTCGGCGGACAGCCGCGCCTGGCGGTAGCGACCGCGAGCCGAGGCGAGGACGTCGTCGTCGAGGTCGACGTAAAACGCGGTCAGAGCGAAGAAGTCGTCGTCGGTGCAGCGGCCGAACGGCGGGATGTCGGGCTTACGCAGCGCCTGGCCGACGTAGACGTTCTGGCCGGGCACGCGGTTCTCCTTGACGGCTCGCTCGACCAGTTCGTCGAGCTCGTCGGTGCCGAAGATGGCGGCATGCCTGAGCTTGCCGTCCTTGCCGTCACACCAGGCGAGCTCGATTTTCCCTTCATGACAGCCGTCCAGGTACCCACCGAACAGGTGTTCGACGTGTCGCAGCATCTGATCGGCATCGGGTTCGATCATGGGCTGGACGACGGCGTCAGGCATCGGAACGGCTCGCATGAAGGGGCGGGAGGCGACGGCGCCACCTCCCGCCGGGTCAGGCTAGAACTCGGCTTCGAGCATGGGATCGGCGGTCGCCGTAGCGACCGGCTTGGCTGCCGGTGGCGGCACGTGCGTCGCCTGCGGCCTGGCGGTGGATGCCGGCGCGCCCTGCCAGACGTCGGCGGCATCGACCGGGCTTTCGTCCGGCAACTCCGCCGGCCGGTCGACCCACTTCACGATCTCCAGCTTCGGCTTGTAGTTCGTGCCGTACTTGTCCTTCATCGCCTCCGAGCCGGTGCAGGCGATGACCGGAAGCTGGCCGGGATGGCTTGCGCGCTGCTCCTCGTAGGCCTGGTAGACCTCGCGGATGGCGTTGCCCATGTGGAGGGACGCGCTCGACAGCTCGACGGCGCCGCCGAAGAACTTCTGCGAGAACGCCATCAGCACGAAGCCGCGCTTGAAGCCCTCGCCGGGGCTGGGAGCGACGCGGTCGAGCGACGGATCGATCACCTTCTCCGGCGCCTGTCCCTCGCGGAAGCGCATCCAGCCGGTGCGGATGTTGGCGAAGTCGGCGACGAAGGTCGGCCGGCCGATCTCGACATCGCCCTCGTCACCGCGGGCGAACCACTTGTCGGCCTTCGAGTTATACTTGGCGTAGGGCTTGATCGAGCCGGAAGCACCGATATTCAGAGGCATTTCGCATTTCTCCTTTGCCTGCAGGGGGTGATCAGAAGCCGTAGACATTGCGTCCGTGCGAGCGCGCGATCGGGTGGTTCCACCAGAAGTGCTCGAAGTCGGGGACCAGGAGGCCGGCGAGCTCGTGCGGATCGGAGGAGAGGCCGAGGAAACGGCCGAGACGAAGCGCGATCTGGCTGGAGCGCCTGGAGGTGCCGGCGAACATCGTCGGCCGACATCTCGTAGACGACGACGGCGCGACCGTCCTTCTTGCCGGCGACCGGCTTCACGTAGGCGAAGCGCATGCCGTAGTTGCCGTGCGCCTTGGCATAGACGGCGCCCTGCCGTCCGTGGGTGTCGGAGATCGACGACGGCAACCGCTCGGTTGTCTTCAGATCGACGATCAGTCTGGAACGTCAGCAGTAATCTTTGACAGTAGAGAGCGAAAGCTGCCGGGCCCTGGCGCCGCTCATGGAAGACGCGGTCGCGCTATTCGCCCGAGAGGCTGTTTTATTCACGCGAAGACCCGGCAAGGACAGCCGAGGGTCGGCCGCATTCGCTCTCTACAAGTTACTTACCGACCGGCAACGCAAAATGTCGGGGTCGTCCTCACAGATATTCTGCGAGGCCGTACGCCATCGCCCGCGCCCGCAGGCGCCCGCGTGCTTCGTAGAAGGAGGAGCGATGCAGGCCGTCGCGGATCGCCGCCTCCACGCCGCCGGCAGCCAGCCAGCCGAGGCAGCGACGCAGGGCCGGCGGCAGGCTCTCGAAGAACCGCGCAAGATCGACGTGCAGGTCGGCAACGTCGTGCGCCGACGAGACGCACTCGTTCCGCGAGATCGGGTCGTGGAGCGTCCCGTCGCCGTCGTCCGTGGAGTTTGGCAGGAGCTCGTCGAGCGACAGCATCTCGCGTTCGCGCGAACGCGCCTCCGTCGGGCTCGTCAAAGACGCCGATTGGCTTCGCGCAACCCGGTCGGCGAATGTCGCGAACGACGCACGCCGATCATCGTATCCGTCGCTCCTGCGGAGCAGCTGAAGAGCGAGGTGCTGCTCGTAGTCCCCGATGTCCATACCCGGCACGGTGTTACAGCGGGCAAGCCGCTTCGCGTGATACGCAATGCTGGAGACGGCGGCCGGATGCAGGCCGTTGTAGCGGTTCTTCCTTTCCATGAGTGTCGCCCACGATCGCGAGACGGGCGCGTGGCCCGATCGCAGGCGACTGGCGAATTTTCGTCGGAGACCTTCCGGCACAAGCCAGAAAGGAGAATGGAGACACTGCTAACCTGCAGCGATTGTTGGGTTCTTACAGCGAGCGGCGGATCCGAAAGTTTTTTTTCTAGGTGCTGGCGAAATTTCGCCGTGGTCTATGCTTCCGGTGTGATCGTGAAGCGAGCACGCCACCCGAGCCCGTTCGGCAGCTTTTCGAACGGCTCATCCTTGATGCCGAAGAAGGTCTTCAGGCGCTTTGCGAGGAGTTCCCGTCTTTTCTCCAGCTTTCGGTCTGCCGGGCTGTCTCGCCACGTGATCTCGCCGCCGTTCTCGGCGAAATCGAGCAGCAGCTGCCACTGTACGTCCGGTTCCGGCGGCTTCTTCTTCGCGTTGGCCATCGCCATCTGCGCGAAGTTGTAGGCTCCACCCTCAGTGCGCGCCTGAATGTGAACGTCGTGGCCGCTGATGAAGCGGATCGAAACGTGCTGCCATCCCGTGCCGGGCGGCGTTCGAAAGTGGTGCTCGGGTGCCTTGATTTTGCGTTGCCCGATCAGGCGCTCACGGACGGCTTCGAAAACCTCCGCCGCCGGGCGCAAGCCGATCAGCGCTCCGGTGTCGTCGGCACCGACCGTTTCGAGGAGCACGATACGATGCCACCGCGAACCTTCAGCGCATCGACCAAGTCAGCAGGAAGCGCCTGCCGGGTGGGAACCAGAAGAACTACGGGTGTCGCTGGGTCCGGTAACACCCGAAGCGCCGCAGAAGGCACAGGGCCGAACGGCTGAGGAACCCAGAACACCACCGGGAAACCGTTGCCGCTCGCGACAAGATGCTCTCCGAGAAGATAGGCGCGGCGAAATTGGCGCGGCTCGTTGCGTCAACTTCAAAAACACGGGCGAGCGCAGCCGCGAGTTTGGCGCAATCAATCGCGAAGACGGCAATGTCATCGGGCGAGAGCGGCAGCGGATCGCAGCGTATCGGGCGATCGCCGCAGACCGCGACG
>CAWAYT010000049.1:0-47750 GCA_963786265.1 uncultured Alphaproteobacteria bacterium
TCCGTTAGCCCCTACTAACGTTGCCCACCATGCAGGTGGATATCGGCTGTCACGGTTTCCAAGTTGTTCCCGGCCTCCTTCATGCATTTCGAGAACGCAAGATCAAAGGCCCCCTGAGGTGTGCTTGTTCATTACCGCGGCCCGGCAATACCAACAAGGCGCCGGCACTCGCGCCGGTGGCCGCTCCGAAAGCCGTGCCTCCGGGAACTCCAAGCCCGCCGCCAGTAATCGCGCCTAACATGCTGCCCAGCGCCATGCCACCTCCAACGCTCCTACGTCTTTATTGCCTTACCGTCCCTCGCCTTTCTTGCCATGTGCCGGGCTTTCTGCTCACAGGCGAGCTTTCCCGAAGCAAACTGCTGATAGGTATTTCCCTTTCCAGAAAGGCGGCAAAGGTGCTTTCCTCTGGCAAATCTACCGCGTGTTCAGTCAGCGAACATCCCGGCAGGATCCCTACCAGGGCAATGACGAAAACGTTGCGCATCTGAATGATCCTCTCCTAAGACTAAAGGTTCTCATTCAGGCATGCTTCATGTTCTGAAGCAGTTATCGGCATTACATTCGGCGGCAGCATTCAGCCACAATCGCTTCGCTCCTTCCGCCTGATGTTTATGGCCTCATTTGCGCACCCTGCACATTTTTCGCGTTTTCTACACCCGGCAGCGTCCGCGCCGACCGAGCGGCCGCCGCCACTCGCGCGGTTGCCATTCGCGGGCGGAGGCTCTATGTCGGGGCCTCCTACACCCAAGACGGATCAAGGATGAGCACGGCGACCGACGGCATCATCATCGGCAAGGCGGCGGCGCCCGTCGTTCTCGATCCCCGCTACGCCAACCGGCACGGGCTGATCGCCGGCGCCACCGGCACCGGCAAGACGGTGACCTTGCAGGCGATGACCGAGGGCTTTTCGGCGCGAGGCGTCCCGGTGTTCCTGGTCGATGTGAAGGGCGACCTCTCCGGCCTCTGCGTCGCCGGCGAAGCCACAGGCCCGTTCGCCGACCGGGCGCGGCAGCTAGACTTGGGCGAGTACCGGCCGAGGGCATTTCCGGTGGTGTTCTGGGACGTGTTCGGCGAACAGGGCCACCCGGTCCGCGCCACCGTCTCGGAGATGGGGCCGCTGCTGCTGGCGCGGCTGCTGGAGCTGAACGACACGCAGGAGGGGGTGCTCAACGCCGCCTTCGCCGTCGCCGACGACAACGGGCTGCTGTTGCTCGACCTGAAGGACCTGCGCGCCATCCTGCAGTTCATCGTCGAAAACGCCAAGGAGCTGCAGGGCGCCTACGGCAACATCGCGCCGACGACGGTCGGCGCCATCCAGCGCAAGCTGCTGGTGCTCGAACGCGAGGGCGGCGAGGCCTTCTTCGGCGAGCCGGCGCTGGACCTCAAGGACCTGATGCAGGTCGATAAGGCCGGCCAGGGCATCGTCAGCATTCTCGCCGCCGACCGGCTGGTCAACAAGCCCCGCCTCTACGCGACTTTCCTGCTGTGGCTGCTCTCCGAGCTGTTCGAGGAGCTGCCGGAGGTGGGCGACCGCGACCGGCCGAAGCTGGTGCTGTTCTTCGACGAGGCGCACCTGCTGTTCGACGACGCGCCAAAGGCGCTGATCGACAAAGTCGAGCAGGTGGTTCGGCTGATCCGCTCAAAGGGAGTCGGCGTCTTCTTCGTCACGCAGAACCCGCCCGATGTGCCGGACGACGTGCTGGCGCAGCTCGGCAACCGTGTGCAGCACGCCCTGCGCGCCTTCACCGCCAAGGACCAGAAGGCCGTCAAGGCGGCCGCCGAGACGTTCCGCGCCAATCCGGAGTTCAGCGTCGCGCGGGCGATCACCGAGCTTGCGCGTCGGCGAGGCGCTGGTCTCGATGCTGGAGGACAAGGGTACGCCCGGCGTCGTGCAGCGGACGCTGATCGCGCCGCCGGCGTCGCGGGTCGGCCCGGCGCTTCCCTCGGAGCGGCAGGCCGTGTTCGCGGCGAGCCCGATGGCCGGCCGCTACGACGTGGCGATCGATCGCGAGTCGGCGTACGAGCAGCTTCGCGCCCGCGCCGAGACGCTGGTGCCGCGCGAGGCCTCGGCGCCGGCTACACCTTCCTCGGCTCCCCGAGGTAGTGTCCGCGGCCGCAAGCCGCCCCCGAGCTTCGCCGAGACCTTCGCCAACAGCGCCGCGCGCGGCATCGGCGGCAAGCTCGGTCGGGAGATCGTGCGCGGCGTTCTGGGCTCGCTGTTCCGCGGCCGCTGACGTGTTCGCGGAACTCCTCTCGCCCGAGGCGCTGACGGCGCTCGTTTCGGTGATCCTGATCGACATCGCGCTCGCCGGCGACAACGCCATCGTCGTCGGCATGGCCGCCGCCGGACTTCCGCCGAAGCAGCGTCGCCAGGCGATCCTCGTCGGCATCGCCGCCGCCGCCGGGCTGCGCATCGTCTTTGCATCGTTCACTGTGCAATTACTACAGATCATCGGCCTGCTGCTGGCCGGCGGCATCCTGCTGCTATGGGTTGCGTGGAAGCTTTGGCGGGAGATCCGCGCCGGGACATCACCGGGAGCAGGGGGATAACGAGGTGGCTGGGGCGGAAGCGGCGCTGGATGGCCTTCTAGCCGATAGGCGGAGCCAGTCGAGGGCCCAAGAGAAAACGTTTCGCCAGGCGGTCACGCAGATCGTCATCGCCGACGTATCGATGTCGCTCGACAACGTGCTCGCCGTTGCGGGCGCGGCGCGCGAGCACGAGATCGTGCTGATCTTCGGGCTGGCGCTGTCGGTCGCGCTCATGGGCCTCGCCGCGTCGCTGATCGCGAACCTGCTGCGCCGCTATCACTGGATCGCCTATCTCGGCCTGATAATAATCCTCTACGTCGCGCTGCGGATGATCTGGGAAGGCGCGCACGAGGTGTTCGTGGCCGTGCAGCCGTGAGCAGGCATGTGTGCCCCGGCAGTTCTGGATCCCTCAGAGTTCCTGCGGTCAACTACTCTGTCGCGCATGCTTCATCGCATCCAGCGCGCCCTGCAGAATCCAGGCGGCGGCGGCCCGATCGACGACTTCGCGACGACGTGCGCGGCTCAGGTCGGCCTCGCCGATCAGCAATCTCTCGACCGCCGCTGTCGAAAGCCGCTCGTCCCAGAACGCGGTCGGAAGGGGTAACGCCGCCGCGAGATTACGGGCGAACTGCCGAACGGATTGGCAGCGCCGACCTTCGCGTCCGTTCATCTCCACCGGCAGGCCAATGACCAGCCCGCCGACCTCCAGCTCCGAGAGCCAATGCACGTAAAGCTTCCATGTCGCCGGCGAAGCGCGTTCGCGACAGCGTTCGCACCGGGCTCGCCACCGACCAGCTGACATCCGACAGTGCCAGGCCTATGGTCTTGGCGCCGACGTCAAGACCCAGCAGACGTCGGCCGGGCGGGACCACAGGAGCGTAGCTGAGCAAGGCCTACCTCGTTCATCGGCGCTGGTGCTTTCGTCTTTGCGATTCCAAAAGGCAATCGGCTTCGCATGCGCCTTGTGCTCATGATTTGAGCATAGCCGAGTCCACTCTCTCGGAAACTGCGTTCGTTGTGAGCAGGCGATAGTCGGGCATCAGCGATCCACGACACGGCTGAGCCGAAGCGCCGCGCTGCCTAATGCCACTTCCGCGCGGTGGCGCCCCATCATCGAAAACCGCCGCATTCTTAAACCGCGAAGCCATCAACAACAGTTGGTTGCGTATGCGCAACAATGCTGGCCCGTGGCTTGCGTGAGAAGCCGGCGCGCCAGGAACGGCATTCCTCCATGGCGCCATCCAGAGGAGAGCAAGAAAAGATGAGCCAGCTGAAGGAAATAGTGCCTATCGCCATGGCGCTGTTGATCGCCGCTATCGTTCCCGCGTACGCACAGCAAACAACACCGCCGGCGCCACAGGAGGAAAAGGAGCCGGGCTGGTGGTTGCCGGGCGAGTTCACCGGCGGCGCCGCATTGACCAACAACTATGTCTTCCGCGGCATCACCCAGTCCGATGATGATCCCGCCATCCAGGGCAGCCTCAACTATACTCTGGAAACCGGCTTCGCCGGGACCAGCGTCTATGGCGGCGTATGGGGCTCCAACGTCGACTTCAACGACGGCGACGGCGCTCACGTCGAGCTCGACTGGACGTTTGGCCTCGGCGGCGAGATCCTCGATAGCGGCGTCAATTATACATTGGGCGGCATCTACTACTCCTACCCTTCGCGAAGTGAATACAATTATTGGGAAGTCGCTCCCGCGCTCACCTATGCGCCGCTGGAATGGCTGACGTTCCAGGGTGGCGTCACCTACTCGCCGGACTTCTTCAACAGTTCCGGCGACGCCTGGTACCCGAACGGCGAAGTCAAGGTAGGCATCCCGATCCCAGACCAGTTGTTCACGCTCACCCTGGAAGGGTACACCGGCTATCAGTGGGTCGAGGACAACGGTCAATTCGGCGCGGACGACTACCAAGATTGGAAGCTAGGCCTTTCTGTCGGCATCAAGATGCTGACGCTCAGCGCCTACTACACCGACACCAATCTCGGCAATGGCGACTGTGGCGGCACCGGCAACTGCGGTCCAAGGGCAGTGCTGGCGCTTGGCGCGACCTTCTAAGGGGGTTCGCCAGACGGAGGCGGCGTTTTCGCCGCTTCCGTCCCCCTTCGGCCCCGCTTGCCCCCGCTGCTTGCGGCTGCTAGCTTGGGTTTCCGCCACGCCCGGCCTACCGAGTGCACTGCGGGCAACCCGCAACCCGCAACCCGCGACAGCAAACGAGCCTCTGTGTCCCTCGACCGCTCGACCGTCAAAACCATCGCGTATCTCGCGCGCCTGCGCGTTGCCGACGAACAGCTCGATGGGCTGGCCGAGGAACTCTCGGGCATCCTGCGCTGGGTGGAGCAATTGGGCGAGGTGAATACGGATGGGGTCGAGCCGATGACCAGCGTCGTCGGCATGACGCTCAGCCAGCGCGATGACCAGGTCACCGACGGCGGCAACCGGCAAGCTGTTCTCGCCAACGCTCCGGCGGCCATCGACGACTACTACTCGGTGCCGAAGGTCGTCGAATGACCAGCCTCACGCGGTTGACCCTCGGCGACGCGCGCGATGGCCTGGCGGCCGGCGACTTCAGCGCCGTCGAACTCACAAGCGAACACCTGGATGCGATGACGCGTGCGCGAGCGCTCAACGCCTTTATCACCGAAACACCGGACATCGCCCTCGCCCATGCCGAGGCCGCCGACGCGCGCCGCGCCAGGGGAGTAACACTCGGTCCTCTCGACGGCATTCCGGTCGCGATCAAGGATTTGTTCTGCACGGCGGGGGTGCCGACCACTGCGGGCTCCCACATTCTGGACGGTTTCAAGCCGACATACGAATTGGCGGTTACCCGCAAGCTGCGGGAAGGCGGCGCGGTGATTCTGGGTAAGACGAACCTCGACGAATTCGCGATGGGTTCGTCCAACACCACCAGCTATTTCGGCCCGGTGAAGAACCCGTGGGGACCGAAGGACGGCCGGGACCTGGTTCCCGGCGGCTCATCCGGCGGTTCGGCGGCGGCGGTCGCGGCGGACCTCTGTCTGGGAGCCACCGGCACGGATACCGGCGGATCGATCCGGCAGCCGGCGGCGTTCTGCGGCATTATCGGCCTGAAGCCGACATATGGGCGCTGCTCGCGATGGGGTATCGTCGCCTTCGCCTCATCGCTCGACCAGGCAGGGCCGATGACCCGCACGGTACGCGACGCGGCGATCATGCTGGGGGTGATGGCCGGCTACGATCCTCGGGATTCCACTTCGATGCCGCTACCGGTGCCCGACTTCGAGTCGGCGGTCGGCGGCGACGTTAAGGGCCTCCGGGTCGGCATTCCTCGCGAGTACCGCATTGACGGAATGGCCGGCGAGATCGATCGGCTATGGCAGGCTGGAGCGGCATGGCTGCGGGACGCCGGAGCGGAGATCGTCGAGATCTCGCTGCCCCACACCCGCTACGCGCTCGCCACTTACTACATCGTCGCGCCGGCGGAGGCGTCGTCCAACCTGGCCCGCTACGACGGCGTACGCTTCGGCCTGCGCGTGCCGGGCGCCACGCTCGAGGAGATGTACCAAAACACTCGCGGCGAAGGGTTCGGCGCCGAGGTGCGGCGGCGCATCCTGATCGGCACCTACGTGCTGTCGGCCGGCTATTACGACGCCTATTACCTCAAAGCGCAGAAGGTGCGTGCGTTGATCGCGCGCGACTTCACGCAAGCCTTCAAGCAGGTAGACGTGATCCTGACGCCGACCACGCCGTCCGACGCCTTCGCGATCGGCGAGAAGACCGACGATCCGATCACGATGTATCTGAACGACGTCTTCACTGTGCCGACCAGCCTTGCCGGTGTGCCGGGGATCTCCGTGCCCGCCGGCTTGAGCGCGCGCGGCCTTCCGCTCGGCCTGCATCTGATCGGCCGCCCCTTCGACGAGGAAACGGTGCTGCGCGCGGCGGCGGCGCTGGAACGGGCAGCGGAGTTCGTCCACCCGCACGGCTGAATCGCACACGCTGGCCACAGAGCTCCGTCATCGCGAGGCGCGGAGCGCCGTGGCGATCCCCATACTGGATTGCTTCGCTCCCGGGCTTACACCCGGGGCTCGCGAAGACGGCGGGGAGTCGTCCCTGCGCCGCCTTCATCCGTCGTTGCGAGCGAAGCGAAGCAATCCAGCCCCGCTGAGCGCTCCCTGGTTCTACACCGTGACGATGATCTTACCGATCTGCTCGTTCGAACTCCATATAGCGGTGCGCATCGACGATCTGATCGAGCGGGAACACCTTGGCGATCTTCGGCTTCAGCGCGCCCTCGGCCAAGTCCGCGCTCGACGAAGGCGACGCCGCGCGCCAGCCGCTCGGCATCGCTGGTGATCTCGAACAGCGTGTAGCCGCGCAACGTCAGCCCGTTCAACAGCGCCTTGAACAGCGGGAACGGCGTCGGCTGCATGCTGAGGATGCCATAGAGGAAGATCGTGCCGCCGCGCGCGGTCGCCTCCGCCAGCGTCTCGACGTACGGACCCGCGACCGGATCGAAGACGATGCGGGCGCCTCGCCCGCCGCTGATCCGCTTCACCTCCGCCTCCAGGTCCTCTTCGGCGGTGGCGATGACCTGCGCGGCGCCGGCATCTCGTAACGCCTGCTTCTTGGCGCTCGTGCGGGTGGTGGCGATCGGCGTGGCGCCGACCATTCGCGCGATCTGGATAGCGGCCAGGCCGACGCTGCTGGAGGCGGCCGGGATGATGATGAAATCACCGGAGGCGAGGCCGCCGATGTCGATCAGCGCGCCGTAGGCGGTCAGGTATTGCATCCACAACGCCGCCGCCTCGATCGGGGAGACGCCGGGCGGCGTCTTCACCACCGCTCTCGCCGGCACGACCGCCTGCTCGCCATAGACGCCGTACTCGTTCATCGAGAACGCCGGAATGACGCTGACCGCGTCTCCGGGCCGGAATCCCTCGACAGCGCCGCCGACCGCATCGATCCGCCCGGCCGCCTCGTAGCCGATCCGCGCCGGCAGCTTCGCCGGCTTCAGGTATTGGCCGGAGCGGAACAGCGCTTCGGCGCGGTTGAGGCCGATCGCCTCGACGTTGATGCGGACCTCGCCTGGCCCGGGCTCTCTCGGGGGCAGATCCTCGATGCGAAGAACCTCTGGTCCACCTGTCTCGTGGAAGCGAACAACTCTTGCCATGCTGTTTCTCTCCTTTGTCCCGGTCCCAGCCTAGCAGACGCTACCCGCCGCCTGGTACTGGGGTCTAACCCGGATATCTCATCGAGAGGGTGCATCGGCCCCAGGAGAATTCTGAGATGATCCTTTTGCGACAAAGGTTTGCCAAAGTCTGGTGCGGGGTCCGATGCAGACGGAGTGTATTCCGGGACAGCTCGAATTCGAAGGGTTTGATGGCCGCCGAGTGGTTGCGGCGTTCGACGGCGGGGCGGTCGACGTCGGATGCCGGGACGGTGTTGCTGCGGGAGGCCGACCGGGCGATCGGGCTGATCGAGCGGGTCGCGGCGTGCTTCACCGATCATCGGGAGGCCGAGCAGGTGGTCCACGCGCTTCCCACCCTGATTGGCCAGCGGATCGTCGCGATCGCCCTCGGCTACGAGGATATCAACGACCACGACGACCTTCGCCGTGATCCGGTGCTGGCGCTGTTCTCCGACAAGCTGGAGGCGAAGCGCGAGGATTGCGCGGCGCTGGCCGGGAAGAGCACGCTCAACCGGCTGGAGCACGCGCCGCGGAGGGTCGCGACCGCTACCACAAGATCGGCCACGACCCGCAGGCGATCGAGCGCCTCTTCGTTGATCCTCTTCCTGGAGGCCTATGTCCGCCGCCCGAGCGGATCGTCCTGGACCTCGACGCCACCGACGACCCGATCCACGGCCACCAGCTCGGCCGCTTCTTCCACGGCTACTACGACATTACTGCTATCTGCCGCTCTACATCTTCTGCGGCGATCATCTGCTTTGCGCGAGCTGCGGCCCTCGGACATCGACGCCGCGGCCGGCGTCAAGGACGAGGTGACGCGGATCGTGGCCAGATCCGGCGGCGCTGGCCGGAGGTGAGGATCGTGATCCGCGCCGACAGCGGGTTCTGCCGCGAGGAGATCATGGCTGGTGCGAGGCAACGGCGTCGACAACGTGCTCGGCCTGGCCCGGAACCGCCGGCTCCTCGAGCTGATCGCGGCCGAGCTGCAGGCGGCCGAAGCCGAGCACAAACGAACCGGCAAGCCGGCGCGGCTCTTCACGGACTTCCGGTACCCGACGCTCGAGAGCTGGAGCCGCGAGCGCCGGGTGGTGGCCAAGGCGGAGCACCTGGCCAAGGGCGCCAACCCGCGCTTCGTGGTCACGTCGCTGGCGAAGAGTGCTGCGCGCGGACCCTGTACGAGAGGAATACTGCGGCCGCGGCGAGATGGAGAACCGGATCAAGGAGCCAGCTCCACCTGTTCGCCGACCGGACCCGACCGCGACGATGCGCGCCAACCAGGTCCGGCTGTTCTTCTCGTCGATCGCCTATGTGCTGCTGTAGGCGCTGCGTCGCCTCGCTCTGCCGGGCACCGAACTGGCGCAAGCCACCTGCGGAACCATCCGCTCGAAGCTCCTCAAAATCGGCGCCCGTGTGACGGTCTCGGTCAGGCGCATCAAGATCGCCATCGCCTCGGCCTGTCCGCATCAGGCCGACTTCGCTCTCGCGCATGCCCGGCTGCGCGCTCCACCCGCATGAGCGTCGGGTCGGACGAAGGCCATGGCACCGCGCGGACGACGTGCGTCCGCGACGACTCGCCCAGGTCGCAACCGGCTTCGCCATACTGCCATGACGCGAAGGAGCCTCGCTACGGCCGCCGCGCCGTTCCAAAAGCGTCCTGCCACACCCAGAACGCCCTCAAATCAGCCCTCCCCCGACAACGGTGAGATATCCGGGCTAAGCGTCTTACATTCGGATAATCCGCCCGAACGGCCGCATTTCCAGCGGCATCATGCGGATGGTTGTGCACGCGAGGCGTTTTCGGCATCCTGCCGCCCTTCGTGCAAGAAACACCTATCGAAAGCAGCATAGATGTCCGGCGATCGCGTTTATCTTTACGATTCAACCCTGCGCGACGGCGCGCAGACGCAAGGCGTCGATTTCAGCGTCGCCGATAAGGCGGCTATCGCCCGCGAGCTCGACGGCATCGGCATCGACTACGTCGAGGGTGGCTGGCCCGGCGCCAACCCGACCGACACCGCCTTCTTCGCCCAGCCGCCGTCGCTACACCGCGCCCGGCTCGCCGCCTTCGGCATGACCCGGCGCTCCGGTCGCAGCGCCGAGAACGATCCGGGCCTGGTGGCGCTGCTCGAGCGCCGCGCCGCGTCGTCTGCATGGTCGGCAAGAGCTGGGACTACCAGGTGACCGACGCGCTCGGCATCGAGCTCGACGAGAACATCGCGATGATCGGCGACAGCGTCCGGCACGCGCGAACAAAGGTCGATGAGGTGATGTTCGACGCCGAGCACTTCTTCGACGGCTTCAAGGCCAACCCCGAGTATGCGCTGCGCTGCGTCCGAGCCGCCTACGAGAGCCGGCGCCCGCTGGGTGGTTCTGTGCGACACCAACGGCGGCACGCTGCCGCATGAGGTCGAGGCGATCGTCCGCAAGGTCGTCGAGCAGGTGCCTGGGCGACCACCTCGGCATCCATTGCCACAACGACACCGGCAACGCCGATCGCCAACAGCCTGATGGCGGTGCGCGCCGGCGCCCGCCAGGTGCAGGGCACGCTGAACGGCCTTGGCGAGCGCTGCGGCAATGCCGACCTGATCGCCATCGCGCCCGACCTGGCGCTGAAGATGGGCTTCGAGACCGGGCATGACCCCGGTCGACCTGACCCGGCTCACCCACGTCTCGCGGCTGCTCGACGAGCGGCTGAACCGGGCGCCGATCCGCAACGCCCCCTACGTCGGCGAAGTCCGCATTCGCCCACAAGGGCGGGCTGCACGTCTCGGCGGTGGAGAAGGATCCGCGCTGCTACGAGCACGTCGTGCCGGAACTGGTGGGCAATCATCGGCACATCGTCGTCTCCGACCAGTCCGGGCGCTCCAACATCCTGTCGCGCTTCCGCGACATCGGCCTCGATATCGATGCCAACGACCCGAAGGTGACGCGCTTGTTGGAGACGGTGAAGACTCGCGAGTACGACGGCTACGCCTACGACGGCGCCGAGGCGAGCTTCGAACTGCTGGCGCGGCAGGCGATGGAGGGAGTGCCGGAATACTTCCGCTGCACGAGCTTTCGGGTCATCGACGAGCGGCGGTGGAACGCCAAGGGCGAGCTCGTCACGCTCTCGGAGGCGACGGTCAAGCTCGAGGTCGCCGGGCAGCACTGCATGACGGTGGAGGAGGGGAACGGCCCGGTGAACGCGCTCGACGCGGCGCTGCGCAAGGTGCTGATCCCGGTCTATCCGCAGCTCGAGGGCGTACGGTTGATCGACTACAAGGTGCGCATTCTCACACCGGGCGACGGCACTCGCGCGGTGACCCGGGTGATGATCGAGTCCGCCGCGAACGGCGAGCACTGGTCGACCGTCGGCGTCTCGACCAATATCATCGATGCATCCTACCGGGCGCTGCATGACGGCATCGTCTACAAGCTGTTTCGCGAAGGAGCCAGCGCCGGCCCCGCCTGAAGTCGTGTCCGGTACCGACCGGAGCCGCGGGCGATGAAGTTCGTGACGGCGGCCCGGCGATCATTCTGGTCGAGCCGCAGCTGGGCGAGAACATCGGCATGGTCGCCCGCGCCATGCTCAACTGCGGACTTGGCGAACTGCGGCTAATCAGGCCGCGCGAGATTTGGCCGAACGAGAAGGCGGTTGCCGCGGCATCCGGCGCCGACCGGGTGTTGGACAGGGCGCGCCTTTTCGCCTCCACCTCCGAAGCGGTCGCCGATCTCAACGACGTATACGCGACCACGGCGCGCCCGCGTCACATGACCAAGCGAGTGACGACGCCCCGGCAAGCGGCGGCCGAGATGCGCGCGGCGACCGCATCCGGGGCTGCTCTGGGCATCCTGTTCGGCAAGGAAGCGGCTGGCCTGCACAATGACGATATCGCGCTGGCCGAAGCGGTCATCACCGTTCCCCTAAACCCGGCCTTCAGCTCGCTGAACCTCGGCATGGCGGTACTGATCGTCGGTTACGAGTGGTTCGCGGCAGGAGAAAGCGGCGCGCGGGCGACGGAGCTGGTCATGCCGGCGGAGACGCGTCCCGCGTCGCAAGCCGAGCTGCTCGGCCTTTACGAGCACCTGGAGGCGGAACTCGATACCTGCGGATTCCTGCGTAACGCGCAATCCCGGCCGAGCATGGTTCGCAACCTGCGCAACGTATTCGGCCGCTCTCACCTGACCCAGCAGGAGGTGCGGACGCTGCGCGGCGTTATCACCTGCCTCGTCGAGGCGAGGCACGCAAGAAGTTGATGCTGGACGCGGATGGCGCGGAGCTGTTGGCCGCTTCCCTGATCGTTGCCTTGCGTCGACAGAAGCATCGGGAGAAGGCGCCGAGGCTTGTTAACACTTCGGATATTCCGATCGACACACCAAATTCCAAGCAAGCGTCGCTAAGGGATCATGTCATGTTGATGTCCGCCACAGACTACCGCGAGTCGCTTCGCCGGTATCGCCCCGCGCGTGTTCTTGAACGGCCGAGCGGTCGACAGCGTGGCGGATGAGCCGGCATTCGCGCCCGGCCTCGCGGCGATCGGCATCACCTACGACTTCGCCCGCAGGGAAGAGCACCGGCTGCTGATGACCGCGCGCCAGGGCACCACGGGCAGGACGGTAAACCGTTTCCTGCACATCGACGAGACGAGCACCGATCTGTTGTACAAGCTGGAAGCGGTGCGCCTGGTGTGTCGCGAGTCCGGCTGCGCGCAGCGCTATCTCGCGCACGACGCGCTCAATGCTCTGTTCCAGGCGACCAGGCGTGCCGATGATCGCCACGGCACCGACTATCACCAGCGGCTGCTCGCCTACCTCCACCGCGTGCAGGACGAAGACCTCACGCTCGGCATTGCCATGACCGACGCCAAGGGCAACCGCGCCGTGCGGCCTGGCCGTCAGGTCAACCCCGATGTCTACGTGCACATCAGCGAGCGCCGGCCCGGCGGCATGGTGATCCGCGGCACCAAGGCGATCGTAACCAGCGCCCCTTACGTGCACGAGTTCCTGGTGATGCCGTGCCGGACGATGACCGACGAGGAGGCGGATTTCGCGGTTTGCTGCGCAGTTCCGGTGGACGCGCCCGGTATAACCATTGTCGCCCGGCCAGCCGGCCGGCCCGGCGAGAGTGCCGCGAAGTTCTCCGCGAAGTACGGCCAGTCTACCGCCGTGGTCATCTTCGACGACGTGTTCGTGCCGCATGATCGAGTTTTCCTTGCCGGCGAGCATGAGGAGGGCGGACTGCTCACGACCGCTTATGCCACCCATCACCGGCACTCCTGCATCGGCGCGCGCGCCGGGTTCGGCGATCTTCTGATCGGCGCGGGCGCGCTGATGATCGAGGCGAACGGGCTTGATACCGACCGGCACGGGCACGTACGCGATTCCATGGTCGAACTCATCAAGATCGTCGAGGGGTTCTTCGCATGCGGCGTCGCCGCTTCCGTCTACGGCGTGAAGGACCCAGCCGGCTCGGTGATGCCCGATCCGATCTTCGCCAACATCGGCAAGCTGCTCCTGGCGACGCAGATCTACGACATGCACCGACTCGCGCATGAGGTGTCGGGCGGTCTGGTGGTGGCGCTTCCCGGACCGGACGAAGACCACAACCCCGAGACACAAGCCTCTCTCTCGGCGGTGCTCGCCGGCCGGCCGGACATCCCGGCGTCGCAACGCATGGAGGTCGCGCGGTTCATAGAGGATCTGACGGCATCATACCAAGGTGGTTGGTACTCGCTCATATCACTTCACGGCGGCGGTTCGCCCGAGGCGATGAAGCGGGAAATCTGGCGAAATTATCCCGTAGGCGAAAAGGTGGAGTTGGTGGAGCGGCTACTCGATCGGGGAATGCTCGACGAAGGTCAACGCGTCTCCAAGCAGCCCGGTCGTTGCTGTGTCAGCGGCTGTGATGTACCGGTAGTACCTGCGGCTTTGCCCCGTCCGCTCGCCGTCGAGGAGGCGTAACCTGACCTGCTTACACGCGTTCGGCGAGCCAGATCGCCAGGCGTGACCCTGCCTTGACGGCGGCGGTGAGCGGCCGGTAGGCGATGGCTTGACGAGCGCCCTGGGCGAGCGCCTCCTCGCCGTGCTCGACCTCGTCCTGACGGTAGCGCTCGCACAGATCGCGTAGCTCCTTCTCGTCATCGCCGAGCAGCGCCACCTGCTTCGCGTAGTGTTCGTCGATCACCTCCTCCACAGCGACGGTGCAGGCCATCGCCGCTTTCGGGCCGAGCAGGGCGGTGCCGGCCCCGAGAGCGAAGCCGGCGACGTGCCATAGCGGCTGCAGCAGCGACGGCCGCACCCGCCGTCTAGGAAGCAGCTCGTTGAAACTGGCCAGATGCTCCCGTTCCTTCTCCGCCATCTGCTCGATCACCGGCGCAGCCGGGGTGCGCCCGAGCACGCTGAGTTGGCCCTCATAGATGCGCACGGCGCCATATTCGCCCGCGTGATCGACCCGCAGGATGCGATCGATCAGTTGCTCTTTGGTCAGATCACCCGGCAGACGGCCGGTGCGCGGCGTGGTTTCGGTCATGAGCAGGCTTTCGTCCGATCAATGCAAGGCTAACCAGGCAACCGACGCTCAACAGCGTGGATGCAATGACGTTGTAGCCGGCGAGCGATAGCCCGAACAGCCGCCAGTCTACGCGATCGCACGGCTTCAGCCCGGTGGCGAGCGCCTCCGGGCGCAGATCGTCGAGCGTCAGATCGGTCACCGCTTTGCCGGCGCACCCGGCGACTGACCCCCACCAGTGCTGCTCAACGCCGACATGATAGAAGGCGAGCGCGCCGCCAGCGGCGAAGATCGCCGCGCATAGCGCTATGGGCAGCAAGCGATGCCGCCCAGCCCAGCCGACGAGCGCCAAGGCGGAGATCAGCGCGGCGGCCGCCCACGGTACGCGCTGGTAGAGGCAGAGCACGCAGGGGTCCAGGCCGAACAGATACTGGCCGGCGAACGCCGCCGCCAGCGCCCCCAGGCTGATCACCAGGATCGCCAGAAGTAGCCGGCGCGGGTCGATCGTACTCGTCCCTCGGATCATGGCTGAGATATAGCGTTCGGTTCCGAAGCTGGCGAGAAAACGTGGCGCCGTTCGCTTGTGGTTTGCTAGGTCTGCCAAACCATCTCGTTCTCAGCGCAACAGCTCCCATGCCAAGCACCGGGTCCCACGACCGATCGTGCTGGAGCAGCACTGGCGGCGTATGCGTACGCCAACACCATCGAGCGCGCCATCCAGCAAGAGATCAAGCGCCGCACCAGCAAGGTCCGCGTCTTCCCCAACCGCGATGCCCTGCTCCGCCTCGCCACCGCCGTCCTCGTCGAGATCGACGAAGAATGGGCAACCTCGGACCGCATCTACATCAACTGGGACAGCCCGGATGCCTGACCGTCCCAACCGCGAAAGTCCAGACTTCAGGTTGCTAAATCCCGACCGATCGTCATCGCCCATCGCGGCGCTTGCGGCTATGTGCCCGAGCATACGTTGGCCGCCTATGCGCTTGCGATAGAGATGGGCGCCGACTTCGTCGAACCCGACCTGGTGATGACGAAGGACGGCGTTCTCGTCGCTCGTCACGAGAACGAGATCTCGCAAACGACGGATGTCGCCGAGCATGCGGAATTCGCTGATCGCAAGACCCGCAAGACGATCGACGGCATGGAGATCGACGGCTGGTTCACCGAAGATTTCACGTTGGCCGAGTTGAAGACGCTGCAGGCGAAGGAGCGTATCCCCCAGCTGCGTCCCGACAACCAGCGCTTCGATGGCATGTTCGAGCTTCCCAGCTTCGAAGAGGTTCTGGCGCTTGTCCACGGCGCCAACCTCCGGTTCAAGATCGAGGCACGTTCCAAGGGCGAGCAAGAACCACGCCGCGTCGGTGTCTACCCCGAAATTAAGCACCCCACCTACTTCCGCGGCATCGGTCTGCCAATGGAGGACGCACTGGTAAGGCTGCTGGAGCGAGAAGAATTTGTAGGAGCGACGCGGAAGGTGTTCATCCAGTCCTTCGAGGCCGAAAGCTTGCGGCATCTGAGGCGGCTGACAAACAAGCCGCTGGTGCAGTTGCTGGACAACTCCGGCGCGCCATACGATTACATCGCCAAAGGCGATCAGCGCACCTACGCCGACCTCATAAAGCCTGAGGGGCTGGCCGAGATCGCCGGCTACGCCGACGTCATCGGTGTGAACAAGAACCTGATTATCCCGTCTCGGGGAGGCCGCGTCGGCACGCCCACCACGTTGATCGCGGACGCGCATGCCGCGGGTCTGAGCGTGCACGGCTGGACCTTCCGTGCCGAAAATTGCTTTCTGCCGGAAGAGTTGAGGCGGCCCGGCGGCGACGCCGCTCCGGGCGACCTCGCGGGTGAGATCACGGCGTTCCTCGCACAAGGCATGGACGGCTTCTTTACCGACCAGCCGGACATCGGCGCGCGGGTCCGGGACGCGTTCGTGATAGCTTAGCGGCGGCACAATCCCGGCTCACGTCCGGTTGAATGCCGGCGCGGTTCCTGTTTGGATGACCGCTGTCATCCAGGGGCCGAGCGCAATAGGGCATGGGCAAAGAGGCGAGGGGAGGGAAGCTACGCACCGGCGGGCATTTGGTGGTCGACGCGCTGCTGGCGCATGGCGCCAAGCGGGTGTTTGGCGTTCCAGGCGAGAGCTATCTGCCTATTCTCGATGCGTTATTCGATGTTGCCGGCCGGCTCGACTTGGTCACCTGCCGGCACGAGCACGGCGCCGCGATGATGGCCGAGGCGCACGGCAAGCTGACGGGAGAACCCGGCATCTGCCTGGTTTCCCGCGGCCCGGGCGCCTGCAATGCGGCTATTGGCGTGCACACCGCCTTTCAAGATTCGACGCCGATGCTGCTGTTGGTCGGGCAAGTAGAACGGCGCTTCCTCGGCCGCGAGGCGTTCCAGGAGGTCGATTTCGCCGCGATGTTTCGGCCGCTCGCCAAGCATGCCGAGCAGATCGACCGCATCGAGGAGCTGCCGGATCGGCTCGCTTGCGCATGGCGCTTGGCGTGCTCGGGAAGGCCGGGACCGGTGGTGCTGGCGCTGCCCGAGGATCTATTAGGTGAACGGGCGTTGGCCGACGACGCCCCGCCGCTCCACGTCGAACGACAGCATCCCGACCCGGAGTTGATGCAGCGTCTGCACGGCGTGCTGGGCGAGGCCAGTCGTCCGGTGCTGCTCGTAGGCGGGAGCGGCTGGACGGACGCCGCGCGGGTCGACCTTCTCGCCTTCGCGGAGGCGAACGGCTTGCCGACCTGTTGCGGGTTCCGCCGGCACGACATCATCGACAACGATCATCCGTGCTTTGTTGGCGAGCTGGGCATCGCCGCCAACCCGGCGCTGGTCCGGCGCATCAAAAGCGCCGACCTGCTGCTGGTAGTAGGTAGCCGGCTCGGCGAAGCGACCAGCCAGGGCTACACCCTGATCGGCAACGCCGGTCCCGAACTGGTGCACGTCCATCCGGATGCGACGGAACTCGGGCGTGTGTTCAAGCCGATGATCGCCATCCCGGCGGCGGTGGAGCCGTTCGCGGCGGCCGCTCGCCGGCTTGCGTCGCACGGTGCTGCGCGCTGGCGTGACTGGGCGGCTTCGGCGCGTCGGGAATACCTCGCCGACTCCGAGCCGGGGCAGACCTCGGCCAGCGGCATGCCGCTCGATCTCGGCGCCGTGATGGCCCACCTGCGGCGCGTACTGCCGGAGGACGCCATCGTCACCGTCGATGCCGGCAACTTCGCCGGCTGGCCGCAGCGTTTCCTGCGCTTCGGCGGCGCCCGCCGGCTGCTCGGACCGGCAAACGGCTCAATGGGCTACGGCGTGCCGGCGGCAGTCGCGGCGAAGTTGCGCTACCCAGACCGCTTAGTGCTCGCCTGCGTCGGCGACGGCGGCTTCGGCATGACCGGCCAGGAGCTGGCGACGGCGATTAAGCACGGCGCCGCGCCCATCGTGCTGCTATTCAACAACCGCATGTATGGCACAATCCGCATGCACCAGGAACGCGCTTATCCCGGCAGAGTGATCGGGACGGCGCTCGAGAATCCGGACTTCACGATGCTGGCCCGCGCTTGCGGCGCGCATGGCGAGCGTGTGGAGCGCACCGAACAGTTCGCCGCGGCTTTCGAGCGGTCGATGAATGCCGGCCGCGCCGCGGTCATTGAACTGTGCGTCGATCCGGAAGCGATAAGCACGCGCAACACGCTCCACCGTGTGCGCGCTGATGGAGCGGCGTAAGATCAGCGTTCCAGGGCTTGGGCGAGCTGTCGGGCGTGCCAGGCCGCGCCATGCAGCGCCGCCTGCGGATCGAGAATCACGTGCACCGGGATCCGCTCCAGCAACGTCCGGAATCGACCCTTGTCGCGTATCGCTTCAAGGAAGTCCGGCCGCTGCAGCCGCTTCAGAATGCGAGGTGGGATGCCGCCGCCGAGGTACACCCCACGCATCGGCAACAGCACCAGCGACATGTTGCCGAGAGCGCCGGCCAGCGCGTGCACGAAGATGTCGAGCGTCGCCGCGCAGATGTCCGCCCGCTCCGCCATCGCCGCATCGACGATCGCCGGCGTGCGGTCCGCCGTGCCCTCGAGTTCCTGCCGCAGCCACTCCGGCTCGTGGTAGCGCCTGGAGCTGCGCAGGAAGTCGTAGATGTTGGGAACTCCGATGCCGGAGCAGACTCGCTCGAAGCTGACGTGGCCTAGGCGTTCGCGGAGGAACGCGTGCAGCTCCGCTTCGACGTCGCCGCGCGGCGCGAACGACATGTGTCCGCCCTCCGTCGGAAATGCCCGGTAGCCGCCGGGCCCAGGAACCAGGAACGCTATGCCGAGCCCGGTTCCCGCCGCGATAACCGCGATCAATCCGTCCGGCTCCGGAATTCCAGGGCTGAGGGTGCAGCGATCCTCGGGCGCGAGGTGCGGGATGGCGAGCGCCGTCGCCTGCAGGTCGTTGAGCAGGCCCAGGGCGGCGATGCCGAACGAAGCGGAAAGGCGCTCGGGATCGACATCCCACTTGAGGTTGGTGATGTGCGCCTTGCCGCCGACGATCGGTCCGGCGACGCCGAACGCCGCCGCCCTCGGCGTTTCGCCGGCCTCGTCCAGAAACCGTTCGACGATCAACTCGAGGTCTTCATACTCGCCGCTGCGGAACTTTTCCAACCTGCAAGGCCGATCTATCGGATCCTCCGGCCGGTAGAGGGCCAGCACCGTCTTAGTCCCGCCGAGATCGCCCGCGAGGATCGTCATCGTCTCCCTCCTTCATTTGAGCGGCATTGTGGGCGAACCGTGGGCCGGCTTGAAGCCAAAACAACCCTCCAACCCTTGCCCACATTGCGCGAATAACGCTGGCCCAACATCCGCCTGATCTCCGCATGCGGCATGCTGTTTGACCGGCCGAACAGGCGGCGCGCCGCCTCAAAGTCGAGAACGGCTTCGATATCGAAAGCAACCAGCGTGGTCATGGGTCAATCCAATGCGTGACGGGAACCGTGCGCCGCCGTGCAACGCCAGCTCGGCCACAAGAATGCCACCTATTCCCTGCATATGCCCGCATCACCAATGTGGAACGTAAGTAAGTTGTTGATGAGCGATAAATTAGGTGGACAACCGATAAGAGCAAAGAAAGCATACCAGCCGAGGAAAGGAAGTTATGCAGTGTTTCTAGAAAATCTCCGCACTACTTGGTTAGTAACGCGAGACTTCCTCCGAAAAACACGGCGTACTCACTCCCTCGCTCCGCCGAAAGGCGGGGAGAAGAGGGAAAAGGTACGCCATGCAAGGGCCAACGAGGGCAGCAACTCGATTTCTATGAAATTTTCGGAGTCGCATCTAACGCTTCAACGGCGGGTTATACGGACATGAAACCGGTTTTTCCACATCTTATGTGGATTATTCTATTCAGTATTGCGCGGCCAGATCCTGTGTAAGTAAACAAGTTTGCCATCGTTGCCGCAACGCGCGAGAGTGGATGCGCGTCGGACCTAGAAAAAGGAGGAACGCCAATCAGCAAAACCTAACCTGCTTCCCATCAACTACTTGGAGGCATGTGCCACTCGCTGCGAATTGCACATGCGTTTACAAACAGAAAAGGATCTAGTTATGGAGAAGGTCAAAAACTACCTACTTGCTGCTGTCCGCGGTGTGATTGTTGTGCTTATTACCCTGGGTGCGGTCGCCGGCACCGAAGCTCACGCTGAAAACTCCCCCCGCCCGATCGTTTCGGGCGCATGTTCAATCTCCCCCAGTTCGCGCAAGCAACAGACGCAGTACGGACAGGCCTGCTCGAGCTCGGCAAGCCGGGCGGGATCATGGACGCCAACGACAATCTGGCGGCGGGACCGCAGGCGCTGATCGTCGACCCGGCGCTCAGCGTGAAAAACCGGAACAATCCTACCCACACGGCGGGCACGACGTTCCTGGGCCAGTTCCTGGATCATGATATGACGTTCGATGAGAAATCACCGCTGGGTCGGCCGAAGTCGCCAGCCACCTCCCCGAACTCCCGCACGCCCTCCTTCGACCTGGATTCAGTGTATGGCGGGGGGCCGGCCGACTCTCCGGAGCTCTATGATCCCAACGATCCGATCAAATTCAAGGTTGAGACAGGTGGGCTGTTCGAGGACCTGCCGCGTGACCCGGTCACGAATAAGGCGATCATCGCCGATCCGCGCAACGACGAGAACCTCGTGATCGCTGGCCTACACGCTGCGTTCCTGCTTTTCCACAACCACGCGGTGGATCTGGTCCGGTCGAAGCATCCATCCATTTCGGACGATGCCGCCTTCGCCAAGGCTCGCCGGCTCACCACATACCACTACCATTGGGTTATTCTGAAGGAATTCCTGCCGCACATCATCGGGCAGGCGATGGTGGACGACATCCTGGCCAACGGGCGGCGCTTCTACACGCCCTCGGAGGGCGGTGCGTTCATCCCCGTCGAGTTTCAGATCGTCTATCGGTTCGGGCACAGCATGGTCCGCCCCTCGTATCGGGCCAATCTCGCGGGCGACAATGGCCATGCATTCTTTGCAATGCTCTTCGATCCCGCGGGTGAGGGCAGCCCCGACCCGGTCGACCTACGCGGCGGCGCTGAAGCGCCCCGCCGGTTCGTCGGGTGGCAGACGTTCTTCGATTTCGGCGACGGTGAGATGAAGCCCAACAAGCGGATCGATACGACGCTCTCCACGCCGCTGTTCAACCTGCCCCTGGCCGCCATCTCGGCAGGGACGCCGCCCACGTCTCTCCCACAGCGCAATCTCCTCCGGCACCTGACCTGGTCCTTGCCGTCCGGACAGGACATCGCCAAATTCATGGCCGCCCCCGTGTTGAGCACTGGCGACCTCGCGGACGCCGCCCAGATCCGTGAGGCCTTCGGCACATCGACGCCACTTTGGTTCTACATCCTGAGGGAAGCGGAGCTCACGCAGGATGGCCTGCAGCTCGGAGCCGTGGGCGGACGCATCGTCGGCGAGGTGTTCATAGGGCTGCTCCAGGCCGATCCTGAGGCCTTCATCAACGCTAAGCCGGGCTTCACGCCCACACTCCCGACCAAAACCGGTAAAGCAGAGGACTTTCGCATGATCGACTTCCTCACCTTCGCCGGGGTGGATCCCGCCAGGCGTGGCCAGTAGCAACAAAAAGGGACGAGTTCATTTTCCGTGAGCGAAAGTACGAGTTGAAGAAGGTGCCTGTCTCTTTTCTTCTTCGCATTGCCTAACACTGCGTTCGAGAGGGGCGCGCGCGCAAGAGCGGCGCGCGCCCCTTAACTTGAACATTGGCAAGTGGCCAGGATTGCGTTTCCTACGCGATGTGCCGGTCGCGTCTGCTCCACTGCTTTGTAGGGCCCCAGGTCTGTTGTTGGCGAGGAGCGACATCGATGGCGCGCGCGGTGGAATGGTGCGGGGTGCGAGGTGTTTATGGTATGTTCTAAGCGAGGTGGCATGGCGGCGGGGTCGAAGCATGCTCTGGATCGAGCTGGTCGGTGGCGCCGGCGAGAAACGATGACGTTTGACGACACTTGATGAGAGAGATTTCGCAGTCTCTCGAAAGAACATTCTGTTATCAATTCCAAGGCGGGAGTTTACTGGATCTTTTCAGGGGCAAAACGGCGCAAACTGGGCTCGACCGGGCGCAAACCTGCGCATCGCGGACTGTTGAGGGGCGCCCCTTCGACGGGCTTAGGGCGGGGTAACTGATGCGGGCGATGGTGCTCGATGCGCCTGGCCGTGGGCTGGCGCCGCGGACGCTTCCGAGGCCGGAGGCCGGGCCGGGGCAAGTGCTCGTCGAGGTTGCCGCTTGCGCCGTCTGCCGCACCGACTTGCATGTCGTCGACGGCGAGCTGTCGGAGCCGAAGCTGCCGATCGTTCCCGGCCACGAGATCGTCGGTCATGTTGTGGCCCGTGGGCCGGGCGTCGAGGCTCTCATGGTCGGGGATCGGGTCGGCATCCCTTGGCTGGGCTGGACCTGCGGCGCTTGCCGGTATTGCCGCGGCGGGCAGGAGAATCTGTGCCCGAACGCACGCTTCACCGGCTACCAGATCGATGGCGGCTATGCCGAGTACGCGGTCGCCGACGCTCGCTATTGCTTTCACATCCCGGGAGGCTACAGCGACGCCGAGGCGGCGCCGCTGCTCTGCGCCGGGCTGATCGGCTATCGCTGCCTGCGCATGGCAGGGGACGCCGAGCGGCTCGGCATTTACGGCTTCGGCGCGGCGGCGCATATCGTGGCGCAGGTGGCGCGGTACGAGGGCCGGCGGCTGTTCGCCTTTACGCGGCCTGGCGACGCGGCGGCGCAGGCGTTCGCCAGGCGGCTGGGGTGCGAGTGGGCCGGCGGCTCCGACGAGCTTCCGCCGGAAGAGTTGGACGCGGCGATACTCTTCGCGCCGGTGGGCGCGCTGGTGCCGGCGGCGCTACGGGCGATCCGGCGGGGCGGGATTGTCGTCTGCGGCGGTATTCACATGAGCGACATCCCATCCTTCCCGTATGATCTCCTCTGGCGAGAGAAGCGCGTCGTCTCCGTGGCCAACTTGACCCGGCGGGACGGGCTCGATTTCCTGGCGCTGGCGCCGAAGGTGCCGGTGCGTACTGAAGTCGAGGTCCTGCCGCTAGCCGAGGCGAACGAGGCGCTGCGCCGGCTGCGCTCAGGCGAACTCACCGGCGCCGCCGTGCTGGTGCCGCAACGTGGGTGCGCCTAGATTACCCGAGCCGTTGCGCTCGGCGGTGTCGGAGAGGGCTTTTTCTTGACCAATCGCACGATCAGGCTCGACGATCCGCTCTACGAGTACCTGCTCAATGTCTCGCTGCGGGAAGCGCCGATCCTGCGCCGCCTGCGCGAGGAGACGAGCGCTGCCGCAATGCGGGCATGCAGATCGCGCCCGAGCAGGGGCAGTTCATGGCTTTGCTGGTCAAGATTGCCGGCGCCCGTAAGATGCTGCGAGATCGGCACCTTCACCGGCTACAGCGCGCTCGCGATGGCGTTGGCGCTGCCGCCGCGACGGGAGCATCGTCGCCTGCGACATATCGCCGGAATGGACGGCGGTCGCCGCGCGCTATTGGGCCGAGGCGGGGGTCGCTGGGCGCATCGACCTGCGGCTGGCGCCGGCGCTGGAGACGACGCGCGGCGCTGCTCGACGCCGGCGAGGGGCTGACCTTCGACTTCGCCTTCATCGACGCCGACAAGGAGAAGCTACGCGCCTACTACGAGGCGGCGCTGAAGCTGCTGCGGCCGGGCGGGCTGATCGCGGTCGACAACACGCTGTGGAACGGCCGCGTCGCCGATGGCGGCCGTGCAGGACGCGGACACGCGTGGCCATCCGCGCCTTCAACGAGCAGCTGCACGACGACCCGCGCGTCGACCTGAGCCTGGTGCCGATCGGCGACGGCCTGACGCTCGGCGCGCAAGCGCGCAGAACTGCGGGGCGTCGAGCACCTCGAGGCTGAGCTTCGCCCGACCTAACGCGCGAAGCGCGAACCGCTGCGGCGGGCATACCTCCAGTGCGCTGCGGCATTCCGCACTGGTGGGGCGGCGGCGGCGCTTCGCCGGGCACGATGTCAATCCCGTCTCCGGCTTCGGTGAGATCGACACTGCCCTCCGGCGTTGTGACGGTCGACGCCTGCTCCGGACAGCAGCATCAGCGCCAGCCGGTCCGGAAACTGGTCGGCCCACACCTCCGAATTGCGGATGTCGAGGACGGCCATCGGCGTAGTGACGGTGAAGCGGTCAGGGCCGAGCCGGGCGATGGCGCCCGCGGTCGCGACGAAGCACGCCTCGTTCAAGATCGAGCACAGCCTCGCCCGACGGCTCTTCCTCCTCGTAAACCGCGATGGTCAAGGTCGTGTGGCTCGCCGAGCGCGAGCGCGGCGCCGTCGCTCATCCGGACAGCGCAGGCGCGTATCGGTCGAGTGGTGACGCAGCTGATCGCCGACGAGGATGGTCGAGCCGATGCTGAGCGGCCGGCTGAGGCCGGCTGCGCCGTGGCCATGCGCCGATCCTTGAAGTTGCTGCGACGTTTCCGGCGAGATCGATCGCTGCCGCCGGGTGGATAAGCGCACTCCAGGCCAGAACCAGCAAGGTTGCTCGCAACGGCGTCATTGAAGCCCCCCAAGGTAGCAATGCCTTAAACGGCGCGCGAGTGTCTTTGCCCCCCCCGCTGTCAAGATACGCGTCGAATGCGGCGGCGACCAAGCGCACGAACGGCCGCCCCGCTTCGGTCACGCGGATGCTGGCGCCCTCGAGCTGCACCAGCCCGTCAATCCGCCATGCCCGCCAGGCTATCTCGTTCCGCCGCAAACGGGTCGCCTGTCAGGCCGTGCTCGCGGCAGACAGCCTGCAGATCAACGTACAACGCGCACATCAGCCGCTCGATAACGTCGCGCCGCAGCCGGTCATCGGGCGACAACGCCAAGCCGCGCACGGTCGGCAGTCGCCCGGTCTCGATGGCGCGCCGATAGTCGGCGAGGGGCGCCGCGTTCTGAACGTACCCCTGCGGCAGGGTACCGATCGCCGACGCGCCGAGCCCGATCAGGATGGGCGCGTCGTCAATGGTATAGCCCTGGAAATTGCGATGCAGACGGCCGGCTTGTCAGAGCCGCCGCCAGGTCGTCGGAGGGCCGGGCGAAGTGGTCGAGCCCGACCGGCCGGAAACCGTGCTCGCACAACCGCCGCGAGGCCGCCGAGAACTGCTGGAGCCGCTCGGCCGGTCCGGGCAGCAGCGCCTCGTCGATCAGCTTTTGGTGGGCCTTCATCCAGGGCACGTGGGCGTAGCCGAACAGCGCCACCCTCGAGGGCTCGAGACCGACGGCGCGATCGACCATGGCTACGCACCTTCGCCTCGGTCTGTAGCGGCAAGCCGTACATCAGGTCGAGGTTGACGTTGCCGATACCGTGGCGCCGCAGCCAGCCGGTGACGCGCTCGACCACCGCGAATGGCTGAATGCGGTTGATCGCGCGCTGTACATCCGGGTCGAAGTCCTGCACGCCAATCGAGGCGCGATTTACGCCGGCCGCCGCAAGAGCCGCCACGTAGTCCTCCGACGCATCGCGTGGATCGAGCTCGACCGCGATCTCGGCATCCATCGCGAAGTCGAACCGCCGGCGGAGCGCCGCGATCAGCTCCAGCCAGTCCTCCGGCGCCAGCATCGTCGGACTGCCGCCGCCGAAATGCAGGTGGCGAACGGTAAAGCGGGCCGGCAAGCTTTCGGCGATGAGAGCTATTTCACCGTGCAGGCTGGACAGGTACGCTTGGATCGGCTCATAGCGGTTGACGATTTTCGTGTAGCAGCCGCAGAACCAGCACATCTCGTCACAGAACGGGATGTGGACGTAGAGCGACAGCGGAGCGCTCGAGTTCAGCTCGGCAAGCCAATCGTGATAACGCGCGCCGTCGATCTCCGGGCCGAAATGCGGCGCTGTCGGATAGCTGGTGTAGCGAGGGACGCGGAGGTCGTACTTCTGAAGAAGCTCGACTGGCATCTCACGGGTGCTGACGACGCTCATACGATAGAAGTAGCGCGATGCCCCGGGCAATGCGGAAGAGTTTAGGAACCCATCCGGGCCAAAGGTGGATCATCGCTCGATTAGGCTGACGTAGCCGACCGGGCCGAGGCCATTGTGCCAGCGGTAAAGCGAGATCGCCGGCGGATCGTCGGTCGGACCCAGCTTGCGGTCGGGGTCGAACGCCAGCGCCATCTGATACACCGTCGAGGGGGCGACCGCCGCGCACGTCCCTGCCCAGTTCACGTGGATGGCCCGATGGATGTGGCCGCAGACGATCTGCCGAACCTGGCGGTTGGCGGCCACGATTCGAGCCATCGCCTCGGCGCCTTCAAACGGCGGCGTGTCTAGGAAGGCGATACCCGACGCGAACGGCGGATGGTGCATGAAGATCATCGTGGGCCGTTCCGGTTGTTCGGCAAGCCGGTCGGCGAGCCAACGCAGCCGGTGCCGCGCACAGTCCGCCGCTCACCTCGACCGGGCAGCAGGGTATCGATACCGATCATGCGCAGCGGATACTCCTCGACCGTGTAGTTGAGGAAGCCGCCTTCCTCCGGGAAATAGCCAAGGTCGCCAAATGCGCGGCGCATGGCGTCGCGGTCGTCGTGATTGCCGGGTATCACGTACACCGGCATTTCGAGGCGGCTCAGCGCCCGGCGCAGGACGGGGTAATCCTCCGCCAAGGCGAGGTCGACAAGGTCGCCAGTCGCGAGCACCAACTCCGGACGAGGGTCGAGCCCGTTGACGTGGGCGATGCAGTTCTCCAGTGCCTGTCGGGTATCGATCCTGTCCTGCAATAGGCTGCCGTCGGTGCGCAGGTGGAGGTCGGAGATCTGCGCTATCAGCATGCGGGCTCCGGCGCCGTCTCTGGTGACCTCTTCAACCGGTCCTCAGGACGCGCGGCGCGTAGGCGATGACCTCCTGGCGCTGCCGGCCCAAGCCCTCCACCCCTAGCTCGATAACATCGCCGGGCTTCAGGAATTCCGGCGGCTTGCAGCCGGCGCCGACGCCCGCCGGCGTGCCGGTGGCGATAATATCGCCCGGCAGCAGTGTCATGAACTGGCTGAGGTGGCTGATCAGGTAGGCGACGGAAAAGATCATGTCGGAGGTGTTGCCGGTCTGACGGCGCCGGCCATTCACGTCCAGCCAAAGAGACAGCGCCTGCGGGTCGGGGACTTCGTCCTTGGTGACGAGCCACGGTCCAATCGGCGCGAACGTATCGGCGCTCTTGCCCTTGATGAACTCTCCGCCGCGTTCCTTCTGGAACGACCGTTCCGAAACGTCGTTGATGACGGCGTAACCGGCGACATGGTCGATCGCGTTCCGTTGTTCCACGTACCGCGCCGTGGCACCGATGACCACCGCCAGCTCCACCTCCCAGTCCGTCTTGACCGAGTCTCGAGGGATCATGATTGTATCGTTGGGGCCATTGAGCGCGGTAATGGCCTTCGAGAACACCAGCGGCTCGGCGCCAGGCGTGGCTCCCGTCTCCTCGGCATGACTGCGATAGTTTAGGCCGATGCCGAGTATCTTGCCGATGCCGGCGACAGGCGGACCCAGCCTGGGCGAACCCTCGACCAACGGCAGTGATCGGGCATCGAGAGCTGTGAGCGCGCGCAGCCGATCCGGGCTCAGCACCGTCGCCCCGCAGGTCAGGCACATGCCCGGACAGGTCGCGAACGCAGCCGTGATCATCGAGAAAGCCAGGCCTTTCTTGACCTGCCGGGCCGTAGCGGAGCAGCTTCATGATTGGTCTCCCAAATTATCGGCGGCAACGTGTTTGGGCCCTGGTGAGTAATAATCAAGTACACGAACCGCCGTTCCCGTCAATAGCGGCGCCTGCTAAACCCTGCGGCTCGAGAACCCGCGCCAGCCTGGACCGCGCACATTGAGGAGAGATGCCGAATGATCGACCTGCTCTCGGATCCCCAGGCTTGGGCCAGTCTGCTGACGCTGACGCTGCTGGAAGTAGTGCTGGGCATCGACAACGTGATCTTTCTGTCGATCGTCTCCGGCCGCCTTCCCGCGGCGCAGCAGCCGCGCGCGCGTGTGATCGGTCTGGGACTGGCGGCAGGTATGCGCATCCTTTTGTTGTTCTCGATCAGCTGGATCATCGGACTGACGCAGCCGATCTTCTCGGTGTTCGAGCAAGAGGTCTCCTGGCGGGATATCGTGTTGATCGGCGGCGGCCTGTTCCTGCTGGTCAAGGGCACGATGGAAATCCACCACATGGCGGAGGCCGCTGAAGAAGACGTGCGGGCCGCGCCGGCGTCGTTCGCCGGGGTCATCGCGCAGATCGTCATGCTCGATATCGTCTTCTCCCTCGATTCGGTGATCACGGCGGTCGGAATGTCGCAGCATCTGCCGGTGATGGTCGACCGCCGTGCTGATCTCGGTTGCCGTCATGCTGCTGGCGGCGAAGCCGATAGGCGACTTCATCAACCGCCATCCGACGGTGAAGATGCTGGCGCTGAGCTTCCTGCTGCTGGTCGGTGTCGCGCTGATCGCCGACGGCTTTCACTTCCATATTCCGCGCGGCTACCTCTATTTCGCCATCGCCTTCTCGGTGATGGTCGAGTGTCTGAACCTGGTGGCGGCGCGCGCCCGCGCGCGGCGCCGCGCCGCCCGGGCTGGGCAGAAGGAGGTGGCGTTCTAGGCAGGGTTCGGAAAACAGACCGCGCTCTGGAGAGCGCGCATAAGACCGCAAGCTCGAGCGGGACCCGATAGGCGGCGACACCTTGACGTCTGGGCTATCCACCGCTGGTATCGGGCGACGCCAGGACTCGCACTCGCGGGATTTGTCCGCGAGGCCTCGGTTAAATCAGCACAATACTACGAGAGTGTCAGTGTAAATATAGATTTTGACGAATTCAGTGCTTGTTAGTACCGTGCTCGTGTTGCGGAGGAAAGAATTTCCGAACTTCAGGAGCAACGACATGAGTCGCAACATGATCGACGGACTATGGAAAGATGAGTCCGGGTGCTACAGCATTCGATTACGGGATGATTGCGGCTGTACTCTCGATAGTCGTGGTTACCGCGATCAGTGCAAACGGAAGCTCGCTATCGTCGCTGGTCGAGCAGGCGATCCTGGAGATCGACAGGATTTGCACCGGCTGAACCAAGTTCGGCGGCTCGATGTCCGCCGCCGGCATCGCGACGTACGCATCGTGGGTGGTGAGCGGCGAACCTCTTAATACTCCTTTTGTGAATTTGTGTTCTCCTGTGCCCACCCAGAGGAGCTGGAATGCTGCAAGGAGCCACGACGTTGAAGAAAGAGTATCTTGAGTTGACGCGGCTGATCGAGCGGCTGCACCGCCGTTTCCTGGACTTGCTCCGCGCCGAGCTCAATCGCCTCGGCATTCGCGACATCAACAGCGTTCAGGCGCTGCTCCTGGCCAACATCGGCAGGGAGGAAATCGCCATTCGCGATCTGGTCGAGCGCGGGTATTACCAAGGCTCGAACGTCTCCTACAACATCAAGAAACTAGCCGAGATGGGATATCTAGACCATGAGCGTTCAACGCACGACCGCCGGTCGGTCAGCATCCGCCTTACGGAGAAGGCACTCGGCATCGTCGACCAGATCCGCGAGCTTGAATTGCGCATCGCTGGCCAACTAGGCGCGGTGGACGTGGGCAGCGACCAGATCGATGCCGTGTGTCAGGCGCTGCGGCGCGTCGAGCGGACCTGGACCGACTACGTGCATTACGGCCGAGCTTGAATCGGCGGTTCAGCGGCGGTCGGCTTACCGGACGCAAGCGAGGCGAGCAGGGGAATGACCAAGAGTGCCGCCGCGACCGAGTGCCCGGCGAAAACTCGGAAGCTCGCTGTTGCCAGGGGTTGCGAGGCTTCGAGCTCGCGCTGACCTAGTCCACTCAGGACGAGCAGGCCGCCTGCCAGGCCGGCGGTGCGTCCGGCCGTAAGGTCGCTTGCCCGGTCGCCAATGATCCAAGATGCCCTCAAGGCGATGGGTAGCAAACGCGCCGCCGCATAGATCATGCCGGCGTTCGGCTTGCGCGCCGGGTGATCGGGGTGCCGGTAAGGTGGCCGAGCCTCCGCATGGTACGGGCAAGCGAGGACGGCATCGATGAACGCCCCCCGCGCCGCCAACTCCCTGATAATCCGCTGCTGAACCGCCGCGAAGTCAGGCCAGCCGAACAACCCTCGTCCGACGCCGGACTGATTGGACACAACGATGACGGGTACGGTCGCGCGATTGGCGGCGGCGATGACTTCCGCGGCGCCAGAGATCATACGGACATCGGCGGGCCGGTGCAGATGCCCGATCTCTTCGACGATGACGCCATCCCGATCGAGGAACAGAGCCGGGCGGCAGATCGCGCCTACCGGCGCCGCACGCACCACCTGAGCCCAGATCGCATTGGCTGTCAGAGCACCCGCATCGCCACCGGATTCCATCGCACGTACATCAGCGAGCGATGCCGGCAAGTTCCATGGCGCACCGCGGCCGGTTCAGCGCCGAAGCTCCGAATTCCTGGTAGAACGAGTCCACGTCGATCGGCCGCTGCGGCGCGCCGATGTAGGGACTCTTGTAGCTCTGGAGCACCTTGATGTAGTTGGCGCGCTCGAATGCCGCCGGATCCGCCACCTTCTGCTGGCTCATCGAGCCCTTCATCTGCGCAACCAACTCGTAGCCCCGCTTTTCCATCCAGATCTTCATTCCGTCGATGAGCGTCGTCAGGTGGCCCACCCCGTTGCGCAGCAATGCCGAGGTGGTCATCACCGCGTCGGCTCCGGCCATCAGATACTTGATCACCTCGATGCCGCTATGTACGCCCCGGGTAGCCGCGAGCGAGGCGTCGATCCGGCCATGCAGGACAGCGATCCAAAGCAATGGCAGGCGAATCTCGCTGGGCGTGCTCAGCTCCATGTCCGGAACCACTTCCAGCTCGTCGAGGTCGAAGTCCGGCTGATAGAAACGGTTGAACAGCACGAGACCGTCAGCGCCCGCCTCGACGAGCCTACGCGCCATCTCTCCCATAGAGCTGAAAAAAGGGCTGAGCTTGACCGCAACGGGCACTCGCACCGACCCCCGCACCGCCTTGACGATGTCGATATAACGCTGCTCAACCTCCCGGCCGGTTTCGGAGATGTTGGCGGGTATGTGGTAGATGTTGAGCTCGATAGCCTTGGCGCCGGCATCGGCCATTTCGCGGGCGTAGTCGGTCCAGCCGGATTTCGTCACGCCATTGAGGCTGCCGATGATCGGCACGTCGACCGCCTTCGTAGCGGCTCTGATGAGCTCCAGGTATTGGTCTGGCCCCACCCGATATTCCTTGACCACCGGGAAGTAGGTCAGCGACTCGGCGAAGGTGTCTGTGCCCACCTCGGTAAGATAATCAAGTGAATCCTGCTCGTATTGAATTTGTTCCTCAAACAGCGAGAACAGGACGATGGCGGATGCGCCCGCATCTTCCAGACGCCTGATGCCTTCGAGCGTTCGCGAGAGCGGCGACGCGGAAGCAACGATTGGGTGCTTGAGGTCAAGCCCTAGATAAGTTGTCTTCAAGTCCATCTTGTTCGTCCTCCCCGTTCTCGTTCCTTCGCCGTAGAGCGAGCGGTCGCGGCAAACCTCGCGAGCCTCCGCTTGCCTGCCCCGTCAACCGAGGCAGGTGCGAGGCCTTTGGTTAGCCTACCGACGCCATCTCCTCGTACAACTTCCACTTCCGATCGACCGCATCTTGCGCCATCTGCATCAGCCGGTCCGCCGCCTTCGGATTGGTGTGCTTGAGCATCCGATAACGCAACTCATTGTCAGCGTAGTCGCGCAGCTTCATCGTCGGCCGTGGGCGAGTCGAGGACGAAGGGGTTTTCGCCGGACTGCCGGGCCGTCGGATTGTAGCGCACCAGCGGCCAGTAGGCGGAGTGAACGGCCCGGAACTGCTGGTCCAGCCCCTTCTGCATGTTGATGCCATGGGCGATGCAGTGGCTGTAGGCGAGGATCAGCGAGGGGCCTTCATAGGCTTCCGCCTCACGCATCGCGAGCAGCGTCTGCTGTGGGTTGGCGCCCATCGCGACGCGGGCGACATAGACGTTGCCGTAGGACATCGCCTGCAGCGCGATGTCCTTCTTGCCGACTGACTTGCCGGCGTTGGCGAACTTGGCCACGGCGCCGATCGGCGTCGATTTCGAGGCTTGGCCGCCGGTGTTCGAATAGACTTCGGTGTCGAGCACGAGGATGTTGACGTCACGGCCCGTCGACATCACGTGGTCCAGACCCGACGAGCCGATATCGTAAGCCCAGCCGTCACCGCCGATGCACCAGACCGAACGCCTCACCAGGTGGTCGGCGACCGAGAGGAACTGCTTTGCCGCCGTCGTTCCCTTGCCGGCAAGGATCCCTTTCAACTCGGCCACTCGGTGACGCTGTCGGCGAATTTCCGATTCGGTGCGCTGCTGGGCGGTAAGAATCGCCTCAGCCAGTTCGTCGCCGATCTCGGATGTCATCTCCATCAGAAGCTTGCGGGCGAGCCCCATGTGCCGGTCCGCGGCGAGTCGCATGCCGAGACCGAATTCGGCGTTGTCCTCGAACAGCGAGTTAGACCATGACGGTCCTCGACCCTCGCTGTTCACCGTCCAAGGGGTGGTCGGCAGGTTGCCGCCGTAGATCGACGTGCAGCCTGTGGCGTTGGCCACCATCATCCGGTCGCCGAACAACTGCGACACCAGCTTGATGTAGGGCGTTTCGCCGCAGCCGGCGCAGGCGCCGGAGAACTCGAACAGCGGCTCGAGAAACTGAGTGCCGCGAATGGTCGAGAAGTCGACGTAAGACCGATCGTTAACCGGCAGCGTTTCGAAATACGCGACGTTCGCCCGCTCCCTTTCCAGAATTGGCTCCTTCCAGGACATGTTGATGGCCTTCTTGCCGGTCTCCTCCTTGCTCTTCGCCGGGCAGACTTCGACACACAAGGTGCAGCCGGTGCAGTCCTCGGCATAGATTTGCAGAGTGAACCGCGTGTCGGGGAAGCCGCGAGCTTCGATCGGGGTCGACATGAAGCCCCCTGGCGCATCGGCCAGCAGCGACTTGTCATAGAGCTTGGAGCGGATCACGCCGTGCGGACAGACGAAACTGCAATTGCCGCACTGGATGCAGATCTCCGGTTCCCAGACCGGCACGAACTGCGAGATGTTGCGCTTCTCCCACTTGGTGGTGCCGCTGGGATAGGTGCCGTCGATCGGCAGCGCGCTCACCGGCAACTCGTCGCCACGGCCGGCCATCATCATCGCCGTGACCTTCTGAACGAATTCAGGCGCCTCCGCCGGGACTACCGCGAGCATATCGATCTCGCTGGTCGCCCGCTCGGGCACTTGCACCTCGTGCAGGTTGGCGATGGTGTAGTCGACGGCCTCGAAGTTCTTACGAACGATCTCCTCGCCTTTCTTGCCGTAGGTCTTGCGGATCGAGTACTTGATTTTCTCGATAGCCGCGTCCTTTGGCATGACGCCGGAGATGGCAAAGAAAGACGTCTGCATGATGGTGTTGGTGCGCGTGCCCATGCCGCTCTCGCGCGCCACCTTCGCCGCGTCGATGACGTAGAACTTGATCTTCTTGTCGATCAGTTGCCGCTGCACCATCTTCGGCAGATGCTGCCATACCTCGTCCGCGCTGTAGGGGCTGTTGAGCAGCAATGTCGCCCCGGGCATCGCCAGTTCCAGCACGTCGGTCTTGTTGATGAAGTTGAACTGATGGCAGCCGACGAAGTGGGCGGAGCGGATCAGGTAGGCGGAGCGGATCGGGTTCGGGCCGAAGCGGACATGGCTGACCGTCTGCGACCCCGACTTCTTCGAGTCGTAGACGAAGTAGCCCTGGGCATAGAACTCCGGATTTTCGCCGATGATCTTGATCGTGTTCTTGTTCGCGCCCACCGTGCCGTCGGCGCCCAGTCCGTAGAATACTGCCCGCAAGACGTCGTCCGGCTCGGTCGAAAAGAGCGGATCCCACTCCAGGCTGGTGGCGAACACGTCGTCGTTGATGCCGATGGTGAAGTGGTTCTTCGGCTTGTCCTTCTTCAGTTCGTCCAGCACCGCCTTAACCATGCCGGGCGAAAATTCCTTGGAGGACAGGCCATAACGGCCGCCGATGATGCGAGGGATGCCGCTGGTCGGGAGGGTGCCTTGCGTGGCCGCCTCCATGAACGTGGTAACGACGTCCAGGTACATCGGCTCGCCGACGGAGCCCGGCTCCTTGGTCCGGTCGAGCACCGCGATCGCCTTGGTCGTCGCCGGCAGCACGGCGAAGAAGTGAGGCGCCGAGAACGGCAGGAATAAATGCACCTGCACGACACCCACCTTCTCGCCCTTGGCGGTGAGGAAATCGACCGTCTCGCGCGCCGTATCCGCGCCGGAGCCCATGATCACCAGCACGCGCTCGGCGTCCGGCGCGCCGTAGTAGTCGAACAGCCGGTAGCGTCGGCCGGTCAATTCGGCGAACTTGTCCATCGCCGCCTCTACCGTGCCCGGCACCCGGGCATAGAACGGGTTCACCGTCTCGCGCGCCTGGAAGTAGACGTCCGGATTCTGCGCGGTGCCGCGGATAAAGGGATTGTCGGGATTGAGCCCGCGCCGGCGATGGGCGATTACCAGATCCTCATCGATCATCGCGCGGATTTGTTCGTCCGAGAGTAAGGTGAGCTTGTTGACCTCGTGCGAGGTGCGGAAGCCGTCGAAGAAGTGGAGGAACGGGATCCGCGACTCCAAGGTAGCCGCCTGCGCGATCAGCGCCATGTCGTGCGCTTCCTGCACCGAACTGGAGGCGAGCTGCGCGAAGCCGGTGGGGCGCACCGCCATGACGTCCTGCTGGTCGCCGAAGATCGACAGTCCCTGCGTCGCCAGCGCCCGGGCGGCAACGTGGATGACGCATGCGGTCAGTTCGCCCGCGATCTTGTACATGTTGGGGATCATCAGCATGAGCCCCTGCGACGCGGTGAAGGTGGTCGTCAGAGCGCCGCCCTGCAACGCGCCGTGCACGGCGCCGGCGGCGCCGCCCTCGCTCTGCATCTCGACGACGTCCGGAATGCCGCCCCAGATGTTGGTCTTGCCCTCGCTGGCCCACTGATCGGCCAATTCCGCCATGGTCGAAGACGGCGTGATCGGGTAAATCGCGCAGACCTCGTTTACCCGATAGGCCACGTAGGCCGCGGCTTCGTTGCCGTCGATGGTCGCTACTTGTAATTCTTCCGCCATTGACTTCCTCCACAGGCTGGATGCCCGTGCGCGCGCCGCATTGGGCTGCGGCGCCGAGCGTCCGCATTCGCGCTCCTTGCCGTTCATTGTTTCGACCCGACCCGTCAGGCGACGGCCATCGGCTCGGGGATCATGCTGATGGAGTGACACGGACATTGCTCAAAACAGACCGCGCATCCGGTGCACAGCTCATAGATGTACTGATACCGTTTCCCCGGCCCGAGCTTCGCGATCGCGTCTTCCGGGCACGCGCCGAAGCACCCGTCGCACTCGAAGCAGTTGCCGCAGGACAGGCAGCGCTTCGACTCGTACACCGCTTCCTTCTCATTCAGTCCTTGCACCACCTCTTCGAAGCTCGTCTGGCGCCGCTGCATCTCCGCATGCGCCTGCGGCCGCTGTTCGACACCGGTGTAGTACCAGAGGTGCAACTTGTCGAAAGAGGCAAGGTCCTTCTTCGGCGCCTTCAGGTAGCTCTCGCCGCGGAGGAAGGCATCGATATTGCGCGCGGCGTGCTTCCCGTGACCGACCGCGATCGTCACCGTCCGCTCTGACGGCACCATGTCGCCGCCAGCGAACAGGCCCGGGTAACCGGTCATCATCTGCGGCGTGACGACAACCGTGCCGTCGCCCTTGAACTCGACGCCCGGAACCTTGCGCAGGAATGCGGTGTCCGTGTCCTGACCGAGTGCCAGGATGAGGTCGTTCGCCTCCAATGTCTCGGTCTCTCCGGTCGGCTTCGGCCGGCCCTTCTCGTCGATCTCCATGACCTCCACGGTAAAGGTGCTTACGTCGATCGACTTGATCGTGCGCAGCCAGTGAATCTTGACCCCTTCTTCCAGTGCCTCGTCGGCTTCGAACTCGTGCGCCGGCATCTGCTCGCGCGTGCGGCGATAGATGATCATCGGCTCGTGACCGAGGCGCAAGGCAACGCGAGCGGCATCCATGGCTGTATTGCCGCCGCCGTAGATGGCGACCTTGCGGCCGAGCTTCGGCGCGTTGCCCATCTCGACGTCCTTCAAAAAGCTGACCGCGTCGAGGATTTTGCCGGCGTCCCGGGCCGGGATCTCGGTCTTCTTCGACAGGTGCGCGCCCACCGCGACGAATACCGCGTCGAAGTTGCCCTTCTCCTTTTCCGCGGCGATATCGTCGACCTTGTGATTACAGACGATCTTCACGCCTAGCCGCTCGATGCGCTTGATCTCGCCATCGAGCACGTCGCGGGGCAATCGATAGGAGGGGATCCCGAAGTGCATCATGCCGCCGGCGATCGGGCCGGCTTCGTGAATTTCGACAGTGTGCCCCATCAGAGCCAGATGGTGCGCGCACGAAAGCCCACTGGGACCGGCGCCGACGATGAGGATGCGCTTGCCCGTGGGCTGCGAGGTCACCGACGGCGTCCAGCCCTCCTCCAGGGCGCGATCGCCTAAAAAGCGCTCGACGGCATGGATGGAGATCGGCGAGTCGAGCTGGCCCCGATTGCATGCGCTCTCGCACGGATGATAGCAGACTCGCCCGTGCACGCCCGGCATCGGGTTGTCCTTGACCAGCGCCTCCCAGGCCTCCCGAAAGCGCCCCGCGGTAGCGTGCGCAAGCCATGTCTGAATGTCCTCACCGGCGGGGCAGGCATTGTTGCAGGGCGGAAGGAGGTCGAGATAGATCGGACGCTGGCTGCGCAACGCGCCGGTCTGCCCTTTGGCGCCGAGGTCTGGCGGTCGGGTCAGGTCCGCCGGTTCACGGGTCGGGTCGACGGGTATTTCAGTCATCAAGAACGTCCTCCTAATCTCGCCCTCTTGTCTCGTTCTGGCGGCGATCTATCGTCGCGTTGGCGGCACGGCTCGCGGCTGCGGGATCGCGCGTGCGACCACCCCGTGCCACACCCTGGGCGGCCCATGGTGAAAGGCTATGCGCAAATGAATGCCTGCGTCAAACTACCGGATGCCGTGCCGACCACGTCGATTTGGGTTGCCTTTTCTTACCCGCACGGGCTACACGACCACCGTCGGAAGCGAAACTCTGTTCCGAGACGATGACAGCCCCATTAAGCTGCCCACCATACCTCCGATCTCCGGGGCAAACAAGGCCGACCGCCGCAAGGGCGGCCTTGCGGCAAGTGCATATCAATGAGGCTCGTAACCGTCCCAGCGCTCGCTTGCGGCGCTCCTGTTCGAGCCACATCGAGGAGCGAGGGGTGTATGGGCGGCCCATGCGAGAATGGCGGAGGGGGATACATGAGCAGCGCCGGCATCCTGCCATTGGCTTTGGCCGTCGCGCTTTTCAGCATCAGCCACGTTGTTTTGCCGCTGCCACGGCCGCGTAGCTGGCTGGTAGCCTGGCTGGGTGAGACCACTTTTCGCGCACTCTACTCGGCAGTTGCCTTGGCGCTTCTATTCTGGGCGGCGCTCGCCTATCGGGATGCGCCGATAATCGAGGTCTGGTATCCGCCGATCGGCCTAAAGCATCTCGCGCTGCTGATCATGCCTATCGCCAGCATCCTCCTCGTTGCCGGCCTGACAACCCGCGGCCCATCAGTAATCGGCGGCGAGCGGTCAGATGCCATCAAGGCTGCTCCCGTCGGCATCGTCAAGGTCACACGGCACCCGGTGATGTGGGCGATAGCTCTGTGGGGAACGGCGCATCTGCTGGCAAACGGCGACGCCGCCAGCATCATCCTATTTGGCGGCATCACCTTGCTTGCACTGACCGGCGCGGCAGCGCGGGACGCCAAGAGGCGCCTGCAATTTGGCGCCGAGTGGCAGAGATTTGCCGAGCGGACGTCTTACTTCCCGCTCGCGGCGCTTGTTCGCAAGCGCACCAGGCTGACATTCGGCGAAATCGGCTGGTGGCGTATAGCCCTCGGCCTTGGTCTGTTCGCCTTTCTGCTCTGGCTCCACCCATGGCTGTTTGGAGTGACTCCGCTACCGGGCTAGCCGCTGCGGCGATGCCGACGCGAAACCGGCGTCGGGATACGCGGGGCGTGTTCGGCGTCGGAGCATAAGAGAATAGTCCTGTCAGGATCCCGATTTGGTTGCACCAGCCCTTGACTTCGAAATCAGATGTAGGTGTCATGGCGGCCGATCTCGATAGATACGCATAAATCAGTCAACGGTAGCCGAAGCAGATGCCAAGATCCAAAACACCTGGAGAGATCAAAGATGAAGACAATAGTCATCACCAATGTGTGGGGACCATATAACAGAGGCGACGCGGCATTGGTCGAGGCGCTTGTAGCGGAAATAAGAAAGACGTTGCGTGATGTTCCTCACCGCATCTCGGGGATGGCGACCTATTGGGAACTGCAGAGACAACACATTCCGGATGTGGAGTGGAAAGGCGCCCTCATTTATTCTCGATATCATGACAAGCTGCGGCGTCGAGCAGAGCGTTTGTTGCGTACGGCCGCGATGATCCCGTATGTGTTGCTCGGGGACTCGCCACTTACGCGAATATTCTTGTCGGCAAGGCAAAAGGAAGCTTGCGATCTCCTGAAAAGCGCGGATTTGGTGCTGACGGCGCCCGGAGGATTTATACTAGACGCGCATCTGAATGTAATATCCATGCTACTGGAAATCATAATCCCAAAAATGCACGGAAAGAAAGTTCTCCTGTCGCCGCAAAGCATAGGGCCAATCCGCTCAGGTATTTTAAAGTATTTGGTCTCGAAAGCGCTAGATGGCTGCGATACGATTTGCTTGCGCGAACCGATATCCATGGATTTCGTTAAGAAGGAACTGAAGCTGCCGAGATCCAAAGTCGTCAGAATGATTGACCTGGCCTTCTTTCATAACCCTTCAGAGCGGCGACTCGCCCAGCGCATACTCAACGACGAGTTCGGTATCCGACCGGGCGAGCGGTTTATTGCCGCCACTGTCGTGCAGTGGAATTTTCCCCATCACCCCGATCCGGCGGCATTGCGCCGACGATATCTGCAAGCAGTGGGCGATGCATTGTCGCGGGCGGCGGAAAAACACGACGCCAAGATACTCATGTTGAACCAGGTGAGCGAAGATCTCCCGAATGCGCGAGCCGTGAAAGAGATTGTGGGGAGTAGATGTCTCATAGATACCGAGGATAGAACCCCGGCGGTGATGAGGGGCATGTTTTTCCATGCCACGCTATCCGTTACCTCTCGATTCCATTCGTGCATCTTCTCGCTTGTGGAAGGCACCCCGAGCATAGCCATTTCATATGTGTGGAAGACTGAAGGCATCATGCAGGAACTGGACCTTTCGGATTGGGTTCACAGCATAGAGACGGTAGAGGCCAGCACTATTCTCCAGCAGATCGACGAGATAATGGCCGGACGCGATCAGATGAGCATCTCGGTGCAGAAGAAGGTCGCGGCTTACAGAACGAGGTTTCCGAATTACGCGGATTTGATCGGCGAAGCATTGGTCGGAAAGCGGCGGCCGGTAGTCGGCGGCTCGGACGGATCCGAAAGCATTACCGGCTCTATTCGCGCCCGGTCTACACAAGTCCCGGCAACGTGAACAGCTCCTGCGCGCCGCGCATGCCACGCACCTTATGGACGCCAAGCGAGACGAGCTTCTCCGGTGATACCGCGGCAAGCTTGGCCGAGATGACCAGTGGTCGCGCCAACGCCTTGCACATTGTCTCCAGCCGCGCCACTTCGTTGACCGCCGGCCCGATGACGGTGAAGTCCAGCCGGCCAGGCGCCCCGACGTTGCCATACATCACATCGCCCAGATGTAGCGCGATACCGAAACCGAGCGGTTGCTCACCACGCCTCGCCCGCCGCTGGTTCAAGGCTTTAACCCGGCCGATAGCCTCCCGCGCCGCCGCGACGGCATTGAAGCACGGGACCGCATTCGCCGGATAGGGTGACGCATTATCCGCGTCGCTGGCCAAAGGGAAGATCGCCAACATCGCGTCGCCGATGAACTTGAGGACCTCGCCGTCATGTGCGATCACCGCGCTTGCCATGCATTCCAGATACTCGTTCAACAGATCAAGGAAGGCCTGGCGTGGCAGGCTGTCGGCGAGCGCCATCGAATCGCGCAGGTCGCAGAGCCAGATCACCGCGTGTATGTCCTCGCCTTCGCCGCGATGTATCAACCCGTTTAGGACGCGCTCGCCGGTGAGGCGGCCGAGGTAGGTTTCCAGCACTGTTTTCGCGGTTCGGCGCAACGCGTGGACCTCCATCAGCCGTGCCAGGACCGGCATCAGCTCGGCCATGCGTTGCAACTCCGCCGTGGCGAAGCCGCCGGGACGATCGGTGGCGATGGTCATGGCGTTTATTCGACCATCCGTGAAGACGAGCGGCAAGGCGACGTAGTCGGTCGCTCCTTGTGCGCGAAGCTCATCCAGGATGGGGAAATCCAGCATCGACCCGGGGATATCGAGGCGCCGGCGAACCGCGCCCGCTCCCTGGTAGAGCAAGGCGTAGGGGCTTCTCAGGAACGTTTCTTCCCGCAGGATGGACAGCGGCGGCCAGAATTCTTCGATGGTGTCGCCATCCCGAAGCCAGACATGGCTGAGCCCCGCGAGTTGTGGGTGAAGAGTGCGCAGGGTGAGGCGCAGCCGCATCAGCGGGATGTTAGCTTCGTTGATCGAATGGCCGAGACCGCGCACCAGGTCCGGCAAGTTCGCGATCATCCACCCTCGTTCCCACACCCACTGAACCAGCGGATTGCACGAAGACAACGACGAGGCTGCGTCCGGATGCGGGAAGTCGGTACTGTTCATGTCCTGGACCGGTCCGGACCCATAACTGTGCTCGCCCTCAGGAGCAGGCGCCACGTCGGCGGGCGAGATTGGATGGTAAGAGCCCAGAACCCGGCTTAGACGCGTCATCTTACCAGCGACTAGTTTTTCGGCAGCATCTTCAGCGCGCCCTCGAAACTGCGCCGCATCCGGTTGAAGGATGCCGAAAGTGCGGCAATCTCGTCAGACCCGCGAATGGTCAACTCGGGCACGTCCGGGTTGCCGAGGCTCACATCCGTCGCCATCCGGGACATGCGTACGATCGGCCGAACGATGACGAAGTGTAGAAGCAGATTGAGCAATACAAACAGGACCGCGAAGATCCCGACGAGCAGCGCCATAAGGGTGATGAACGTGTCGTGCGCTCGCTGCAGCGGGACCGACATGGGAACGGAAACCACTTGAGCGGCAACCGTATCGTTCAGCTTCCAGCCAAAGCCGTTCGTAGCTCCATAGGTCTCGACCAACTGTTTGGGGGCATCCTGTGGGCGGTCGTGACACGCGAGACATCCCTGATCGTACACGGTCACGGGTTGGAACAAGCTCAGGACTGGGCCGGTCGGGGTATCGCGCTCGACAATGATCTGCTTGCGGTCAGGATTGTTGCGGAAGTCTCGGATGATGTCGGCTTCCCAATCAAACGCGCGATTGCTTGGGTTTGTCGGATTGAGAGAGGCGATCCTATAGGTATATTCGGGCTCAGCAGTCCTGAGTAGTTCGAAACTTCGACGGGCTGCGTAGAACGATACCGCCTGCGGCATGAAGGGATGTTTCATGTCCGCCATCAGCAAAGGCCGCACTTCGGTGACCGTATATGCGGCGGCAGCTTTGGCGGCGCCTCCCATGATCTGGGCATTCTGCAGCACCTCCTCCCGCGCGTTCTCCTGCAGAACGCGATATGACACGAGACCGGTTACGGCCACCGCCGCGGAAAAGGCTGAAAGGAGGATAAGATTGAACTTCAGCCACAGCTTCACGACACCTCCTTCCGTCAGAACGTGGCGACGCGCGCGAATGCGAGTTGATCGTTTTTGGACCGGAAACTCCGGTCGGCGGCATGCGGCCAGAGGTCAGCAAATCGCGGGTACTCGTTTGAGGAACGCCAGGCGTGCGCTCGCGGGAAGATGCTCACTCAAACGCCGGTAAAGGTCCTCGAGTGATGTGGCGCTCCCCGATTCCCGGTCGATGGCGAGCTTCGCGATCGGACCGAGGTGAGCCGTCAAATCGTGGCGGAGTTGCTCCATGACCGAGGGACTGAAGGTGCCGGATTGTAGCTCGGATCCGCCGCCCGTAGCTGGGTACAGGGAGGTTCCAGTCCCGGGTCGATCGGTCGCGCGGCGAAGAAATTCTCGACGCTCGCTTTCGCTAGGGATCGCCTCGGCGAGTTCCGCGTAGAGGTCCGCCGTTGTCCCTGCCTTTGCGGCGGCTCGCCGGACGAGGGCGTTCGCCAGCGGACCGACGTAAGGGATCAGGTCCTTTTCCGCCTTTCTGACGATCTCGGTCTCGCTCGCGATGATCAAAGGGGCGCGGGAAGACGGAGCGCACGTTTCGTCGGTGTGGGCGGAAGGGCTCGCTGCCGGATAGGCGGGCGATCTGATCACCGGGCCGCCTGATCGCCCAGGAAATCGCGGCGGCCCAGCGGGCTTGCCGCGCCCGCCCTGCACTTGACTCAAAAGTCTGCGTTTCGCTTCAACCTCGGTGAGACCGACCAGATCAACATGGACGACCTGCGCCAACAACCCCGTTAGCGTGCACTCCTGGACGCGGATCGGCAGCAGAGCACGTTTGTCGCCAGTCGGATCGCGCGCTAGAGCGCTTGCCCACTCCGGGTGCGTATAGGCGGCGTTCACGTAGGCGGCAGACAATACCGGGATGGTCCGCTGCGCCTGCTTCGAGGCACTGTCCATTTCGAGGACGAAATTACAGCCCGCTCGAAAGTCCCAAGCCTGGAGGATCGTCCGGTATCCGCTTTCCTCGAGATGCCAAGCGATCCATTCGGCCCAGGACAGGTCCGCCTGGGTGTAGCTGATGAAGCACTTCATGGCGTGCCCCCGATGGTCAGGTCACATTAGCCCTTTCGCGGCATTGTGTCCAACAAGAGCATCCATGGCAGTGAACTGCTTCACATTCGCACAAAATGAAAGGCGAAAGCCGATCGATGTCAGTGGGTTCGGCCGGCCCGATGCCAATGTGGAGGGAGGGCGGCGCGCGTGCCGCCGAAATGAACTCAGACCTTAGTCTCCGCGTAGTCGTGATCGATTATCTCATGGGCGCGGCGGCAGATTTCCTTGCCATAGTCGACCCAGACACCCTGGCCCCAGTAGCGATAGCAGCTGGTTTCGGCCGCCATCAAGTGGAACAAAGCATTGCGATAGCGCTGTTCATCGGTCGCGAGCTTCTTCTGCTTAAGAATGACTTCGTTGAAGTGCGAGCTCATCTTCTCCATCGGGCCGAGCAGGCTATCGTAACCCCGTACCCACGAGATGTTGTTGGTCCAGGAGCCGCCTTCCATGTGGAAGCGGTGATCCTGCTGCTTGCACTCGGCGATCGCCTTCGCCAGCTTCTCTGGGCCGTCGCCCGGCTTGATCTTGTCCCAGATCATCTTCTGGTAAATCGGCTGGATTATCGGCAAGTCGGATCGTTTGACGCCCGAGGCGAATAGGTACTCCAGGTACTCGGTGCCGTTCATCAACGGCGTCTCCGAGCCGGATGCTTCGCGTACACACTCGAAGAACTTGCCCGGAAACTCGTTCATCATCACGCCGCCGTTCTCTCCATCGGCGATCTGGGTAACCAGCGGAGGCACGCTCTTGCCCGCGAGCTCCCAGCGCGACAGGCTCTTCGCCTCGTAATACGGCTGCATCTGCCCAACCAGCTTGGTGTCGGAGCCTTGTGTCTTGATCAGCGCGATGATTTCGGCGGTCTTGCCTTCCGAGTTGGCGCAGACGAGGCGATGCGGCAGGTGCTTCCTCTCGGGGCCGTGGCCGTTGGCCGGCAACTCAACCGTATGTTCCTGCGCCAGCACCCAAGTATAGCCGCAGTCGCGCAGCGTCTTGACAAACGCGTAGGCGACATCCGGATGGTTCGGCAAGGCCATTTCCGAAGGCGAGAATCCCCGTACCCGCCGCAGCGCCTCGATGCCGAAGATGCCGGCGAAGTGGTGCTGCCAGGCCTTGACGTGCAGCCGGTAGTCCTGCACCGGTGTCGATGGCGCCACGGCATGTCCCCACGGGCAGCCGAGCCACTCGATGCCACGCCGGTAGAAGGGATCGCAGGTGGCGCGCTTCAGCGCATCGAAGACGTCGTTCAGGCCCATCTGTCGCAGCCCATGGAACAGCGTGCCGGAATACTCCAGCATCACCCGCGGCTCCTTGCCCTCATCGATGAGCTGGGGGATGAAGTCGCCGATCCGCTTGTAGCACCTGACGAACACGCCGGCGTTGTGGTTGTCGCCGATCTCCTGGTTATCCATCATGTACTGCAGATTGCTGATGATTTCGGCGGTGCGCAGATCATGACCGCCCGCCGGGATCAATGGTTGATGCATGTGCAGCGCGATCGCGCACGCCGACTTGATGCGGCCGAAGTCGATCTTGTTCTCCGGCCGGAACACCTCCGTCGAGGCGGCGTCGCCGATCGCCTTCTCAAGGCCCGCTTCATGACCGGCGATCGTGGGCAGGCCGTCGACGGTTTCGGGGATGGCAATGGTCATGAGTAAACGGATTCCTCTCGGAGGTTTCTATAAGCGGCACGCTCGCCGATGATTGAACCAAGTCCGCCGCGCAGGCGCAAGAAGGTCAAATTTGCCGGTGTATCTCACGTGCGCTCATCGACTGCTACGACTGCGCCCGCGGCCCGTGACAGAGAACTCGAGTTAGGGATTCCACTCCAAGCTGTCGTGCATGCCACACAACGAAAGGCCGCCCGAAGGGCGGCCTCTGAAAACGAGGAAAGATTAAGCGGCTTGAAGGTTGACGGCCTTCGGCCCGCGCGGATCGCGCTGGACCTCAAAACGGACGCGTTGCCCTTCCGACAGGTAGCCGAGGCCGGAGCGCTCGACGGCGGAGACGTGGACGAATACATGCTTGGATCGATCATCCGGCGAGATGAAGCCAAAACCCCGAGTGGTATTGAAGAATTTCACGGTACCAGTCTGCATGTTAGGCATAGTCCTGACAGTTGAGTTCGCCGCGTAGGCAAAACGCCAACGCGCGTGATAGCCACATCCTCATTACCTGGAAGGAACCTCGCGAAAACCCCTTGGGCAATCCCGGGCTGCCGTATCGCATGTGCAGCCGTCACGATTTCAGGTATGCCAGAGGCAACTGCCCCGTGCAAGGTGTTCCGATATTCGAGCCGCACGAGGAGCAACCGAACCCGGCGCGAAGCGTTGCGCCAACAGCTTGGAATACTCTTCCGAGCCCTTCATCCGCGTCCCCCAATCAGAAACATAGAGCTGGCCGCCGCGAAAGTCGCGCATTGGCCCCAGCACCCGCGCCGCCCGGTTGGGGATCACCGCCGCCATCATCGGGCCGGCCCACGGCCCGCGCCCGACCTCGTATATCCGGATTTTAAAGTGCTGCCGAGAGGGCGCAAAAGCATAATCCGCCTAAGACTAGTCTAGGCTGCGGAAGGAGCTATGCTGGAATCTGGGTGACGCTGTGATCAGGCGGCGTTCTGTGCTGGCGTGTTGGTAACCTCGACGCCGTTTCGGAATGTGACGCCCTGGACGACCTTGGGCAACTGGTTCTGGCCCTTCAGCCTGCGCCATGTCTTGGCGGCGGCCATGACGAGCTTGAACACCATGAGCCGGGCGGTGTCCTGGGACAACGCGCCCTTGGTCCGGACGGTTCGGTGCCGCACCGTGGCGAACACGCTCTCGATCGGGTTGGACGTGCGCAGGTGATCCCAGTGCTCGGCCGGGAAGTCGTAGAAGGTCGCCAACGCGTCTCGGTCCTTGACCAGGCAGGTGGCCGCCTTCTCGTATTTGGCCCCATACTTCTCGGCAAACGTCGTGATCGCCGTCTCGGCCGTCGCACGATCCGGCGCCGTCCAGATCTCGCGAAGGTCTGCCTTGGCCGCCGGCTGGACGGACTTGGGCAGCTTGTCGAGCACATTGGCGGTCTTGTGCACCGTGCAGCGCTGGTGGCGGGTTGTCGGCGATACCTCATCGATGGCCTTCCAAAAGCCGAGTGCCCCGTCGCCGGTGGCCAGTTCGGGCGCGATGGCCAATCCGCGCGCCTTGAGGTCGACCAGCAGTTCCCGCCAGCTCTGTGCGCTCTCCCGCATGCCCACCTGGAAGCCGACCAGTTCCTTCTTGCCCTCGGGCGTCGCGCCGATCAGCACCAGGATGCACTCGGCCTGTGGCTCCATGCGTGCCTGCAGGTAGACACCGTCGGCCCAGACATACACGTAGCGCCGGGCCGACAAGTCGCGCCGCCGCCAACGCGCATAGTCCGCCTCCCACTCGCCCCGCAGCCTCGCTAGCACCGACGGCGACAGGTTCGGGGCATCGCGGCCCAGCAGCGCCCCGAGCGCCTCCTGGAAATCGCCCATCGAGACCCCGCGCAGATAGAGGATCGGCAGCAGAGCATCCAGGCTCGGCGTCCTCCGGGCCCAGCGTGGCAGGATCGACGATGTAAAACGGATGCGCTCAGCCCCCTCGCTGGCGCCGCGGTCGCGCAGCTTCACCCGCCGCACTTCGACCGGACCGATCCCGGTCTGGATCACCCGCTCCGGCCCCAGCCCGTGCCGCACCAGGCGCTCGCGCCCATCCGGCAGTTGCACGCCCTTCATCGTGGCCAGGAACGTCTCGGCCTCCGCCTCAATGGCCTGGGCAAGCAGCCGGCGAGCACCGCTCCTCAGGATGGCTGTCAGCGGATCGTCGATCGCGTCGGACTGACAGAGTGGGACAACGGTACTATTACTTCTATTACTCGTGCTCGTCATGGCGTATCGCTCCTCCGGGAGGTTCAGGCAGGCTTCCACCCACCTCGATACGCCGCCTTTCTCACAGAGCCATCACCCAGTTTCGGCCATAGCTCCTGCGGAAGCCGTTCGCCGCAGTTGGGACGAACATCACAGCGATAGTGTGAATAACGGACTATGCTCGGTCCTGCACGCTGAGGTCGGACGAGCATGTCTACAGGAAAACTGATCCTTGGGGTGATCACCGGTGTCTTGTTGCTGATCGGAGTAGGCCGCTCGCCCCAGGCTGCCGGGACCGGATGCATGACTCACGGCGAGCTGCTCGGCGAGATTGTCTCGAACTATTTCCTCGGGCAGGGAGTTTCCGCCGATTTGTGCGACGCTCTAAGGGAAGGCTTGCGGGAGCCGAACATCAAGAGATTCAATCAGGCACATCGACAAGTCTGCCGTTCACGCCGCAAATTTGAGAAGTTTACCGCGCCACTGGAGGGCTTGGTGGGTAGATTGAATATCACCCCACAGAAGTACCTCCTCAGCCGAGCGGCTCAATCTGGAAGCAGATCGATGCGCAAGGAGGCGTCAACATCGAGAAATGCGACTTCTTCTACACTGAACTCGAGAACCGGGAGAAATCCTGGGACCGCATTATGGGTGGCGTACTGCTGGAATACATGGCGTGGAAGGACGAGTATCTATGCAAGACAGGGCCGTAGCTCTTCTTCTCATCTTGCTCTGTGTCGGGCCGGCCAATGCGCAACAACGTGTGGTCGATACCAGGTTCGGCTTCACCTTGATCTTGCCTTCTATGTGGGAAGAAGGAGGAATTCGGTTACCCGAGCGTTTATCTCGCCGCAGGAAAACCGAATGTGCACGGTCAAAGTGACAAACGATTACAGCATTGGGATCATGGGAATCGACCGTTACATAAGCAATCTGACAGCCGAAAAATTGCGCAGCTTACTCAGGATTAGAACTCCAGATCCAGACGTGCACGCCCTCAGCGAGTATCACTTCGCCGGACGAAAGGCGGATCATTTCATATATAGCGGCTTTCTGCAGGAGGGAAAGCTTGCCACGGCCAGTTTCCAGACAATTCGTGGGCCATATCTCTATACTCTCAATTGCGCGAGCCCAGCTGAAATATTTGCTCAGCATTATAAGCAGTTCACAGACATCGCTGCATCCTTCCGCATAGAGTAAGTCAGTCTCTTCGCTTAGCTCAGCAGCTCG
>CAWAYT010000050.1:0-36504 GCA_963786265.1 uncultured Alphaproteobacteria bacterium
AGCGAGCGCAGAGGCTGACTTCTCTGTGTGAGATTCCCCTCGGGCAGCGAATCTGCTGTGGTCGGGCTGGACGACGGTGGATGCGGAGGGTTTCGATGGGGGCGGCGTTGCGATTGCGTGAGGATTACGGCGCGGATGATCTGCGCGGCTTCGCCTGCAAGGCTCGGGACGGTGCGCAGGCCCGGCGCCTGATGGCGCTTGCGGCGGTGGCCGACGGCAAGCGCCGCGCCGAGGCTGCGGCCATCGGCCTGATGGACCGCCAGACGCTGAGAGACTGGGTGGTCCGCTTCAACGCCGAGGGTGCGGAGGGGCTGATCGACAAGACGTCACCGGGCCGACCGCCGAAGCTGACGCCGGCGCAGAAGCAGGAGCTGCGACAGGCGGTTGAGGACGGACCGGAAAAGCATGTTCCCCACCTCGTTCGCTGGCGGCGCGCCGACCTGGCGGCTCTGGCGAAGGCACGCTTCGCGGTCGACTGCCACGAGACGACGATCGGACGGATGTTGCGGGAACTCGGCTTCTCCCACGTCAGTGCGCGGCCCAGGCATCCCGAGAAGAACGAGCAGGCTGGGGAAGCGTTTAAAAAAACTTCGCCGAGCGCGTGACGGAACTCGCCAAGGATCTGCCGCCGGACACACCCGTGGAGATCTGGTTCCAGATGCTATGAGGGTGGACCCCGTGGAGACTGACGGTGTCCTATTTCTTGCACAGGAGCCGCCTATGTCCTCGACGACCGCTGATCGTGATCCCGTCATCCATCTGGCGATCGAGCTCAGTTGCTCGACGTGGCTCGTTGCCGCGCGCCTGCCGGGAGACGAGAAGCCACGCCTGCACCGGCTCGGCGGCGGCGATACCGCCGCCCTGTTGGCGCTTATCTCGTCGCTGCGCGCTCGCGTCGCGGCTCGGCTCGGCTCGCCGATCGGCGTCATCTGCTGCTTTGAGGCAGGACGGGACGGCTTCTGGCTGCACCGGCTGCTGACGGCGCATGGTGTGATTAACCACGTGCTCGAGCCGACCAGCATCCTCGTCAACCGCCGTGCCCGCCGCGCCAAGACCGACCGGCTCGACGCGGAGGGCATGCTGCGCGTGCTCGCGGCCTATCTGCGGGGTGACCGGCAAGCCTGCAGCATGGTGCGCGTGCCGACACCGGAGGAGGAAGATGCAAAGCGTCCGCACCGCGAACGCCAGCACCTGGTACAGGAGAGGCTGCGCATCGAGAACCGCATCGAGGCCTTGCTGTTCACCCAGGGCATCCGGCAGAGGCCCTCGCTGCGTTCCTGGGAGCGCGACCTTGCTGCCCTGCGCACCGGTGACGGCCGCGAGATCCCGCACCATCTGCGGGCGGAACTGGACCGCCTGCGCCGGCGGCTGGTCATGACCTTGACGTTGATCCGGGAGGTCGAGGCCGAGCGTGACGAGGCGGGGGAAGCCGAACCACAAGACGTCAGCAGCCGCAAGATCGCTGCCCTCTGCCGCATCCGCGGTATCGGCGAGAACTTCGCCGCCGTGCTCACGCGCGAGGTGTTCTATCGCTGCTTCGACAATCGCCGACAGCTCGCCAGCTACGTCGGCATCACGCCGATGCCTTATCAGAGCGGCGGCATCGACCGCGACCGGCGGATCAGCCGCGCCGGAAACCCGCGGGCGAGGACGACGATGATCCAGCTTGCGTGGCTCTGGCTGCGCTACCAGCCCGGCAGCGAACTTGCCCAGTGGTTCCGGGAGCGCGTCGGCGCCTTGGCCGGGCGCACCCGGCGGATCGCCATTGTCGCGATGGCGCGCAAGCTGCTGATCGCGCTCTGGCGCTACGTCGAGACGGGGGTCCTGCCCGCCGGCATCGAGATAAGGGCGAAGACTGCGGCCGCAGCATAGATGGAAAGTCGCCGTCAGCGGCATAGCCGCCGGAGGCGATAAGGGGAGCGCGACCGTCTTCATCATTGGTGGCACCACCCCGCCGTGTTTCAGGTGGGTCGCGTCTCGCCGGGGCTTCGCCTCGTGCATGAGGCATTCTGGTGCGGGTCCTGCATGGCCCGACCGCATGTAAGGTGACGCAGTCGTTGCTGCGAGACACGACGGCCCCGGACCCAAGCCTACGGAAATAGGCTTCCCCGCGCAGGAGGCAAATGCCACGGCCCCGTTGACAACCGAACCCTCATGTAAGGATGAGGCGCGCGTCGGTCAGAAGAACGGCCTCGTCTACCAGTGGGCCGAGCGAGGCTCCCGCCCACGCCAGCCGAAGGACCAGCGCTATGCATCGGCCTACATCTTCGGCGCGGTCTGCCCGGCACGCGACGAAGGCGCCGCGCTGGTTCTGCCGCGCGCCGACACCGAGGCCATGCAGCTGCACTTGCAGGAAATAAGCCGCATGGTGACGCCCGGCGCGCATGGCATCGTCGTCATCGACAAGGCCGGTTGGCACACGACGGCGGTCCTCGACGTCCCGGCCAACCTCTCGCTTCTCCATCTGCCGCCCTACAGCCCCGAACTCAATCCACAGGAGAACATCTGGCAGTTCCTGCGCCAGACCTATCTCTCCAACCGTGTGTTCGACGGCTACGAGGCCATCGTCGACGCCTGTTGCAAAGCCTGGAACGCCCTCCTCGGCGAAGCGAGGCGCATAACATCCATCGCCACCCGCACCTGGGCGACCATCGGTCAGTGATTACGCTCGCTGGTATTAGGCGCAGAGCCAGCCTATGACCAAAGCTCCAGCAGCGGAAATCCATTGGCGCACGAACGCTCCCGCCCGTTCTTTCGTCGAGGATGAAGGCGACGGGAATGAGGCTCGTTCCGCCGAAGCCGGTCGCGGTCAGCTCTGTCGCGGAATTCGGCTGCAGTGAAACCTCACGTTAATCTTTGACAGTCATGCTGGCCGCATGAACGCCTGCTCTTGCTGCACTTGCCTCTCATTCGCTGACCGCCCCACGGGGGAACCGGGCGTGATGCCGAAGCTCGGGCAGCGGATCGTAGATCTCGCCAGCTTCGGGTCATGCTCGACAAGCACCCCCGGAACGCTGCCGCGGCGGGCGGGCTTGTGATGCCGTTATCAAACCTGAGCGCGTATTTTGGATAGGGGGATAGGATGACACAATCTGCCGCACAACGGATATTGCCGACCTCCGATACCTCGAGTTCGTCATCGGAAGCTTCGGCTGGTCCACACCTGAGAACGGTCGCCAGCGGAAAGACCTTCACCATCGCGCTGGTCGACTCTCGCTCGCTGACCAGAGAGGGTCTGATAAGGCTGCTCGACCGCTCCGAAAGGCTCCACCTGATCCCGGTCGAACGTTGCTCCGAGTTGCTCGGCAAAGCTCCGGACGTGCTTTCCCGGATCGGGGTAGTCTTGCTCAACCTCGGTTCGAAGACGACCGGCGACCCTGAAACCGCCAAAGACATTGCCTCACTGAAAGAGAACCTCCCCGATGCGTCGATCATCGTCATCTGCGATCGCGAGGACAGCCACCACATCGGCGAGGCGTTGCGCCACGGCATCAAAGGCTACATTCCGAGCAACTTGACGTCGCGGATCCTGATGGGGGCGCTGCGCCTGGTGCAATCAGGCGGCACGTTCGTTCCGGCCGAGGCCTTGACCGACGCGCTCTCGCACCGTCAGCCTGCGGTCGATATGGCGAAAACCGAGATCGGGGCATCTGATTTCAACGGGCTGACGTCCCGTCAACGAGATGTCTTCAATCTGCTACGGCAGGGCAAGCCGAACAAGGTCATTGCCTATGAGCTCGACATGCGCGAAAGCACGGTGAAGGTGCACGTTCGACAGATCATGCGCAAGATAGGCGTCAGCAACCGCACGGAGGCGGCATTCCTCGCCGCCAACCGTTCGGAGGGGAAGAAAGCTTGAAGCAAGCACCTACTCAGTCGGCCACGGACAAGGAGCCAACTCCCGCCTGGGATTTAGCGCGCGCCACGTGCAAAATGCCAGCGCGAGACAGGGGCGGACCCTATGCGCGTTCGGTGAAACGACACGGATCAGAAGTCGATGCAGCGGCCTTTGCGTTCCCAGTCGCCGTAGCGGGTTGGCTCCGGCCCTTGCGGCCCGCCTACCTCCATGTCCCCTCCCGGCTGCTCTTCGGGAGTTCTCTGCCGCTTCGCCTCTTGGGCGGGGGAAGCCGACGTTTCTCCTGCGTCTGTTCTCTCCACGTACGCTTGCGGGTCATCCATAATGCTTTTCCGCCTCTACCCCTTGTCGGTGCGATGCCCTGTCACTACTACAATGTCGGGCACTTCAGGCGCCAGTTGTTTCCAGGAACACGCGAGTTTGGTCCACCGATGAGTATGTTGCGTACGGCATTGCTGCTGGCCGGCCTCACCGCCCTGTTCCTGGCCCTTGGGTATCTCATCGGCGGACGGACGGGAATGCTGATCGCGCTGCTCGTCGCGATCGGCACCAACGTCTTCGCCTATTGGAACTCCGACAAGATGGTGCTGCGCATGTACGATGCGCGGGAGGTGGACGGGCGCTCGGCGCCGGAGCTGGCCGGCCTGGTGCAGCAACTGGCGAGCCGGGCGCAGCTGCCGATGCCGCGCGTCTACATCATCGACACGCCTCAGCCGAACGCCTTCGCCACCGGGCGGGACCCTGAGCACGCCGCGGTGGCGGTCACCACCGGCCTGCTGCGCACGCTCAGCCACCAGGAGCTCGCCGGCGTGCTGGCGCATGAGCTGGCGCACGTCGCCAACCGGGATACGCTGATCATGACGGTAACGGCGACGCTCGCCGGCGCCCTCGGCATGCTCGCCAACTTCGGATTCCTGTTTGGCGGCAATCGCGAGAACAATTCCGGCTTCATCGCCAACATTCTCGCGATCATTCTGGCACCCATGGCCGCCATGCTCGTGCAGTTCGCCATCTCGCGGACCCGCGAATACGCGGCGGATCGTCGCGGGGCCGAGATCTCCGGCCATCCACTGTGGCTCGCCTCGGCGCTGCAGAAGCTGGAGTCGGCCGCGCGCCGCATCGACAACCAGCCGGCCCAGCAGAACCCGGCGACCGCGCACCTGTTCATCGTCAATCCGTTGCACGGCCGGTCTTTCGATAATCTGTTCGGCACCCATCCCTCGACCGAGAACCGCGTGCGCGCCTTGCGCGAGCTTGCCGCACGCACCGGCTCGGTCGGCCCCTGGGGGTGAGCCCGCCGTCTGGCCGGCAATCGTCTATCGGCAAGTCCAGGGCCCGGGCCGCGCCGCCGGCGGGCTTGGCCGCGCGACTGCTGGCTCTCGATGCCAGCGAGGCGGTGTTGCTGCGCGGCAGGCCGCTCGACGAGGCGTTCGAGGCGCACGAGGCCGCTTCCTCGCCCTGCCGGCACGGGACAGGGCGTTCGCCTTCAACTTGGCGTCGACGATTCTCCGCCGTCTCGGGCAGATCGATGCGCTGCTCGATATCTGCCTCGAGCGTCCGCTGCCGGATCGGCTGGCATCGGTCCGCGGCCTGCTGCGTCTCGGCGTGGCGCAACTCGTGTTCCTGCGTACCCCCGCGCACGCCGCCGTGCACACGACGGTCGGGCTGGCCCCAAGCCGGCGCGCCGGCACGCACGCCTCGCTGATCAACGCGGTCTTGCGCCGTCTCGCCACCGAGGGTGCATCCCTCGTCGCCAGCCAAGACGCGGCGCGACTGAACACCCCGGACTGGCTTTGGGACTCCTGGGTGGCTGAGTACGGGGCGTCGACGGCGCGTTCTATCGCCGAGGTTCACCTGACCGAACCGCCGCTCGACCTGACCCTTCGATCGGCGGCGGATCGCGATCGTCTGGCCGAAACTCTGCCGGCTCGGCTGCTGCCGAACGGCAGCCTGCGCCTCTGGCACGCCGGACCGGTCACCGAGCTCCCTGGTTACAGCGAGGGCGCATGGTGGGTCCAGGACGCGGCGGCGTCGCTGCCGGCGAAGCTGCTGGGCGACGTGCGCGGCCGAAGGGTGCTCGATCTGTGCGCGGCGCCGGGCGGCAAAACGGCGCAGCTGGCGGCGGCCGGCGCGCGGGTCATCGCCGTCGACCGATCGGCCAAGCGCTTGCGGCGGTTGCGGGAGAACTTGAGCAGGCTGAGGCTGAAAGCCGAAACCGTAGTCGCCGACATCGCAACCTGGCGGCCGCCGGAATCGGCGGACCTGATACTGCTGGACGTGCCCTGCTCGGCCACCGGAACCATTCGCAGACACCCGGACATCATGCGGCTGAAGACAGCAACCGAGATCCCTAAGCTGGCGAGGGTGCAGGCATGCCTGCTTGCCGCCGCCGCCGAGATACTGGCGCCGGATGGGCTGCTGGTCTATTGCGCCTGCTCGCTACAACCACAGGAAGGCGCGCATCTCGTCGATTCGCTGATCGCGCAGGGGTTGCCGCTGCGGCGGGTGCCGTTGGATCGGCGTGATGTATGCGGATGCGACCTATTTTTGACATCGGCCGGCGATATGCGCACTCTGCCGAGTGCGATGGCCGAATGGGGCGGGCTCGACGGTTTCTATGCCGCCCGCCTGCGGCGCCTGCCGGCGGATGGCAAAGGGCATTGACCGGCGTTTCCTGCTTGGAAGCGGAGCGCTGGATAGGCGAAGGAACCCGCGCCTACCATGTTTCCAGCAACTTCGTTCGGCCAATACAGCCGCCGCCCGCCGGTCATCCAGGTTGCGCTTGCCGTTGGGCGGTTTCCGATCAGGCCTGGCGAATGCGTTTTTCGGCTCCTCGATCTACGCGCGTTTTGTCCTCAACGGCCCGGTCCCAAGCGCCGTTCACCGCGTGTTTCCATCGCATGCTCCGGGCGACCGGACGCAGGCGGAGGCGATTCTAGGCCAGGAGTTCCTGTTCTTCGGCCGCCGCGTCCCGTTCGGGGCGATGCCGTGGTCGGTGTTGCCGCCGGGAGCGGCGCTTGCCCGAGCCATGCATGGATTCCTCTGGCTCGGCGATCTGAAGGCGAACGGCTCGGACGAAGCCCGCGTTCGCGCCCGCGCGCTGGTCATCAGTTGGATCCTCGTCAATCGGCGCTGGAGTCCGCTGGCTTGGGAGCCGGCGGTTGTCGGGCGCAGACTGGCGAGCTGGCTTGCCGCCAGCGATTTTCTTCTCGATCGCGTCGGGGGTGACGAGCGGGCCCGTTTCCTCGAGGCGGCTGGTCGTCAGGCACGGCACCTGGCGCACAGCGCCGGCCGCGTGGAGGGAACCGCGGATGCGTTCGCGACGGTGAGCGGGGAAGTCGCGGCGGCCCTTTGTCTCGGCGCCGTGCCACTATCGCCGGCGCTGCGGAGGCTGAATCGCGAGATCGCCCGCCAAATCCTGCGAGACGGCGGTCACGTGCAGCGAAATCCGGCTGTTCATGTCGATGTATTCCGCCAGCTTCTCGACCTCCGCTCGGCGCTGAACAATGCCGGCGAGCCGCTGCCCGGCCCGCTTGTCGAGGCGATCGAGCGGATGGCGCCGATGCTCCGCGCCTACCGCCACGGCGATGGCAGGCTCGCGCTTTTCCATGGCGCGAAAGAAGGCGACCGAACGCTGCTCGACGCTCTGCTGGCCGCCAGCAAGGTGGCCACATCCGCCCCGCCCAGCGCGCCGCAAAGCGGCTTTGAGCGGCTTTCGGCCGGCCGTACGCTGGCGATCGTCGATGTCGGCGCGCCCCCGGCGCAGGGCCATGCTTCGCCCCTCGCCTTCGAAATGAGTCATGGCCGTGAGCGGCTGGTCGTCAATTGCGGCGGTTATCGCGGCGACGACCCTCGGTGGCTGTCGGCGCTTCGATCCACCGCCGCCCACTCGACTCTCAGCGTCGAAGAGTCCAACGCCATCGACGTCACCTGGCTGGGTGCACGTCCGATACGGACTCGGTCGGCGCTGCAACAGTCAGAGGGAGCATCCTGGCTGGAAGCAAGCCACGACGGCTACCGGCGTCGCTTCGGCCTGACGCACCGGCGCCGTCTCTACCTTGCCGATAGCGGGGCCGACCTGCGCGGCGAGGATCGCCTTGAAGGCAGCGCCGGCAGGCATTTCCGAATTCGCTTCCACCTGCACCCGGACGTGCAGGCGAAGCTGGGCGAGGACCGGGCGTCGGTGTCACTGCGCACCGCGAGCGGTGTGGAGTGGCGCTTCCTCGCCGTCGGCGGGTCGCTTGACCTGGAGGAGAGCACCTATCTCGGCGTTTCCGATCAGCCGCGCCGGAGTCGGCAGATTGTCGTGGCCGGCACCACGCAAAAGGACGGCGCCCGGGTGAAGTGGGCCTTCCGCAACGAAAGCACGGCGTGAGGCGGCCGCATCGGAACAGTCCATGCATTTCTAATTGCTCAGCTCGATCTCTTGACGTTCCCCTACTTCGATTAATTGCGAAACTTCCCCAAATTTCACATCGTAAGTACCTGGCGGCACCGGCAATTTCGTTCCCCTTTGGATGTAGCCGACCCGCTGGCCAGATTGCTGATCGAATACAGAGATAACATCGCCCGGCGACAGATCGTTGATGCTGATGAACCCAACCTGAAGCTGCCTTTCCCCCGCCGGAACTTGCACATCACTCCAATACATGTCACCAAATTTTATCTTGTAAGTACCCGGCGGCACCGGCAGTTTCGTCTCTCTTTGAATATTCCCCATCTGTTTGCCAGATTTCTGATCGAATACATAAATTACATCGCCCGACGGCAGATCCGGGATGCTGATAAATCCAACCTGAAGCTGCCTTTCCCCCGCCGGAACTTGCACCTCGCTCCAATACATGTCACCAAATTTTATCTTGTAAGTACCCGGCGGCACCGGCAGACCTGCGAATAACTCGCGATCTCGAGCGCAATGAACGGATCCACTTCTTGTAAGCCCGCAGACGGCCTGGAGACCTCGAAAAACCCGTCATCGCGAGCGCAGCGAACCGATCCACTTCTTGTAAGCCCTTGCAGAGGTGGATTGCTTCACCCACTCCACGCGGGTTCGCAATGACAATGATAAGGTTTTTAGCCGTCTCCGCTTGAGGCTCAGCTGGCGCCGGGGCGCTCCGGATCCTCCACCGAACGAACCCGGTGCTGGATGGCGACGGTCAAACCCTTCAGCGGACGCAACAGCAACAGGCCACCGCCGACGACCATCGGCGTCCACAGCACGACATGCAGCCAGAGCGGCGGTGCGAACAGGTGTTCGACCAGGCCGGCCAGACCGACAACGACAAATGTCAATATGAAGATGCCGAACACCGCCGGACCATCCCCGGCATCGTGGCCGCCGAAGGCAAGGCCGCAAACGCGGCAGCGCTCGGTGACCTGAAGAAAGCCATCGAACAGACCGCCACGCCCGCACCGAGGGCAGCGCCCCCGAAGCCCGTAACCGAGACTACGTACGGTCGAACCTTGATCGGCGTCGGGAGCGATACTCAATGGTGCGCTTCGCCTCAGTGATAGGCGCCAGCAAAGCCCGAGCTGCCCCACCAGTATATGCAGACGAACAGGAACAGCCAGACAACGTCGACAAAGTGCCAGTACCAGGCAGCGGCCTCGAAGCCGACATGCTTTTCCGGCGTGAAGTCGCCGGCACGGGCACGCAGGAAACAAACGAAAAGAAAGCAGGTTCCGATGAACACGTGAAAGCCGTGGAAGCCGGTAGCCATGAAGAAGGTCGATGAATAAATGCCTTCGGTGAAGCCGAACGCGGCGTGGCTGTACTCATAGGCCTGGCAGCTCAGAAAGAGGATACCGAGCACGACGGTCACCCCGAGCCAGAACACCGTATTCTTACGATCTCCCGCGCGCACCGCGTGATGGGCGACGGTGACCGTGGCGCCCGAGGTCAACAGGATGAGCGTATTCAGAAACGGCAGCCCCCAGGCATAGAACGGAACGACGCCCTCGGGAGGCCAAGTCGTGTGCGCGGCGCGGTTGATCGCCGGGGCGCTGGCGTTAAAGAAAGCCCAGAAAAAGGCGAAGAAGAACATCACCTCCGAGGCGATGAACAGAAGAAAGCCGACCCGCAGACCGTGACTTACCGTCTCCGTATGGTAGACGCCCGCCCGCGACTCCCGGATCACGTCGCGCCACCAGTAATAGAAGGTCGCCAGCAGAATGCCGAAGCCGGCGAGCAACACCCACGGTGGCCCGCCATGCATGAACCAGATGCCGCCGATCGCCAGGGTCAGCGCGGCGACGGTGCCGAGCGCCGGCCATGGACTAGGGTCGACCATGTGGTACGGGTGGGCGTTAGGTACCGCTGGGCTCGCCATTTCTCCCTCCCTCTGTTGCGTCTTGTTTTTCGCCCGCTAGCCGCCCGCGCGCGTTGCCGGAGTCGCGGCGATCTTGCTAGCCTTCGCCTGCGGCCCGCCGTCACCCTCGGCGCGGAAGAACGTGTAGGACAGGGTGACTGTTGTGACATCCCTGGCTGTGGCGTCCTTGGCCAGCGCCGGATCCACGAAGAAAACTACCGGCATCGCGACTTCCTGGCCGGGCGCCAAGGTCTGCTCGGTGAAGCAGAAGCACTCGAGCTTGCTGAAGTAGGGCGCCACCTTCTCCGGCACGACGTTAAAGGTGGCTGTGCCCGTGACCGGCGTGTCGGCTAGATTAGCCGCGGTAAAATGGACGAGCGTCTCCTCGCCCAACCGCAGCCGAACCTGCCGCTTCTCGGGATGAAAGCGCCAGGGCAGCGCTGAATTCACATTGGCGTCGAACCTGACAGTCACCTCCCCATCGGCGATCGCCGTCGGCCGCGCCACGCCTTCCGTCTTAGGCGTGCCACCGTAGCCGGTCGCTTGACAGAACATACGGTAGAGCTCCGAGGATGCGAGCGATAAGCCGGCCATGCCGACGACCACTCCGAACAGGACGGCTGCAGTGATCCGCATCCGGCGCTCGCGCCCGGTCATTGGATGCTCCTTGCAAAATCGTTTGCGGAGCGGCGCGGACAGCCATCACCCCCGCCCTCTCCCTGCGGGACAGGAAGGCCTGCGCGCTGCAAGCAGCCCTCCCCAGGCGGGAGAGGGTGCGAGCACCGAGAGCGGGTGAGGGTACGCGTCACGATCTTTATGGCCTCCAAAAGAAGATCAGCCTACTCCGCCGGATAGGGATGGCCACGCACCGGCCCATGACCGTGCGAGCCTCCTCCGATCACCGGCAGTTCCTCGTGCGTATGGAACGGCGCCGGCGAGGGAACGGTCCACTCCAACGTCGTGGCGCCTTCGCCCCACGGGTTGGCGACGGTCGTCCGTTTGCCTGCGAACACCGTATAGAGCACGATGTAGTAGAACATCAGCGTGCCGACCATGGTGATCGCCGCGCCGATCGAACTGACCATGTTCCAGCCGGCGAACACGTCGGGATAATCGGGAATGCGGCGCGGCATGCCGGCGACGCCGAGGAAGTGCTGCGGAAAGAACAGCACGTTGACCCCGATGAAGAACACCCAGAACTGCACCTTCGCGAGCCCTTCAGGGTACTCGCGGCCGGACATCTTGCCGATCCAGTAGAACCAGGCGCCGAACATGGCGAAGATCGCGGCGATGGCCATGACATAGTGGAAGTGCGCGACAACGTAGTAGGTGTCGTGAAGGGCGAAGTCGAGGCTGCCGTTCGCCAACACCACGCCGGTGACGCCGCCCAGCACGAACAGCCAGATGAAGCCCAGCGCATACAGCATCGGCACCTTGAACTCGATCGAGCCGCCCCACATCGTGGCGAGCCAGCTGAAGATCTTGATGCCGGTCGGCACGGCGATGATCAGCGTCGCCACGGTGAAGTAGGCACGGGCGTTGACGCCGATGCCGCTGGTGAACATGTGGTGCGCCCAGACGATGAAACCGATGAAACCGATGGCGCACATGGCGTAGGCCATGCCCAAATAGCCGAAGATCGGCTTCTTCGAAAAGGTCGAGACCAGCTGGCTCATGATGCCGAACGCCGGCAGGATGATGATGTACACCTCCGGATGGCCGAAGAACCAGAACAGGTGCTGCCAGAGCACCGGATCGCCGCCGCCCGCCGCCTCGTAGAAGTGCGTGCCGAAGTTGCGGTCGGTGAGCAGCATGGTGAGCGCGCCCGCCAGTACCGGCAGAGCCAGCAGCAGCAGGAAGGCGGTGACCAGGATTGACCAAACGAACAGAGGCATCCGGTGCATGGTCATGCCGGGTGCGCGCATATTGAAGATGGTGACGATGAAGTTGATGGCGCCCAGAATGGAGGACGCGCCCGCGAGATGCAGCGCGAGAATGCCGAAGTCGACCGAGGGGCCCGGATGGTAGGCGATCGATGACAGCGGCGGGTAGACGGTCCAGCCTGTTCCCGGCCCCTCGCCGACGAACAGCGCGAGCACCAGCAGCACCAGAGCGGCCGCCAGCAGCCAAAAGCTGATGTTGTTCATGCGGGGGAAGGCCATGTCCGGCGCGCCGATCATCAGCGGCACGAACCAGTTGCCGAAGCCGCCGATCAGCGCCGGCATCACCACGAAGAACACCATCAGGAAACCGTGCGCGGTGACCAGCACGTTGTAGAAGTGCGTGTCGGTGATGTAGTCGAGTCCGGGGTGAGCCAACTCCAGCCGGATGTACCATGACATCAAACCACCGATGAGCGCCGCGATCATCGATAGCACCATGTACATCGTGCCGATGTCCTTATGGTTTGTGGAATAGATCCAGCGTCTCCATCCTGTCGGATGGTGCTCGTGTTCGCCGTGAGCAGCGACCGCGCCGTATGCCATGGTCGATCTTCTCCCTAATCCAACCGCCCCGTGATCAACGGGCGGAAGTGCCCTTGGATGCCAAACCTACCCGCGGGTGGCTATTCGCCGCGAATTTCTGCTTCGCCTCCTCGACCCAGGCCTCGAACGCCTCCTTGGAGACGGCGCGCACCTCGATCGGCATGAAGTAGTGATTTACGCCACACAGTTCCGAGCACATCCCGTAGAAGGTGCCTTCCTCGGTCGCCCGAAACCAGGTCTCGTTGACCCGACCAGGCGTCGCATCCTTTTTGAGGGCGAGCGAGGGCACTGCCCAAGCGTGGATCACGTCGTCGGACGCGAGCAGCACCTGAACGGCCGCGCCGACCGGGACAACGACCGGATTGTCGACCGCCAGCAGCCGCGGCTGCCCCTCCTGCAGGTCCTCGGCCGCAATGGGAATGCTGTCGAACGAGAACTCGCCTTGGTCGGGGTAGGTATAGCTCCAGTACCACTGGTGTCCGACGACCTTCAGGGTCATGTCCGGAGTTTCGGCCTTGTCCTGGTAATAGAGCAGCTTCAGCGACGGGATCACGATCACCAGCAGAGCCAGCACCGGCATGATCGTCCAGAAGACCTCCAAAATGGTATTATGCGCGGTCCTGGACGGCACTGGATTACGTCGCGCGTTGTAGCGAAAAACGATGTAGGCAAGCAGTCCGAAGACCAACAGAACGATAAGGATGATGACGACGTGCACCAGGTAGTTGAACTCCTGGAGGCGCTCCATCACCGGCGAATAGGCTGGTTGGAAGTCGATTTCCCACTCTCGCGGCATGCCGACGACACCCTGCGCCGCGGCGTTGCCCACCAGTGCCGCCAGCGCGACACACGCCATGGAGATCGACGATATCCAGTGCCGGAACATGTCCCTCATGCCTTTTCATCCGTTTCCGCGGGCGGATGGCAATCCGCACCGTTGGTCGTGTCCCTCACCCCAGCGTCAATCGCAAGGCCGTGCGACAACAACGCCGGCGCTCCCCGATTGTGCCGTGTGGCTCGTCGGCTAGTAGCTAACATGAGGATATCCACATGAAAAGTACTTTCTCTTGCAACTCCAGGCCGGCGAAACGCCACTTTCCCAACACCAGCTCCGCCTGTTCGCAGATGCGGGAAGATATTGATTTTCCAGCGAAGCCGCCTATCGTACGAGAGCGCTCGGCCGGACGGAGTAACGGGTGAGATGATGTCGAACAAGTACCTTCTCGCCGCGCTGCTGGCCGCGGCGGCGCTGGCGATGTACGCCAGTGTGTTCATGAAGGTGGCCGGCGAGTGATGTCGGCGCCGCACTGAAGCCGGCGAAGCAGGAGGCTCCGGAGGGCGGTCCGCATGATCGACGCCGCTGATCTCACCCACGTCAACGCCGCCCTGAATGCCGCGACGATCGTCTTCCTCGGCATGGGGTTGTGGTTCATCCTGCAGGGTGATCGGCGGCGGCATCGCGCGAGCATGCTGGCGGCGCTCGCGGTATCCGCGATGTTCCTGGTCAGCTACCTGATCTATCACTTCAACGCCGGCCTCGCGAAGTTTGGCGGGGAGGGGGTGGTACGGCCCATCTACTTTAGTATCTTGATCTTGCACGTAATCGCCGCCGTCGCGATCACGCCGTTGGTGCCGGTCACGGTGTTCCGCGCGCTCTCCGGCCGCTATGATCGGCATCGCAAGATCGCCCGGTGGACCTGGCCGCTATGGATGTACGTGGCGGTCTCCGGGGTCGTCGTCTACGTCATGGCCGTCCACATATATCCCTATGGGGGGAATTCGCATGCCGGCTGAGGGACGAGCAGCCATCGCGCCCGCACCCGTTCTCGTTGTCGCCCCGGACGCGGCGCTTCGGCGTGAACTGACAGGCTGGGTCGCCATCGCCGTGGGCGCTCTCGGCATCGCCGGGCTGTTCGCCCTACTGCTGGCGCTTTCGCGGGTTCCGGGAGTGGAGGCCATTCTTCCGTGGCCCGTTGCCTTCTTCCACAAGGGCCTGGTCATCCACGTCGTGTTCTCGTTCGTCGTCTGGTTCCTCGCCGTGTTCGGGGCGCTAGCGCTGCTGGCGACCGATCGGCTGGCGTCAGGCACGCTGCCCTCGCCAACGCTCGGTCTGGGCGCGGTCGCCGGCAGCGTACTGGCGCTGCCCATGCTGTTCGTACCGGCGCTTCTGGATCGCGGCCAGCCGACGCTCAACAACTACGTCCCGGTGATCATCGATCCGCTCTACTACGCCGGCCTCGGCCTGCTGGCGGTGTCCATCGGCTGCGTCGCCGCGCGGCTTTTGGCATCGGCGCGTCCGGCAAACCTGCGTCGGGATGGCATCGCCGCCACTATCGCCGCGGCCGCGCTCGCCTGCCTGCTTGCGATAGCCTGCTTCGCGTTGGCGCTGCGCTTCCTTGCCGCCACGCCCTATTCGCATGACTTCAACGAAGCGCTGATGTGGGGCGGTGGACACGTGCTGCAGTTCGTCAACACGCTGCTGCTGATCGCCGTTTGGGGCCTGCTCGCGGCGCCGTTCGTCACCCGCCAGCCCACGAGCGCGCTCGCGCTGTCGAGCGCGCTGCTACTCACAGGATCGCTGCTGGCGCCGGCGTTCTACTTCCTGTTTGCGCCGTTCTCGCCCGAACAGACACAGGCGTTTACCTGGCTGCAGTACATTTTGGGTCCGCCGGCGGCGATAGTGGCGGCCGCCGTCCTCGCCCGCCTACGCCGGCCATGGCCCTGGCGAGAGCCGGCGTTCCTGGCGGTGGCGCTCTCCATGCTGCTGTTCGCCGTGGGCGGCGCGCTCGGGTTGTTCGTCGACGGCGCCGATACCCGCACGCCCGCGCATTATCATGGCGTCATCGCCGGCGTCACCCTGGCGTTCTTCGGCCTGTTCTTTAGCCGCTTCATGCCGCTGCTGGACAAGCCGATCGAAAACCTACGCCGGCAGCGCCTGATCTTACATCTGTTCGCCTGGGGACAGCTGGGGGCGTGCATCGGCCTGTTCGTGGCGGGCGGCCACGGCGCCCCGCGCAAGGTGGCCGGCGAAGCGCAAGGGCTCGTCGATCTCGCGCCGATGGTCGGTATGGCCATGAATGGCCTGGGCGGCCTGGTCGCGGTGATCGGCGGTATCTTGTTCGTCTGGACCATGGCCGCCGCGTTGTTGCGCCCAGCGGCTGCGAACAATTCGCTGGCGCGAACGACATCTCGGTGATAATCGCCGGAATAAACAACCGACCCGTCGAGTTCCGAGGAGGAGGGAGTGAGTACCACTCGTGCCGATAGCGCCACGGCCGTCGTCCCCGGGACCTCGGTGGCGCGCCCAGAGCCGCGCTTCCACCTCCGCGACTATGCCATCCTACTGAAGCCCAGGGTGATGTCGCTGGTCGTGTTCACCGCGCTGGTCGGCATGCTGCTGGCGCCAACGACGGTCGATCCGGCTGTCGGCATCGTAGCGATCACCTGCATCGCGCTGGGCGCGGGCGCCTCGGGCGCCATCAACATGTGGTACGACCGCGACATCGACAGTGTCATGCAACGGACGATGAACCGGCCGTTGCCGGCGGGCCGCCTGCGGCCACGCGCCGCCCTGCTGCTGGGGGCGACCCTCGCCACCGCCTCGGCGGCGACGATGGCGCTGCTGGTCAATGTCACCGCCGCGGCGTTGCTCGCGCTCACCATCGCCTATTACGTGTTTGTCTATACCGTCTGGCTGAAGCGCAGGACGCCGCAGAACATCGTCATCGGCGGGGCCTCGGGCGCTGTTCCGCCGATGATCGGCTGGGCGGCCGCGACAGGCGACCTCGGCTGGGGCGCGCTCGCCCTGTTCGCCATCATCTTCCTATGGACGCCGCCGCATTCGTGGGCGCTGGCGCTCTTCCGCAAGGGCGACTACGATCGCGCCGGCGTGCCGATGATGCCGGTCGTCGCCGGCGAGCGATCGACGCGAGCGCAGATCCTCGCATACACCTGCCTTCTCGTGCCGGCGACTTTTCTGCCCATGCTGGTCGGCACCTCCGGTTGGCTCTATGGCCTCTGCGCGGCCGGCCTCGGCGCGGCGATGCTGGGACACGCGCTGCGCGTCTACCGCGACAAGGACGTCCGCTCGGCGCGCGGTCTGTTCTTCTTCTCGATCCTCTACCTCTTCCTGATTTTCGCGGCGCTGCTGCTCGATCGGGCGCTGACGGTACTGGGCTGGTGACGGGCGAAGGCTACCGCAAGCTGGAGGAGCGCTTCCGCCGGATCGGCGCTCTGCGCGACGCGGAGGCGATGCTGCGCTGGGACCTGGCGACGATGATGCCGAAGGGCGGCGCGCGGTCGCGGGGCGACCAGCTCGCGACCTTGCAGGCGCTGCGCCATGGCCTCTTGACCGCTCCCGAGATGCGCGACTGGCTGGCCGAAGCCGAGGCCGACGTCTCGCTCGACGCGTGGCGGCGGGCCAACGTTCGCGAGATGAAGCGGCGTTGGGCGCACGCAACGGCGCTTTCCGAGCCTCAGGTCGAGGCCCTGTCGCGCGCCACCACCGTGTGCGAGACCGCATGGCGCGGCGCCAGGGCCGATGACGACTTCGCCGCCGTGCTTCCGGCGTTCGCGCAACTCCTGGCGCTGGTTCGCGAGGCGGCGGCGGCGAAGGCCGAACGGCTCGGGCTGTCGGCGTACGACGCTCTGCTCGACGAGTACGAGCCGGACGGCCGAGCCGAAGATATCGACGGAGTGTTCGCCGACCTCGCCGGCTTCCTTCCCGACTTACTGCCTCGGGTCATGGAGCGCCAGGCGAGCATGCCGAGGCCGCTCGAGGTCCCCGGCCCGTTCCCGCCCGACAAGCAGCGCAGCGTCGCCATCCGCTTCATGGAGTTGCTGGGCTTCGACTTCCATCACGGCCGTCTCGACGTCAGCCTGCACCCGTTCTGCGGCGGCACCCCCGACGACGTCCGCATCACGACCCGCTACGACGAGGCCGATTTCAGCTCCGCGTTGATGGGGGTGATGCACGAGACCGGCCACGCGCTCTACGAGCGCGGGCTGCCGGCGGCGTGGCGCGGCCTGCCCGTGGGCGAGGCGCGCGGCATGATGTTGCATGAGAGCCAGTCGCTGCTGATGGAGATGCAGGTCTGCCGCTCGCGCCCCTTCCTCGCCTTCGCGGCGCCGCTGCTGCGCGAGGAGCTGGGCGGCAACGGACCGGCGTGGCAAGCCGATAATCTTCATCGCTACTACACGCGCGTCGAGCCCGGCCTCATTCGCGTCGAGGCCGACGAGGTGACCTACCCGGCGCACGTCATCCTCCGCTACAACCTGGAGCGGGCGATGATCTCAGGCGATCTCGATCCCTCGGACCTGCCGGGCGCCTGGAACGACGGCATGCGTACGCTGCTCGGGATTACGCCGCCGAACGATCGGCTCGGCTGCCTGCAGGACATCCACTGGTACGACGGCGCCTGGGGCTACTTCCCGACCTACACGCTGGGCGCCATGGCGGCGGCGCAGATCTTTCAGGCTGCGGTGGCTGCCGAGCCGGCGATCCCGGACGGCATCGCTCGCGGCGACTTCGCGCCCCTGACGGGCTGGCTGCGGGCGAACGTGCATGGCCAGGGTTCGCGGCTGTCGGCGCGCGAGCTGCTGACGGAAGCCACCGGCCGGCCGCTCGATCCGGAAGCGTTCAAGGCCCACCTCCACCGGCGATACCTCGCCTAACCGAGCCAACCATAGGCTTCGGCGGCCGACCGGGCGCCGACGCCGCGCTATGCTTGGCAGGGTCGCAATTGCTGACCTGCCGACTTCGGCCTGCGCTTGATAATGTCCGAATGGAGTTGTCGCGTCTCCATCTCCGGCTCCACGCCCAATTCACGGTTCAACACCTCTCGGCAGAGCTGATATTGTCTGAGGGCGAGGGCGTAACGGTGCTTACGCGCATATACCGACATCAAGGCGCGATGCGCGGTCTCGTCGACCGGGCCGCACCGAGCAGCTCAAAGAACGGCGACTTGATATGACCCGATCGTCGTTTCGCGCCGGACTTCGACCAAGGCATACTGGGGGTCCGGCAAGCCAGTCGGAAGAGCTTATTCCCTTGCCGGTGATGCATTAAGGCAGCTACTTCCTCGCGAAATAGCTGGTCATCAGGTTCTGATACGCCGGAATGTGGCCGGAGAGAAGCTTGCCCAGGCCCTCGATGTTGTTGCGCCAGTCGCGATGAAGGTCGCAGGCCACGCTGAACCAGTTCATCAGCTGGTCGCCGGCGTTCGCCATGCGGAGCCAGCCGCGACGATCCTCTCGTTGGAGGTGCCAGACGCCTCAGCTCGGCCGGTGTCAGCGAGTGCCGAGCAGGCGATCGAACTCGGCCTGCGGGTCGGAGGTCGAGCGCTCGTAAGCCTGCTCGAACAACGGCGAGCTGATGACGAAGTCGGCGGTCGAACGATTGTGCGCGAAAGGGATGTCGTAGAGGGTGGAGAGCCGAGTAAGCGCCTTGACGTCGACGTCGTGCGGCTGTGGCGACAGCGGGTCGATGAAGAAGATCAGCATGTCGAGCCGTCCCTCCGCGATCATCGCCCCGACCTGCTGGTCACCGCCGAGCGGCCCCGACTTCAGCCGGGTTACCTCCAGGTCCGGACAGCTCTCCTGAATGAGCTTACCGGTGTTGCCGCTGCTCCAGAAGCTGTGGCGGCTCAGCTTTTCGCGGTTGAACACGACCCAGTCGAGCAGGTCCTGCTTCTTCTTCTCGTGCGCGACGAGAGCGATGCGCTTGCGGGTGTCCATCGGCCTTTCACCTCGGCGTGTACTTGGGCGCTTACGCTCCGCGCCGCCTCGCGAAGAGCGCCGCCGGCATTGCGGCGCCCGATCAATACATCTATAGGTCCACTTCCTTGGGGGTTCCCCTGATCAGTCAAGCAGGCCGATTAGGGACCGCCAGTCCGGGAGCATACCTGCGTCTGCAGACAGCCTGGCTCACGCGAGGCTCGCGGCTTCGAGAACGGCATCGGCGAATGCCTTGGGCGCCTCCTGCGGCAAATTGTGACCGACTCCGCCGCGGATCAACCGGTGCACATATCTCCCTGGGAATTTGGCGGCATAGGCAGCGGGCTCGGGATGCGGCGCGCCATTTGCGTCTCCTTCCAGCGTGATGGTGGGCACGAGGATGGCGGGCATTTGCGCGAGCCGACGTTCCAAGCCGTCATAGCGCGCCTCGCCTTCTGCCAGCCCTAGTCGCCAGCGATAATTGTGGATCACGATCGCGACATGGTCGGGATTGTCGAAGGCCTTGGCCGATCGCTCAAACGTCGCATCGTCGAAATCCCACTTCGGCGAGCGGTGCGCCAGATCAGCTTCGCAAAATCGTGGCGATTGCGTTCATAGCCCAGTCGGCCGCGCTCGGTCGCGAAATAGAATTGATACCACCAGGACAGCTCGGCTGCGGGCGGCAGCGGCGCCTGGTTGGCGTCCTGGCTGCCGATCAGATAGCCGCTCACCGAAACCATCGCTTTGCACCGCTCCGGCCAGAGCGCGGCCACGATGTTCGCCGTGCGCGCGCCCCAGTCGAAGCCGGCGATAACCGCTTGGCGATCCTGAGCGCATCCATCAGCTCCACCACATCCGCGGCGAGCGCCGCTTGCTGGCCGTTGCGGACCGTCTCGGCGGAGCGAAAGCGCGTGTCGCCATAGCCGCGCAGATAAGGAATGATGACGCGGTGCCCTGCCGCTGTCAGGTACGGGCCAACCTCGGCGAAGCTGTGGATGTCATAGGGCCAGCCGTGCAGCAGGATCACCGGCGGGCCGCCTTGCGGTCCCAGGTCCGCATAGCTGACGCTGAGGTCCCCTGCATCGACCTGCTGGAGCGCTGGTAACGCCGGCGATGCGGCGGCGACAGGCGCCGCCTGGGCGATGCCGTTCCACAGCCCGAGCTCGCTGACGGCACCGACGAGCGCCGCTATACCGATGAAGTAGCGGCGGCTTTGATCGAGCGGCGCGGTGAGCTTGTTGGTCATTGGCTGTCTCCTGCTGCGCCGCTCTAGACGGCGGGGCGGCGGTGGGTTGCGCCGCTCGCGGGGACCACAAAGGATATGGCGGCGCGGTTCCGTCCGTCTGGTTCAGGGTGCCGCCGGCATTGCGGCGCCCGATCAATACATCTATAGGCTCCAGCATCGTGGGAGTTCCCAAGCCGATGCGCTATGTCAGCACCCGCGGGCGATGCTCCGTCCCTCGCCTTCGACGACGTCGTGCTCGCCGGCCTCGCCCGCGACGGCGGACTGTACATGCCGGAATACTGGCCGACGCTGTCGCAAGACGAACTGCGTGACCTGCGCCGGCTGAGCTATCCCGAGCTGACCGCGCGCATTCTGGCGTTGTTTACCGAACCCGTCGATCTCCGAGGCGGAGCTGGCGCCGCTCGCCCGAGGATGCCTACCGCGGATTTCGACGGCTACCCCGACGTCGCGCCGCTGAAGCCGCTGCGCGCCGGCGAATGGCTGCTGGAGCTGTTCCACGGCCCGACCCTCGCCTTCAAGGACTACGCGCTGCAAGTGCTGGGGCGGCTGTTCGATCTGGTGCTGGCGCGCCGGGGCGAGCGCATCACCGTGCTCGGCGCCACCTCCGGCGATACCGGCTCGGCGGCGATCGAGGCGTGCCGCGACCGCGAGACCCTCGACATCTTCATCCTGCACCCGAGTGGCCGCGTCTCCGAGGTGCAGCGCCGGCAGATGACGACCGTCGTCGCCGAGAACGTCCACAACATCGCGATCGAAGGCACCTTCGACGATTGCCAGGATCTGGTGAAGGCGCTGTTCAACGACGCCCGGTTCCGCGACCGCTTCAGGCTGGCGGCGGTCAACTCGATCAACTGGGCGCGCATCGCGGCGCAGATCGTCTACTACGTGCATGCGGCGCTGAAGCTCGGCGCGCCCGACCGCGCGGTGGCGTTCGCCGTGCCGACCGGCAATTTCGGCAACGTCTTCGCCGCTTATGCGGCGGCGCGGCATGGGCGTGCCGATCGCCAGGCTGATCGTCGGCTCCAACCGCAACGACATCCTGACCCGCTTCTTCGCATCGGGACGGATGGAAATCGGCCCGGTGTTCGCCTACCTTAAGTCCGAGCATGGACATCCAGATTTCCAGCAACTTCGAGCGCTACCTGTTCGAGCTGTACGATCGCGACGCGCGCGACGGTCGGCGCGACTGATGCGGCGGTTCCGCGAAGATCGTGCCTTTTCGGTCGAAGCCCGAGCACTTCGCGCGCACCCGCCAGACGTTCGCGGCCGTCGCGCTGCGACGACGAGGAGACCAAGCAGGTCGATCCGCGCCGTCTACGAGGAGAGCGGCGAGCTGGTCGATCCGCATACCGCCATCGGCATCGCCGCCGCCCGCGATGCGGCACTGCCGGCGGACATGCCGGTGGTCGCGCTGGCCACCGCCCACCCGGCCAAGTTTCCCGACGCGGTCGAGGCGGCGACGGGCGTGCGGCCGCCGCTGCCGGCGCGGCTGGCCGACCTGCTGCAGCGCGGCGGAGCAGTATCAGGTGCTGCCGGCCGACGCCGGCCGGCTGCGGGCGGCGATCGCCGAGACGATGGACGCGAGGGGAGTGAACGCATAATGGGCATCCGCATCTCGACCCTGGCGAACGGCCTGCGGGTCGCGACCGACCCGATGGATTCGGTCGAGACGGCTTCGGTCGGCGTCTGGATCGAGGCCGGCAGCCGCTACGAAGCGGCGACGATCTACGGCGTGTCCCACTTCCTCGAGCACATGGTGTTCAAGGGCACGCGGCGCCGCGACGCCCGGGCGATCGCCGAGGAGATCGAGGCGGTCGGCGGCCATCTGAACGCCTATACCTCGCGCGAGAACACGGCCTACTACGCCAAGGTGCTGAAGGAGGACGTGCCGCTCGCGGTCGACATCATCGCCGACATCCTGCAGCACGCGACGCTGGACGACGGCGAGCTCGGCCGCGAGCGCACGGTCATCCTGCAGGAGATCAGGCAGGCGCAGGACACGCCCGACGACATCATCTTCGATCACTTCCAGGAAACGGCGTTTCCCGACCAGGCGCTCGGCCGCCCGGTCCTGGGCTCGCCGGAACTGATCTCGGCGATGACCCGAGAGGTGCTGCGCGAGCTACATGCGCGTGCACTACGGCGCGCCCGCGCATGGTGCTCGCGGCGGCGGGCCGGGTCGACCACGACGAGCTGGTCGAACTTGCGAAGGCGGCGTTCGACCGGCTGCCGGCGACCGTCGAGGGCCAGCGCGAACCCGCCCGCTATCGCGGCGGCGACTTCCGCGAGGAACGCGATCTGGAGCAGGTGCATCTGGTGCTGGGCTTCCAGGGCGTCGGCTATCGCGATCCCGATTTCTATCCGGTCTCCGTGCTCTCGACGCTGCTCGGCGGCGGCATGTCGTCGCGGCTGTTCCAGGAAGCGCGAGAGAAGCGCGGGCTCGTCTACAGCATCTACACCTTCCCGTCATCCTACAGCGACAGCGGCGTGTTCGGCATCTATGCCGGCACCGGCGAGAACGAGGTCGAGGAACTGGTGCCGCTCGTCTGCGACGAGTTGCGCAAGGTCGCCGAAGATGTCGGCGACGCCGAGATCGCCCGCGCCCGCGCCCAGCTCAAGTCCGGCATGCTGATGTCGCTGGAGAGCACGTCCGCCCGCTGCGAGCAGCTGGCGCGCCAGCTGATGGTGTTCGGCCGGCCGATTCCGGTTGCCGAAAGCGTTTCCCGCATCGAGGCGGTCGATCGCTCGGCGGTCGCGCAGGCGGCCGGGCGTCTGTTGGCGACAGCGCCGACGATGGCGACGCTCGGGCCAATCGATCGTGTCGCGAGCTACCAGGAGGTCGCGGCCCGGCTCTCCTGAAGCCGTTGCAGCGGGCAAGACGGGGTTTTTCCCCAGCGACCCAGTCGACGGCTTCTGTCGACGTCAGCCGTAGCGGAAGAGGTCGCGGCCCTTCAAACGCAGCCAGGCCCGGCCCGCATCCATATGGGCGGTCAATCGCGCGACGATCCTCCAGAACTCCGCACCGTGCCCGCGCTGCGCCAGATGCGCCATTTCGTGCGCGACCACGTAGTCGAGCACCTCGGGCGGGGCCAGGATCAGCCGCCAGCTGAACGATAGCATTCCGGCCGAGGAGCACGATCCCCAGCGCGAGCGAGTATCGCGGATCGAGATGCGCCCGGGCGAGCGACCGAGCCGTTCCGCTTGCGCGCCGGCGCGTTCGGTCAGCACGCGGCGGGCCTCGCCGCGCAGCCAAGCTTCGATCCGCCGAGAGATGCTTTCGGCTTCGCCGCCGACGACGAGCATGTCGCCTGTTTCGCCGCACCCTGGCCGGCTCCCCCTGAATGTGGCGCACAACGAGCGGACGGCCGTGTACGGGCAAGACGGCGCCGTCGGCAAACGGCATCCGCCTCGGCAGCGCCTGTAGACGATCCCGGATCCATTCCGCGTGCTCGCGGGCGAGTGCCATGCCTTCCTCGAGCCGCTTACGCGCCGGAAGGACGACGATGACGCCTTCGCCGTCGGCGCTGATGCGCAGCGAAGCGCGGCGGGCGCGCGGGTGACGCCGCACCAGCAGCGTCGTCTCGAGGCCGCCGAACTGGACGGCCAGCCGGTCGGATACCGCGATGCGCGCGCGGCCGACGCCCCGTGGCCGTCACGGCACCGACGCGGGCGCGAAACCCAGATCGTCGAGAGCGCGGGCGAGCGCCGCGGCATCGCCGCGAACAGCGGGACCAGCGGCGGGCGCAAGATGCGCCAGCGGGCGCGGCCGGTATTGCGCGCAACGATCTCCTTCAGCGCCGCCGAGAGCGGATAGGGCAGGAACTCCTTGCGGATCGCGGTGAGCCTGGTCTGTGCCTGCTCGGCCGCCGCCTCGTCGCCGGTGCGCCACGCCGCGTAGACCTGAGCGGCGACCGACGCGGCGACGTTGGCCACGGCGGTGATGCAGCCGGCGCCACCGGCGCGGAGCAGCGGCAACAGCAGTTCGTCGGAGCCGCTGAACACGTCGAAGCCCGGAAACCGCCTGGCATTCTCCGCCATGTTGGCGAGATTCGCCGGAGCTGTCCTTCATGCCGGCGACGCTGTCGGGATAACGCGCCAGCAGACGCTCGATCGAGCGCGGGCGTCACTGACACGCCCGACATCTGCGGGAAGTGATAGAGGTAGATGCGCAGCCGACTGTCGCCGACGCGCTCGAGGACCTCGGCGTACGCGGCGAACAGTCCATCCTCGCTGACGTTCTTGTAATAGAACGGCGGCAGCATCAGTACCGCCGGGAGCGCCCAGCTGCACCGCCCGCTCGGTCAGCCGGACGGTGTCGGGGATGGCGCAGCAGCCGGTGCCGGGCAGCAGCACCCGCGCCGGGATGCCGTCCGAGACCAGCCGCTCCAGCAGCGCCAGCCGCTCCTCGACCGACAGCGAGTTGCCTTCGCCGGTGGTGCCGAGCACGGACAGACCGTCGCAGCCGTTGCGGAGCAGCCAGCGGCAGTGCAGCGCAAGCGCCGCCGAGTCCGGCGCGCCGGCTTCGTCGAAGGGGGTCAGCACCGCCGCGAAGACGCCGGCCGGCCGGTCGAGATTCAGTGTGTCCATCGCAGCCGCAACGTCTCCCTGGATCAAGTCTGGCGCGTCGAAGCATGAACGGCGTCGGCTCTACCGGGCACGCCGAAGCCAACAAGATATGTTTCTCCGTCAGGCCGGCCAAGTGACGATGTGATGCTCCAGCGGACCAGCCCGGCGCTCCGGCACCGCCCGGCCGCGCACCGACACGCCGACCCGATGCACCAGTTCGCGGTCGCCGGAAACCAGGTGGTGCCACCACGGCAGTTCGCCGCCTTCCGCCAGCAGGCGATAGGCGCAGCTCGACGGCAGCCAGCGGAAGCGCCGGACGTTCTCCGGGTCGAGCTGCTCGCAGTTCGGCACGAAGCGGCGGCGTTCGGCGTAGCGGGTGCAGCGGCAGGCGCGGATGTCGAGCAGACGGCAGGCGACGTTGGTGTGGCTGATTTCTCCCGACCTCGGCGTCCTCCAGCTTCTCCAGACAGCACTTGCCGCAGCCGTCGCACAGCGACTCCCACTCGGCCGGCGTCATCTCGGCGAGCGACTTCCTCCGCCAGAACGGCGCCTCGGTCGGCTCGGCTTCGGCGGTGTCGGTCATCGGCGGTCTTTGCCGGGGCTGGCTTAACAGCAATCATTCCGGAAATCGCTCGGTATTGCAAGGTAGTGGTCGGCCGCGTTGGGCTTGTCGACCCGGAAGAGAACGGCTTGGCATGCTCTACGCCATAGGGGCATATTGACTAGACCAATCTTAGTCATTCTGGCTCAAGGACTGGGCACAACGAGTTTGTGATGATCACGATTGTCAACGTTCACGAAGCAAAGACGACATTTTCCAAATTGCTGGAGCGCGTACGGCGCGGCGAGGAGGTCATCGTTGCCAAGGCCGGCAAGCCCGTCGCCCGCCCGGTGCCGTTCAAATCTGCGCGTCCTGAACGCCGACCGGGCAGCGCGCGCGGAATGATAGAGATATCGTCGCATTTCGACGCTCCCCTTCCGGAGGACATTCTCGACTCCTTCGAAGCGTGAACGTCCTCCTCGATACGCATGCGTTTCTTTGGTGGATAGCGGACGATCCGCGTCTCTCCGAAAACGCGAGGACGCTGACTTGCGATTCCGGGACGTCGGCGAGGTTCAGCGTCGTTTCGGCGTGGGAGATCAAGGTGAGCCTCGGCCGCCTGCGCATGCCTGCCGATCTTGCCGCCTTCCTGCTTGAGCAGATCGCGCTAAACCGCTTCGAGGTGCTGCAGATCGGCTTGTCGCACGCGCTCGCTGTACACCAGCTGCCCCATCACCACCGAGACCCGTTCGACGCATGCTCGCCGCTCAGGCCAAGATCGAACGTCTGCCGCTGATCAGCGGCGACGGCCGCTTCAATGCTTACGATATCGAGCGCAGATGGTGACGGGGCACGTGCTTCGTGTTGCCGATGACTCGCGCGCGCCTTGGCGCGCCGGCTCCCCGGCTCTGGCTCCCCGGCCGGCTCGGCTCGCGGCTCCGGCGGGTCCGCTACCCGCGCGCTTGCTACGCGTCCGGCCGCGAAGGAGAAAGAGTGACGCCAGGTCAGGCCGTCTGATAAGTGACGGGCCGATATCGTGGCTCGGGAATCGGCTTGCCCAGCTCCCGCGCAGCTTCGAGCCAAGTCTCTTTGGCAATCAGCGCCTCGCGCAAGGCCTCTTCCGGCGTGTTACCGAATGCCGAGCACATTGCGAGGTCGTGGATGTCGCGATCCATCCGCCCGTCCCCATAACTGTAGAAGAGGTTGATGTGGAACGGCATGATCACGTCTTCGCATACGCAACTCACCACCTCTATAGATGTTTGAAATCGCTCCACTATATTTTAGTTCAAAAGCAGTGGCCTGAGGGACTATCCATCCATGATCGACGGGCGAGAAGCTCCTATTCGGACGTTGCATGGCTACGCGTCCGGCCGCGACGGCGACTGGGAAGCGATCTGCCTTGATCTCGACATCGCGGTGCAGGGCTCCTCGTTCGAGGAGGTTGCTCGTTCTCTGCGCGATGCGGTGACGCTGTACCTCGAATCCGTAGGTTCCTTGCCCGAAACGCAGCAGGCGCATCTGCTGCATCGCACCGCTCCGCTCGGTCACTTCACTGAGAGTGCCCAAAGAAAGACACGTAGTTCGTCCGGCTGGAACGACTGTGAAGCTATCATTACAATCTGTTATACAGAGTCCACTCTGATGCCTTTTCACGAAAAAGGTATCAAGCAAACAACTTTTACTCGTCCGAAATACTTCTTCATAACACTATCAAAAAAGGATTCGTGTAGTCGTGAGAATACATCGCAGTTATTGATGTGTAAACGATCATAGTTCTCGAGAACCGAATCAACAGTATCGAATTCGGACAATGTGAACTCGTGCTGTGGTTTCTCTTCGACCTATTATGTAGCTGCCCACGTACTTGGCGTCTATGATCTCAATTGCGGAAACACCATCGTTCAATTTGATTTCTATGACATCCGTTTCGATAACTCCGATCAGGTTGAAGTTATAAAGTGAGGGTTCCTTTCTTCGCTTTGCAAGAGATCCCATTTCTAGGCTTGCGCCTTCATAAGGGACGTGATCGAAGAGAATATACGCTTATCATCATTCCTCACGCCAGTTTTCTTATGCATCTCTTGGAAAGCAAATATGCTGGTGACTCGGGCATAACAAGCTGCCATAGAGTGTTCCGCTGAAATCAACATAACGGGTTTTCCAGTCTGTTTTACTCTGAGTGAGCATAAAATTCAGAATAGGATCGTTCGACCAGACAGAAACGGGAAACCACTCTGTGTTTGGATCCCTTTCGTTCTTCTGCTTTGATATCAACGCCCAGGCGTGCTCCTCGCTTTTCTTGCAACTTATGAGGAGTGTTGTATAGATGCGAATTGATTGACAAGTTGAAACCTTATATGCCAGCAAGTCTAGCTCTCGTGCATTTCCTGTAACGTCGTCCAGGTAGTATTATTGTTGACAACAATCCAGCCATGAGATCGAAGAAGACGTGGGACATTAAACTCAAGTATAAACCCAGTTTTCTGGATATTGAGCACGAACCTTTGTAAGGCCGCGTCATTGGCATGGGGCCACTCATGATACTGTGGCATTCCCTGACACTTTGTGATACTTCAGCGAGCTTCATAGTTTTGTAGTACCGGCCTTTTTCTTGGCCAATGTTTTCGGGTTTTCATGCAGCCGGAGCGGTCGGCCCGTCGCGGCTACCGCGAGCCGGGGCGCCACGCCGGGCTTGTCGAGGCCGAGCTCGTGCGCCTCCAGCCGGCGGATCTCGTCGCGGAAGCGGCGCGGCCTCCTCGAACTCCAGGTTGGCGGCGGCGTCGCGCATGCGCTTCTCCAGCTCGGCGATCGACCGCCTTCAGGTCCTTGCCGACGAGCTGCGTCGTCGCCCGCCGCGCCCGGCGTCGACCGTGCACGTAGTCCGGCTCGTAGACGCTCTGCAGGACGTCGGCGATGCTCTTCTTGATCGACTCCGGCGTGATGCCGTGCGCCTCGTTCTAGGCCCGCTGCTTGTCGCGCCGCCGCTCGGTCTCCTCGATGCGCGTAGCTGCAGGCTGTTGGTCATCGTGTCGGCATAGAGGATCACCCGGCCGTCGATGTTGCGCGCGGCGCGGCCGATCGTCTGGATCAGCGAGGTCTGCGAGCGCAGGAAGCCCTCCTTGTCGGCGTCGAGGATCGCGACCAGCGCGCATTCGGGGATGTCGAGGCCCTCGCGCAGCAGGTTGATGCCGACCAGCACGTCGAACACGCCCAGCCGCAGGTCGCGGATGATCTCGATGCGCTCCAGCGTGTCGATGTCGGAGTGCAGGTAGCGCACCTGCATGCCCTGCTCGTGCAGGTATTCGGTCAGGTCCTCGGCCATGCGCTTGGTCAGCGTGGTGACCAGCACGCGCGCCGCCCTGCCTGCGCCATCGCCCGGCACTCGGCCAGCAGGTCGTCCACCTGGTGCTCGACCGGGCGGACGATGCATCACCGGATCGATCAGGCCGGTCGGGCGGATCACCTGCTCGACGAAGACGCCGCCGGTGCGCTCCATCTCCCACGGGCCGGGCGTGGCCGAGACGAAGATCGTCTGCGGCCGCATAGCGTCTCCCACTCCTCGAACTTCAGCGGCCGGTTGTCGATGCACGAGGGCAGGCGGAAGCCGAACTCGGCCAGCGATCGATCTTGCGCTTGAAGTCGCCGCGGAACATGCCGCCGATCTGCGGCACCGTGACGTGGCTCTCGTCGACGATCAGCAGCGCGTTCTCGGGCAGGTACTCGAACAGGGTCGGCGGCGGCTCGCCGGGCTTGCGGCCGGTGAGGTAGCGCGAGTAGTTCTCGATGCCGTTGCAGGAGCCGGTCGTCTCCATCATCTCGATGTCGAAGGTGGTGCGCTGCTCCAGCCGCTGCGCCTCCAGCAGCTTGCCGTCGCGCGGTCGAGCTCCGTCGAGCCGCTGCTTCAGCTCCGCCTTGATGTCGCTGGATCGCCTGCTGCAGCGTCGGCCGCGGCGTCACGTAGTGGCTGTTGGCGTAGACGGTGATCTCGTCCAGCGCCGCCGTCTTCTCGCCGGTCAGCGGATCGAACTCGTGGATCGCCTCGACCTCGTCGCCGAACAGCGTGACGCGCCAGGCCCGGTCCTCGTAGTGGGCCGGGAAGATGTCGACGATGTCGCCGCGCAGCGCGGAAGGTGCCGCGCTGGAAGGCGGCGTCGTTGCGCGTGTACTGCAGCTCGACCAGGCGCCTGCAGCCAGCGCGTCGCGGTCGATCCGCTCGCCGGTCTCCAGCTTCAGCATCATCCGCGCATAGGTCTCGACCGAGCCGATGCCGTAGATGCAGGAGACCGAGGCGACGATGATCGACGTCGTTGCGCTCCAGCAGCGCCGCGTCGCCGAGTGGCGCATGCGGTCGATCTGCTCGTTGATCTGACGCGTCCTTCTCGATGTAGGTGTCGGTGCGCGGGACGTAGGCTTCCGGCTGGTAGTAGTCGTAGTAGCTGACGAAGTACTCGACCGCGTTGTCCGGGAAGAAGCCCTTCATCTCGCCGTAGAGCTGCGCCGCCAGGGTCTTGTTCGGCGCCAGGATCAGCGTCGGCCGCTGCACCGCCTCGATGACCTTGGCCATGGTGAAGGTCTTGCCCGAGCCGGTGACGCCCAGCAGCACCTGGTCGCGCTCGCCGCGCCCGCACGCCCTCGACCAGCTCCGCGATCGCCTGCGGCTGGTCGCCCGCCGGCTGGTACTGCGACGCGCAACTCGAAGCGCTTGGTGGAGGCGACCGGCGGCCGCCTCGCCGGCAGGAAGATGGCGGGGTTGAGAAGGGGGAGACATGGCTTGAGAATAGGGACGCGCCGAGCGAAGCGCCAGCGCCCCGCCAGTGACCCGCCAGTAAACGTAGGGCGGGTTCAAAGCGCAGCGTAACCCGCCGTATGGTAAATTCTGCTTCTCCGAGGATCGAGACACCGAAAAGGAGTGAAGCGCATTCCCGACTACCGTCGCCACCGCGTCCCCGGAGGGTGTTTCTTTTTCACGGTCAATCTCCTGGAGAGGCATGGCAACGACCTGTTGACACGGCATGTCGATCTTTTGCGGAGTGCCGTGCGAACGGTACGCTAAGCCCGGCCGTTTACGATCGACGCCTGGGTCGTCCTGCCCAACCATCTCCACTGTGTTTGGACGCTCCCGCCAGGCGATGACGACTTTTCGACGCGCTGGCGTCTGATCAAGACGATCTTCGCCCGGAGCTTACCAGCAAACGAGCGTCGTTCAGCCGCCCGAAGGCGGTACCGGGAGCGCGGGATCTGGCAACGGCGATTTTGGGAACACGGCATCCGCGACGACGCAGGCTTCGCTGCGCATGTAGATTACGTTCACTTCAATCCCGTCAAGCACGGCTATGTCGCCCACATCGCCGACTGGCCGTATTCCACGTTCGAGGCCTGCGTCCGGCGCGGGCTCTACCCTGCCAACTCGCCGGACCGTGGGGAGGAACCTTGTCGGACGACGCAGCAGGAGAGTGAAAACATTCGGCGGGTTACGCTTCGCATTGAACCCGCCCTACGCGGGCTGCCGACTGGCTTGGGCCGTGGGAAGGAACATTGTCGGACGACGCAGCCGGAGAGTGAAAACATTCGGCGGGTTACGCTTCGCATTTGAACCCGCCCTACGCGGGCTGGTACTGCGACGCGATCTCGAAGCGCTTGGTGAAGGCGACCGGCGGCCGTCTCGCCGGAAGGAAGATCGCGGGGTTCAGCACGGGGAAGATCATGCGAGGAGAATAGGGACGCGCCGCCGCCCGCGCCAGCGCCGGGCGGTCATGTTAACTTGCGTCCCTCGCCATTTCGCAAGAAGCGGACTCCGGTCGTCGCAATGGCCGGACCCGTACGGGGTCCGGTATGAGAACACAATCCAAGGCGCAGGGCGCATTACCGTCAGCGTATGCGCCTATGCGACTTGCAAAAAGACGTTTGGCGGAATACGCCTACGGCCATTCCGCCCTACGCGAGTAACAGAGCCGTATTCAGGTTTCGCGGGAGAGCAGTAGATAGGGCTAAAAATAAAAATTGGAAGAAGGAAAGTAACTCGATTGCAGAACTAGTTGATTGGTATCGGCGGCGGGAGTTGGTCGCTAACAAAGAGTATCAGCGCGCAGGGCAACTGTGGCCGCCCCCGGCAAAAAGTTACTTTATAGACACCATTCTCAAAGAATTTCCATTCCCCAAAGATAGATTCCACCGAAAAACTCGACAAGGACACCAAACGGCCTCGTCGAGAAATCGTGGATGGACAGCAGCGGCTCAGTACAATTGTAGACTTTGCGGATATTTTCTCTTGGCAAAAACGCAGCAGGGTATGGAAAAGAAATAAGCGCTTCGGTGATCTAACGGAAGAACAGCAAGATTATTTTTTCCATATACTGTTTCTGTTGACGTAATTAGGAATGCGGAACGATCCGACATCCTTCAGATGTTTCGGCGCATGAATGCCTTCACACTCCCATTAAATGCTGCGGAAAAGCGTCACAGTGAGTTTTTTGGCGAGTTTAGGGATTGGGTCAATATTATGCTAGATCATTTCGGTTCACCGTTTGTCGACTGGAAGATCCTTACAAGCAGGCAAATCGTGCGGATGACAGACGCAGAGTTCGTTGCGGATTTTGCTCTCGCCATAGAAGAATGAATTGTTAGCACGAGTCCCGCAAAACTACGCTCTCTGTACAAGGCGATCTTCCCAACGCGCCCAGAAATGGATTGTAGCATCACTGCTTCGCTTGAAGTTATTCTGACACAGCTTTTCTGAATTGCAAGGTACTTATATTACAAAGCCACACGTATTTGGGATTTTGCTCTAGTATCGCTTAAGCGGTTAGCGGCCGCGCATGAAGAAAAAGATTTCGCTGAATTTCACGAGTACGTTCAGGCAGCTTCGGGGGGTGGAAACCGAGCGCCCCAGCGCGCTCTCCGCATTAAGTGGCTATGCCAAGCGCTTCAAGGAAAGTTCGCATAAGTGTCATGGCACTTTATGCCGCGTGGACGCAACTTACACAAGATCTGGATTTGCTGACGCAGCATTTTCGAGATTTTGCCGCACGGAAATGGCCGGTCAACGCTCCCAACCACTTCTCCTTAGTAGACGAATGTTTGTTGGAGGGGTTGCTTTCAGAGCTTGGCAGGCGTGGTGTCGTTTCTGCCGAAGCTGTTTCATCAACTCGTGCCTAGGCGCAGTTAATAGTGCGGGTGTACTTATCGCTCGCTTGCCGGACGCGGCTAGCGAGCAGCATGTGTCAGCTGCGGCGATTTGTGCTAAGAAGCAAAAAAACCACCGTACTGGGGAAAGCACAATACACTGCTTCGGGCCGAACCCACTTGGGGCGACGTTGACGTTTTGGTGACCGTTGTTATGCACCTACGCCCCACGAATTACGCGCAGTTGTTGGCTGCATTCTCACAAGCTTCTCAGAGTGCCAAAGCTCTCCAGGTGATCCGCAATGGCGCAGCCCACAACCATTCTCAGAACCTTGCCGAAATCGATCAACTTCGTTCTGCCTACACCGTGTTCCCTATCGGGCATTGTTCTGGATTGATCCAAACTCACGAGATTTCTTAGCCCGGATTATTCGTCGAGGTTGGCGGGTGTGGCGTAGCCCATTGGAATCGCCTAGGATTCGGTTGTCGAAGCCAATCCACATCGGTTCCGGAGCGCCCACCCGCCATGGTTGATCCTACCCTGCTGCTGCCTGGCCTGTCACCGATCGAGGGCAAAGAGATTGTCGCCCGGTTCGACGGCGGCCGGCTGTCGTCCGACGGCGGTCTGTTGGTTCTGCGCGAGATCGAGCAACGGCTCAAAGTCGCCGACCGTCTCGCCGCTTGCATCGACGATCCGCGCGATCCCGCCAGCACCGTGCATACGGTCGCCGACATCATCCGCTTCCGAATGCTGATGATCGCGGCCGGCTACGAGGACGGCAACGATGCGACCGGCCTGCGCACCGATCCGCTGTTCAAGCTGGCGCTCGAACGCGTGCCGTCGGACCGGGACCTGTGTTCGCAGTCGACCATCTCGCGGCTGGAGAATTTGCCCGATGCGCGGACGCTGCTGCGCCTGGGCCGGGCTCTGGTCGACGTCTGGTGCGGCTCGTTCCGCCAAGTCCCGCGGCGGATCACGCTGGATATCGACGACACCTTCGACGCGGTCCATGGCGGCCAGCAGTTGCGCCTGTTCAACGCTCATTACGACGAATACGGCTTCCAGCCGATCGTCGTCTTCGATGGCGAGGGCCGCTTCGTCGCCGCCCTGCTGCGCCCGGCGAAGCGGCCGAAGGGCGTCGAGATCCGCGCCTTTCTGCGTCGCCTGGTGCGGGCGATCCGCAGCCATTGGCCCGAGGTCGAGATCCTCCTTCGCGCCGACAGCCATTACGCCTGCCCGGAGGTCCTCGATTGGTGCGAGGCGAACAGTCTCGACTACATCCTCGGCCTCGCCCCCAACAGCACGCTCCGCCGACATATCACCGGCCTGGAGAAAAGCACCGCGGCGCGCTTCGAGGCCGCGCCGAGCGGAGGCAAGGTCCGCCGCTTCAAGGAATTCTTCGACGCCGCCAGGACCTGGAGCCGGGTCCGCCGCATCGTCGCCCGCGTCGAGGCCGGCGGCGACGGCACCGACAGCCGCTTCATCGTCACCAACCTCGGCCACGGCAACGGCCGTTCGCTGTATCAGGAACTCTACTGCCGGCGTGGCCAAGCGGAGAACCACATCAAGGCCTGGAAAACCCATCTCGCCGCCGACCGCACCTCGTGCCCCAAGGCCACCGCCAATCAGTTCCGGCTGTTCCTGCACGCCGGCGCCTATTGGCTGCTGTGGAGTCTGCGCGCGCTGATGCCGAAGGCCTCGTCCTGGCGCGTCGCCCAGTTCGACACGCTGCGGCTGCGCCTGATCAAGACCGCCGCCCGCATCATCGAGATGAAAACCAAGATCAAAGTCCACCTGCCGAGCAGCGCCGCCGATCAGGCAATCTGGCACCTGGCTCTCGGCCGCCTGCCGCGTCTCGTCACCTGAACGCCGGGGCCGTGTGCCCCCGCCGAGCCCGCTCCCCGCAACCTCCAGCGCCTCTCTACCTACCGATCCCCCATCCGGCTGCGGCGGAAACCAACCCCCGCCAAAACAACCAATACGCGCATAGCCGATTTAACACTCGCTGCACGTTGTTTCCCGACGAATAGATCGGGCTATACGACGGCCATCGCATCCAATTTTGACCTTACAGAGCCTATAAGGCGGAAGCAGAGTAATAAGATCGAAGAACTCTTTGTGAAGCAGCGGTTCGCTACCCGGGTGCGCTACACCGGCTGAGTACGATATGGGGATGTCGCCTTAAATGGCGAAGGATCCTGGCCGATCTACCAGACACATGGACGTAGCCGGCATAAAAGCGCCAGACGCTAAGATTACAACCGTATGGTATAACAAGTCAAGCGTCAAGAGGGCTTGGCAATTTTCTCATGGCCTGACGAAACATCCCAGGAAAATCCCTGCGGTACCTTTTCATGCGTTTTAAAAGGCTATTAATTATTTGTCCGCTCAGAAAGGCTGCTTTAGTGGTTTGGCAATAGTGCAATACAGAGTGTCATTCACAGAGACAAAAGCGCAGAGCGGTATCGCCTCAGTTTAACAGTTTATTCGCGCTCCTCGGATTTTTCAGAGATTATTTTGGCACGACATACTTTGTGGCAGTTACGGCCAACGATACTATTGGCGTTAAGTCATGGCGTCGATGCCGAGGGAATGCCGTCGAGAGCACTGGCGTACGGAGATGCAGTACGTCAGCATTCTTCAATTGAAGCACCTGATTGGGCAAGCCGGAACCTAAAGCAACGATGAGCCGGCGACGTCAATGCAATCATGACGTATCGTAGCTTTAACGGTGAGATTGGATTCCATTGCCGGCTGGGCAGCTAGCGGGTGGGCGATACCCCATGCTGCCTCTCGCACTGAGCTGATCACATTTTACAGCCGAACATACGGCTGACCTATTTCGTCTGCCCGCCAAGAAAGTGTGCACTTGACGTCTATCTGAGGCGTCGGCTGACATTACGTGCAAGCGGACATCCGATAGCATTTAGTGTCATTCAGCGTAGGATTCGGCTTGACTCTGTTGCGACGCAGGTGTCAACGGCGGCGACAAACCAGTCCACATGGCGGCGCAAAAGTCGGCCAAGTCAGCGCATCTTTTTATCCGAGGATCGCTTCTTTGTTCGGCCTGCGCGAACCGCTTCTTCGTCCCGACCTGCGGTCTCCACGGCCGTCGCGCGCGGCGGCGGTCAAGGAGGCCCGAAGGGCACCGCGTAGCGGCGCGCAGCGTCCTGGACGGCCGCGAGCACGACGGCACCCTCACCGCAGCCGGACGACGCGGCAACTCTCCAGACAGACGATCGTCACGTCGCGGCCGCCGGCAACGGGGAATGCGGTTGTTCGCCGTTTGGGCGCGGATCTCTCGCCGCCATAGCGGTACGTTTCTGACGGTCGGGATTGGTGAACGCCCTGGCACGCGCGCGCCAGGGCGCTTTGGCGAGGGCCAGTTTTTATGGTTGGGCGTCTGCTGCGACCCGGGCCTTGCGGGCACGGCTCTGGCCGAGGCGATAGCTGTCGCCGTTCATTTCGAGGATGCTGACGTGATGTGTCAGCCTGTCGAGCAGCGCGCCGGTGAGGCGCTCGGAACCGAAGGTCTCGGTCCACTCGTCGAAGGGCAGATTGCTGGTGATCAGCGTGGCGCCGCGTTCATAGCGTTGTGAGATCAGCTCAAACAGCAACTCGGCGCCGGTTTTGCTGAGCGGCACGAAGCCCAGTTCGTCGA
>CAWAYT010000051.1:0-50823 GCA_963786265.1 uncultured Alphaproteobacteria bacterium
AGTGTACGCGAGCGGCTGAAACAGCCGCCCTTCCTGGCTCTCCAGCGTGAAGACCGGCAGGAACGACAGCGTGATGATCAGCAGGCTGAAGAACAGCGCCGGCCGACCTCGACGCGCGGCGCCGATCAGCGACTCGCAGCCGGGCGTCTCCGGTGCGCGCCGCGCTCGAGGTGCTTGTGCGCGTTCTCGATCATGACGATCGCGGCGTCGACCATCGCGCCGATCGCGATCGCGATCCCGCCGAGGGACATGATGTTGGCGTTGATGCCGAGCGCACTGCATCAGCGATGAACGCCACAGGACGCCGAGCGGCAGCGCAAGGATCGCGACCAGCGCCGAGCGCAAGTGGAACAGGAACACGACGCACACCAGCGCGACAACGATGATCTCCTCGATCAGCGTGCGCGTGAGAGTTGCGATCGCGCGCTGGATCAGCTCGGAGCGGTCGTAGATGGTCACGATCTCGACGCCCGGCGGCAAGCTGCGGCGCGAGCTCGTCAATGTCTGCCTTGACGGCCTCGATCACCTCCAGTGCGTTCTCGCCGGAGCGGCAGCCACGATGCCGCCGACCACCTCGCCCTCGCCGTTCAGCTCGGCGACGCCGCGCCGCTCGTCCGGGCCGAGCTGCACGCGCGCAACGTCGGCAAGCGCACCGGCGTGCCGCGCGTCGCGCCGAGCGCAATCCTGCTCGATGTCCGGCAGTGCCACTCAGGTAGCCGCGACCGCGGACGATGTATTCGGTCTCGGCCATCTCGAGCACGCGGCCGCCGACGTCGTGATTGCTCTGCCGGATCGCCTCGCGACACCTCCTCAAGCGTGATGCCGTAGGCGCGAGCCGAACCGGATCGAGCACGACCTGGTATTGCTTGACGAAGCCGCCGATGCTGGCGACTTCGGCGACGCCTTCGGCCTTCAGCGCGTACCGCAGAAACCAGTCCTGAACGAGCGCAGCTCGGCGAGCGTGCGGTCCGGTGCGTCGACCAGCGCGTACTCGTAGACCCAGCCGACGCCCGTCGCGTCGGGCCCGAGTGCGGCTTACGCCGTCCGGGCAGGCGCGCCGCAGCGAAGTTGAGGTATTCCAGCACCCGCGAGCGCGCCCAATAGATGTCGGTGCCGTCCTCGAAGATGACGTAGACGAACGACACGCCGAAGAACGAGAAGCCGCGCACCGCCTTCGAGCGCGGCACGAGATCAGGGCGGTGGCCATCGGATAGGTGACCTGGTCCTCGACGATCTGTGGCGCCTGGCCCGGATATCCGTGTAGACGATCACCTGCACGTCCGAGAGATCGGGCAGGGCATCGAGCGGCGTCCGTGCAACTGACCAGACGCCGGCGAGAATGACGAATACCGTGCCAATCAGCACCAGCACGGCATTGTGCGCAGACCAGCGGATCAGCCTGGCGATCATCAGTGCTGGTGCTCCCCTGCGGAGAACGCCTGCAGCGCCGTGCGGAGATTACTCTCGGCGTCGATCAGGAAGTTGGCGCTGGTGACCACACGCTCCCCCTCGCGAACGCCAACGAGGACCTCGACGAAACCGCCGGCTCGCGCTCCGAGATGGACTGGGCGCGGCTCGAAACGGCCCGGGCCGCGTTCTACGAGTACCGCCTGGCGCTTTCCGCTATCGAGTACCGCCAGTTCTGGTACGGCGATAACACCGGGTTGCCCGACCGGCGCCGCGATGTGTACGCTCGCATACATCTGCTCCTTTAAGAGCTCGCCGGGGTTGGCGATTTCGATGCGCACGCGCGCTGTCCGCGTTTCGCCGCCAACTCTTGGATAGATGAAGGCAACGCGGCCGGTGAACGGGCGGCCGGGGTAGGCATTCACGTCGATAGCGACCTTCTGGCCGACGGCCACGTCTGCGAGATCCTGCTCGAAGACCTCAGCGATCAGCCATACCTGCGACAGGTCCACAATTGTATAAAGCCGCTCCCCCGGCATGAACCGCATGCCCTGCACCGCCCGCTTCTCGACGACGGTGCCGGAGTTGGGAGCGAGCAGAGTCACCGTCCGGCGCGGCGTGGAGCCTTGCCGCAGTGCCTCCAGATCCTCCTCGGGAAAGTCGAGATAGCGAAGGCGCTGCAGCGTGCCATCCAGCAGACGCTTCGATGCATCCTCGCCCGACCACGCAGCGCCGGCAGCCTCCAGCGAAGAGCGGATCGCGGCGTACTCCTGTTGGGCGAGAAGCAGATCGGGACTATAGACCCGCATCAGCGGCTGATCTCGGTGTACCGCCTGGCCAGTGGAGTTCACCAGCAGCTGTTCGATCCAGCCCTCGTATTTCGGCGACACGACGGAGGTGCGTCGTTCGTCGAACTGCACCGTGCCCATGGCGTTGATTGGCCGCATTAGATCCCGCCGGCCGACAACATCGGTCCGGACGCCCAGCATCTGTACCCGCTCCGGGGCGACCTGGACGGTGCCGCTGTCGCCGGCAGCTTGGTCTTCATAGACCGGGATGTAATCCATGCCCATCGAGTCCTTCTTCGGGACGGGCGAGGTATCCGGCAGCCCCATCGGATTGCGATAGTACAGAATGCGTCCGCCTTTGGGCGGCTCGGGTACAAGAACTCCCACAGGAGCCTCCTCGCTCCCATGAACTGGGAGGTAGTCCCTGCCGAAATCGTCCTTCTTGGGTGTCGGCGAGTACTCGGGCTTGCCGGTCGGGTCCTTGTAGTACAGCACCTTTCGTTCCCGAGACGGGGATTGGTCGTGCGCCGTCTTTTCCTGGACAGGCTGCCCGGCATGAAACCAACGTTCCGGCGGAACCCGCAAAGCCGCCCAATAGGCCGCAGCGGCGCCCGCAATCGCCGCGACCAATGCGACGAACGCGAGAGATATGCCCGTCCTCATTGTTCACCTTCCACGATGCGAACCGCCGCCCGGATTCGACCCACAGTTTCGATCCTCAGCGTCCTGCTTCGAACTTCACGGTATCGGCAATCGGCTCGGCTTCGCCCGGGACGTCGGCCGAAATATCCAGCTCCCACTTGCCCGGCATCGACACGTTAGCCATGAAATCGATACTGACCCGGACCAGAGGAGCCGAGGAATTTCACCTCTCCAGCCATTGTTGTCGTCGCGCCGCCCGGAGGTAAGCTCTTGTGCGCCGGACGCGTGTGGGTCATTTCCAGACGACGGATCGTGACGTTCGCATTGTCGATCGGCTGCGCGTCGGAAACGCGCGTCAGTCCGACGATGAGTTCCGAGTGGGCTCCGACGGTGACCGGTTGGTTGAGAACCTCGAAGCGACAATCTCGCGACCTCTCGGCCGAGCTCGTGCAAGAAGTCGAGGATAGCCCCAAGAGAAAAGCACTGAATAATAGAGCCAGTGCAGTCGTGTTGAGTGATGTCGTGTGTCGCATTTGCATTCTGCCAAATTTGATTGCCGGGATTGAAAACGACTGATCGCGAGGTCCCGGCGATGTCGGTTCATAATTCGCCTCCGATCAGCTTCTCGATTTCGGCGAGCCGGACCTGCTGCTCGACGAGGAGGTTGATGTTCTCCAGTTCGGTGCGGCGGACCGCCTGCTCGGCGAGCAGGACGCTGGGCAGGTCGGCGCGGCCGAATTCGAAGGACGCAAGGGTCGAGCGGAACATCACGTCGGCCTGCGGCATGTTGACCCGCCGCAGGACCTCCAGACCACTGCGCATGCCGTCGAGTGCCCACCAGGCGGCCTCGATCTCGCCCCCCAAATCTGCGAACGTCGCTTCGCGGCGCGCCCGCGAGGCCGCGAGCTTTGCCTTGGCCTCACGCTCGCGCGCCTCGCGCAATCCCCACTGCAGGGGGATTCCAATGAGATCATCGCCTCATAACCACCGAACTGCCGGCTTTCGGCGCCGTCTTCTTCGTAGACGGAAAGCCCGAGGGTGACGTCGGGATACCAGGCGCGGCGGGTTAGCTCGACGCTGTGCTGTGCCGCGCTGATCTCCGCTCCCTCGGCATCGATCTGCGGATTGCCTTGCCGCGCCCGCCGCAGCAACTCGTCTAGAGGCATCGCCTCGGCAGGTGGTATCGTACGCACTGCCTGGGGTGCCGCGAGCGGCGAGCCCAGTGTGCGGTTGAGTAGCGCGTTCAGTCGGCCCGCGGCGGCCCGGCGCTCCCCCTCCCGACGCGTCAGGTCGAGCTGCAAGCGACCCGCTTCGGCTTCCGCGCTGATCGCGTCCTGCTGGTTGCCGCGCCCCTGCGAGTAGCGGCTCTGTGCCACTTGGGCAGTGGCGGCAACGGTGCGGAGCAACTCACGGGTCACTCCGATCGCCGCCTCGGCCCCGTAGTAGCTGGCGAACACAACCTTGATTCGCGTCTCCAGCTCGACCAAGGCGGCGCGCCGCTGTGCCTCGGCGGCGTCGGCTTCCGCGTTCGCGATACTACGTTCCAGCCGGCGCTTTCCCCAGAGCGGAATCGTCTGCGCCAGCGAGTACTTCACTCGGCCAAGGCTCTCGGGAGCGGAGGTGCCGCCGCTGGCGCGGATGTCCTCGAACTCGGTGGTGAAAATTGGGTCGGGGAAGCGGCCTGCTGCGTCGATGCGGGCGATCGCCGCCTCGGCCTCCAGCGCCCGCGCCGCAACACCGGGATTAAGGCGCCGCCCCATCTCCAGCAACTCCTCGACGCGCGCGCCCAGAACCGGCGCCGCGCCCCCGGTGAGCGATTGCGCGGAGTCCGTAAGCTGGGCGGACACCGGGCTTGCCACGGCAGCCGCCGGCATGAGCAGCAGCACGGCGAGCAGGCGCGCCGCCAGCCGCTGGGGAACCAGCTCGGATTTCGCCATCTCTCGCCATCTCTAGTGGCGATGGGTGCGCGAAGCCGAGCCCGTCTGCTCGACGCCGGTGATGATGGCGCGGGCGCGCACCGTCTCGGTTTCCCCCGGCACCTTGGCTTGCACCGTCACTGCCCAGTCGCCCGCCATCGTCAGCCGGGTGGTGTAACGCCAAGTCGCTGGCTCGTCGGCGCCGACAGGCGTGAGCAGCGCGACCATGTCGTCCATCCCCTCCGGCGACATGTCAAGGCGAGTGCGGAAGATCACCGCTCCGGGCACCGGCGTGCTCGTGGGCGCATGCAACAGGCGCACCGTGAGCGTCACCTCCTTGCCGATCGGCAGGCGCTGCTCCAGCGGCACCAGTTCATAATCCACGCTTGCGGCAGGGGCGGTGAAGGGGAAAGCCAGCAGCCCTGAGAACAGGCTGGTCGCCAGGGCGAGGGCCCTTGGTCGATAGATTCGCATCGTCGATCCTATAAATCGCGCGTGTGATTTGCATTCGCGCGCGGATGCGGGCGAGATCGCCGGCACCAGCCGCGGCCTCAGCGTCTCCGGAGCTCAGACGCGAGGAGGATGCGGATCGGGATGGATGTGGCGGCCGGCGGGCTGTGCCGCCTCCTCTGCAGCGGGCGGCTGAGCGATGAAGAGAATACTGCGTGGGGGCGTGGCAGGTGTCGCCGGAATGCCGCTACAGCTGCTACAATGGACGAGCCAACAGGCTGGCAGTTTAGATGTCGCCGGAACAGGGCCTTGCGGCTGATCGTGACAAGCTGCCGGAGGCTGCGCAATTGCGGTATAGCTATCGGTCGATGCCGGCGCTGCCTGCGGCGCGTACACTGCAACGCTGGTGCATAGCGCCCATGCCACCACGGTTGCGACAAGCAGCCTAGCCTGGAATTGCATGGCAAAATGCTAATCGATGTGGTCCGGCAAGGCAACCTGTGTGGGGCCGTCGCGTAAGTTTGCACACCGTCTTTTCGAATCGGTAGCGCGCGATGTGTCCGTTCGCTCGGATGCCGGATGCGACGGACGCAGTTTGTCATCTACCCCGCTTGAGCTGCTAGTCTGTTGATCGTTGTGAAGACTCAGCTCCACGCCGCCGCTGCTTCGAGCAGAGCCGGGGGCGGCGGTGGGATGCGCTCCGGCTCGGGTTCGGGGGCGATGTACCAGCCGCCGGTGTTGTCGTCCGTGAGGCGCCTTCCGCCGATCCAGTAGCATACCTTGAAGCGAACGATGGCGCCGTGCGGAACGTCGATGCTGGCGCGCCATGAGACGCCAAGTCCGCCGCCGTTCTGGCCCATGCGCCGCAATCGCGCCGCGTGCTTGGCGCAGCCCGGGTCGGCGACGAGAAAGAACGCCGCCGCTACGCCTTCCACTGCATCCGTCGCGCTGACAGTCAGCTCGAGAAGATCGAAAGGCTCGTCGGGCCGACGTGTCACCATTGCCCGTGCCACACTGATCTCGCGGCTTGGAAAGCCGAACCGATAATTGGCGCCGTAGTCGCTGTCATAGCGGATCATCGCCCGATGTCACCGGTATACGAGAACCAGACCGTGAGCCGCTCGGCGTCGGCCGGCACATCGATGCGGGCCGACAGCATCGAGCCCTGCCCCGTCGAGTCCACGTCCGGGCACGGGACAATCCGGCCGGCGAGTGGAGCGGTACGTCTATGAGCGTGGCGCCTTGGTGAAAACGCAAATGGGCGACCACCGGCCGGTCGGGATCGCCGAAGCGATACGGCTCCCCGGCGGAACGATGCGTAGCGGGTCGTAGCGTAGCAGAACGGAGGCGCCGGGGCGCAGGTCGCCGCCGACCAGTTCATGGAAATCACAGGTGAAGGTGATCTCCGCAGGCTTGCCGGCCCCTAATCTCTCGATCATGCGACGACCTCCAGACGGATGCTTACGGCCGGCTTGACGACCCGAACAGAACCGTGACCTTGAGGTCCGGCGCGCCGGTCGAAGACCTTGACCAGGGTCAGGCCGACCGCTCATCCCAAGATAGCCCTCTTCCGGCATCGCTTCGAGTGCCGTGGCCGAGGCGTGCCGCGGGCGACTCGACGCGGCCGGCATTCACCGACGTGGGCCGTTCTGTCCCGAGCAGACGGATGAGAACGAACGGTTCAGGCGGCGTGTAGCGGTCGTGAAGCCTTTCCAGGCGAATGCTCGTTCCGCCGGAAACGGCGCGCCGACTGATCCGCGTCATGCGAAACGCCTCGTCCTTCTCCGCCCGGGTGCTGATCCCGTCGTCCTGGTAGAGCAGGTAGTCGCTGTCCGGGCCGGGATAGACGTGGATGTCGAGCGGGTTCTCCTTCAGCTCGCCCACGTACTGTTCGACACGGGAGCGCATCGGCAGGATCGCGCCTTCGCGCACGTAGATGGGGACTTGGTCGAGCCCGGCGCGCACGCCCCGTAAAGTCTGCCCGCCCGCGATCGGTGCGCCGATGGCGGCTTCGTTGTCCCGGAACTCGTACCAGTCGCTGCCGGCCGGAAGATAGACATCGCGCGACGCCGCCAGTCTCGCCGGATGCGGCCGGGGAAAGGATCGGCGCCACCAGGAGGTCCTTGCCGACGAAGAACTGGTCGTCCAGGTGTTGGTAGACCTCCGGGTCGTCCGGATCGTTGAGGAACAGCGCGCGCGCGATCGGCATGCCGGTCTTCGTCCATTCATACATGGCGTCGTAGTAGACCTGGAGCATCCGGTAGCGCAGCTCGATGTGTCGCCGGCAGATGCTCGTCACCGGTTCGCCGTAGGCGTAGACCTCCTGATATTCCTTGTCGTAGCCGAGATAATGGTTGCGGAACCAGGGCAGGAACGAGCCGGCCTGCATCCAGCGCACGAACAGCTCGGGATCTGGTGACGCCGCCGATGACGCGGCCCGTCACGAACGACCGAAGGCAGAGGTGGTGCCTTCGGAGATGGGTCCGGTGGCGAAGCCGCCGACGTCGGCTCCGGAGATCGGCACGCCGGACAGGCCGAGGTTGAGCACCTGCGGGATGTTGATCCTGAGGAAGTCCCAGCTCGAGGCGTTGTCGCCGGTCCACAGTGCCGCGTATCGCTGCAGGCCGGCATATCCGCCGCGCGCCAGGATGAAGGGGCGCCTTTCCGGCCTGAGCGCGCGCATGCCCTCATCGGTCGCCTGCAACAGGAACATCGCGTAAGCGTTGTGGCAGACGCCGTGCGGCACGTAACCGCTACCGTCGTGCGTCATCAGGTCGAGCGGCAGAGTGCCCACCGGGGTGTCGGCGGACACGGCGGCGGCCGGGCACATCATGTCCTGCCAGATCATGTCGATGCCGACGATCCTGGATCAGGTGCGCGTACTGACGGCCCCATGCGGCGCTGCACGTCGGGGCGGCCGAGGTCGGGGTAGTTGATCGTCGCGCCAAGCGGCGTCACGCCGTCGCGGTTGGGCGTGAGCGGCGGATAGCGATAGGGATTGACCCCGCGATTGGCGCCGTAGGAGATCGTGGCGGCGAACAGCCCGCTCCGCCGGCTCGCGCCCGGCCCGGACGTCGTAGAGCAGGCCCGCGATATCCAGAAGCTCCTGCCGCTGCCGCGAACGGCGTCATCTCCCCTCGCTCATCGAGCGGATTGTCGGTGACGAGCGGCGTCACGTTGGTCGAGCACTTGAAGCCGCTGGCGTGCAGGTCGGCCATCATCTCGGCGGCGCGCGGAAACTTGATCTCGCTATGGGTGAAGACGCGATAATTGTCCTGGAAGTCGATGTCGATGTGCAGACCATCGATGCGGGATGCGGGCCTCGCGGTAGGTCGCGAGCAACGCTCTCCAGGCGAGCGCGATCGTAGTAGCCGTAGCAGCCCTGGTGGAACCCGAAGGCGTACTTGGGCGGCATCGAACTGCGCCCGGTCAGACTTGTGAACTGGCGCAGGATGTCAGGAACCCCGTCCCCCAGAAACACGTAATAGTCGAGCTCGCCGAACAAGCGCGCCGAAGACGTATCGACCGCGGCGATCGGTATCCGTATGGTCGCCGATGTCGAAGAATGACTGCGAAACGTTGTCCAGGAACAGCCCGTAGCAATAGGGCGGCCCGGCATGGTCGCCAGCGGGCGCAGCGATTGATCTCGATCAGCAGCGGGATCGAGGCGTACAGCGGCTCCGCCGGGTTGAGCGGCCCACCCTCGGTGCCGGTTGGGATCGGCGCGCGGGCGTAAATGAAGTTGTCGAAGTTGAAGTTGGTCATGATGCTGCCGTTCTTCAGCAGCCGCGCCCCAGCCTTCTCGCCGAAGCCGCAGTAGACGGCGTTTTCGGGCATTCGCTTGATGTTGGCGATGCCATGCTCGCCCGGGTCGGTAGACGAGATTGCGGCCCGGCTGGTCGGCACAGATCAGCTGCGCGCCCCGATAGACGCGCAAGGCGTAGGGCAATAGGTCGGCTTCGATCCGCATCGCGCCGGTATCAACAATTAGCCGCTCTGACGTTCTCGCGAGAACGCGCGCTTCGACAGGACCGAGTTCGCGGTTGATCACGGCCAGCGATGTCTCCGTTCGGTAGTCCCACGCACCGCGCGGGCTGAACCGCACTCGCAGGCAGGTCGGCGAGAGGACCGAAAGCTGGATGGCGAGAGGCTGGTCCGCAAGTCGAAGGAGAAAACTGCCGCTCTCCTGGACAACTGAGGCGATTGGCCCCACTGGAACCCACGGCTCCGCATCCGGCCTGAACGCGTCGACCGTCAAAAACGACAAGGCCACGGTCCACCCCCCTCTTGCTCTTAACGACCGAAGTCACTTTTCTTGGCGCGATCTTGTCGATGGTCGCCCGCTTGCGTCAAGTCGGGTTTGAGCAAGTAAGGTGCTTCGAGTAGGCTCCGCGCCCGATGAGGATTGAAAACTTCGATTTCGCTCTGCCGGCCGAGGCTATCGCGCAGCACCGGCGCGGCCGCGCGATGCAGCGCGGCTACTGCGCGTCGGGGAGCGACTTGAAGATCGGATGGTTCGCGACCTGCCGAGACTACTTCGGCCGGGCGATCTGCTGGTTCTGAACGACACCAAGGTGATGCCGACACGGCTGTTCGGGCGCCGGGGCGACGTGTCCGTGGAGGCGACGGTGATCGAGGAGGCGGCGCCCGGCTGCTGGCGAGCGCTCGCCCGCCCGGCCCGCCGTCTTCGGCCGGGTGATCGCGTCGAGTTCGCCGCCGGATTTCGCAGCGGTGGTGGCGAGCAAGGGAGCGGACGGCTCGTTGCTACTCGACTTCGGTTGCGAACGCGCGGCGATGATTGAAAAGCTGGAGGCGCACGGAGCCGCGCCGTTGCCGCCGTACATCCGGCGCGATGCGCCCGATCCGCGCGATCGCGACGACTATCAGACGGTCTTCGCGGCGCGTCCGGGCGCCGTCGCCGCGCCTACGGCGGGACTGCACTTCACACCCGAGCTGCTTGGCTTCGCTGAGTGCCGCGGGCGTCCGCCTGCACGTCCGTCACGTTGCACGTCGGCGCCGGCACCTTCCTGACCGTGAAGGCGGAGCGCATCGAGGATCATGTCATGCACGCCGAACGCGGCGAGATCGGCGAGCGGCGCGGCGGCAGGCGATCGGCGCCTGCCAGGCCGCCGGCGGACGGATCGTCGCCGTCGGCACCACGACGCTGCGGCTGATCGAGACCGCCGCCGACGAGAGCGGGCGGTGTGCGCGCCTGGTCGGGGGAGACCGCGCTGTTCATCACGCCCGGCTATCGCTTCAGGGTAGCCGATCTGCTGCTGACCAACTTCCACCTTCCGCGCTCGACGTTGTTCATGCTGGTTTGCGCGTTCGCCGGGACGGATCGCATGAAGACGGCCTACGCGCATGCGCTGGCAAGCGGGCTACCGCTTCTACTCCTACGGCGACGCCTGCCTGCTGACACGGGCGGAACGAGCGTGACCGTCGTCGATGTTTCGCATTCTCGCGTCGCGACGGCGCGGCGCGCGCGGGCGTGCTCGACGTGGCGCACGGCCGAGTGCCGACGCCGGCGTTCATGCCGGTCGGGACCGCGGCGACAGTCAAGGCGCTGACCCCCGAGATGGTCGCGGCGACCGGCGCCCGCATGCTGCTCGCCAACACCTATCACCTGATGCTGCGGCCGGGCGCCGAGCGCATCGCGCGGCTGGGCGGGCTGCACGCGTTCATGCGCTGGCCGGGGCCGATCCTCACCGACTCCGGCGGCTACCAGGTGATGTCGCTGGCCGGACTGCAGGACGATCGACGAGGACGGCGTCGACTTCCGCAGCCACCTCGACGGCAGCCGCCACCGCGCTCACGCCGGAGCGGGCGGTCGAGATCCAGCGCCTGCTCGACGCCGACATCACCATGGTCCTCGACGAGTGCCCGCCCTTCGGCATCGACGGTGCGCGCCGCCGCCGTCGATGCGCCGGTCGATGCGCTGGGCGGCGCGCTGCCGGGAGGCGTTCGTCGCCCGCCCGGGCTACGGGCTGTTCGGCATCGTCCAGGGCGGCGTGCATCCCGAACTGCGCGCCGAGTCGGCGGCCGCGCTGACCGGCATCGGCTTCGACGGCTACGCGATCGGCGGGCTCGCGGTCGGCGAGGGGCGGGAGGCGATGTTCCGCATGCTCGACGTGACCGCGCCGCTGCTGCCGGCCGACCGGCCGCGCTACCTGATGGGCGTGGGCAAGCCGGAGGATCTGCGTCGGCGCGGTGGCGCGCGGCATCGACCTGTTCGACTGCGTGCTGCCGACCCGCTCGGGCCGCACCGGACAGGCGTTCACCCGCTTCGGTCCGGTCAACCTGCGCAACGCCCGCCACGCCGACGACCCGCGACCGCTCGACGAGGGCGTGCCCTGTCCGGCCAGCCGCGAGTACAGCCGCGCCTACCTGCACCATCTCGTGCGCTCGGGAGAAATTCTCAGGCGCGATGCTGCTCACCTGGCACAACGTCGCCTATTATCAGCACCTGATGGCCGGGATGCGCGAGGCGATCGCCGCCGGCTCCTTCGCCGCGTTCGCCGACGGACCTTCGCCCGCGAGTACGCTCGAGGGCGACATCGAGCCCTGGGCGGCGAGCGAGACGGGCGGCTGCATGCCCATGTCCTGAACCGTCGCCGGGCGCTGTGTGAGAAGCACTGCAGAGAGAGCGTGACGTGACCCTCAAACCCGGGAGAGGCTCCAGCGCGGCGAGCGGCCGAGACGCGGGCCGGGAGCGGCACCGAGTAATGCCAACTGCGACACCGAGGACGGCACGAGGAGCATGACCCAACTCGGTCGCGCCGGCGGCCGATCCCGACCTCGCCGCTGGAAGGCCCGGCTGGAAACGGTGCCGAACCCGCATCCGGACGCGGTCTACCTCGTCCGCTTTACCTGCCCGGAGTTCACCACCTGTGCCCGGTCACCGGCCAGCCCGACTTCGCGCATCTGGTGATCGACTACGCCCCGAGGGCGCGCCTGGTCGAAAGCAAGTCCCTGAAGCTTTATCTTGCCAGCTTTCGCAACCACCGTGACTTCCATGAGGACTGCACGCTGATGATCGGCAAGGAGATCCAGGCTGTCGCCGAGCCCCGTTGGCTGCGCATCGGCGGCTATTGGTTTCCGCGCGGCGGCATCCCCATCGACGTCTTCTGGCAAACCGCTGATCCACCGGCCGGCCTGTGGCTCCCGGACCAGGGCGTGCCGGCGTACCAGGGGCGTGTTTAGAACGCGCTTCCGGCACACAGCTCTCCTGCCGATAAAGCAAAGGCGAGATACTTTGTTGTGAAATAGTCCTAGACTATTAGAAGGCTACGTGGAGGCCTTTGGGAACAGCATCGATGCAGGCAACATCGTCGCTCATCAAGGCGGAAGGCGTCGTGGCCGAGCAACGCCGGCGTGTCGCGGAAGGTGGGCGGCATCGGCCGGAGCTGGCGAAGGCGCTTGCGGAGCTCGGCCGCGCTTACGAGCAGGACGACCGGATGGAGGATGCGTTGGCGGCCGCTCGGGAGAGCGTCGCCACGCTATCACCCGAGTTCCTCCAGAACCCGCAGCGCTTTTCCGCGCCCATGCGCGCGCTAGTCACACAATACGTTGCCTTTGCGCAGCGATCCCGTGCCCAGCCGGACGCGGCCCTGCTAACGCCCATCGCGCAGGCCCTCGGCGATCTGACCCGCGCCGACGACGAGGCGGATGGTTAACCCCGACAAAATCAAGGAGGCTATCCGCACGCGTGCGCACGATTTCGGCTTCGACGTCGTCGGCTTCACGCAGGCCGAAGCCGGCGCCGAGGATTCCGGCCATCTGCGGCAGTATCTCAGCGAAGGACGCCATGGTGACATGGACTGGATGGCGCGGAACGCCGAGCGACGGCCGGATCCGCAAGCCCTCTGGCCCAGGCACGAACTATCATCTGCCTCGGTGTCAATTACGGTCCCGTCGGCGATCCGCGCACGGTGCACGGGGAACCGGATCGCGGCGCGATCAGCGTGTACGCGCGCGGCCGCGACTACCACGATGTACTGAAGAAGCTGCTCAAGGCATTCGCGCGCTGGCTAGCGGAATCTCACGACTGTGGTGTCAGGGTTTTCGTCGATACCGCGCCGGTTATGGAGAAGCCGCTGGCGATGCGAGCGGGGCTGGGTTGGATCGGCAAGCACACCAATCTCGTCTCACGTCTCTTCGGCTCTTGGTTGTTTTTGGGGGAGGTATTCACTACCCTGGAGCTGCCGGCCGATGCTCCAGAGGTAGACCACTGCGGCTCTTGCGATGCATGCGTGCAGGCCTGCCCAACCGGCGCACTTGCCGAGCCATACCGTATAGAGCCGCGACGTTGCGTATCGTATCTGACGATCGAGCATAAGGGCGAGATATCGCCAGACCTTTCGGGCGCTCTTGGAAACCGCATCTACGGCTGTGACGATTGTCTCGCGGCCTGCCCTTGGAACAAGTTCGCGACGCCGACCGGGCACATCGAATTCCACCCGCGGGCCGATCTCACCGCGCCTAAGCTCGCCGACCTTGCAACGTTGGACGAAGTCGCGTTTAGGGCCCGGTTCAGCCGCACCGCGATCAAGCGGATCGGATGGGATCGCATGCTGCGGAATTTGCGAATCGCCATGGGTAACGCGAGCAATGCCAGCTCGGGCCAACAGCCGACCTTAGTCAGCCTGTAATGGCAAACGTGAGCATGTAGGAATACGACAAAGCGCGTTTCGCTGGGGGAGTAGCTACTTCGCGGCCAGCACGCGAGCCAGCTGGCTCAGCGCCTCGCGATGGCGCTCGTTGGGTATTTGCGTGAAGTTGCGGGCAAGCTCAAGGCACATCCGCTGGCGCATCGACAGGTCATCTTCGCTTCCATTACCCTCAAGACCTTCGAAGAGATAGCTGACGGGCACCCGCAACACGCGCGCGATATCGAATAACCTACCGGCGGAAATGCGGTTGATGCCACGCTCGTACTTGTGCGCCTGTTGGTAGGTTACACCGATCATCTGTGCCATTTGCTGCTGGCTGAGACCCAGCATCACGCGTCTTTCGCGAATACGGTTACCGACGAAGCGGTCCACATCCGTACCTTTGTTGGCAGCCCTGCTCGGGTCTTCGTCGAACGGCACCATGTATTTCGATCTCCAGATCAGTGGGCGATCGCCGATTGTCGTTATTGATGCTCAGCCAAACTGGCCATACCAGAAGAAAGACTCTATAGGGCGAATTCAATCCCCCGCGCCCAAAGCTTCCACTACGACCCTGCTCGCCTCACCCTCAAGAGGTCGTCCTATGCATCAGGTAGCGACGTGCATCGAGAATGACAAGCAATTCACCCGTCGCAGGTTGCGACGATTACCTTAGAGCACAGAAAACGCTAAGGAAAGCATCGAGATTTCGGTCGCATGCTCATCTCTGGGCTGAGCGCTTCGAGGCACGCCAGCTGACGCGTATGCCGGCTCCCACCAGCATGGCTTCTTCGGGCAGCTATTCATCCCGCCGCGATACAAGATCGTCGAGCTGCTTCTGGATCTGATTGAGGTGCGAGCGGAGCTCTTCAATCTGCGCCTCGGTGGCGCTGGTCCGAGGCTCCGGCTGCCGTTCAGGTGCCGAAGGCTCCTCGCCGTAGAAGGGGGTTAGCATCCGCATAGCTCGCTCAAAGATAGCGATCTGCTGCTTACTCATCTCCTCGAAGGACGCGAACGGCATAAGCCCGTCGAAGGCGCTTCGCAGATAATCACGCATCTGTTCTTGGTTCCTCGCGAAGGCTTGCATCGTCTGCTCGAGATAGCGCGGCACGACGGCCTGAAGGCTGTCGCCATAGAAGCTGATGACATTCCGAAGAAAGCTCACCGGCAGCATGCTCTGCCCCTTGGATTCTTCCTCGACAATAATGTGAGTCAAAACGGCGCGAGTGATATCCTCGCCTGTCTTGGCATCATAGACGGAGAACTCAGCGCCCGTTTTAACCAGCTGCGCTAAGTAGTCGAGTGTCACGTAGCAGCTGGTGGCGGTGTTGTAGAGGCGGCGGTTGGCATACTTCTTGATAGTGATCGGACCATGCTCCGAAGACATCGGAACGCCCGCTTCAGACCCGTCGTGCATGATAAGCGCCTTCGCCCGTCGCGGTGAGGCGACACAGTTCATATCAGTATTGCGGAAAAGATGCTGCGTTGCAATAACGGCCTTGCCGCATCGATGTTATCGTGAGGGCGCGCTGAGACCGATGCAACAGCTTGGAGAGGCAGCCGCAGGAAATCGCCGTGTACGTCCGGCAAGAGTAGGCCGGGCGCGAGTTGACCTCTTCTGAATTGCGCCGCTCGCGAGAGAGCCTGGCGAGCGGCGCCCGGCTTTCCGCAACTGCGAAAGCGTTCTTTATCTCCTCGTCGAAAGCGGCTAAACCTCGAGCGGATTAAAGGTGGGACCCGGATCGTGCTGCGCTCCGGCCCTTCGCCTGATTACGGACCGTTCGCGCCAGCAGGACCAAAAGTAGGGGAACAATATGCCAGTCAACAAGGTCGGAGTGATTGGAACAGGCGCGATGGGCCTCGGCATTACCCAAGTGTGCGCCCAGGCAGGCATTGCGGTAACCGCCGTCAAGGCGACACAGGGCGCTTGGGACCGCGCCAAGAGTTCGCTCGCGGCTGGTCTTGGCAAGGCGGTCGAGCGCGGCAAGATGACGGCCGAGGACCGTGACGCTATATTGTCGCGGATCAGTTTCTCGGCCGATGAGCATGCAGTTGCCGACTGCGATCTCATCATCGAATCGATCATCGAAGATCTGGAAACAAAGAAAGCACTATTCCGGCGTCTGGAGCACGTCTGCCGTCCCGACGCGCTGCTGACTACCAACACCTCGACATTATCGGTCACTGCAATGATGGCGGTGTGCAAGCATCGCGACCGCGTTGCCGGCTTGCATTTCTTCAATCCCGCGCCAGTGATGAAGCTGGTCGAGATCATTCATGCGTTCGAAACCTCCGAAGAGACGATTCAAAACCTCAGCGAATTTTGCTCGGCTATCGGCAAGGATCCGGTTGTCGTCCAGGACACCACGGGCTTCATCGTCAACCGGCTACTCACGCCCTACATGCTGAACGCCATCCGCATGCTGGAGCGCGGCACAGGAACGATCGAGAGCATCGACCACGCCATGAAATCGGGGGCGGCGCACCCAATGGGCCCTTTCGAATTAGCCGACTACATCGGCCTCGATGTCGTAGAAGCGATGGCGCACAATATCTTCGAGGACGTTCGTCACGAACACCACGCGCCTCCGCATACCCTGACGCGGCTCGTGCAACTCGGCTATCTCGGCCGGAAGACCGGCAAGGGCTTCTATGACTATTCGAAGAAACCCGCGGTGCAAAACCCTCAGCTGACCCGACCCGTCATCTGAGCGCATCCGCGCCGCTCGGCCCCAGCGTCCGGGCTCGTGATTGCTGTCAAGTCTTCAATCCGGGAAGAAGCAGCCGGGAGTTTTCTCGTGACCTCGCCTCCGCCGGATGCCGCAGGCAGGAGCTCGGTCGGGCGAGCGACGGTGATCGGCGCCAGCGCAATTCTGATGTGGGCGACGCTGGCGCTACTGACGACAATGACCGGACGCGTGCCCCCTTTCCAGCTTACGGCGTTAGCTTTCGCGGTCGCGTTCATAGCTACGCTGATCAGATGGATCCTGAGCCGGGGTTCCATCATCCGCCACTTCCAATGGCCGTGGCGAGCCTGGCTGGTCGGCGTCGGCGGGCTGTTTGGCTATCATTTTTTCTACTTTCTCGCGTTACGCACGGCGCCGCCGGCGGAAGCCAACCTCGTCAACTATCTTTGGCCATTGCTGATCGTTCTATTCGCTTCGCTGCTGCCGGGCCAGCGGCTTCGATGGTGGCACATGGCCGGCGCGGTCGCGGGACTAGCCGGTTCGGCACTGCTCATTGCCCCCACCGACGGCCCGATTTTCCTCGCCGAGCACGCCGTGGGCTACGCCGCGGCATTGACCTGTGCCATAACGTGGGCGGCTTACTCGGTGATCAGCCGCCGCTTTGCTCATGTATCAACGGAAGCAGTGGGGGCGTTTTGCGGCGCGACCGCGCTTCTTGCCGGCATCAGCCACCTCTTGTTCGAGCGAACGATTTGGCCACAAGACGGTGAATGGTTGGCGGTAGTGGCGATGGGGTTGGGACCGGTCGGCGCGGCCTTCTTCGCCTGGGACATCGGGATGAAGCAGGGTGACATCCGCGCTCTTGGCGTTTGCGGCTACCTCACCCCGCTGTTGTCGACGGCGCTCCTCGTTATGTTCGGCCGCGCCACGCCGAGCTGGGTGCTCGCCGCCGCCGCACTGCTGATCGCCGGAGGAGCCGCGCTTGCTTCGCGAGACCTTTTCGCCGGTCCCGAGGCGTAGGATACGTCACTCGTCGGCGGCCATCAGCGACCGCAGCTGGCGTAAGCACTCCTCGTGACCAGCCCGGTAACCATGCTCTTCCCACCATCGCTCGACCTGACGCAAAAGTCCTCCAATTCGGGGACCAGGAGGGATGCCGAGGGCGAGCGCATCGCGGCCCCTCAATGGGAATTCGAGAGGCCGCCAGCTGTCGACTTCGTGGAGCAGTGCCGTCCAACGATCGCTTCGACCGGGCCGCGTCCGAGCTTGTCCGGCCAGTTCGCCGGCCCAGGCAAGCAATAGCAGGTCGCGCACCGCCGCTGGTCCCAGGTGATAGAGCGCTTGCTTCATCCCAGCCGGACCGGTGTCTGCATCGACGCGATGAGGGGGGCGGATCATCACCGTCAACCGGTCCTTCTGGCGCGTAGATAATCTCAGGCGTTCAGCGATTGCTTCGGCCTCGGCCCGACACTCAGCGACAAGTGCCGCCAAGCGACGCACCGGGTCCGGCGCAACCCTGTCGATACGCAGCGCGCGGCTATCCAGCCAGCTCAGCATCTTCAGCCGGCCAGTCCCGTCAGCCTCCGGCAGCACGTGCTCCAGCACCCGCCAATCGCGCATCAACTGAAACACATCGGCCGGGTCGGTCGCCATCAGGGTTCGGAATAGCTCGACCCGAACGCGCTCGCCCGAGAGCGTCTGCACTTTCTCGGCCCATTCCCGGCAGGCGCCGAGCGCATCTTCGTCGGGCGGCGGCCAGCCGTAATGGGCATAGAAACGGAAGAACCGAAGCAGCCGGAGGACATCCTCGCCGATCCGTTCGCGTGCGTTGCCGACGAAGCGCACACGTCCGTGACCGAGATCTTCCAGTCCACCGAAGTAGTCGTAAATGTCGCCCTCGGGCGTGCAGGACAAAGCGTTGAAGGTGAAGTCGCGCCGCGCTGCGTCAGCCCTCCAGTCGTCGATGAAGGCTACCTTCGCGCGCCGGCCGTAATTCTCAACGTCCATTCGTAGCGTCGTTATCTCAAATTGCATCGAACCGACGACGGCGGTGACCGTGCCATGGTCAATACCGGTGGGAATGACTCTTGATGCCGGCCCGGCGAAGCAGCGCCATCACCCGATCCGGCGGCAGTGGCAGCGCCAAGTCGATATCGCGCACCGGCCGTTTCAGTATGGCGTCACGAACGCAGCCGCCGATAAAACGGATCTCGCTGGCCTCCGCTGTCAGCGCGTCGAGCACGCGACGGGTCTCGGGGGCTGTCATCCAAGGTTGCGGGTGCAGTCTACCGACCGGTTGATGCTGCGGACTGCCGTTGCTCGATCCGCTTGGAGCGCGAAAGTGGTGATCATGCGTAGCCACGGCCGTCCTATCGCCCGGCATCCGGTCGCCTCCACCGGCGAACTCGCGAGCCGGGGCGATTGGTCACTCGACCCGTCCGGGGACGACCCGACCGTCTTCCCAGCGTGGAGCAACATAAGTACCCCGCGGGTCGAAGCCGTGCGTGATCGCCGTGTAAATCAAGCTTAGCCCGAGAAGCGCAATACCGCCCAAGATCAGCCAGAACCACGGCCCATGTTCGATGCGTGTGGTCACGCCCTCGGCCGTACTGCGATTGCGGCCGAGCGCCAGCCACCAGACCAGCCATATGATGGTTGGCAGCAACAGAGGGAGGACGTACTGCACAAGGACGCGGCTCATCGAGGGTCTAAGATGTCGCAGAGATCGACAAGCATACCGGCGGTGGCACCCCAGATGAAGTGCCCGCCATACGGGATCGCCCAGAAATGACGTGTCACTCCATCGACCTCGGCTGTACAGGGCTGGTGGTTGTCGCGGTTCAGCAGAAAACTCAAGGGCACCTCAAAGATCTCGGCAACCTCATGCGGGTCAGGCTTCAGAATGAAGGGCGGGCTAACGATGCCGACGACAGGCTGCACCGCGAAGCCGGTGCGCGTTATATATATGTCCAGGCGACCGATGACGGTAACGCGCTGGCGATCGAGCCCTATCTCTTCTTCGGTTTCCCTGAGCGCCGTTTCCTTCGGCCCGCCGTCCTGAGGCTCGATGTGTCCGCCCGGAAAGCTCACCTGGCCTGCGTGATGCGCCAGGTGGGACGTCCTTTCCGTTAAGAGAACCATCAGCTCATCGGGGCGGTCGATTAAGGGCACGAGCACCGCGGCCGGTATGAGCGGCTGCACCGGCTCCATGCCGGCATTTAGCGCGTGGTCGCCACGCTCCCTGGAATAATCATGCGGCACCGGTGCCTTATCGGGAACGACTGACCGGTCCCGGAAACAGTCGACGATCCAGGCCCGGGTCGGTTTTGTGATCACGGCGCCTCGTCCAGCCAGCCGATGAGGAACAAGCGGCCGGCGCTCCAGACGCCCAGACACCGACGCCCGCCGCGCTCAGCTTGGACGCCCAGCGCGACAAGATCGTAGTAGAGGGCCCGCGAAAGCTTGGCTTTGATCCCCTTGTTTAACAATACATAGGGCTTGAGTTCGCCAGCTTTCGGATCGGCTTCGATGTGCAAGGGGTGTTCGTCGTCGATCGTGACGATCTCGTCGACATTCGTTCGCAAACTGATCAGTTGCTGCTCACCGACACCGGCTATGAACACCTCGAGGGCGAGAAAAGGTGCGTCCTCAACCTCGATCGGCCCCATCTCGGCTGGCGTCACCAGCCAGTGCCGGCCGCCCGCGTCTCGCGTCAGCGCGGAGGCAAACAGGCAAAGCAGCTCTTTGCGTCGGATGGGTGAGCCATGATAATGCCAGACGCCGTCCCCATCTATGCGGATGTTCAAATTCTCGTAAAGTACGCGTCCTTTCGGCGAGGGCGGTGGAGCGCCCGGCAGATCGATGTTCTGGAGAAATACGGGACCAGCTTCCGGCTGGAACGTGGGCAGGTCGCGAGAAGGCTTCGGCATCAATCCGCGTGGTCAATTCAAGGCAGGAGCTACCCGGTGACAGCCCGCCAGATGACGGACTACGGCGAGCGCGGCGATACTGCGCTTATCGACTGCATAGATCAACTCGGCGCGCACATTGCTGGAGCGCGCGAGGCGATCGCCCGAGTCATCTTCGGCCAGAACCGGGTGCTCGACGAAACTCTGATCACGCTTCTCTCTGGCGGCCATTTGTTGCTGATCGGCGTGCCCGGTCTGGGCAAGACGCGCTTGGTCGAGGCGCTCGGTACGGTCTTCGGTTTGGAAGAGCGCCGAGTGCAGTTCACGCCGGACCTGATGCCGGCGGACATTCTGGGGTCGGAGGTCCTGGAGGAGTCCGAAATCGGCCGACGGCACTTCCGCTTCATCCAGGGGCCGGTGTTCTGTCAGCTGCTGATGGCGGACGAGATCAACCGGGCCAGCCCGCGCACGCAGTCCGCTTTGTTGCAAGCCATGCAGGAGCACAGGGTGTCGGTCGCTGGGCACTATCACAGCCTGCCGAAGCCGTTCCACGTGCTGGCCACGCAGAACCCGCTGGAGCAGGAAGGCACCTATCCGCTGCCAGAGGCGCAGCTCGACCGCTTCTTCATGCAGGTAGATGTCGACTACCCGGACCTCGATGCCGAGCGGCAGGTGCTCCTCGCAACCACTGGACCCGCCGACGAAGCGCCGCGCCAGGTGATGAATGGGCCACAATTGCTGGAAGCGCAAAAGTTGATCCGTCACGTTCCTGTCGGCGAGAGCGTGGTCGATGCCATTCTCGATCTCGTCCGCGCCGGAAGGCCGGAGACCAGCTCGCTCGCAGAGGTCAAGGCGCACGTCTCATGGGGGCCGGGGCCGCGGGCATCGCAGGCGCTGATGCGCGCTGTTCGCGCGCGGGCGGTGATGCAAGGCCGGCTCGCGCCATCGGTCGACGACATCGCTGCACTGGCGCATCCCGTTCTGCGTCACCGGATGGCGCTAACGTTTTCGGCGCGCGCCGAAGGTATCGCGATCGGCACGGTCATCGACCGGCTGCTGGCACGGATTGCATGACTGCCAACGGGCCTCGGCTTCACGCGGACCGCCGTGGGGGCGCGGCGGCTAAAGCCGGCACTCCCTTGCTGTCTCGCGGTGAGGCGCTTGGCGTCCAATCTCCCGCCGCTTCTAGTGGCCGCCGAGCGGGTAGCGGCGACGGTGAGTCAGGGCGTTCACGGACGGCTTCGGGTCGGTCACGGCGAGACCTTTTGGCAATTCCGCCAGTATGATTCGGGCGATGCCGCGCAGCGGATCGACTGGCGGCAGTCGGCGAAGTCGGACCGGATATACGTGCGCGAGACCGAGTGGGAGGCCGCTCAGAGCGTCTGGCTGTGGCGAGACGGCTCGCCATCCATGCGCTGGAGTTCGTCGAAGAACCGCGTGACCAAGCTCGCCCGTGCCGACCTGTTGATGGTAGCGCTCGCTGCGCTGCTTGCCCGTGGCGGCGAGCATCTCGCCATTCTCGGTCAACGAATACCGCCGATGGCGGCGCGCACGGCGATCCGGCGGCTTGCGACGACGCTCGAGCGGGACGGCATTGCCGCGGAAAATCTGCCCGCCTCGGAGGCGCTGCCGCGATATGCGCATCTGGTGCTGTTTGGCGACTTCCTCTCGCCGCTGGAGCAGGTGAGCAGAACCATCAGCGATTTTGCCCGCCGAGGCGCGCGCGGTCATCTACTGCAAATCCTCGACCCCGCCGAGGAAACCCTGCCGTTTTCCGGCCGCGTCATGTTCACCGGCAGCGAGAACGAGGGCGAGGCGCTGTTCGGCCGGGTCGAGGCGGTACGAGAGGATTACCGCGCGGCGTTCGCGCGCCACCAGGCTGGCCTGCGCGACCTGACCCGGGGAGTGGGTTGGACGACGATCTCGCATCGCACCGATCAGCCGCCGGAGGCCGCGTTGCTCGCCCTCTATCTTGCATTGGCCGGATCGACCGGCGGGTGACGCAATGCTGAGTCTCGGCGTCCTCAGCTTCGCGACGCCATGGGCGCTCGCGGCGCTCGCCACCGCTTCCGGCGCTGTGGTGGCTGTTACGGGTGAGCCCGCCGTCGCCGCTGCGCATCGTGTTCCCGCCGCTCCGGCTGTTGGCTGACCTCTCCTCGCGTGAGGAGGCAGCGGCGCGGACCCCTTGGTGGCTGCTGCTCTTGCGTCTTGCGCTCGCCTTTTGCCTCATACTCGGCGTCGCCCGCCCGGTTCTCAATGCAGAAGGCGATCTGTCCGGGTCAGGACCGGTGTACCTGTTGATCGACGACGGATGGGGATCGGCGAGCGCCTGGCGAGAAAGGCAGCTAGCTCTCGCGCAGTATGTCGATCGCGCCGAGCGGGAGCGGCGACCCATCGTTCTCGCGACGACGGCGCCAGCGGCGGCCGAATTGGCAGCAGTTCCGCCGACGCAAATTCCGGCGGCGAAGGCGCGAGAAATGGTCCAAGGACTGCGGCCGAAACCCTGGGCGACGGATCGGTCCGCTGCCATCAACGGCGCTGGTTCGAACGGCCGATCAGAACAGATGGTCGCCCGGATCGGTCGTCTGGATCAGCGATGGTCTCGAACAGCCCGCCGGCGCGGATAATATCGCAACGCTGCTTGATTGGGCACGGGCCCTCGGCGGAGTAACTATGGTCATGCCGCCGGCCACCAAGCTGCCTCTATTGCTTAAGCAGGCGGAACCGGCCGCGAGCGGGCTCGGATTAACATTGGTGCGCTCGGCGGCGGCAGGCGACATGCAGCTAACGTTGCGCCTGCTGGCCGACGATCATATGCCGCTCGCACAGCAGTCGCCGCGATTCGCGGCCGGCGACCGACGCGCGAGCATCCTCCTCGACCTGCCGACGGAACTCTCGAGTTCGCCTTGCGCGTATCGAAGTCGAGGGGTGGGAAAGCGCTGGGACCGTCCTGCTGGTCGATGAGCGTTGGCAACGGCGCGCTGTCGGTTTACTCGGCCAGCAGGCATCGGCGGAACAACCCCTGCTCGGCGCGAGCTACTATTTGGATCGAGCTCTACAGCCCTTCGCCGAGATTCGCCACGGCGACGCGTCGACGCTGTTGGCGAGACCGCTCGCGGTTCTGGTGCTCACCGATGTCGGAACCCTGGACGCGCCTACCGGCCGAGTCGCTACGACAATGGGTAGAGCAGGGCGGGGTTCTTCTGCGTTTTGCCGGACCGCGTCTGGGGCGCGAGGGATCCACCGATGATCCTCTGCTTCCTGTTGCAATCCGCGCCGGGCGAACGGATCATCGGCGGCTCGCTATCATGGACGGGAGCGGGCAGGCTGGCGCCGTTCGAGCCCGCGAGTCCTTTTCATGGTCTCGACGTCCCCGCCGATCTGCAGGTTCATCGTCAGGTCATCGCCGAACCGTCGATCGACATCGCCGATCGGACCTGGGCCCGGCTCGACGACGGGACGTCCTCTGATCACCGGCGCGCGGCGCGGCCACGGCTGGGTCGTCTTGGTTCATACGACCGCTAGTCCAGAGTGGTCGAATTTGCCGCTCTCGGGCCTGTTCGTCGACGTCCTGAAGCGGATCGTCGACCTTGCACAGGGCGGGCGGGCTGGTTCCGCCACGCCGACGTTTGCCGCCCCTGGAAACGCTCGATGGTTTTGGCCGTCTCGGCTCGCCCCCACTCGAAGCGCGCGCTATCGCCAGCAGCGATTTCGGTCAAACCTCGGTCGGTCCGCATCACCCGCCGGGGTTTTACGGCACCCCTGAATCGAAACGCGCTCTCAACCTCGGATCTTCAATCGCCGAACCCGTCGCGGATCGGACCGCTGCCCGAATTGGTTCGCGCCGCTACCCTCGGCGAAGAGCAACGAGCACGACCTTCGGCCATGGCTGCTCGGTGCCGCACTGATCGCTCGCGCTTGCTTGATCTCGCGGCCAGTCTCGGCATGCGCGGTCTGCTACGCTGGCCGTCGTTGCCGGTACGTCCGAAGGCTGGCCCTCTTAGCCTGGCGCTTGTCGCCAGCATCGCCGCCACGGCTGCCGCCAGCGCCCAAACAGTGATCGCGGACGGCACCGCCGATCCAGCAAGCCTGAAGACCCAGCTGGCCTACGTGCGCATCGGCGATGCTAGGCTCGATGAGATCAGCGAGGCAGGACTCGCTGGGCTTACCGCGGTCGTCAATCGTCGTACCGCGGCGGAGCTCGGGGAACCGGTGGGCATCGATCCGGAGAACGACGAGCTGGCGTATTATCCCCTCCTCTACTGGCCGCTTGCCGATGCTCCCGGCCGCTCTCGCCGAACGCCGTCGCGGAAGCTTTCGGCGTACATGCGGACCGGCGGAACCATCGTCTTCGATACGCGCGGCCGAAGCGATCGCGGCGACCGCGTCGACGCTCCGTGAGCTGGCGCGCGCGCTCGATCTGCCGCCACTCGTTCCGCTGCCCGAGGATCATGTCCTGCATCGCTCGTATTACCTCCTATCGGATCTGCCGGGACGCCGAGCCGGGCGGTACCGGTCTGGGTCGAGCCCTCGGGCGAGCACGTCAACGACGGCGTCAGCTCGGTAGTGGCCGGATCCAACGACTGGGCCGGCGCCTGGGCGGTCGACCATGGGCAGCGACCGCTGTTTCCGGTGGTCCCCGGCGGCGAGCGGCAACGCGAGCAGGCCTATCGCTTCGGCGTCAATCTCGTCATGTACGTGCTGACCGGCAACTACAAGGCCGATCAGGTACATCTGCCGACGATCCTCGAGCGGCTCGCCCCATGAGCGCCGGACATCGTCATACACCCCTGGCGCCGCTCTGGTTGCTGGCCGTGTCGCTGGCGATAGCGCTGGTGCTGCTGGCGGTTGCGCTGGCGCGCGCGGGCGCGCGGCTGGTCGCTGCGCGCGCTGGCGCTGGCGGCGCTCGGGGCGGCGCTGCTCGATCCGCGCATCGTCAAGGAGGAGCGGCAGTCGCGCCCGGATCTGGCCCTGGTCGTCGATCGACGAGTCGCCGAGCCAGAAAATCGGCGACCGCGAGAGCACGACGGAAGAAGCGCGCGCCGAAGTCGAGGCGGCTCGCGGCGTTGATGGATGGAATACGAGGTACGGACGATCCGCGCCGGCGATGGCTTCGCGGGAGAAACGCGGCTTTTCGACGCCATCGAACGCGCGACCCTCGACGGCGGCGATCGGTCGGCTCGCGGGGGTCGTCATCATCAGCGACGGCCAGGTGCATGACGTGCCTGCTGCCCGGATCAGCCCCCTGGCTGAACGCGCCCGGTGCACCTTCTACTCACGGGCAGCAAGGCCGAGGGTGATCGGCGCATTGTCGTCGAGCAGGCGCCGGCATTCGGTCTGGTCGACCAGGAAGTCGAGCTCACATATCGGGTCGAGCAGGTCGGCGCAGGCTCGGCGGCGGATGCGCGCGCCCGCGTCCGCGATGCGCATCGACGGCGAGGAGTATCGGCACAGCCTACGCGCGGATCGGCTGATCCGAGAAAGTTCCGCTTGCCAAGTGCGGCACGCCGGACCGGTGGTGGTGGAGCTGGAGGTCGAACCTGCCGTCGACGAGGTTTCCACGCTCAACAATCGGACTGCCGTGGTCGTCAACGGTGTTCGCGAGCGCCTGCGCGTACTGCTGGTCTCCGGACAGCCACATCCGGGAGAGCGCACCTGGCGCAACCTGCTGAAGTCGGACCCATCGGTTGATCTCGTTCACTTCACCATTCTGCGCCCGCCGGAAAAGGACGACGCGACGCCACTTAAGGAGCTCTCGCTGATAGTCTTTCCGGTGCAGGAGCTGTTCGAGACCAAGCTGGCCGACTTCGACCTGGTGGTATTCGATCGCTATGTCGTGCGAGGCATCCTCCCGATGCCCTACTACGCGCGCATTGCCGATTATGTCCGGCAGGGCGGCGCCCTGCTGGTAGCCGTGGGTCCGGAGTTTGCGGGCGGGCAGAGCCTTTTCCGCACGCCCTTGGGCGAAGTGTTACCGGCGATTCCCAGTGATCGGGTCTTTGAACAGGCTTTCCGGCCGCAGATAACCGATGTCGGCCGACGCCACCCGATCACCTCCGGGCTGCCCGGAGAGACGGTCGCGGGTGATGCCGACATGGCAGAAGCATCTTCCGAGCCGACGTGGGGACGGTGGTTTCGGATTATCGACGGAGAAGTGAGGAGCGGCACGACGCTGATGACGGGAGCGGGCGGCCGGCCGCTGCTCGTCGTCGACCGCGTCGGCGAGGGTCGCGTGGCGCAGTTGATGAGCGATCACATTTGGCTCTGGGCGCGCGGCTTGGAGGGAGGCGGACCGCACGCGGAACTCCTCGGCGGCTGGCGCACTGGCTGATGAAGGAGCCGGAACTGGAGGAGGAACATCTGCAAGGCCGTGTTACCGACGGCCGGTTGTTGGTGGAACGCCGCAGCCTCTTACCCGGCAACGTCGATGTCACGATCACCGATCCGAGCGGAGATAAACGGCTGCTTAGCCTTGAAGCCGGCGACGACGGTTTGGCCCGCGGCGAAGTGAAAGCCGAGGAAGCCGGTTTGTGGCACATCTCCGACGGCGTTCGTACGGCGCTCGCGGCGGCTGGCCGGATCAGTCCTCCGGAGTTTGCCGATCTCCGGGCGACGCCGGACCGGCTGTCGCCCTTGATCGAAGCAACCGGCGGCGGCATTGCCTGGCTGGAGGACGGCCTTCCCGAGTTCCGCCGAACGTCGCCTGGCCGTAAAGCCGCCGGGCGAGGCTGGCTCGGGATGCAGCGCAACAATGCTTATACCATAAGTGGACTGCTGGAGGTGCCGCTGCTGCCGGCGATCATGTCTTCTGGCCGCGGCTCTGGGCGGACTCGCCGGCGCCTGGTGGCGCGAAGGTCGCTGACGCGGGCCGCTGACGATGAACTATGTCCGCCCGGGATTGTTCACTCTAAGACGGGAGGAGGCGGCAAGACATCATGGCCACTCGGATCGTGTTCCTGGATCGCGAGAGCATGGCGGCGCAGACCATTTTGCGCCGCCCTCGGTTTGCACACGATTGGGTCGAATATGCGACGACGTCGCCGGAGCAAGTGCTTGACCGACTATCGGGCCATACTGAAATCGTGATTACCAATAAGGTGCCGCTTCGATCGGAGGTCCTAGCACAGCTGCCTCATCTCAAACTCATAGCAGTTGCCGCCACAGGCACGGATGTCGTCGATATCGGCCACTGTCGCGAGCACGGGATCACCGTCTCCAATATTCGCGGCTACGCCATGAACACGGTCCCTGAGCACACCTTCGCGATGATCTTCGCGCTCCGACGTAATCTCATTAATTACCGAGAAGCCGTCCGGCGCGGCCGCTGGCAGGAAAGTGGGCAGTTCTGCTTTTTCGATTTTCGGATTCGCGACTTGCACGGCAGCACCCTCGGGATCATTGGCGAAGGCACGCTCGGGCAGCGCGTCGCGGAGATCGGAAAAGCGCTCGGAATGCGCACCCTCTTCGCCGCGCACAAGGGGCACACCGGGCTGGGTCCCCTCTATACCCCATGGGACGAGGTGCTGGAGACGAGCGACGTCATCACTCTGCATTCGCCGCTGCTCCCGGAAACTCGCGACATGATCGCCATGCCCGAATTCCGCGCCATGAAGAGGCGGCCGCTGCTGATCAACACCGCTCGCGGCGGGCTGGTAAACGAGGCCGACCTGGTAATCGCCTTGCGCGAAGGGCTGATCAGCGGGGCCGGTTTCGACGTGTTGACGAAGGAGCCGCCCGACGACGACCACCCGCTGCTGGGATTACTCGACATGCCGAACTTCATCTTGACCCCGCACGTCGCTTGGGCGAGTGACGAGGCGATGCAGGCGCTCGCCGATCAGCTCATCGACAATATCGAGAGCTTCGTTCGCGGCGAGCCGAAAAACGTAGTCACCTGACATGGCTTCGATCATCGCCGACTTGGATGCGCTACAGCCGGCGTGGGAAACGACGCCCCCCATCGTGATCGCCGGGCCCGATGCCTGACTCGGAAGCTGCTGCCGGCATCTCCCATACGACCTTGCAGTCGCTGGCCGGTGACCTCGGAAGGTACGCTGAAAAGCAAGGCCTGGCGTATTTCGATAGGCTGGGTGACCACAGCTGGTCCTATCTGACCCTCAGCGATAACGTCGAACGCCTCGCCAGCGGCCTGATCGCGCATGGAACAAAGGCCGGGGACAGGCTCGCAATTTCCGCAAGGAATCGTCCCGAGTGGATTGCCGCTTGTCTGGCGAGCTTGCGAAGTGGCGCCGTGGTGGTCCCGCTCGACACCCAACTCAGCGACGAAGCCCTTCATCACGCTCTCCGTGACAGCGGCGCACGCCTTCTGTTCACCACCCGCGCCGAAGCGGGCCGGTTGCGTCCGGCCTGCGGCGAACTGGGCGTGGAGATCGTCCTGCTCGACGACGAGGGCGCGCACGTCGCGGCGGGGGAGCGCTCGTGGCGAAGCCTGCCCTCACTATCATCAGATCCGGACGGTCTGCCGACAGTCGGCGAAGACGATGAGGCCGTGCTTTTCTACACATCCGGAACGACCGGCCCGGCGAAAGGCGTGCCGCTGACCAACCGCAACCTGATGTTCCAGATCCGGGCCATCGCCGATGCGAACTTCGTGCGCGCGGATGACCGTGTCTTGCTGCCGCTGCCGCTGCATCACGTCTATCCGTTGGTGATAGGCGTGCTAACGCCGCTGGCGCTCGGGCTGCCGCTGATCATACCCAGCGCCTTCACCGGCTCGCAGGTCCTGCAGGCGCTGCAGCGCGGTCGGGCGACCCTGATCATTGGCGTGCCTAGACTTTACGAAGCGCTGATCGCAGGGCTCGAGACGCGGCTGAAACAGCGCGGGCCGTTGCAGAGGGTCATCGCGAGCGGAATGCTGCAACTTTGTGTGCTGGCGCGCCGCCGCCTCGGCCTACGGCTCGGCAGCGTGCTCATGGGGCCGCTGCGCCGCCGGATGGCGCCCGATCTTCGAATGGTCGTCTCCGGCGGAGCGGCGCTGAACCAGGAGGTTGCCTGGAAGCTGGAGGGGCTGGGGTGGCTGGTCGCCACCGGCTACGGCCTCACCGAGACGTCGCCCATGCTGACCATCAATCTTCCGGACAGCCTCCGTTTCGAGACCGCCGGCCAGATTGTTCCCGGTGTGGAACTCCGGACCGATACCAGCGCCGCCCCGGACGGCACACACGTGGGCGCGGTGGGGGAGGTGCTGGCGTACGGCCCCGGAGTTTTCAGGGGTTACTTGAACTTGCCCGAGAAGACGGCCCAGGCGTTCACCGCGGACGGCTGGTTCCGTACCGGCGACCTGGGCTGGCTGGAGAGTTCAGGCTACCTGCATCTCGCCGGCCGGCGATCGACAATGATCGTCACCGCGGGCGGCGAGAACGTGCAGCCGGACACCATCGAGGAAGCTTATCAAAAGCATCCGGCAATCGAGGAGGTCGCCGTCTTGGAGCGCCAAGGCAAGATTGTCGGCCTGATCGTGCCAAAGGTCGGCGCCCTGGCTGGTGGTGACGTGGAAGCGATGGTGCGCAAGGCGGTGGCCGACGTGTCCCGGATTCTTCCCTCATATCAGCGGCTGGCCGAGTTTGCGGTAACGAGGGAGGCGATCCCTCGTACCCGTCTGGGCAAGCCACGCCGTCACCTGCTGGCGGAACGCTATGAACAAGCGGTGCGCGGCGAGAGCCAGGCCGTCCCCGAGCGACGCGGGCCGATGGCGCTGGAGGAGATGTCGGCCGAGGATCATGCCTTGCTCGAGGATCCGGCGGCGCGGGCGGCCTGGGACTGGTTGGCGGACCGCTACGCCGATCGAAGGCTGACTCCCGACAGCAATCTGAATGTCGACCTCGGTGTCGAATTCGATGGAGTGGCTGAACATCTCCCTGGAGATTGCGCAGCGCACCGGCGCCGAGATTACCGAACAGGCGATCGCGCGCGTGAGCACCGTTCGCGATCTGCTGGCCGAGGTGGCGGGGGGCGGCGAAGCACAGGGCTTGGCGCAAGCGTGGATCGATAACCCTGAAATCGGCGCTGAGCGAAGAAGAGAAGCGCTGGCTGCGTCCACTGGGCACGGTGTCAAGAGCTTTCTCCCTGGCCCTCTACTGGATCAACTATGTCCTGGTGCGCGCGCTCTTCCGCTTGCGCTGTTCGGGACTGGAAAACTTGCCGCGCGAAGGCCCATACATCATCGCCCCCAATCACACTAGCTTCCTCGATCCGGTGGCGCTCGCGGCAAGCCTGAATCCTGGCCTGCTGCGACGCACGTATTGGGCGGGCTGGACCGGGATCGTCTTCAAGGGGCCAATTCGTCGAGCCCTTGCAAGGCTGGCTCAGGCAGTGCCGATCGATCCTCGGCGCGGAGCCGCCTCCAGTCTCGCTCTAGGCGCTGCGGTTCTGAAGCGAAACGAGGCGCTGGTCTGGTTCCCTGAAGGACAACGCTCTCCGGACGGCAGCCTCCAGCCGTTCAGACCCGGCCTCGGCCTGCTGCTGCAGCACTATCCCGTGCCGGTGGTGCCGGTGGTGATCGAAGGCGCCTATGCCGCCTGGCCGCGCCAGCGATGGTACCCTCGATTCAGCCCGCTCGCGGTTCACATCCATCCGCCCGTGGATCCGCGGGCGCTCGAGCAGCAGTCCTCGACCGATCAGCCGTCGCAGCGCATCGTTGATGCCCTGCACGCGCACCTCGCGAATCTGCTGGAAGATACCGCGCCCTCTCATCCTCCGTCCTGAGCGGGCTCAGCCCGCGCTCGCGAGGGCGAAACCGGCCAGATCAGCCGCGAATTCGGTCCGGTTGGGCGACGTGCGGCGAGTGGTCGGCGCCCTCGTAGACAAGAAGTTCCGCCCCGGAAATCGCATCGCGCACCCAAGGGCCGGTCGACGGCGGATAAAAGTTGCTTTCCGCTCCGTAGACGAGCAGCGCCGGCACGGTGATCGTCGGCAACACAGGCCGGAAATCAGCGCGGGAGAGCGTCGTCCAAACTTCGATCAACGGCCCGCGGTCGAGCATGGCAAGGTAAGTACGTACTCGATCGATGCCGGGGTGGTGTTCCAGGTAGCGGCGCCGGGCGCGCTGGTTCAAGCTGAACGACACCAGCTCGATGACGGCGGTCACGAAATCGGCCCGCATCGTGGCAACGAAGGCTTGGTCGCGCGCGGCGCTCCAGTCGCCATAGATGCCGAGCCGCCAGTTCCCATCCGTGATCAATCGAGGTGATTGATCGATGACGCCGATGCCGCCGAGCCTGCCGCAGCCGTGCCGAGCGATATACGCCCATAACGTCAGCGCGCCCATCGAATGGCCGACGATGACCGGGCGCTCCAGGCGAAAGTGGTGTAGCAGGTTGTGAAGATCGTCCGCCATGCGTTCGACGCTGACTGGCCGACCCGAGGCGGGCGGATGCGTTTCACCGTGGCCGGAATGGCCGCGCGCGTCCCAACGGTAGATGGTGAAGCGATCGATGAGCCGGTGTGCGATCGGCTCCCAGACGCGGTGGCTCGATGCCCATTCGTGCAACAGCACGACCGCGGGCCCATGCCCGCCCCCGACCCGCACGCGGATCTCCTCGCCGTCGTCCGCCGGGAAGCACTCCAGTCGCATCGCCAACTCGCCCCTCTCCCCTCCTTTCCCGCACATATCCGAAGGGACGCAAGATGAAAAATGTTTATTTCGGATTCGTGTACTCTCGGCGGGCGACGACTTAGGGAAGGCCACGTATGGAGGTCGAGGGACGGCACTATCGGACCATCTGGCTCGCCGATGACGGCCGTAGCGTCGAGATCATCGACCAGACGCGGCTGCCGCACGCGTTCGTCGTGGCGCGCCTGGCAACCGTCGACGAGGCGGCCGACGCGATACGGGGGATGCGGGTCCGCGGCGCGCCTCTGATCGGCGCGGCAGCGGCTTACGGCATGGCGCTCGCGGCTAGCACCGATCCCGCTGACGCGGCGCTGGGTGCGGCGCGGTTGCTGTTGCTATCGACGAGGCCGACCGCGATCAATCTACGCTGGGCGCTCGACGAGGTGCTGACTGTGCTCCGTCAGCTACCGCCGCGGCGTCGTGCGGCGGCGGCTTGGCGGCGAGCTGCCGAGATCTGCGACGAGGACGTGGCGATCAACTCGGCGATCGGCGATAACGGCCTTCCTCTGATCGAGCGGGCGTGGCAGGCAAAGGCGCGGCGGCAGAGCGTTAACGTCCTGACGCACTGCAATGCCGGCTGGCTGGCCACCGTGGACTGGGGGACCGCGCTCGCGCCCGTCTACAAGGCACACGATCTCGGCATTCCCGTGCACGTTTGGGTAGACGAGACGCGGCCGCGCAACCAGGGCGCCTCCCTTACGGCTTGGGAACTCGACCGCCACGGCGTGCCGCACACCGTGATTGTCGATAACGCCGGTGGGCACCTCATGCAACGCGGTCTGGTCGACCTCGTCATCGTCGGCACCGACCGCACGACACGGGCCGGCGACGTCTGCAACAAGATCGGCACGTACCTGAAGGCGCTGGCGGCGAAGGACTGCGGCGTGCCGTTCTACGTGGCGCTCCCCGGCCCGACCATCGACTGGACGATTGACGACGGCCTGGCCGAAATCCCGATCGAAGCGCGCGCCGCGGGCGAGGTGACGCGCATCACCGGTCTCGCCGAGGATGGCCGCCTTGTCGAGGTGTCGTTGACGCCAGACGATAGCCCGGCGCGCAATGACGCCTTCGACGTTACTCCCGCCCGCCTTATCACCGGCCTGATCACCGAGCGCGGCATCTGCGCCGCCTCGGCCGAGGAACTCGCCGCTCGCTACCCGCAGCGGGCGCGGTAGCGGGCGTTCGGGGGACCGTCCGGCCCATTGACAGATCGCTGCTGCTCTCCGAAATCAGGCGCTCGTCATTAGGAGGGTGCCGCGATGAGCGGCTATCAGGCCATCGAAGGGAGTGGCGCGCCTATCAAGGCCTGGACCAGGGGCGTGCCGGTCGAAGAGGCGGCTAAGCGGCAGCTCGAGAATGTCGCTCGGCTGCCCTTCATCCATCACCATGTGGCGGTGATGCCGGACGTACACTGGGGGCTTGGCGCGACGGTCGGCGCGGTGATCCCCTGCCGTGGCGCGATAGTACCGGCGGCGGTCGGCGTCGACATCGGCTGCGGGATGATGGCCGTGCGCACCTCACTGACTTCGCACCAGTTGCCGGAGTCGCTGGCGGCGTTGCGTGCTGCCATCGAGCGCGCCGTGCCGCACGGCCGCACCGGCAAGGGCCGGGTGGCGAACGATCGTGGCGCCTGGCGCGATCCTCCGTCGACGGTCGTGCAAGCCTGGAAGACCTACGCTCACGCCGGTCTCTCGCTGGAAGACGGACTGAGGGCGATCATCGGCAAGCACCCAAAGCTGTCCAGCGGCACCGCCCTGCCGCACCTGGGAACGCTCGGCTCCGGCAACCACTTCATCGAGCTATGCCTGGACGAGACGGACCGGGTGTGGGCGATGCTGCACTCAGGCTCGCGCGGCATCGGTAACCGCATCGGCACTTGGTTCATCGAACGGGCGAAGGTGGAAGCCGAGCGGCATGGGGTTGATCTGCCGGACCACGACCTCGCTTGGCTGCCGGAGGGGACCGAGCTGTTCGCCGACTATGTCGCGGCGGTCGGCTGGGCCCAGGCGTTCGCGCACGCCAACCGCGAAGTGATGATGGCGCGCGTTTTAGATGTGCTGCGCCGCGCATTCACCGACTTCAGCGCCGGCGAGAGCGCGGTCAACTGCCACCACAACTACGTGGCGGCCGAGCAGCACTTCGGCGAGAGTGTCTGGGTTACGCGCAAAGGGGCGGTACGCGCCGGTCTCGGCGAACTCGGGATCATTCCGGGCTCGATGGGAGCCCGGTCGTACATCGTCCGAGGCAAGGGCAATCCGGAATCCTTCCACTCGTGCTCTCACGGCGCTGGCCGGGCGATGTCGCGCAACGAGGCTAAGCGCCACTTCACCCTTGCCGACCACGAGCAGTCAACGGCCGGCGTCGAGTGCCGGAAGGACGCGGGCGTCATCGACGAGACGCCGGCGGCCTATAAGGACATCGACGCGGTAATGGCGGCGCAGGCCGATCTCGTGGAGGTGGTGCACACGCTCAAGCAGGTGCTGTGCGTCAAGGGTTGATGGCAGCAGGCCTTTCAAGACTTCACCAGATGTATGCTCATGTCCTGCAGCACGTTATGCCAGCCCGCGCTGTAAACGGTCGCGGCATGCGGCGATGGCAGGCCCTCGTGAGTGATGACCGCCCGAGTGGTGCCGTCCTTGAGATCGCAAAGGTCCACGGTCACTCGGGTGTCGACGATGCCGTCAGCCGGCTTCTCCGAAGACCAGGTGAACGCAAGCTTGTTCGGCGGGACCGCCTCGAGGTACGACCCCGAGACCACGTCCTCATCTCCCTTCTGCGACCTTATCCCGAAGCGGAAGCGACCGCCGGTGTGCACGTCCATGTCACAGTCAAACAGCGTGGACCTCTCCGTCTTGCCCCACCAGCTCGTCATTAGCGCTGGGTCGGTAAGAAGGCGATAAACTTCGGCCGGGCTGGCCGGAACCACACGGGCCGCGCGAACGATCATCCCGTGGGGCGCCTGCGACGATTGTGTCATGTTTCTGTCCTCCCTGCGTTTGAGCGTGCGGAACATTGGGGATATGTCTCATCGCGGTGCCTGTCAACGCGAAGCCATGCAAGTACGATGCGCACCATCGCCTTGCGCCCATGGCTGCATGCTCCACACTACGCAGACCGGCCCTAATCAGCAGTCCCTGATGAAGGTATGTCGATCTGGCTAGGAACTTACGGTGCCGGTATGTTGGCGAAGGTCTGATACCCTTGCCTGTAATTTATGACGGCCACCCCGCTGCTGGCAACGAGCTGAGCGAGCTGATCCAGCATCGTGGGAGTGATCGCGTACTGGTCAGGATTGTCCGCGACATCATGCAAAAGAAAAATACCCCACCGGCCCCCTGCCTTCAGGTCATCAATCCACGCTTGCACCTCATGGAGAGGGGTGTTTTCGAGGACTTCGAGGGTCTTCAGCGCGTATGGGAAAGTTCCATAGGCGTTTAGGTCAGATTCGGTGTTCCTCGCGGACTTGTAAAGGGGGGCCGTCGGCAGTCCGGCTTGCGCAAGCGCGATGAGGCTTTGGTCATAATCGCCCTGTGGCCAAACGAAAGTATCAATGGTTAGGCCGAGTGCCGTGAGGGTAGTTTTCGACTTCTGCATTTCCGTTTCCGCGGCCATGGTGGAAAGGCTAGGCATCGATGGGTGGGTTGCGCTATGTGAGGCGATATCCCAGCCGGCTGCCTGAAGATCGCGCAGATCGTGGGGGGTCATGTATCCGGCTGTGCCGACGAGGTCGGAGACGACGGCGGAAGAGCCGACAAAAGCGTATCTGTCGAGAATGGGCTTGGCATTAGTTCTCGTCGACTTATAGCCATCGTCGAACATGAAGGTCACCGCACCGGGGCCTGGGGGGAACTGCATCAGTCGGACCTGATCGAAATATGCAGTTCCCGTTGCTCCTCCCAGAATTGGAAAGATGGCCGCGCTTTTGATCGGCACGCTGATCCATTTGCGGGTCGCACGGTCGACATAGCCGATGCCGCAGGTATGCGAGTCTAGACCGACCCATCGCCAGTGAAAGCTTCCGGCACTCGGTAACGTGGCGCACCACACAGTACTGTCGGTCGGATTGCCGTGGTATTCGCAAAAATTCGGATGAACAGCGCAATCCACCTTGAAACCGACGTTGAGCGTTGCACCCGATCCATTAAGGGCGGCAAGCGCACCGATACCAGGGATGCTGATCAAGCGTCGCCACATCGGAGCGTGACGCACAGCTTTCAGCACCTTTCGGTGAAGGCGATTGAACCGCCCGATCAAGGTGGCGCGCCCATCCAGAACAATGTCGCTGCCTTTGATCATGGCGCCGACGAAGACGTTTTCGGCCCGCGTCTGGTTCAGGTTCACGATCTGGTATGTCCCGGCGTACCGTTCGGCCGCCGGTACATTCATTGGGATGCTCACGATCGGCACATGATTATACTTTGCTGGCGTAGTCAGTACTCGGGAATAACCGCGTCCCCAATTATCACACCAGTGGGCAGCTTTGCCGTCCGCGGTCCCCTCTTCAAAATTGGAGTTCGTCAATGCGGCGGTTTCGCAGGAGGTTACCGCCGCGTTTACGTGGCAAGCGATTGCGGCGATGATCGCAAATGCCGCGAAATGAAGCAGGTGAGGGAGCCACCTCTGCCGGGACGTTGTCATGGGAACTACAACCAAAGCTAGTGGAGGCGGGGACGGCGGGCGAGGTCGCCAGCAACGTCTGCGAGGAATGCTCAGGTATTATTTTGTCGGGCGGCTGCCGGAAGAATGGCCGCTCTCCCCCAAATCTGGCGACCGGCCTCCTCTATTCAGTAGCTCGCGGCCCTCTCGTAAGACAGTGGCACAGCTGATCGCAAGTCTTCCTGAGCATACCGCCTTGTGACCGGTTCTCGGCGTGTCCCGCTCGCGGGAGCCGGGCAGAAGAGCTCCAGTTCCGCGGAACCGGGCCTGGTGTGCCCTGATCTCACAGCGACATGGGGAAATCGGCGAACGAGCGCCCACCGCCAACACCCCTCGTCTTCGCAAACCTTGCGTGGCTTAGTTGATCATCAAGTAGAACGTCCGAGCGAGCTTGCCTCTTGAATTTCAGCCTGTTGTTGAGCTTCGTTTGGTAAGCCTATATTGCGATCGGCGGCCGCAGGAAACTCGCAAAAGGGCTTATACGACTTTAGGCGTAGAAGGCGCCGGGATGCATCGGTGGGCAGCCCCCGCCGTGCTGCTTGCAGGTGCTGCAGCTTGTCGGAGAACATACAGTCTTGGCCACCGCATGCATGCACTGCGCTTGAGCCCACAGCAGCCGCCAAACGGAACTATCAGCGAGTAGCGGAGGCTTCTGACGAAGGACTGGATGCCTGAGCCGCTACCTGGCCGGCATTGACGTTGCCGCAATAGACGAAAGCTTCGCGACCGAAGTCATAAATCCACGTCGCATCATTGGCGTGGCAGTAGGCTGCAAGCTCGGCCGGCCGGCGCAAGCTGTCGAAGTCGCGCCCCAGAAGACGCTGCAAGCCGCCGAGGACCGAGCCGAACAATCCTCGTTCCGGAGAGGTTTCGGCGTTCGGCGATGGCGCGTTGATCGGCCGCAGTTCCTGTCGGCGCGACTGCGAACGCGAGCGCGCTTCGCTTTCCAGTCGCCCCAGCAACCGATCATCGATCCGTCCGTTGGCGGACATTCGTGCGTCTCGCTGGAATTTGCGCACCGCATCCCGCGTACGCCGGCCCAGTCGCCCGTCCACTGGTCCTGGATCATAACCGAGAGCGGTGAGCCGCCTCTGGACTTCCGCGATCCCACGTTCGGCGGCCTTGCCGATTGGCCTCGGGGGGTCTCCGTCATTCCGCGCCGATGACGCGCCACGAGGTTCATGTTGTTCGCCGCCAAAGCTGTCCCGCGCCGACGCAGGAACTTCGGAGGGGCGAGCGACCGGGTTGGGCCACATCGCGTCTTGTCGAGCGCGCGGGTAGGTAGGCGAAGGCGTCTCGATAAAGGGGTCGCTTGCTCCGGGAAGTGCGGTCAAAACATCGCCTTCCGAGGGAGGTATATCGTCACCGACAGACGACCTTCCTTGCGGGTCAACCAGGTCTTGAACTCGGGAGGCACGAGTGACCGCTAGTGAGTCGCTGGCCGGTTTGCCGGTGCCGCGCGGTCGCAAGTCGGCATCAGGTCCGACGAATCCTCGAAGTTCCAGGGGAACGGATGATGCGAGCCCGGACCGAACGCTGACCCCAGTCCGCCGAAAAACATATCGGCTACCGCAACCACCAGCACCAGCAGCAAAATCGCCGCGATGCCGAAGCGCCACATCGCTTTTCCCAAGCTGCATTGTCCGCTCTGATTAAGCGATCTACCGGCTAAACTGTCAACGGGTGATTGCCGTGGATCCGGGCAGCAGACGCAATGGTAGTTACATAGAGCGTCGCGCTATGATCCGGACCGGGGCTCCACCAGCTCGGACAACTTGCGTTCGAGGGGCGTGATTTTCCAACTTGGCACGCGGAAGGTCATCGAGGGACCCGCAGCTGGCACACTTGCCGGAGCGGCGCCATCCGCGAACCGCAGCCAATGCATGCCGTCGTCATGCAAAATTTCCAGACCCACAGTGCTGCCGTCGGTCCGCGTGATGCTGATCCGCATCGTCTTGTCCTTTGGAAAGGGTCGCTTGTCGCGCGATTCCAGGTCCTCGATGGCCAGTTCGCTGAAGGGTTGAACCAAAAACTCGACCGCATCCGGCCGGGCCAGCTTGCCACCCGCCGGCAACTCTATCAGCCGGAATTCCGAGGTATCGGATGAGCCGCGGACGGCCGTCAGTGTCGAGCCGCCAGGCTGAACGATCTTGACCTGCCGGATATCGGCGACAGGGATTTCGATGAGGCGGCGCTCGACCCAGTCGCGCGGCTCGAGACTGACGCTAAGCGCGCCGCGCGCAAGCCAGGTTTGCGCGTCGCCAGGAACGCGGACGTAGGTGCCGCCTTCGGCGCCAAAACCGCTGGCGGGGTTGCCGACGATCAATTGCGCTACGGGTTGGCCCGCGGCCGACTGAAGGATTATCTCCTTCGACTTCGCGTCGGGTCTATCCAGGTCTTCGACTCCGAGACGGGCGTATCGCTCCGGGCGCACCGTTTTCGCGTCCGCTTTTTCCAACTTGACAAGCGTTCGGACTAGCTCGCGCACCTTGTCGGGCGGCACGGGATAGTCATTCCGCTCGGCCAGCCCCCAGCCGCCTTCGGTACGCCGGATGGTCAACCGCTTTTCAGCGTCGCGCATAACGACTGCGTCAACTGCCCCCAGCCCATCAAGCAATCCGGGCAGGACCGGGCCACCTGTCTCGATCGCCGATCGCGGACTCTCCTGGCGGACGACGGCCACGCCGGCGGCGACGGTAGTGACCAGCGTGACAGCGCAGAGTACCAGAAAGGATGACGCGCGCATGCTTGCTTGCCTCGCTTCGTCTCAGCCGTGCGCCGCCTGGCGCTTTGCTCTCGCGCGAGTGATGCGCCGAAATAAGGCGATTACCCCGCCCACGCCACACAGAATGATGGGGACAGCAGCGATGTTGATGAACTTAACCCGCTGCTCTAGATGCTCGATGTCGTTGCGCAATGCATGTTGGACATCCCGAAGTTCCTTTCGAACCGTCAGCATCTCGCCGCGGAAACGCTCGATGTTCGCTTTGTCCTCGGCGCTCAGGATAGCTTCGCCGCCTGGCGACTCGCCCGGTTGCTGCACCCCCTGCAACTGCTGTTGCAGCTCCTTCAGTCGCTGCTGCAGTTGCTGTTCTTTCGCTCTGTACTGCGCCTCGGCGTCACGCCGCAACTCTTCGACAAGGGTGAAGGGCCGGTACGACGTGCCGCGCCCGCGCAGCCCGATCAGTGCGTCGGCGTCGGCCAGGTTTTCCAGGGCGTTGATGACGAAATCGGCGTTGCTCGCCGTCGGCACCTCAACTCGCTCGCCGAAGAAGTCCGACGTTTGCACCCAGAAGCGGTCATACAGCATGTCCGCGTCGCCGACGACAATAACCTGTATCGGCTTCAACTCGGACGTCACCGGTTGCACCGGAGATGAGGCCTGGTCGTCGCCGGACGGCGGCGCACCAGCTGCCTGATTGGCCTGACCGCCCGGATCGGCATTGCCTCCTTCAGTCTTGCCGGTATCGCCGGATGCTGGTTGATCGGGGAACGCGAGCCGCGCCGGACCGGCGATTCGCGCCGCCAGTATCAGCCGTTTGTCGGAGGGCTGGAAGCCGCGCAGCAGGTTCAGAACGTCGGGCATGAACCTTACGTTGTCCGCATCGATCGCCATCGATCGCAAGCCGGTCGAGACAAGGGGGGTCACTTGCAGCCCGGACTGCTCAACGGGCTCAAGAATGCCGCTACTCGCGAGGTTCAGGCGCTCGATGTTAGCCATGACCGGATCGTCGGCATCGAAATGGTCGCGCGCGAGCGTTAGCCAAGCAACGTAGTCGGCGACCACTCCACCACGCTCGTTAGTCGAAACACGCCGGGCCGCGTCGATGTCGCCGGCCACCTTGCCTTCGACGACTTGAATGCCCCAGGCCCGCAGCAGCTTGTTCATCGCTTCCGGCGAGGAGGCTTGCCCCTCCGGTCCGGCGTCACCGGGGCCCGCGGACTCGACGAGAGCATCTGCGAACACGAGGGCCCGGCCACCCGCGTGTACAAATCGATCGATGGCGCGAAGCGTCTCGGCGCCGAGGTCCTTGAGGTTAACCACCAGCAGCGTCTTCACCTTCTCCGGAATCTCGGTGACACCCGGCTCCAAATCCTCGACGGTGAAAAACTCGCGGATATGATCAAAGATGAGAAGCGGCGGCGGCGCGCCATGCGGGCGTCCGAAGCCACCTTGATCAGGCAGCGCCGATAAGATGCCGAGCACCGGGCGATCGGGGTTGGCGAGACCGTGGATGAGCTTAGTCAGGTCGTATTCGAGAAACGACTCCCGCTCCAAATTGAAGAACGGAATGACCGCGCGGCCGTCAATAGTGTTGCTACCCGACAGCCCGAAGTAGCCGGTCTCACCCGCTTGGCTGAGTGGCAGACCCTGCAGCCCGTCCGCCACGGCGCGATCCTCGGCATCGGAAAACGGCTCGGGTTCGAGCAACTCGACGCTCAGCTTGCCCCCGGATAACGCTTCATAACGATCGAGCAGTTCGCGAACCCGCGCGTAGGAGGCACCATAGCGCGGAGCAATCTCGCCCAGGCGTCGAGAGTAATATAGGCGTATCTTGATGGGTTCTTCCAGGGATCCCATGAGTCTGCGGGTGCCTTCCGAGATCGTGTACAGATCGCCCTCGGTCAGGTCGACTTGCGCGCCTTTGAAAATGGTGTTGGCCAGCACGTTTACGGCGAGGAACAGGATCGCGGCCGTGCAAAGCCCGGCGATCGCCAGCCTGGATCCTTCATATCTACGAAGCAAATCCAGCATCGCTCGTTCTCCCGATCTCAGGCCGCCCGCTCGGCGTCCAGCACGACGACCGTCGCGAATAGCCAGAAAAGGATCATCGATAGGAAAAAAACGGCGTCGCGCCCATCGATGACGCCTTTCGAAATCGCGCCGAAGTGGGAGAGGAAACTGAAGGACCCTACCGTGTCCGCGACGGCGCGCGGAAATACCGCCAACACCGTGTTCTGCACCAGCTCCAGCCCGGCCATGGTAAACAGGAAGCACACCGCCGCCGCCAGAATGAAAGCCACCACCTGGTTGCGTGTCAGAGCCGACATGCACGAACCGATGGCGAGAAACGCTCCAGCCATCAGCAAGCTGCCGATATAGCCTGCGCCGACGACGCCGTTGTCCGGCTCGCCCAAGACGTTCACGGTGATCCAGAGAGGAAAGGTCAACGCCAAGGCGACGCCGACGAACACCCAGGCGGCGATGAATTTGCCGACCACCGCGGAGGTTGTCGAAAGCGGCATCGTCATCAGCAGCTCGATCGTGCCGCTCTTGCGTTCCTCCGCCCATAGCCGCATGGCGACCGCCGGAATCAGGAACAGATAGAGCCAGGGATGAAAGGAAAAGAACGTCTCGAGGCTGGCCTGACGGCGCTCGAAGAAGCCGCCAACGTAAAAAGTGAGCGCGCTCGAGAGTGCAAGGAAAATGACGATGAAGACGTAAGCCACCGGCGTCGAAAAGTAGCCGGTGAGTTCACGCTTCGTGACGGCGCGCGCCTCACGCAGCATCATCGACCTCGGTTCTTGTCGTCAGCTCACGGAAGACGTCGTCCAAGCGGCCGCGTTCAACCCGCAGAGCTTCGACCGTCACACCCGCGCCCTTCAGTTGATGCGCGACCTCGGCTAGGGGCGCCGGCCGCCCATCCGAGACGGACAGTCGGAAGGTCAAAAGACCGTCGGTAGGCTCTTCCGAAATGTGCAATGAGTTGAACCGGGCGAGAGCGCCCATGGCCTGGCGCGCCGCATCAGCCTCGGCGAGAGGAACGCTGGCGACAATGGAATTGTGCTGGGGCAGTCGCGCCAGCAATGCCTCGGCCGTGCCATCGGCGACGACGCGCCCCTCGTTGATGATCACCGCGCGAGTGCAGACGGCTTCGACCTCCTCGAGAATGTGTGTCGAAATAACGATCGCCTTGTGGCGCGCCATGTCCGAGATCAACCCGCGAACATGATGCTTCTGATTCGGATCGAGCCCGTCCGTCGGTTCGTCGAGGATCAAGACGGGTGGATCATGGATTAGAGCTTGAGCAAGTCCGACCCGGCGTTTGAACCCTTTCGAGAGTGTCTCGATTGGTCGATCGAGCACATCCGCCAATTCGATCATATCCGTTACCCGGTCGATGCGCTGCCGTCTTTCCGTCCGGTCGTAGCCGCGCACGTCCGCCACGAAGGCGAGCAGGCCGCGACAAGTCATATCGCCGTAAAGCGGCGCCCCCTCCGGCAGGTAACCGATCCGCCGCTTGGCCTCGATCGGCTGGCGGGTGAGATCGTAACCGCAGACACGCGCGGCGCCAGCGGATGGCTCGAGGTAACCGGCGATCATCCGCATCGTCGTCGTTTTCCCGGCGCCGTTCGGGCCGAGAAAACCCAGAACCTCGCCTTCCTCGACGGTCAACGAGATATGATCGACGGCAGTCAGTGGTCCGAATTTCTTGGTCAGGCGATCGACAGCGATCATCTCTGGCCTTCCCCCTCAACCGTGCCCACTCGAGCGGTACTGCGTCCCCCCGGGGCGCGGCGGGCGAAAGGTAGCCAGATTTTTCGGGAAGGCAAGTGGGCGCGAACGTGGTGAGGGAATGTGGCCCTTGTGCCGCTTGCCGTCAGTCGTTGTCGGGTCGAGCCACGGGTGCCCTCTGGACCAGCGCGGTCGATTTTCCCACTCTCAGTGGCCGCAGGACAACCCCGGAGCCCCGCAACTAGTCTCGATGAGCAGCTTGGTCACGGAGAGACAGTTTCCGACAGCGGCGAGTTGCAGCGACAGCAGGGCACTCAGGAGGTTGGCACGATACATGCGCTCGCCATGAGCGAGTCGCTGATATCATGGCCTGTCGCGATAAGACTTGGCATTTCCCCGAGATTTAGATTTAGATGGCGATCAGGTTTCGCGGCTGATCGTGATGCCGCAGATGACAACGTTTGTTTTACATCCTCGTCTCGCCGCGGATACCATCGTGCTCGGGCGGTTGCGGCTCAGCCTGCTGCTGCTGATGAACGATGCCACTTATCCTTGGTTCATCCTGGTTCCGGAGCGGATGGAAGCACGCGAGATATTTGAGCTGGCGGAAACCGATCGGCTGGCGCTGACGGAAGAGGTGGCGCTGTTGTCGCGCGCTCTCTGGGAAGTGTTCCGGCCGGACAAGTTGAACGTCGCGACGCTCGGTAATCTCGTGCCCCAATTGCACGTGCATGTAATCGCGCGTTTCCGCTCCAACTCCGCGTGGCCGGATCCGGTTCGGGGCAAGGCCGACGCGCGCCACTATGCGGAAGCCGCGCTGCGGAAGATGAGGGCACGCATAGCGGATCGGCTGGGGGGATCGCTGCTGCCCGCGCATTAGCCGCCGACGGAACTGACTCGCTTCCCGTCCCCGAATCCATTTGTTGACGATCCGGGCTCGTTCGACAATTTCAAGTCATCCGCTGGAGGGGCAAACGATCCGAGCCCTTTACGGCGATACGGTCCGAGCAAGGTTGTGCCATGTCGAACGAACAGATTGCTTCCTTCTTGAACACCTACTCAGAGGAGATCGAATCCGATAATGCGGCGATCTTTGCCGGCGCCGGGCTGTCCCGCCCCGCCGGTTTTGTCGACTGGAAGATGCTGCTGAAGTCAGTCGCCGTTTCGCTCGGCCTCGACGTGGAAAAGGAAAGCAATCTCGTCGCCATCGCTCAGTACTATTGTAACGCCCGCCTGGGCAGCCGCGGGCGTATCAACAAGCTGCTGCTGGACAAATTCTCCCGCGAGGCCGAGATTACTCAGAACCATCGCATCCTGGCGCGTCTACCGATCTCGACCTACTGGACGACCAATTACGACAAGCTGATCGAGAAGGCTCTGGAAGACGCCGGCAAGCGCCCCGACGTCAAGTATACCGTCGATCAGTTAGCGTTGACCGTGCCGCATCGGGATGCGGTCGTCTACAAGATGCACGGCGATATCTCCGATCCCGCTAAAGCTGTATTGATCAAGGACGACTACGAGAGATATCACCTTACTCGACAAGCATTTATAACCGCATTGACCGGAGATCTAATCTCGAAAACATTCCTTTTTCTCGGATTCAGTTTTAGCGATCCTAATATAGATTATGTGATCAGCCGTATACGCGCAACATACGATGTCAATATGCGCACTCACTATTGCTTTGTAAAACGTCTTGATAAAAATGATTGTTCAGATGAGGACGTTTTGAAGTACAAGCAGACGCAGCAAGCATTGTTCGTCAATGATCTGCTGCGCTTCAACGTCGAGACCGTGCCGCTGGACAGCTACTCGCAGATCACGGACATCCTGCAGAACCTCGAGCGCATTTACAGAACGAGGTCGGTGTTCATCTCCGGAGCGGCACACGAGTGGGGGGCAACATGGCCGACCGAGCGCGCCCGCGCGTTTGTTCGCGGCTTGAGCAAGACGCTGGTCAACAGAGGCTATCGGCTTGTATCCGGCTTCGGCTACGGCGTGGGCAGCTCGATGATCGCCGGGGCTCTCGAGCACATCTACGCGACCAAGCGGGGCAAGATCGAAGATCAGCTTATTCTTCGCCCAATTCCGCAGGAGCAGATCGGCGCCGATAGCTGGGACGCGGTTGCGCGGCGTTACCGCGAGGACATGGCCAGCTACGCCGGCGCGGCGGTCTTCCTGTTCGGCAATAAGCTAAGAGAGGGCAACGTCATTCTATCCGACGGCATGGCCCAGGAGTTCGACATTTCGAAAGAGAAAGGCTTGGCCCTCATTCCAGTTGGCGCGACGGGGTATATGGCCGGCGAGCTTTGGAAGCAAGTCATGGCCGACCTTACCACTTACTATCCCCAGCGTACGGCGGACTTCAAGCCGATGCTTGAGACATTAGGCAATGCCGATGCCGAGCCCGCCGTGCTAATCAACGCCGTGATTCAGGTTCTCGATCTGTGGTCGCAGACCTGACGACGCCGCCGGATTGCGGTGGTAGGCGAGATGGCCGGGGTGGTCGGCGATCCTGCTGCGAAGACCGTGCGTGCGCGGGGAAAAAAAAGCTCACTATGATCCCGAATCTAACGCCGGTCCTTCGGCCGTTTCCGGAGGCCGCTTTCCGCGCGGGGTTATCATGATCCTACCCTGGTTGGCGCTGATTGCCACCATCCTTTGCAGCACCGCAGGCAATACGCTAGCCAATTGGTCGCATGATTTTGCTGGTCGTAAGCGGCTGGTCGTGCTTGGTTCGGCGATAGGCTTCCACGGCTTCGGCTTGTTATGCTTCGCCGTGGCGCTTACCGGCATTCCTCTGGCTATCGCCTATCCGGTGTTGATCGGGGGCAGCGTCGGCTGCGTCACCCTGCTTGCGGTTCTGCTTTTCGAAGAGCGGCTGTCGAGACGACACCTTGGCGGAGTAGCCCTCATCATTGTCGGCATGCTGCTGCTACAAGACATGCACGGCGGGGCCGGGGCGGCCGGAGAAGCACAGCCCGTTCTCGTCATGGTAAGGGCGCAATGACATCGACCTCCGATATGGAGGCGCCGGTACCTAATCCCGGCGCCTGGTTCAATCTCGTTGCCGCGGTTTCTCTGCTCAATGCCGGCAATCTTCTGCTAGACAATGTTGCCAAGAAATCCGGCATGGCTCTTCATCTCTTTCTCTCGCCGGCGTTCTTTCTGGCTCTCGCCTGTCTCGGCTCAGCCTTTCTCTTCTATGTACGATCGCTGGCGCGCCTGCCGCTGGCGGTGGCTTATCCGGTCATGGTTGGGGTATCGTTGATCATCGTTGCTGTCGCCAATTACTACTCGCTTGGCACGACTCTGGAGCGCACACAACTACTCGGCATCATCGTTCTCTTCGTAGGCGTCGTTCTCATTTCGAGCACCTCACGCTCTTCCTGATCGCGGCTAGACTAATCAAGGTGGAGGCATCTGGGCGCGCCGCATCATGAAGCAAGCCCGGCGGCATCTTTGGCGCTTGGGTTTGGCGATTCCCACGTCTGCGGCACCGTCACTTGCGCGTCTCAACGCGCGTCTATAAAACCAGCGCGTTGTCAGCCACGCCAAAGAACAGGGACTGAAGTGAAGGCTCTATGGTTGCCATTGTTGCTTGTAATGCCCGCCGTCTTCATTCTGATCCGGCAGCCGAGCGCATCAGCCGGCGTTTCCGGCGACATTCCAGCGGCGGTGATGACCATGCTCGAAAACTCCCCGTCGCCGACTGTGGCGGGCAAGCCGGTCGAAATCGAAGCATTAAGATTGTTTTATGAGCAGCGCGGCAACCAGCCGGTCTGGGTAGACGGAACAGGCACGAGTGCTCGCGCGCAGGCTTTGCTTCGAAATTTGCAGGCGGCCGCTCGGGATGGCCTTGATCCGGCTGACTACGCATCCGGGTTCGTTGTCGGCGATATCGGCGCCGCCGAGCAACTCGCGGCAGCCGAGTTGGCGGTGAGTGCTACTCTGGTCCGCTATGCTTCCGACGTCCGGGGTGACCGCGTGTTGTCGACGCGAATCGAGCGCGATCGTCGAATCACCAATGTTATCGATCCCGTGCAGGTGCTGACCGCCGCCGCCGACGCCTCCGATATGATCGCATTCGTCGACAGTCTGGCGCCGTCCTCTCCCATTTATGTCGGGCTGCGCGAGGCCCTTGCTCGCTACAGAGCAATCGAGTCGGCTGGCGACTGGCCTAAACTGCCGGATGGACCTGACCTGGGACCTGGGTCGACCGACCCGCGAGTCGCCACCTTGCGGTTGCGGCTGCAATTGACCGGCGATCTAGCCGCGGAAGCGCAGGGGGCCTCGCCTAGTCACTACGACGAGGCGGTTCGCGGCGCAGTCCGCCGATTTCAGGAGCGACATGGGCTTGCGCCGAACGGCACTGTAAGCGGGCAAACACGAGCGCTTCTCAATGTTCCGGTACAAGGACGCATCCGCCAGATTGTCGCTAATCTGGAGCGGGCGCGATGGTTGCCGGACGATCTCGGGAACCCTTATGTCTTGGTCAATCTCGCGGATTTTCATCTCGAATTGGTCGAGGGCGCCAAGGATGTCCTCCGAATGCGAGTCGTCGTAGGAGATCCACAGACCCTGACGCCAGTTTTCAGCGACAAGATTAGCTACATCGAGATCAATCCTTATTGGAACGTGCCCAAGAGCATCGCCATTAAGGAAAAGCTACCCGTCCTGAGGCGTGATCCGAGTGCGCTGAAGAGGCAAAACATTCGCGTCCTTGGCCCGGGCGGCGATGAGATCGACCCGGCAAGCGTCGAATGGTCAGCGGTGACGGCCAACAACTGGATATACCGGCTACGACAGGATCCGGGAACGCGGAACGCGCTCGGTCGAATCAAGTTCATGTTCCCCAATCCATATGACATCTACCTCCACGATACACCTTCGCGGGCGCTATTCCGTCGGCAGGTCCGTGCCTTCTCGCACGGTTGTATCCGGATCGAGAAACCGATCGAGCTCGCGATGCTATTGCTGCGTACCACCGACGGCTGGGGGCGGGCGCGAATCGAGCGGACTATCTCGAAGGGCAAGAACAAGCCGGTTCTACTTAAGGATCCCGTGCCGGTGCACCTCGTGTATCTCACGGCTTGGGTTGGCCGAGACGGCCTGATGCAGTTCAGGGGAGATCATTACAACCTAGACGCGCCCCTGGTAGCTGCGGTAGACCCCATCCGAGAATGAGTATTAGCCGAACCTGGTTCGCTAATCATTCGGCTGCTTAACATGTTGACGTTCATTCGCCGCTTGAGGCACAAAGCAGCAGTAAGCCTTGCTGGACGCCGGCCTCTAACGGAAAGGGAGATATGGATCGTGGAAGATGAGCAAGGGCGGTGTACGCATTCGCGACGACGTTTTCTTGCCGGCGCGGCGGCGGGGGTGGCCGGATTCGCGGCATCGCCGGCCATGGCGCGAAATTCTTTCGACTGGGCCGACCGTCAGCTGTCCTGGACCCGGCCGAAAATGATGGTCGAGCGCTCACTATCCTTCAGGCATCGGCACACCGACGAAAGTCTCACCACCGTCTACTACGCCAACGGTCGTTACATTCCGAGCGCGCTAAAGGAAGTCAATTGGCTTTTCCGCGACTTCCGTTCCGATGAGGTCAAGGAAATAGACGAGCGTTTGCTCGATTTGCTGTACGCCGTTCGGCAGCGGCTGGAGTCCGATCAGGCGTTCGAGATCTACTCAGCCTACCGTTCGCCGGCAACAAACGCGCTGCTGCGCCGGGAAGGCTGGGGTGTAGCCCGCAACAGCCTGCACATGCAGGGAATGGCTATCGATATTGGCATGCCCGGCTGTGAGTCGCGGCACATAGCCGAGTGTGCATTATCATTGCAGCGCGGCGGAGTCGGTACCTATCGCCGCTCGAGCTTTGTCCATCTGGATGTCGGGGAAGTCAGGAGTTGGCGGGGCTAGACAAAGACAGCCACTCCTCAGCCGCTGAAGATCACGCGGGAGTACAGGCCGGGGCGGGGGCACCCGGGTCCCAGCAGGGCTTAGCTACCCTCGTAAGTGGCGTTGGGCGGCCGAACGGGACCCCGCTTCACTAAATGTCAGGAGCCGCCAAGGCGCAAGGCACAGCTTGGCGGAACTCAAATCCACCTACTGATTTTGCGACCGAACGATCGTCTTGATCGGCCCCCGAGGCCTGCCGGAGAGTTCGGCGATCTTACGATCCTGGACCTCGATCAGCCAACGGGCCGGGGCGTCGCCGTCCAGTCCTTCAACTTCGGTGCGTGGTACCTTGCGGTTGGAGCTGCGTGACCCGTCCTCGTAGACGATATCGAACAAAATGTACTCACCCTCGACGCTCTTTTTGCGGCCTACTTTCTCCGGCTTTCTACGAGCCATTCAGGGTCTCCGGAAATTTGTATGTCGTCAATAACGCCACTGGTAGGCCGTCGGTGCGGACCACGGCCCGCGCCGACTAAGCCCCGAACGCAACTATGCATCTCGCGCGTGACGCGCTGAGTGCGTATGATCAGCCGGCCAGCGAGACCGAGACCGCCTCCCGACCTTTGGGCGTATCGACGACGCCCATAGAGACGCGTTGACCTTCAGCCAACTGCGGGACCCCCGACTTCTGTAGAACGGAGACGTGCAGGAAAACATCTTTGCCGCCGTCATCGCACGCGACGAAACCGAAGCCCTTATCGGGGTTGAACCACTTAACGGTGCCAGCCATGTCGACCGCGGTCGACGGATCTGGGGCATAGCGTGATGCCGCGCCACCCTGAGCGGATCTTCGCGGTGGTGCCGCCGCAATAGTCTCGTCGACTTCCAACACCCTGGTGATCTGCGGCCCTTTTGCCCCCTGTCCGACGTTCACGCGCAACTTCGCGCCGGGCGACACTGTGTCGTGGCCGGCTGCCTGCAGCGCCGCAATATGAAGAAAAGCGTCGCCGGAACCGTCCGCCAGTTCGGCGAAGCCGAAGCCCTTTTCGGGGTTGAACCACTTGACCGTCGCTTCGACCGCCGGGCCTTCCGCAGCCGCCGGCTCGCGAGACATGCCAGCGCCGAACGGGCGCGACGGGCGAGGCGCACGAATGTCGTGCCCGAACGGCTCGTCGTCATCAAATCCGCGCCGCCGTGGTTCCCTGAATCCTTTCCCTTTTCGCATCATCGGTCGTCGTCTCCGCCGCTGGCGGGTGACTTATCGCGAGCTGCTGCCTTCCGCCGGGCCGTCTCTTCCTGTTGCTGTTTGAGCTTTTCCTGCTTCTTCAACTGTTTGGCACGGTCCCTCTCGGCCCGCTGCTGGTTGTAGTTCGGCTTAAATCCCATGCTACCTCCTGAATTTGCCCCACTATAACATGCTCGGCGATGGACGTTGAGTTGCTTAATCTCGGATCCCGGATGAACGCGGGGATGTGCCGCACGCCGGGCAGGAAATCGATACGCCAAGGAACATAGGCGCGCAGTCTGACGTTGCTAGCGCTCGTTGGACACGATCAGGAGTAATCACATGCGCAGCTTCCCCGTCTTCTCTTCCGCCTTCGCTCTCGCGGTTCTCGCAGCCGGAGCAAACGTCGCCGTAGCCGCCGAAAGCGCGGAGTTCCAGGCCCTTTCCCGCGCAAAGCTGTCGCTGACACAGGCGATCGAGACGGCCGAGCGGCACGGCGA
>CAWAYT010000052.1:0-47182 GCA_963786265.1 uncultured Alphaproteobacteria bacterium
CCATGCCGACGAAGTCAACGCCGGTGAGCTTGCGCAGGATCGACTGCATCTGCCAACTCGCAGGCCACCAATCTCAGGGGTGCCCGTGCCCGGGGCGAAGCAGGGTCGAGCGCGTCGATGTCGAACGACAGGTAGTGGAGCCCGCGCCCACTACCTCACGCACCCGCGCGGCGACAGCGGCGGTGCCTTCCTCGTGCACCTTCAGCGCACGCAGGATGGTCACGCCCTTGCCGATCGTCCAGTCGTGGACCTTCGCTGCACCGGCGAACGGATGCCGATCTGCACCGTCCTGCGCGGGTCGATCAGCTTCTCGTTGATCGCGTGGAAGAAGGGCGAGCCGTGGCCGTAGGCCTGGCCGAAACTGTCCGGCCAGGTATCGACGTGGGCATCGAAGTGCACCAGGCCGACCGGACCGAGGCGGCGGGCAAGCGCCCGCAGCAGCGGCAGGGTCACCGAGTGGTCGCCGCCGAGCGCCACCAGATGCGCAATCCCCGATGCCTGCCGTTCGATCAGCCGCAGGCTCGCCTGAACGTCGCCGAGCGCGATGCGAAAGTCGCCGATATCGGCAAGCGGCAGCTTGCCGGATCGACCCAGACTCCGGATGATCGCCGTCGAGCAGCATACGGCTGGCGTGGCGGATGGCGTGCGGGCCGAAGCGAGCGCCCGGCCGGTTCGAGGTGCCGATGTCGTAGGGGATGCCGGCGACGCAGACGGCCGCTCTCGGCTAGGCTCGGCGAGGCCGAAGAAAGCGTGGGGGGTGGCGAAGGTCGGTTCCATATGGCGATGGCCGCCGTGGATAATCGATGTCATGTGATTCGAGCGCGTGCGCAATGCTGGCGCCTTCCAGCTGGTCACCAGAGCCTGAATAGAATTCCCAAGGCGCCGGCCCCGCGATGATCGGCAGGATCCCGACCCTGAAGCGCAGCATGGCCAGCATCGCGGCCGTGGCGATAAGCAGCGCCCATGGATCGAGTGTCGTCAGGTCGGGCACCATCAGACGGAGAGGACCAACCCAGCGTTCGTCGACGCTCGCGAATATGACATGAGGGAGAACCAAAGCGCGAGATTGAGAATGACGCCCACGACGCCCGCGGTGATCGCCGCCAACGCCGCGCTCAGTCGCCGGTTATCGCGCAGCCGTTCCACGTAAGGCGCGCCGAGCAAGATCCACAAGAAGCAAGGCACGAAGGTCACCCAGGTGGCGAGCAGGCCGCCGACGATGCCGGCGGTCATCGGATCGAGCAAGCCAGGCGAGCGGTAGCCGCCGAGGAAGCCGACGAACTGCACCACCATGATCAACGGGCCGGGCGTCGTCTCGGCAAAGCCGAGGCCGGTCAGCATCTCCCCGGGCGAGAGCCAGCCGTAGGTGTCGACCGCCTGCTGTGCCACATAAGAAAGGACGGCGTAGGCGCCGCCGAAGGTGACGACCGCCATCTTACTGAAGAAGACGCCGATATCGGCGAACGCCGACGTCCAGCCGAGCGACGCCGCGAACGCCAACGTCGGCCCGAACCAGAGGACCAGCCCGCAGGCAATTGCCGCCAACAGGCGACCGGCGCTTCGGTGTCCGCTACCCAGGGCTGCCAAGCCCGCCGGCGTGTGTTCGTCGCTGGGCGTGCCGTGCCCCGGCGGGAACGCCGCTGGCCAGACCCGCGCTCCGAAGAAGCCAATGGCCGCCGCGCCGAGCACGATCAGCGGGAACGGTACGTTCAAGAAGAAAATGGCTATAAAGGCGAGCGCGGCGACGGTATTCAACAGCCAGTTGCGAAGGGCGCGGCGGCCGATGCGCAGAACTGCGTCGACGACGATGGCCAGGACCGCCGCTCTGATGCCCCAGAAAAGACCCTCGACGAGCGGGACCTCGCGGTAGAGCACGTAGAGGATGCTGAGCGCCAGCATCACCATCGCGCCGGGCAGCACGAACAGGATTCCGGCGATCAGTCCGCCGATCGTCCGGTGCAGCAGCCAGCCGAGATAGACGGCGAGTTGTTGCGCCTCCGGTCCCGGCAGCAGCATGCAGTAGTTGAGCGCGTGCAGGAACCGCGGCTCGTCGATCCAGCGCTTCTCGTCGACGATGATCCGGTGCATCAGCGCGATCTGCCCGGCCGGGTCCGCCAAAGCTCAGCAAGCCGATCTTCAGCCACGTCCGGAATGCTTCCGCGAGCGTCGGGTGGCGCACAGCAACTTACAGCTCGGTTTGGTTGCCGGTTGCGGACGAAGGCCGACCCATCGGTTTTCTCCATCGAAGAAGAAAGCAAGACTGTACAGGCTGGGCCGGTGCGGCGTGGAAGGGCTGCATGCCCCGCGCCGCTGTGCTTGGACTGTATGTTGTGGATCTATCGCATGTCAATTACCCCAACTGTGGTACAATCTAGCGCCCATTCGGCCGCCAAGAGCGGCCGAGCCGTCGGGAGCGTGTCGATGATAGATCCGTCCGGGAGCCTGTATCGCCTGCGCAGCGGCTTGGCCGTAAGCACGGTAATTGTGGTGATGCACGCGCTCGGCGCTTGCAGTTCAGGCGATGATGCGTCCCGGCACAGCGGGACCGCCCCCGTGGGCGGCAGCAGCAGTACAAGTTCCGAAGCGCTGCTGAACGGCACGATCACCTGCATGCGGCCAATGGCGATACCGCGTGACGCGATGGTGGAAGTAAGCCTGTTGGACCTCACCGACGCCACGTCCCCGGTCGTCGTCGCAGAGCAGCGGTTCCGGGCCGCGCGGCAAGCGCCCATGAGTTTCGACTTGCCCTACGCTTCTTCGCGCATCGCCCGCGGGCACGTGTATGGCCTGCGGGCGCGCATCCTGGTGGATGGCGCCTTGTGGTTCGTCAATGAGCAGCCGGCGCCGGTTCTCACCGGCGGTCATCCGAATGTCGCGCGGATACTCGTCCAGCCGGCAGCTGAAGGTCGAGGCTGAAGCGGACCTGTGCGCCGGGCGGACGCAGCCGCCCGGATCGAAAGCGGAACGGCCTTCGCTAAATCCAGGCATTGCAGCCGTGGCGATGGCTGCGGTACGCATACACACGCCGGGCCGAGATCGGAGATAACGCACTGACGGCATTTTCACCACCGGCGCTTGTGTTGTCAGTGTAGACTTCAGGTCGCGTTATGCTGTCCGCCCTGACGCATGGATCGGGCATATTCCCGCATTCGCAAGGCAGGTGCATTTCGCTGCTAACCTAGACGCGTTCGGAGCATCTCCGGCACGCGAAGGAAAGGAGAAATTCGGAATGGGTATTTGGGACTTTGTCAAGGAAGCCGGCGAGTTCCTCGGGATCGGCGGCGCCAAGGAGGCGAAGGCCGACGATCTCAAGGCGAGTGTGGAAAAGCTGAAACTCCCGGTCGACGGGCTCGACGTGAAGGTCGAGGGTGACAAGGTCACCGTTTCCGGCAAGGCGCCGAGCCAGGAAGTGAAAGAAAAAGTGATTCTTGCCCTCGGCAACGTCGCCGGCGTCGGCAAGGTCGAGGACAACATCGAGACGCCGGCGGGCGAGCAGGCAACCTTCTACACGGTACAAAAGGGAGACACCCTGTCGGCGATAGCCAAGAAGCAATACGGCGATCCGAACAAGTACAATGCCATTTTCGAAGCCAACAAGCCGATGCTGACACATCCTGACAAAATCTATCCTGGCCAGGTGCTACGCATCCCAAAATCGGGTTAAGAACAAGGATTGTTTATGATCGCGAGGACGGCGAAGCGCGCCGTCCTCTCGCCACCGTTGGCGGATCAAGACGAGCAGACGCCTTCGAGGTCCGATTGACAGCCGGCCGATTTCGTCACATCTCACTCAGCGAGGGTGAGCGACAATGGCGTCGCCAAAAGTCCGGGCTGGTCGAAAAACATGTCGAGACGACTTCTTCAGCTGATTGGTGTTTTGCTGCTAGTCGCCACGGTAGGCATCGTGAGCTGTCAGGCGTTGTTCGCCCACACCAGTGGACTCGGCGCCACCCAATCTACCGCCAAGCTGTTCGGACAGTGACGCGCATGTTGACGCCGAAACAGCGTCGGCGGCTGAAGTCCAAGGCGGTCGGGCTTTCCCTATTTATTCTGCCTTTGCCGCTTCTGCTGAAAACGGTGCTGTCGTTGTGGACGGGGGATGCCGGCGACTTCGTGGCAAGCGGCGGGAGCTGGCTAGCATTTCTCCTCGCCGCCATCCTCTGTCGACGCGGACTGCAGGCGGAACTGGCCGAGGCTGAGCGGCCATTCGGCTCACCGCGCGGCTCGCGGCTCAAGAGGGCGGGCGGGGTGCTGGTCGCATTGGCGACGATGGTGACGGCGTTGTTCGCGGTGGGCCACGGTGCGCCGATCGCACTCGCATATGGTCTGATTGCTGGCCTCGGCTACTTCATGCTGTACGGCGCCGAGCTGAAAAGCGGGCCGATCCGGCTGAACAACCTGGGTCTAGAGGGTGACGAGGCCAGCTGCTTGCTGCGTCAGGCTTATGACAAGCTGGATAGCATCGAAACGGCTCGCCAAAGGATCGCTTCGGGCGAGTTCAAGCATCGACTCGGCAATATCCTCGGCGGTGCTGAACGGGTCATCAAGCTGGTCGCCGAGGATCCGCGCGACCTGCGCCGCGCCCGCAAGTTCCTGACGGTCTATCTGGACGGCGCGCAGCGGGTCACCGAGGAATACGCGCGAACGCATGCCGCATGTCCGCCTCGCCGGACTTGGAGCACAATTTCCGGACGCTGCTGGTCGACATGGAGAACACGTGCGACGAGCAGTACCAGAAGCTGCTGCAGCACGATGTGTCCGACCTTGAGGTCCGCATCGAGGTGCTGTCCGCCAGGCTGCGTCGGGAAGGGGTGACCTAGCGGCGCCGGCATAAGGTCACGGACGAGGAGAGGGGTGAATTGGTGACGGCGGGGAGGTCGGAGAGCGTGGAGCATGTTCCAAACGCGGCGGACCCTGTCTCGCCGGCGAGCGATGTCATCGGTTATCGTCAAGCCGACCCGGAACGGCGGGCGCGCATCGAACAGGCGATGCGCGAGATCGATCTTGCGCGACGCCAACTCGATCCTGTTCTTCGGCAGCAAGGCGCAGGAGAAGCTGACCGTCGTTTCCGACGCCATGCTGGAGGGCGTCCGCAACAAGGACGTCGGCCCGGCCGGGGACGGCGCTGAGCGAGATGCTGTCGACGCTGCGCGGCTTCAGCGTCGGCGACCTCGATCCGAACAAGGAGCGCGGGCTACTCGACCGGCTGTTCGGCGCCGGCAAGCCGATCGCCAAGGTGCTGCAGCGCTACGAGGAGGTGCGGCTGCAGATCGACGCCATCGGCGACCGCCTCGATGCGCACAAGACCGAGCTGCTCGGCGACATCGTCGCGCTCGATCGGCTGTACGCCGCCAACCTCGAGTACTTCCACCAACTTGCCGACTACATCGCCGCCGGCGACGAGAAGCTGCGCGAGCTCGACGAGGAGATCCTCCCGGCGCTGCAGCGGGCAGGCGGAAGCGCACCGGCGACGTGCTGAAGGCGCAGGAACTGCGCGACCTTCGCGCCGTCGCGCGACGATCTCGAGCGGCGCGTGCACGACCTGAAGCTGACCCGCCAGGTGGCGATGCAGAGCCTGCCCAGCATCCGGCTGGTCCAGCAGAACGACAAGAGCCTGGTCAGCAAGATCACCTCGATGCTGGCCAACACCGTGCCGCTGTGGCGCACGCAGCTGGCGCAGGCGGTGACGATCTACCGCTCGCGCGAGGCCGGCAGGACGCTCAAGGAGGCGAGCGACCTGACCAACGAGCTGCTGCTCGCGAACGCCGAGAACCTGAAGCAGGCGAACGCCGAGGTGCGCCGCGAGGTGGAGCGCGGCGTCTTCGATATCGAGGTGGTGAAGAAGGCGAACGATCTGCTGATCGCCACGATCGAGGAGAGCCTGCGGATCGCCGACGAGGGCAAGCGCAAGCGCGCCGAGGCCGAGCAGCAACTGCGCCTCTGCGAGAACGAGCTGCGCGAATACCCTTGCCGCCGTCCGGCTCGAGCGACTCCGGCGCCCGCACCTACCCGATGATATCGGGCCCGCGCGGGTTCGGAGAGCCCGGCGCATGTCGAAATGAGGCTCGAGGCGCGACCGTGACACTCCGGGCGGAGGCGGGAGCGATGAAGCACGATGTTAAGCGCATTCTTGGCCAGCATTTCCTTCTGAAATATCTGCCGCCAAGGCGACTTGGAGGCGTTGTCGCACTTGGCTGCGAGCCGGACATACAAGGCCGGCGAGCCAGTCTTTCTGAAAGGCGATCCGGGTAATGCGATGATGGCCGTCCTCAGCGGCCGCGTGCGCATCTGCTCCTACTCCGTCGAAGGGCGGCGAGGTCGTCCTCAACGTCATAGGGCCCGGCGAGGTGTTCGGCGAGATCGCGATGATCGACGGCGGCGAGCGCACCGCCGATGCCTTCGCTATGGAGGAGACCGAGCTGCTGGTTCTCAGCCGCCGCGACTTCATGCCGGTTCTGGCGCGCAACCCGGAGGTCTGCATGAAGCTGCTTGGAGCTGATCTGCCGGCGGCTGCGCTGGACGAGCGAACAGATGGAGGACATCGAACTTCCTCGACCTTCGGTCTAGGCTGGCTAAGCGCTTGGCGTACTTGGCAGATAACCATGGTGAAGCAACCGGCGGAGGTGATCGGAAGGCGGTACGTATCTCTCAGCAACTGCTCGCTAACATGATCGGGGCCTCGCGGGAGGCGGTCAACATCCAGCTCGCGGCATGGAAGGATGAGGGCGTAATCAGCTCACGACGCGGCTGGATAACCATTCTGGATCGAGTTCAGCTGGATCGAATAGTCGATGAAGCGGCGTGAACCGACCAGACGTCACCATCTTCTCTCGGCGCGAGCAGGCCAGCCCCGATAACGCAAGAGTTCAGGCCCGGCACTGTTCCAGTTCCGACGATAGCTACTTGGTGCGGGTCGACTCGTAGACCTGCAGATAGCGCTCGGCGGATTGTGCCCACGAATAATCCGCGGTCATCGCGTTGGTGATAAGCCCGCGGAACTCTCCGGATAATCGAACCACAGGCCGATGGCGCGGCTCAGCGCGGATTCGATGCCGGGGAAGTCGGCATTCTCGGAAGACGTAGCCGTTTCGCGTCTTCCGGCGGCTGGTCGGAGTGATCGCGGTCGAAGACGGTGTCGACCAGTCCGCCCACGGCGCGCACCACCGGCACCGAGCCATAGCGCATGGCGATCATCTGCGCCAGCCCGCAGGGCTCGAACAGGCTCGGCACGATGACGATATCGGCGCCGGCATAGATCAGATGCGCGAGCTGCTCATTGAAGCCGATCTCCATGCGGCAGTCGGCGTTGTCGTTGAGGTAGTGCTTCAGATGCCAGAAATGATCGTTGATGCCGCGATCGCCTCCGGCGCCCAGCATCACGAACTGCGCCCCGCGCTCCAGCGAATAGAACAGCGCATGCTGGATCAGGTGCACGCCCTTCTGCGCATCCAGGCGGCCGACGTAGGCGACGATCGGCTTGTACTCCTTGCGCAGCCACAGCCGATCCCGCAGGGCGTCCTTATTGCCGTACTTCGCCTCGGGATTCCAGACGTTGTAGTGCGAAGGAATGAAGCGGTCGATTTCCGGGTTCCAAACGTCGTAGTCGATGCCGTTGAGAATGCCGCCGAACTTGTGATGATGAATGGCGAGCGTTTGCCCGAGGCCGTAGCCCTGGTCGGTAAAACGCGCTTCCCAGGAATGATGCGGCGAAACCGTGTTCACGATAGTTGGAGTAAACGATCCCGCCTTTCATCAGGTTGATCGCGGTGTGATTGAAGTTGTCCAGCAAGCGATCGTAGTGGAAAAAGTACTCGGGCCGGCAGAGCCCCGTCGCCCACAGCACCGCCTCGCCGGTGATTCCCTGATGCTTGAAGTTGTGGATGGTATAGACGACGCGCTGCCGGTCCATGCCTAGGCGGGCATAGATCTCGTAGAGCAGCACCGGGACAAGACCGGTCTGCCAATCGTGGCAATGGATGATGTCCGGCCGCTTGTTGCCTTTCAGCAGAAATTCCATCGCCGCCTTGCAGAAGAACGCAAAGCGCAACGGATCGTCATGGAAGCCGTAGAATGAACCGCGCAGGAAGAAATTGTCCTGACTGTGCGGCTCGATGAAAAAGCACTTGCGGCCATGCACGAAGCCGAACCAGACCGAGCACGGAATGCCCGAGCCGTACCAGGGCACCCACAGGTTTTCCCAGACTTTGTGCAGACCCCAGATCTCATCGTACCACATGCAGTCGTATTTCGGCAGGATGATCTCGACGGCATGGCCGCGAACCTCGAGTTCGCGAGCTGAAGCCGAAAACGACGTCAGCGAGCCCCCCGACCTTGGCCACCGAAGCCAGTTCCGCCGAAACCATCACGATGTACATGGCAGACCGTTCGTTGACGTTGCCGTGTTGTTCCGGAGGCCGGTAGCCGCCTGTTCTTGACCAATCCAGTGGTACTCGGACCAGGCATTTCGAGGGACGACCGGGACCGCTCCTCGGCAACTCCGTCGAGCAGTGACCGCGGGATGCTTTCCTCGGGGCGGAAGTCCCCCACGAAGGCGCCTAACGATATCCGCTAGCTGGCGTGGTTGCCGACGGCTGAAGATAGTACAAACGGTCTCGCATGTTCGTGTCTGAACGACCATGCGAGTAGCGTTCATGCAATTGGCTATCGCCCTCCGCGGTACCGGGATAGCTACGACGCCGACACGCTTATGGGCGGCAGGGACGACCTCGGCCGGCTTCACGTTCCAGATATCGTGCGCATACTCCTCGATGGTGCGATCCGGAGCTGAACTTGCCGGCCCGGGCAATGTTGAAGATCGCCTCCTCGCTCCATCGTTCCGGATCACGGTAGACGCGCTTCGACGCGGGCCTGCGCGTCGATGAAACTGCGCAGGTCGGCCAAGTTCATATAGAAGTCGCCGTGCTCCAGCAGATTGGCGATGATCGGCCGGAAAATGCCGGGCTCATTCAGACTGAAGAAGTCGTTGCGGATCAGGTCGACGGCGCGCCTGATCTCCTCGTCGTTCTCATAGATACTGGCGCGGGTTGTAGGTGCTCCGCAGCGACTCGACCTGCTCGGTGGTCAGGCCGAAGATGAAGATGTTGTCGTCGCCGACCTCTTCCTTGATCTCGACGTTGGCGCCGTCCAGCGTGCCGATGGTGAGCGCGCCGTTCATCTGGAACTTCATGTTGCCGGTGCCGGACGCCTCCATGCCGGCCGTCGAGATCTGCACGCTCAGGTCCGCCGCCGGAATGATCTTCTCGGCGAGCGACACTCGGTAGTCCGGCAGGAAGACCACCTTGATCTTGTCTTTGATCTCCGGGTCGTGATTGACCACGCCGCCGATCTGATGGATCAGTTTGATGATCAGCTTGGCCATGTAGTAGCCCGGCGCCGCCTTGCCGCCGAAGATGAAGGTGACGGGTACGATGTCGAGCGACGGATCCGCCTTCAGCCGATCGTAGAGGACGATGATGTAGAGGCAGAGCAGCAGCTGGCGCTTGTACTCGTGGATGCGCTTGACCTGCGCCTGGAACATCGAATTCGGATTGACGGTCAGGCCGAGTTCCCGCTTGATGTATTCGGCGAGAGCGACTTTGTTGGCGAGCTTGACTTCGCGGATGCGATTGCGGAACGCCGGATCGCTCACGAACCTCTCGAGGCCGCGAAGCTGATCGAGATCGTTGATCCAGCCGTCGCCGATCTTTTCGCGAATCAGCGACGAGAGCTTGGGGTTGGCCTTCAGCAGCCAGCGCCGCGGCGTCACGCCGTTCGTCTTGTTGTTGAAGCGGTCGGGGAAGAACTCGGCGAAGTCGCGCATCAAGCCCTCCGCGCAGCAGCCGCGAGTGCAATTCGGCGACTCCGTTTGTCGAGCAACTGCCGACCACCGCGAGATGGGCCATCCGTACGGCCTTCTCCGGTTCTTCCTGCAGCAGGCTCATACGCCGCAGCCGATCGAAGTCCCCCGGGTAGCGGGTCGCGACCTTGCGCAGGAAGCGGCTGTTGATCTCGTAAATGATCTGCAGGTGGCGCGGCAGCAGGCGCTCGAACATGCTGACCGGCCAGCGCTCCAGCGCCTCGGGCAGCAGCGTATGGTTGGTGTAGCCAGTCGTATTTACGGTGATCTCCCAGGCTTTGTCCCAGTCCAAATCGTCCTTGTCGAGGAGAATGCGCATCAGCTCCGGAACCACCAACGCTGGATGCGTGTCGTTCATCTGAATGAAAACCTTGTCCGGAAACTTCAGCCAGTCGTCGTTGTCCACCTTGAAGCGGCGAACGATGTCTTGCACCGAGCACGAGACGAAGAAGTACTGCTGCCGGAGGCGCAGCTCGCGGCCAGCATAGACGGCATCGCTGGGATACAGTACTTTGGTCAGGTTTTCCGCCATCAGTTTGTCTTCGACCGCCTCGACGTAGGAGCCGCGGCTGAAATCGCCGAAGTGAAACTCGTCGGCAGCGCGTGCCGACCATAGCCGCAGATTGTTGACGTTGAACGATCCGTAACCGACGATCGGCGTATCGTAGGCGACGCCGATGATCGGTCGGGAGCCGACCCAGTCCCAGTGCGTGATGCCGTTCTTGCGGCGCGGCTCTGCGCGTCCCTCGAAATTGACGATGAATGACAGCTCGGGGTGGACGACTTCCCAGGGATTGCCGAAGCGGAGCCAGTTGTCCGGCTCCTCGACCTGGTAACCGTTGTCGATATGCTGCTTGAAGATGCCGTAGTCGTAGCGGATACCGTAGCCGATCGCCGGCAGCTTCAGCGTCGCCATCGAGTCCAGAAAGCAGGCGGCGAGCCGGCCGAGACCGCCATTGCCGAGCGCCGCGTCGGATTCGACGTCACGCAGCACGTCCCAGTCGAGACCCAGGCGCCCCATTGCCTCGCGGCAGGTGTCCTCCAACATCAAGTTGATGACATTGTTGCCCATCGCCCGACCGATCAGGAACTCGAGCGAGAGATAACAAATCCGTTTGACGTTTTGCTTGTGATAGGCCTGCTGCGTCTGGATCCAGCGGCCGACCAGCCGGTCGCGGACGGCGAGCGCAAGAGCCTGATAACGGTCCTGATTGGTCGCCGTATACTGGTCCTTGGCGAGCGTGCACCCGAGATGGAAGAGAAAACTGCGGATCAGGCTGTCCGCATCCATGCCACCTTGCTCGCCGATGATACCGAGCTCGAGTTCCAGCGCCTTGTTGGGTTGTGCTATTCCCTCCAGATTCATGTACTCGTCTCCCAGCTGATTTTGCTTCCCTGGCGGGCTTGGGCGTAACCGGATCCGGGGGTCATCCCGCGGCTCGTGTCCCGGTGCAAGCGTATACCGCGCCGCCGCTCGCAGGTCCACGATGCAGCGTCTCGCCACGTTCCTCTTCGAATATTAGCCTCACCGCGGATCCGCATCCACTACGGTGGTGGCGTGGTTCCGGCGTGTGCCGTGACCACCCTTGATGATATCAACCGGGCGGGCCGGCGGCGGGCCCGTGCCGTTGAACGGGGCGAGCGGAAGAGGGAGGAGAGACATGCATATCGACCTTTCGGGCAAGCAGGCGGTGGTCAGCGGATCGACCGCCGGCATCGGCTACGCCATTGCCAAGGGTCTCGCGGCCGCCGGCGCCCGCGTCGTCATCAACGGCCGCGACGAGCGTAGAGTTTCGGGTGCCCTGGACAAGCTCCAAACGGAGCTGCCGGGAGCGACCGTCAGCGGCGTTGCCGCCGATCTGGGAACAGCTCAAGGCGTGCATCACTTCGCGGCACACGTGCCGCAAGCCGACGTACTGGTCAACAACCTCGGCATCTTCGATCCTAAGCCGTTCCTGGAAATCGATGACACGGAGTGGGAGCGGTTCTTTCAAGTGAACGTGATGAGCGGCGTGCGCCTGTCCCGCCAGTACCTGCCGGGAATGATCGAGCGCGATTGGGGTCGCATCGTCTTCATCTCAAGCGAATCCGGCGTGCAGATCCCGGTCGAGATGGTTCATTACGGAATGACCAAGACCGCCCAGCTCGCCGTCTCTCGAGGGCTGGCCGAGACCGTCGCCGGCACTGGCGTGACCGTCAACGCTGTGTTGCCGGGCCCGACCCGATCCGAGGGCGTGTCCGAGTTATTCGGCAAGCTGGCGCGCGAGCGAGGTGTTTCGCTGGAGAGCCTGGAGGCTGAGTTCATCCAGCAAAACCGGCCGTCGTCGCTGATCCGCCGCCTCGCCGAGGTCGAGGAGGTGGCCAACATGGTCGTCTACGTCTGCTCGCCGCAAGCCTCGGCCACCACCGGCGCCGCGCTGCGCGTCGACGGCGGGGTTGTGCGCTCGATCGTGTGACCGGAGCCGCCGCTGCTTCGGCTTGCGATAGAGATGGTTGGTATTCCGGCCGAAGCTCCGCCCGGGCTATACCGGAAGGCATTGTGGAGGGCTAGTCGCGGGCTGCCCAGGCTGAGCGCAATGAACGACGTCAGCCGAAAGAAGACGGGCTGAAGCTGTCGTACTCCGATCTGGCGCCTTCCACGTCAGGCGGGGGAGGTCCAGTAGTAGCGGCTGCCGAACTCGACGGTCGGTTCTCGATCTGCCGCAGACAGGCAGTCCAAACGCCGGCGATCGCCGCAGGGTCGCCGATCATCTTGCAGGACGGATCCGAACGCGGCGAGGTCAATGGCAGGACACCAGGCCGCCGGGAAGCGCGGCCAGAGTCGACCAGCGGTCAGAAAGCCGTGACTACGGGCCAGCGATTAGACCGTGGCTTTCTAGCCGTAGCCGAACCAGGAACATCGCGGATCGCAGTCTGCGGTGTTTCTTAGCCGGCGACAACGAGCCTGTCGCCTTCCTGGAACCGTGCAACGGGACAACCTCGGCCGGCATAAGGATGACCCTCGGCGAGCGAGTTCCGCCGAGCCAAACGATTATCCAGACTGTAACGACGGCCAAGGACCCGGCGGCGATGCTCGCCCCGGAACTCGTCGCCAGAATCGGAACTCGATCGTGGTTGGACCGCCGGAACGGACCACATCGTGCGCCGCGGAAAGAAAGACCTTGAAGCATACCAATCGCTGGCAGCGGCAGCAGCCGGCACCGAGGCAATCATCAGCATGACCAAGCCGGGCCACCATCGTTTCCCATCGCGTCATGCGGCCAAATGCAACTGGTGCATCCGGCCAGGCGGCTTGTTGGCTCGCGCCGCTAGATTCCCGGGCCGGGAAGTGAGCGCGCTAAGCTCTGTGGGGAAGAGAGAATGACGTGTATACTTCGCGGCGGACGGCCATATTTCCGATCTCGCCTCGGGGCAAGAGTTTCTGGGCCGGGTCATCAGAATCCCCGGGATCGATCCGCCGACGAACGCGGTTGAGAAGCGACGGAGCTTTCCGCTCCAAGCTCTGACAGAGGGTACGGCTTTGAGCTACTTCCTGGCGATCCTCGACTGGGCGATCCGCCAATTAGAGATCGAAGGCAAAGATGCATCGGCCACAGCCAACGCGCCATCGACAGAGGTGCAATGACGCCTGAGTTCCTGACCGTCGGCGACATGCGGCTCGAATACCGGCGTGTCCACGGATCTTCGGAAGGCGACGGCGGTCGGCCGACGCTGGTGCTGCTGCACGAGGGGCTTGGGTGCGTCGGGCTGTGGAAGGAGTTCCCGGAGCGGCTCGCACGGGCAACCGGCCTCGGCGTGTTCCTGTGGAGCCGCGCCGGTTTCGGCCGCTCCGATCCCATAACGCTGCCGCGGCCGCTCGACTATCTGGAGAGGGAGGCGGAGCTGATCCCCGAAGTGCTGCGCGCCGCCGGCATTCGCCGGGCCGTGCTGATCGGCCACAGCGACGGCGGAACGTTGGCCTTGCTACACGCCGCTAGCGGCCAGGCGAGCGATACCCTCGCCGTCGTCACCATGGCGGCACACGTCTTTGTCGAAGATGTCACCATCGAAGGCATCATCGAGACCAAGCGCGTATGGGAGGAGGGCGATCTCCGCGCCAAGCTCGCCCGCTGGCACGGGGTCAACGTGGACATCGCCTTCCACGGCTGGTGTGACACCTGGCTCGATCCGGGGTTCCGGAACTGGAACATCGTGGCGCGCCTGCCGGCCATTCGTGTCCCGGTCCTCGTCATGCAGGGGGCGGACGACGAGTACGGGACGGCCGCTCAGATACAGGCGATCGTTCGCCAAGTCTCCGGCCCGGTCGAGTCCATGCTGCTCCCCGTAGCCGGGCACTCGCCGCATATCGATCAGCCGGAGGCCGTGGTCGCGGCAATCAGCCGCTTCGTTCGCGAGGACGCCGAGCCGCCCGTCCCGGAATAGATGAAGACCCCGGGCGCGCGTCCCACCATCCAGCGCCGCGGAATCTCCTAGGCACGCTCATTCGGCTTGCCTATCCTTCCGCTCGCCCGAGAAGACCAGACAATGCAAGAGGCCATGCCATGCCCGACGACGCCCGCCGATCCTTGTTCGACAAGTCGAAGCTGCCGAGCCGGCACGTCACCGTGGGCCCGGAGCGGGCGCCGCACCGGTCGTACTATTACGCCATGGGGTTGACGGCGGAGGACATCGATCGGCCGTTCGTCGGCGTCGCCACCTGCTGGAACGAGGCGGCCCCCTGCAACATCGCGCTCGCCCGGCAGGCGCAGCCGGTGAAGCTCGGCGTCAAGGCAGGCGGCGGCACGCCACGCGAGTTCACCACCATCACCGTGACCGACGGCATCGCCATGGGTCACGCTGGCATGAAGTCGTCGCTGGTCTCGCGCGAGGTGATCGCCGACTCGGTCGAGCTGACGGTGCGGGGCCACTGCTATGACGCGCTGGTCGGCCTGGCCGGCTGCGACAAGTCATTGCCGGGGATGATGATGGCGATGGTGCGTCTCAACGTGCCGTCGGTGTTCATCTACGGCGGCTCGATCCTGCCGGGCCGCTTCCACGGCAAAGACGTGACGGTGCAGGACGTGTTCGAGGCGGTCGGCAACCACTCCGCCGGGCGGATGTCGGACGCGGAGCTGCACGAGCTCGAATGCGTCGCTTGCCCGTCGGCCGGCTCTTGCGGCGGCCAGTTCACCGCCAACACGATGGCCTGTGTCGCCGAGGCGATCGGCTTGGCGCTGCCCGGCTCATCCGGCGCGCCCGCGCCTTACGAGTCGCGCGATGCGCTGTGCGAGGCATCGGGCCGGGCGGTGATGAACCTTCTGGCGCGGCGCATACGGCCGCGCGACATCGTCACCCGCGCCGCGCTGGAGAATGCGGCGACGGTAGTCGCCGCTACGGGCGGTTCGACCAACGCCGGTCTGCATTTGCCGGCGATCGCGCACGAGGCGGGCATTAGTTTCGACCTCGACGACGTCTGCGCGATCTTCCGGCGAACGCCCTACATCGCCGACCTCAAGCCGGCGGGACGATATGTGGCCAAGGACATGTACGAGGTGGGCGGCGTGCCGGCGCTGCTGAGGGCGCTCTACGACGGTGGCTTCATCCACGGCGACTGCCTCACCGTCACCGGCCGCACCGTCGCCGAAAACCTGGCGGACGTGGTGTTTCCGGCGGATCAGGACGTGATCCGGCCGACCTCGGATCCGCTATCGGCCACCGGTGGAGTCGTCGGCCTGAAAGGCTCGCTGGCGCCGCAAGGAGCGATCGTCAAGATCGCCGGCCTTTCCGAGCTGAGATTCCGCGGGCCCGCGCGCTGCTTCGACTCCGAGGAGGCGTGCTTCGAGGCCGTCAGCCGCCGCGAGTACCGGGAAGGCGAGGTGCTGGTGATCCGCTACGAAGGGCCGCGTGGCGGACCGGGAATGCGCGAGATGCTATCGACGACGGCCGCCTTGTACGGCCAGGGCACGGGAGGCAGGGTGGCGCTGATCACCGACGGCCGCTTCTCAGGGGCCACGCGGGGCTTCTGCGTCGGCCATGTCGGTCCGGAGGCGGCGGTCGGCGGGCCCATCGCGCTGGTCCGGGACGGCGACATCATCGCGCTGGACGCCGAGGCCGGCACCATCGAACTGGAGGTCGCCCAAGGGCAGCTAGCCCAGCGTCGGATGGATTGGAAGCCGCGCGAACACGACTTCCAGTCCGGCGCCCTGTGGAGGTACGCCCGGACCGTCGACGACGCCTGCCACGGTGCAGTCACGCACCCCGGCGGCAAGGCGGAGACGCACGTCTACGCCGATATCTGAGGCATGCCACTTTCCCACGAGCCGCTGCGCCGCATTGCGCTGATTGGCTAGCTTTGGTGTCACGGGCAATATTCGGCCTGCGACCGTAAGTAGGATAAACGAAATCGTGATCAATCATATCTACGAACTAAAAAGAACCATGTACAACTAAAAAGAAATCTCTTCCCCCTACGCCGTCAGCAACATTCAAATGCTGGTCATGACTTGTCTGGAAAAGTGCAAATATCGCGAGTTGCGCTCACATCGAGAGCTCTTTGAGAGCCGGCGCTAAGGTACGGGTCCGGTGCGACCGTAACACTTAGCTATTTCGTCCAGGGGGCCGAGATCGAAGTACTTGTACCCGCTGGCCTCAGAGCCGCCCGTATGGAACCAGATGAACCGATATTCCCGCTGGTAGGCGAAGCGGAAGTCCTTGCTCATGCCAGCGTTGAATGCCTCTTGGGGACGCATTTCGTAGGGGTCGAAATAATGTACAGGATTATGATGGAAGTACCACCCAGCGAGTTCCACCTTCGAAGCAACTTCGAGCCGGTGCGCGAAAGTTTTTGCATCACGAATGACAACACAGCAATCAGCACCAAAACCGTCAAACAGGTCTGTATCCCAATTGCAAGACATGCAAAGGATGAAGTAGTTGGGCAATGAAACCGTCCGCTGGGCGTCACCAATGACGCGCATCGTGCTCCCATCCTGCGCAACTATTCGCGTGTACTCTCCAGGCAAGTACGAATGTTTGTGAAACTCCTCGTCATGCCGGGCAGCATCGCCCAAACAGAGGCTGTAGTCAGAAGCGGGGCTAACCCTAATTCTTCCTTGTTCTACAAACGGTTGCATGTGTTGTCTTTCACCATAACGAAAAAGTACATCAGCTCCATTCGCGTGTCCCGGGCGCATTGGTTCGTTAGGGGCCGTACTGTCTAACACTCCGGACGGTGGGTCGATAGGAGGGTCTTGGTTCCGAAGGAAGAATTCATAGCGTGTCTGATGTTCCTTCTTGTACCAGTACCACGAGCTTAAAAACCCTGGATCGGGACGACATGTCGGTCTGGGCTGATCAAGGCACGCATGTTGCGCACAATGGCTTTGTAGCGTTGGTTCAATTCGCTGTCGCTCACGCGGCTCAGATACCGTCGCAGATCATAGAAGAACTCCCAGAACTCAGGATCGTATGAATGAAGGTTGTCCCCCCAATGACTTTATCGCTCCCTGACAAGGGAAAATTGTAGGAGTCCGCATGACGGAGATTTGGCAGACCATTAAGGTAGCTCGCTCTGGGTGGCCGGTCTATTCTGGTACCGATATACCCGCTTGGGGCCATCACCGTGCAGCTTACATGCTAAGCTCATGTATCATTGCTTTCGCCTAGTTCGGCTGCCTATGGCCGAGCGATGAGGAGAGCCTAGAGATCGGTGCGGGCGAGACAGCCATCGGTTGTTGGATGAGGATGTTTGCGGCAGAGGCCCTGCTGTCGCAGCGAACAACAGAACGACCAGAGTTTCCGCCCGGGGTTGGTCGAGGTGTACCATCGCGATTGACACCATGGTGAGAAACCTGAGGAAGTAATTCCGAACCATTTCAGCGGATTGACGTGTGTCTGGCTGAGCGCGATGCGGAGATCGCGCGCGCTGCGCACCTCGACAGCTTGTCGCAGGATCGCTGAATAGACGCGCAGAGCGAACAATACCTCGATGATCGTCAGGAAATCCTGCGCAATGCCGCGAAAGGTCTTGATTTGCCCCGCGTATGCCGACCATTGCGCGATCCACAGTAGCACGAACGCGGAAGCATAGGTGCCGACTAGGACCAAAGCGGCAAAAAAGTATTGACCATGTGGCCCAAAATCGAAGGACATCTTTAACTCTGGCAAGGCCTTTACTTGCGCGGCAGCAACGCAGATCCCGGAATTTACCAACAGGTTGGGCGTAACCGCAAACGCTGGTTCGTTTCGGCCCTCTACCGTCTTGATGCTGACTGCATGGGCGAACGCGCGGGCCCGCGCGCTGCTTCGAACTCCGAGGAGGCGTGCTTCGAAGCGGTCAGCCGCCGCGAGTACCGGGAAGGCGAGGTGCTGGTGATCCGCTACGAAGGGCCGCGCGGCGGACCGGGGATGCGCGAGATGCTGTCTACGACGGCCGCCTTGTACGGCCAGGGCACGGGAGGCAGGGTGGCGTTGATCACCGACGGCCGCTTCTCCGGCGCCACCCGAGGCTTCTGCGTCGGCCATGTCGGTCCCGAGGCGGCGGTCGGGGGGCCCATCGCGCTGGTCCGTAACGACGACATGATCGCGCTCGACGCCGAAGCCGGCAGCATCGAGCTGGAGATTTCCCACCGAGAACTGGCCGAGCGACGGATGAATTGGAAGCCGCGCCAACACGACTTCCAGTCCGGCGCACTATGGAAGTATGCCAAAATCGTCGGCGATGCCTGCCACGGCGCGGTCACCCATCCTGGCGGCAAGGCGGAGACGCACGTCTACGCCGACATCTGATCTACAAGGTGATCGAAAGCCGATCGCGCGGCGACGCCCGCCGAAGCAGCAGAAACAGCAACCCGACAAAGGCGAGCACGGCGATCATGCCGGTCATCAGGCCGATAGTCGGCACGCTGGCGGTCTCTGCCGCTGAATCCAGGTCGGAGATCTTGCCTCCGGAGCCGTCGAGCATCGTCGAGCCGGCGCCGCCATCGCTCCGTCCGGCGGGACACGGCGCTGACTGGCGGTCGTAGACGCGAACGTAGTCGACCAGAAAATAATCCGGCAGCAAGGTCGCGTCGTTGAGCACATTCTTGTTGATGTTCCAGGCGTCGCCTGGCCCGCGCTGATATTCCACGGAAAGCAGCAACGCCTGGCCGTCGCCGGTGGCAACTCCATTCGTCGTCGACCACACTTCCTTGCAATCCACGTAGTAGGTGAGCTTGTCCCGAGCCCACTGCAGACCGAAGGTGTGCCAGCCCTCCCGCAGATCGACGCCATGAGCGCCAGCGTCGACAAGCGTTCCCTCGTGGCCGGATTTCGCTCCGAGCGGACCCCAGTGGTTGGCGACGTTGAAATGGTTTCGCAAGCCGTCGGCGACGACATACTCCATGATGTCGATTTCGGTGCCGTTACGAGGATCCCCGTCGTAAGTATTGCGGGGGTCCAAGAGCCAGAACGCGACCCACGGACCCTGCGCCTGCATCTCGCTCAGCATGACGCGCGTCTCGATGTACTTGCCGTCGCCGGGTCCGAAGGTGGTCCACTGCGACTTAGGGACCTTCCAATCGTAGGTCTGGAGAAAGGACGTCTGAAACTTCTCTCCCTCCAGGCGCGAGCGCAGAACCAGATGGCCGGCGCCGTCCAGGTAAGCGTCGGTGTCGGTATAGTGCGCGTCCCGCCACTTGCCGGCGCCCCAACCGTCGAAGAAGAACCAGTGACCCGCGGGCCTGGCGCCAGCGCCGCCGTCGAATTCGTCCTGCCAGATTGGCTTGTCGTTGGTCGGATCCAGGGCGATGCCTCCAAAGCACTGGCCGGTGCGAACGCCGGGTACGCGCCGCTCTAGTCAGGCAATCCGTTCAGCGCAAACATTGAGAGTAGCAGCCTGCTCGGCCGGCCACCCCAGTCGCCGAACCACTTGTCGTAGATCTGCGCGATCTGGCCGGTACGGTATAGTTGCGCCAGAGCGCGATCGGCGACCAGCCGAAAGTCGGCATCGTTGCGGCGGAGAGGAAGCGCATAAGGCTCATAGGTAAACAACTCAGGCGCGAGCGCGAACTTGTTCGGATCCTTGGCGGCCCGGGCCAGGCCGATCAGCACGAGCTGATCGCCCGCGTGCGCATCAACCTGGCCCTTTTCCAGCATCTTTATGCCGGCATCGTGGTCCTTGACCGGGAGGACCTTGGCGTCGATGAGCCCCTGCGAAAGCTGGTCGCGCAACGCCATCTCGGTGGTCGTGCCCTCGACTACCGTGACCCGCTTGCCGCCGAGCTCGCCCACGCTCTTGATGCCCGACCCTGCGGGAAGCAACAGACTGGCGCCGGTGATGAACGTCGTCAGCGTGAAATCGACGTGCTCCCGGTCGGAGAGCGTGTGCGTGGTGTTGCCGCACTCAATATCGACGGTGCCGTCCGCTACCTTGTCAAAGCGGTTTTCGGCGCTGACCGGTACATACTTAACGGTCAGATCCGGCCGCCCCAATTTCGTTTTCACAGCCTCGACAATCCGCAAGCACAGGTCGACGGAGTAGCCGGCCGGCTGCTTTTTCTCGTCCAGAGAAGAGAACGGCGGCGAGGCGTCGCGATGGCCGAGGACGATGGCGCCGCTGTTGTTGACCTTTTGCAGCGTTCCGGTGAGTTGCTCGGCGCCGGATGGCGCGGCCGCGACGATGACGAACACCGCCGTCAGGAGAAGTCGGTGCATGTTGGTCCCCTCTCGCTTCGAGATGCGTTGCGGACTTGCCCGCTTGATTGCTTTCCAGCTTATGGAACGATGCCGGCAACGTCGATGCCAAACCACTTCTCGGATAGCTTGGTCAAGGTACCATCGGCCCGCATCGCCCGCACCGTATCGCCGATCTTCGTCGCGAACTCCGGGTCTCCCTTGTCGACGGCGACCGCCACCGGCTCGAAGAACAGGAAGCCGCGAACCATGCGCAGCGGCGCGCCCTTGGCGATATCATCTTCGGCGAGTGCGAGCGAAGTGACGATTGCCGCGACCTTACCTTCGGTAAGCGCCCTGATGACCTGCTGGCGATCGGGAAAGACCCGTATTTGCGGATCTTCGATCAAGTAGGTCACCGCTGTGGGATTGTTGTAAAGAACCAGGTTGCGCCGCAGATAGTTTTCGAAAGTGGTTCCCCCGCGGACACCGATCGTCTTGCCCGAAGCATCGGCGGGCCGCTGGATGGATGTGTTGTCGTTGCGAACGACGAGCGCCGCGGCGTCGAGACGATAGACGGCGGGGAATACCAGCTTCTCTTCGCGGGCCTTTGTCGGCGTGATCGAGGCAACGGCGAAATCCCACTGTCCCCCCCAGTTGCCGTTCAACACCTCGTTCCAGCCGGGACTTACGAATTTAACCGGCAGGCCCAGCCGTTTGCCGATCTCGTTCGCTACATCGACGTCATAGCCCGAATAGGCGCCGCTCGCGTCCTTGGCGGCCTGCGGCATCTGGTCGCCGGTCGGCGCCGCGGCCACGACAAACACGCCGCGCTCGCGCGCTCGCTGCATCACTTCGTCGGCATGAGCGGATGCGGCGATAAGCCAACACGCCGTGGCCAGCCATGCGAAAGCTTTCGATCGCATTCAGCCCTCCTTTCCGATGCATCACCGCGCGCTGTGTGGCACGGCGGTGTCGCTTCGGCAAGCGGAATGCGATGCTGCCGAACGCGCCCCGCGGTCGTTGTTTGCCATTGCCAGGACTGCTATGACCGGCAGCGGCGGACAGTATTTCCAGTTCCGGCCGCAAGCCGGGCGAAGGAGACAACGTGCACTTTGCAATCCTTCATTCAAAGATCCATCGGGCCACCGTGACCGCGGCAGACCTTCATTATGAGGGCAGTATCACCATCGATCGCCGGCTCATGGACTTGGCGGAGCTTCTGCCGCATCAGCAGGTCCAGGTCTACAACGTCAGTAATGGCGCTCGATTCGAAACATACGTGATGGAGGGAGCCACCGACTCCGGATGCATTCAGATCAATGGAGCCGCGGCGCACAAAGCCGGAGTAGGCGATCTCATCATCATCGCGGCATATGCGGCGATGTCGCGTCAGGACGCGGCGACTTGGCAGCCGAGGGTGGTCCTCGTTGATGCGCGTAATCGGCCGCGTGCTTTGCCCCCGTCATCGTTGGAGATTGACGGCGGAGTGGAGATCGCGGAGTGCTGAAGTGACGGCTGCCCCGAGCGCACGCTATTTGTGCCGCTGGATTTCACGATATTTGACCGCTTATCTACAGATGGCCGGCGATACTCCTCATATGGGCCAAAACACGCCATAAGGCTGCATCGAGGAGATCGCGTCTACTTACTGGGCGCTTCCACCGACACGCCTGGCGAGTGCGTCGAGCAGCGCATCGCGGTCGCCGAGCGCCGCGTCCGCGAGTTCCTGTAGCTGGGCGACACGATGCTCGAGATGCATGATGTGCCGCTGCTTCATCGCCAGGTCGTCCTGCAACTCGAGAACCGTCGTGCGAAGCGACTCGAGTCGGCCAATCTCGTGTTCCGCGACCACAACGAAGTCTTGGCCGTGCCAGTAGATCGAGCCGCGCAGCGACGTTATCTTGCCTCCGGGAGTGCCGAAGCTCAGTACCCCTCGGTGGATCGTACTTTCGAACCGATTGGTTCGCCGCCCGACGAATTCCTCGAACCGCGGGTTGACAAACAGGGCGCGGACATCGCTGAGCTCGGGAGGAGATGCGCCGCCGGTCATCAACAGGAGAAAGCCTCGGTTGGCATCCTGCAGGCTGCCATCGCGTCCGATCACGGCGACAACAATCGCCTCCAGTCCGCGAAGCAGATCAGGTATCGGCATCGTCTCGGATTGCGTAGCACTGGCCCATGTGTCGACGAATGCTATGGACCCTTGTGACCGTGTTCCCTGGAAAGCCATGATTTCAGCTCGTCGGATTGCTTGCTTTCGATGCCGAACAAGAAGCCTGGAGCAATCTCGCCCCGATGTTGCAAGGCTGCAGCAAACCGTCGGCCCCGTTACGCCGTTTCGGTTACCCTGTACGCAGCCCATTCTCTGCTGACAGACCCGGCGGCATTTGTAAAGCGTCTCGTGTTCTCGGCGATGGCCGGCCCGCAATCGCCGAGAACACGAGACGCTAATCCGACTTAGCTTCCGCTTCTCCGGGCACAACCTGGGACAGCAGTTGCTTCTGCCGAGTTATCTCCCGGACAGCCGCCGCCAGCTTGCGTTGCTCTTCCACCAGCTCCTCGTTGACTTGCAGAACCCGAGTGCGCAGCAGCTCAAGCCCGGCGACCTCATGTTCAGCGGCCATCAACACCGCGTCGTTCAGCGCATAGATCGTACCTTGCAGCGAACATATGTAGCCGCGTACATGTCCGAAATTGAGGATGCCGCGGTATACCGGTCCCCCCGTCCGACGGGCCCGGCGCGTGGCGAACTGGTCAAACCGCGGATTGAGGAACAACTCTCGCACGTCCAGGATATCCGGTGCGCTCATTGAATGCGGAAGGAGGTTGAAGAATCCAAGATTTGCGTCGATCAGGATGCCATCGCGACTGATAACCGCAGCAGCCAGAGTCGTCATCTCGCGAACAAACTCCGGGAGCCGACCGCCCGGCCAGTCCTGTGTGAGAGCTGCCTGCTGCATCTACTCAATCTTCCCATCCCCGCCGATGTGTACCCTCCTAGCTAACTAAGCCCGATGTCAAGAGTGAGCTGGCGGTAATACTTGTGTCAAAAAAGAAGATGAGCCTTATGCCCCATTAGTGGTACTATCTACATCAAAAGGCGGTGGGAACTGCTTGGCGAATGGCCAGGTTTTTTGTAAGTCGCCTCCTTGGATGCTGCCTTAAGTTCGGAATGCGTGATTTCGAGATCTGCCGCAGGCTTCCTAGCGGCAGGGTCTATCCTGCGGCGGTCTCGCAACGAGCCCGGCGCGAATAAGACTTAGCCTCGCACGACCTTCACTTGCGAGTGACTGGCTGGGCCGCACCGTCAGAGACTTCTGGGGAAATATTCGACAGGAGGCGATATGGCTGGAATCCCGTCAACAATAGTGCTGAAATCAGCCGACGTAAGGAGGGGATCAAGATGAACGAGAGCTTCCGAGGCGGCGAGGTCAGAAGTGGCGGCGCGCCGGCGGATACCAGCGGGATAGTGCCGGAGCTTGTCCCTGTCCTCGACCGGCATCGGCAATGGGTCGCATCCGGTTGGGAGGCCGGCAAGCGCGCGGATCTCCATGGAAGCGACCTGAATACCGCCAACCTCAGCGGGGTGTTGCTGGCTGACGCCGACCTGCATCGCGCCGACTTGCATTACGCGCTGTTGGCCGGAGCGGATCTAGAAGGCGCCGATTTGCATCGCGCCGACCTACACGAAGCCGATATGCGCGACACCGACCTGCAATGGGCCGATCTGCACGACTCCGACCTGCACGGCGCGAACCTCCGCGGTGCGATGCTGAAGGAAGCCGACCTGCATCGCGCCGACTTGCATGCGGCTGACCTCACCAATGCGCAACTCGGCGGCGCCGATCTACGCGATGCCGACTTGCGGGGCGTGCGCGGCCTGACGCGCGCCCAAATAGAGACGGCCACGACGAACAGCGGCACTCTGCTGCCCCCGTCGCTGCGCATCTGATGCGGTTCGCCGTCTCGAATTAGGCGGCGTGCAGCTCGCACCAGACCGGTGCGTGGTCGGAGGCCCGCTCCCAGCCGCGCGGCGCGCGATCGACCTCGGCCCTAAGGAGGCGGTCAGCCAACCGGGGGGACAACAGTAGGTGATCTATGCGGAGGCCGTGGTCGGAGGAAAAGGCGCCGGCGCGGTAGTCCCACCAGGTAAAACAATGCGATTGCGGAGTCAGCGCGCGAATGGCATCGGTGAGGCCGAGATGAACAATCTTGCGCCAGCCCGCTCGGGACTCCGCCCGGCATAGCGCGTCCTCGCTCCAACCGGCGGGATCGTAAACGTCTCGGTCCTCTGGGGCGATGTTGAAGTCGCCACCCAGAATAAGAAGTTCCTCGCCGCCCAACAATTCGCGCGTCCGCTGATAAAGCCTATCGAGCCAATCCAGCTTGAAGGTGAACTTCTCCGTGTTGGTAGGATTCCCATTCGGCGCATACAGCGAAACCAGAAGCAGTCCGGCGGTGAAGACCTCGAGGTAACGGGCCTGTGGATCGTCCGGCCTGCCTGGTAGAGCGCGCTGCAAGATCTCGATTGGCCGTTTCGAGAGAACGGCAACGCCATTGTAAGCCTTTTGCCCGACCGCCGCGATGTTGTAGCCGAGGTCGCCGATTTCGAGCGCCGGAAAAGCTTCTTCCGTAACCTTTGTCTCTTGCAACAACAGAACATCGGGCGAGGCCTCACGCAGCCAAGCCAACAGATGAGGCAGGCGCGCCTTGATCGAGTTGACGTTCCAGGTGGCGATCTTAAGCAACGAGTTTACCTGCGTCGACTTCGTTGAGGCCGCTCACAGCGCGAATGACGAGCCGCAGCCGCAGGTCGACGATGCGTTCGGGTTCTTCACGACGAAGTACGAGCCGATCAGATCCTCGACGAAATCGAGCTGCGATCCTTTCAACAACTCTAGCGAAACCTCGTCGATCAAAACGCCGACGCCATCTCGTTCGATAATGCGGTCATCGTCGTTTTGTTGATTATCCAGGCTGAAGCCGTATTGAAAGCCGGAGCATCCGCCGCCTGAAACAGAGACCCGCAGTCGCAACTGATCGTCGCCGCCCTCGGCCGCGATCAAGGCGGCGATGCGCCGGGCGGCACTCGCCGATATCGCGATCTCGTCGATTGCCGGAAGAGTGCTGTCGGGGGCCATGGGGTATCCTTTTCCTTAGATCCGATCTTTAGATCAGACTTGGCCGCGCTCGTATCGTGCGGCAGTGACACGCGAACCATATGGCATATGTGGACCATGCGGCCGTGTTGTCAAACATCCCAGGTTCCGAAGCCGGGGGCGCTGGACAGAGCCTGACATGGCGAAGCGGCTCGAGGAGCGCGCGGGGGTAGGTCGTCCAGCTATCGAGAGTCTGTTTGCCCCAGCGGAAGCCAGTTTGTAGGTTCCCATGCATGCCGACCGCCGATAATCTCGCCGCATGGGCGTGCATGCCAGAGCGCAGCCGCGGCCGTCTGCATCCGGAGCCGGAGAGCGCGTCACGATCCTGTTTTCAGCGCGACCGCGACCGGATCATCCATTCCGCCGCGTTCCGCCGGCTGGAATACAAGACGCAGGTGTTCGTCAACCACGAGGGCGACTTCTTCCGAACGCGGCTGACCCACAGCCTGGAGGTCTCGCAGATCGCGCGCTCGATCTGCCGGGCGCTGCGCCTCAACGAGGATCTCGCGGAGGCGCTGGCGCTCGCCCACGACCTCGGCCATCCGCCGTTCGGTCATGCCGGCGAGGACGCGCTGAAGGAGATGATGCGGCCATTCGGCGGCTTCGACCACAACGCCCAGAGCCTTCGCGTCGTCACCAGGCTCGAGCAGCGCTACGCCGAGTTCGACGGCCTGAACCTGACCTGGGAGACGCTGGAAGGCGTGGTCAAGCACAACGGCCCGCGTCGATCAAGGCGATGACGCGAACAGGCCTCTGCCGGAGGCGCTCGCCGAGTATATTCGCGGCCACGACCTGGAACTGGAGACGTATGCCGGCGCGGAGGCGCAGGTCGCCTCGCTGGCCGACGACATCGCCTACAACAACCACGACATCGACGACGGCCTGCGCGCCGGCCTGTTCAGCATCGACGACCTTCGCGAGGTGCCGCTGGTCGGCCCGGTGTTCGAGAGCGTGCGCGCGCGCTACCCCGGGATCGAGGCATCGCGGCTGATCCATGAATCGGTGCGGCGGCTGATCGGGCACATGGTCAACGACCTGATCGTCGAAACGCGTCGACGCGTCGCCGAGATTCGCCCGAACTCGGTCGATGCCGTCCGCCGATGTGGCCGACCGGTCGCTGCGTTCTCCGCGGAGATGCAGGAGAATGACCGGGCGTTGAAGGCGTTCTTGCTGGACCGGATGTACCGGCACTACAAGCTGAACCGAATGACCAGCAAGGCGCGCCGCCTCGTCAAGGATCTGTTTCAGTTGTTCATCGCCGAACCGGAGTGCCTGCCCACGGATTGGCGGCGTCGCGCACGCGGGACATCGGCGGTGGAGACGGCGCGTGTCGTCGCCGACTACATCGCCGGGATGACGGATCGTTTCGCCGCGCGACGAGCACCGCCGCCTGTTCGACGTGCAGTCACGAATTTCATGAATCTGTTTCGCCATTTCCAGGAGCGGATCGCAGCCGAGATCGCGGCGCTGATCGGCGAGGGCGCTGCTACCGGCCGGTCTCGATCTCGGCCGTATCGGCGTCGAGCCGCCGCGCGACGGGGCGCACGGCGACATCGCCTGCAACGCGGCGATGGTGCTGGCGTCGGCCGCTGGCCGTCGGCCGCGCGAGCTGGCTGTGCTGCTGGCGCAGCGCCTGCTGCGCGGTCGATGGCGTGGCAACCGTGGAGGTGGCCGGACCCGGGTTCCTCAATCTGCGCCTGAAGGACAGCTTCTGGCACGCCCGCCTCCTCGAAATCCTGGCGGCCGGTACCGCCTACGGCAACTCGCTTTTGGGCGCCGGGCAGCCGGTGAATGTCGAATACGTCTCGGCAAATCCGACCGGCCCGCTGCACGTCGGCCACGGCCGCGGAGCGGTTGTCGGCGACGCCTTGGCGGCGCTGTTGGAGAAGGCGGGCTTCCGCGTCACCCGCGAGTACTATGTCAACGATGCGGGCGGCCAGGTCGACGCGCTCGCCCACTCGCTGCGGCTGCGCTACTTGATCGCGGCGGGCGCCGAACCGCCGGAATTGTTCGAGCAGCGGCGCGCCAGGGGCGAGGTCCAGTACGGCGGCGACTACCTCCTGCCGATGGCCGAAACGCTCTTCGAGCGCGACGGCGGACGCTGGATTGATGCGCCGGAAGCGGAGTGGCTGCCGGCCTTCCGCAGCTTCGCCGTCGAGCGGATGCTCGCCGGTGATTCGCGACGATCTCGCGGCGCTAGGCATCGTCTTCCAGGTCGAGAGCTTCGGAGCGGGCGATGGTCGAGTCCGGTGGCGTAGAGGCGGCGCTTCGCCTGCTCGACGAGCGCGGCCTGATCTACGAGGGGGTGCTGGAGCCGCCGAAGGGTAAGCTGCCGGACGACTGGGAAGCCCGTCCGCAGACGCTGTTCCGGGCCACCCAATTCGGCGACGAGGTCGATCGTCCGCTGAAGAAGTCGGACGGCTCCTGGACCTACTTCGCCGCCGATATCGCCTACCACCTCGACAAGTTCCGGCGCGGCTTCCCCGTCATGATCGACGTCTGGGGGGCCGATCACGGCGGCTACGTCAAGCGGATGCAGGCCGCGGTCGAGGCCATCACAGATGGCGCCGGCGTTCTCGATGTCAAGCTCTGCCAGCTCGTCAACCTGCTGGAGGGCGGCGAGCCGGTCAAGATGTCGAAGCGCGCCGGCACATTCGTCACGCTTCGCGAGGTGGTCGATCGGGTCGGCCGCGACGTTTTCCGCTTCATCATGCTGACCCGCAAAAACGACGCGCCGCTGGACTTCGATTTCCGAAAGGTCACCGAACAGTCGCGCGACAACCCGGTCTTCTACGTGCAGTACGCGCACGCCCGCTGCCGATCGGTGCTGCGCCATGCGGAGGCCGAGCTGGGCGAGGCGGCGGTCGCCGACAGTGCGTTGTCCGGGGCGGCGCTAGATCGCTTGACCGACCACGCCGAGCTTGATCTCATCAAACGACTGGTCGGCTTGGCCACGTCTGGTGGAGAACGCGGCGGAGGCACATGAGCCGCACAGAGTCGCCTTCTACCTGCAAGACGTGGCGCAGTCGCTGCATGGCCTTTGGACAAAGGGGAAGGAGGATGCGCGAGTTGCGGTTCATTCACTCCGACGATCCAGTGCTGACGTCGGCGCGACTGGCTTTGGTCCGGGCGACCCAACTGGTGATCGCCTCCGGCCTGCTGGTGATCGGCGTCCAACCGGTGGAGGAATTACGATGATGACGGCCCCGGTGCCCCCACGCATCGACAACATCGAGATTCCCGACCGCCCGGCGGACGGTCTCGCGGTCCGAGGAACCTCGACTTACGCGCAAGCAGGTGTTGCTATACGGCGGAATTGCAGCGGCCGCGCTGCTCATTGTTGTCGCGATCGCGCTGTCCCAGTCAGGGACTGACGAGGTTGCCCGTGGGCCGGCCGATGCGCCGCTGATCAAGGCCGAGGATCAGCCGTTCAAGGTTTCGCCGGTGAACCCCGGCGGCATGGAAGTGCCGAATCGCGACATCCTTCTTTACGAACGCCTGCACGGCACGAAAGCCGACAAACGGGTCGTGGAGCGTTTGATGCCGGAGGCGGAGCAACCCCAGACGCCACCCGCGGCGCCCCGCCCGACACAGATGGCCGAGAACTCCGAGCGCATCCGAAGCCAACTCTTCGTTCGCGCCGGACGAGCCCGGTATCGAATCGCTGATAGAGCCGCCTCTGCCGGAACCTCCGGCCAGGCCAACGGCGGAGACTACTAAGGCCCCACCTGCGGTTGCCGCGAATCCCAAGGTCTCGCCTTCGACTCCGCCCGCGGTGGCAATTGCACCGGCAAAGCCCGCCACGCCTCCTCAAGTCAAGGTCGCTAACGCGCCGGCGAGTGCTTCATCCACGGCGCAACGCGACAAGCCCGCGAGCGGCAATGGATTTCAGCTGCAGCTCCTCTCCAGTCGTTCGGCCGGCGAGGCCAAGGGGGCATGGGAGCGTCTCAGGGATAAGAACGGCGATCTTCTCGGCCCGCTCTCGCCGTCGGTCGCCCGCGCCAATCTCGGTGATCGCGGTACCTTCTACCGGCTACGCGCTGGTCCGGTCGCGAGCGAGTCCAGGGCGCGCTCCATCTGCGATTCGCTCTCGGCTCGGGGAGTGTCCTGCCTCGTCGTTCGGTCGAGCGGCTAGTGTGAGGGAGCGTACGCCGCGCGCCGTGATCTTCGGTGTCGGCGGGTCAGCGCTGAGCGAGGAGGAGCGCCGATTCTTCATCGACGCGAACCCGCTCGGCTTCATTCTGTTTGCCCGCAATTGCGAGGACCCCGGCCAGGTCCGGGCGCTCGTGGATGAGCTGAAGGCAACCGTAGGCCGAGCGGATACGCCGGTGCTCATCGATCAGGAAGGCGGGCGCGTGCAGCGGCTGAAGCCGCCCCGCTGGCGGGCGGCGCCGCCGGCCGCTGTATTCGGCGCTCTGTACAGTCGCCAGGAACAGCCGGCCCTCGAAGCCGCGTTTCTGAACGCGCGCCTGCTCGCCGCGGAGTTGGCCGAGTTGGGAATTCTCGTGGATTGCGCGCCGGTGCTCGACGTCCGCCAGCCCGACGGGCACGAGATCATCGGCGACCGCGCGTTCGCCGCCGAGGCGGCGACCGTGGCGCTGCTCGGGCGCGCGACCTGCGCCGGTCTGCTGCAAGGTGGCGTGCTGCCGGTGCTCAAACATGTTCCGGGCCATGGCCGCGCCAATCGCGACAGTCACCATGCGCTGCCGGTCGTGGATGCTCCACTCGACGGAGCTGCGGACGGTCGACTTCGCCCCGTTTGCGGCTCTCGCCGACATGCCGCTGGCGATGACCGCGCATGTCGTCTATGCGGCCGTCGATCCGGATGCCCCGGCCACCACCTCGGCGACTGTTCTCGGTAAGGTAGTTCGCGGCATGATCGGCTTCGACGGGCTGCTGATCTCCGACGATCTCTGTATGCGCGCTCTCGTCGACACTCCCGGGCGACGGGCCGCGGCGGCACTCGCCGCCGGGTGCGACGTCGTCTTGCATTGCAACGGCGATCTTAAGGAGATGCGTGAGATCGTCGACGCGAGCCCGTCACTGACGGCGAAAGCGCGCGCCAGGCTCGAACGAGCGTTGGCGATGCTGACGCCTCCGCAACCATTCGACCGAGCGCACGGCCCATCTTCGGCTTGCCGCGCTCACCGGCGGCATCGCGAACGCCTGATATGGACGATGTCGCCTATCAGATCTCGATTTGGATCCTGCCGGTCCTGTTGGCCGTGACCTTTCACGAAGCCTCGCACGGATTCGTCGCATGGCGGCTCGGCGACGACACGGCCAAGCGCCTTGGCAGGGTGACGTTCAATCCGCTGCGACACATCGATCCGTTCGGTACGGTCATTTTGCCGGCGATGCTGCTGCTGGCTACCGGTGGGCGAATGATGTTCGGCTTCGCCAAGCCGGTGCCGGTCGATTTCGCGCGCCTCCGTCGGCCGCGCCGCGACATGGTGCTCGTGGCCGCCGCCGGGCCGGGCATCAACATTGCCATGGCGTTCGCGGCGGCTTTGCTGGTGGCCCGTATCCCGGCGCAGCCCGGTCAAGCCCTGGAGTGGATCGGCTACAATCTGTTTAACGTGGTGTGGATCAACGTTCTGCTCGCGGTGTTCAACATGCTGCCGCTGCCGCCGCTCGACGGCGGCCGAGTGGCGGTCGGCTTGCTGCCGGACGTGTTGGCAAGACCGCTGAGCCGGCTCGAGCCCTACGGCTTTTTCATCATCATCGGCTTGCTCTTCGTTCTGCCGCTGCTGGGCAGCACCATCGGCGTCGACATCGGCATCATGCAGTGGCTGGTTATGGGGCCGGCCGAGTGGCTGAGCCGAGCCATCTTCGCTCTGGTCGGCGCGGGATGAGCGCCACCCACCCCCAGGTTCAACGCGAGTCGGACTTCGAGGCCACGGCGGTGGAAGAAGGCGCCCCGGGTGACGCTTTCATTGTCGATGTCGATGGCTGGGAAGGGCCGCTCGACCTGCTGCTGGCGCTCGCCCGCTCGCAGAAGGTTGACCTCCGGCAGATCTCGATCGTCAAGCTCGCCGATCAGTACCTCACCTATGTGGCGGCGGCGCGCCGACATAGCCTGGAGCTTGCGGCCGAGTACCTGGTGATGGCGGCGTGGCTTGCCGAGCTGAAGTCGAGACTACTGCTGCCGGAGCCGGCTGGTCCGGAGGAGCCGTCCAGCGCTGAACTGGCGGCGGCGCTGGCGTTTCAGTTGCGCCGCCTCGACGCCATGCGAGAGGCGGGAGCCCGGCTGATGGCGTTGCCGCGGCAGGGCCGCGATTTCTGGCCGCGTGGACGGCCGGAGCCGGTAAATGAGCGGACGGTGACGCTGGTTTCCGTGGAGCTGCGTGATCTGCTACGAGCATACGGCGACCACTTGCGCCGGCGTCGGCGGGGCCAGCCACTCACTCTGAGCGAGCCGGTCGAGCTCGATACCATCGAGGCGGCGCTCGCCCGCATCGGCGGAATGCTGGGCGCGGCTCCCGGTTGGGAGAGCTTGACGCGGTATCTACCCGCGGGCACGTTAGAAGGCTTACGAGCCGGCGAGCTGGTGGCCAAGTCGGCTCTTGCAGCGACCTTCGGCGCCGTTCTCGAGCTGGTCCGGCAAGGCGCGTTGGTATTGCGCCAGAACCAGCCGTTCGGGCCGATTTACCTGAAGCCGAACGGCCGGCCAGAGCAATCGTGATCGGGCCTGAAGAGTCCGATCGTCGCTTGCTGCGGCTGCTGGAGGCGATCCTGTTCGCCAGCGCCGATCCACTCGATGAGCGCGAACTGGCCGAGCGGCTGCCGGCCGGCGCCGACGTGCGGTAAGCTGCTCGCGCTGCTGGCGGCCGACTACTCCGCCCGGGGCGTGCATTTGGTGCGAGCCGGCGCCACCTGGGCCTTCGGGACCGCCCCCGATCTTGCTCCGCTGCTCGCCCGCGAGCGGCATGTCGAGAAGAAGCTGTCGCGGGCGGCAATCGAGACGCTCGCCATCATCGCCTACCACCAGCCGGTGACGCGCGGCGAGATCGAGGAGATCAGAGGCGTGCAGCTCAGCAAGGGAACGATCGACGTGCTGTTCGAGCAAGGCTGGGTCGCGCCCAAAGGCCGCCGCGAGACACCGGGAAGGCCGGTCACCTGGGCCACCACCGACGCCTTTCTCCGCCACTTCGGGCTGGCAACGCTGAATGACCTGCCCGGAGTCGAGGAATTGCAGCGCGGCCGGCCTGCTCGACCGGCGGCCTGCGATCCAGGTGCCGCGGCCGGAGGCGGCCGAGAGCGACACGGCGGAGGACGTGTTGCCGGAGCCGCTCGACCCGGATGGCCGCTGAAGAGACACGCCTCGGCGTCCTCAAGGGTGGTTCGACGTAGGAGGAGACCCGGCGGCTCATCGTTCCCATATGAATCCTCTGTCGTCGCCGCCTGTTGTTGGCGCGACGACTCGCTTTCTGCCATGATTGCACACTGGCAGCGACCTACTCGGGAACAAACGGAGCAGGCAGCATCTAATGGGCACATTCAGTATCTGGCATTGGATCATCGTTCTGGCCGTCGTGCTGCTCCTATTCGGCGGGCGTGGCAAGATCTCCCAAATCATGGGAGACTTCGGCAAGGGGCTGAAATCTTTTAAGAGAAGCATGCGCGAGGACGAGTCGTTCGAGGACCCGGAAGCGCTCTCGCCGGGGCCGAAGGCGCTGCCGAGCGAGCCGCCGCGCGCCAGCGACACGGCGCCTGAACGGAATCGCGCCGCGCGGTCGTAAACGGCATTCCTCGACTCACGGGGACAAGCCAGCCCGAGAGCGCTCTCATTACATGTTCGACATCGGTTGGCAGGAGCTGTTCGTCATAGGGGTCGTCGCCTTGATCGTCGTCGGGCCCAAAGATCTGCCGAGGGTGCTCCGCGGCGCCGCCCGCGTTCTGAACAAGGCGCGCGGCATGAGTCGAGAGTTCCAGGCAGGCTTGGCCGAGATGGCCCGCGAAGTCGAACTCGACGAGATCAAACGGAATGTGGAACGCACCGCCAGGTTCGATCTCGGCGAGGAGTTGAGGAGCGCGGCCGATCCGACCGGTAAGATCAGCGCGGATTTCGATCCCGCCGAGTTCAACCGCAAGCTGAAGGAGAAGATGGAGGCAAGCCCGCCGGCTAAGTACCCGCCTGCCCAGCCGAGCCAGGGGGAGGCGGATGTGGTGCTTGGAGAGCAGGATATCGGCTACCCGCTGGGCGAACCTTCTCCGGCGCATGTGTCCGGCCCCGGCACGGCGTCGAGGCCGGCAGAAACGCCAGTGACACCGCCCGTTGGCCACGCGGCTGATGGGTGAGACGCCGGGGCGGCCAGGCTTGCCCTCGCCGGTGCCGGTCCTTCAGCTCCGGCAACGCCGGCCATCGGCGGGGCGAGCGTGAGCCATGTCGGACGACGATATCGAACAAAGCAGGATGCCGCTGGTCGATCACCTGATCGAGCTACGCCGGCGGCTGATCTACTGCGTGGTCGGGATCGTCGTCCTGTTCTTCGTTTGCTACTGGTTTGCCCCACACATCTACCAGTTTCTCGTGCAACCGCTGGCCGACGCGCTCGCCGCTAAGCACGAGGAGCGGCGCATGATCTTCACCGCGCTGCACGAGGCTTTTTTCACCTACGTCAAGGTGGCGTTCTTCGCGGCGATGTTCCTGGGGTTTCCGATCATCGCCACGCAAGTTTATAAGTTCGTGGCGCCCGGACTGTACAAGACACGAACGCCGCGCTTTCCTGCCTTTTCTGATCGCCACGCCGCTGTTGTTCTTCGCCGGCGGGGCGATGGCCTACTACATCGTGTTCCCGCTCGCCTGGAAGTTCTTCCTCAGCTTCGAGATGGCTGGCGCGGGTGTGCTGCCGATCCAGCTCGAAGCCAAGGTCAACGAATACCTGGCCCTGGTGATGCAGCTGATCTTCGCGTTCGGCCTGTGCTTCGAAATGCCGGTCATAATGACGCTGCTCGGCCGCGCCGGGCTGATCACCGCGCGGGGGATGCGCGAGAAGCGCCGTTACGCCATCGTCGCGGCTTTCATCTTCGCCGCCGTGTTGACGCCGCCCGATGTGCTCAGCCAAGTCAGCCTCGCCATTCCGACGATCCTGCTCTACGAGATCTCGATCTGGTCCGTCCGCCTGATCGAGCGCAACCAGGAGAAGGCGGCGCGCTTGGCGGAGCAAGCCGAACGGGCCACCGCCCACAATGCGCACGAGGCGACTACCGGAAGCGCGGAGTGACGGAGCCTCCTTCAGTTCCGAGCGGATCATGTAACCCGCGTAGGTCGGAATAGCCGCGGGCGTATTCCGACGAATGTTTCATTCGCCGGGTTCGCCTGCCGGGACATCCTGAATGCCGCTGCCCATCCAATCGAGGGGATAGAGACCGCGTCGGGCGCACGACTTGAACGTGGAGTACGGCCACGCCGCCGGAGAGGCCACCAAGCCGTGCTTGACCGGGTTGAAGTGAACGTAATCCATATGCGTTGCGTAATCCCCGTCATCGCGGATGGCATGCTCCCAGAAGCGGCGTTGCCAGATGCCGCGTTCGGCGTCTGCGCGACGGACGCGGGAGCGCCATTCCGTTCTCGGCAGGGCACGCACGAAGAAGGTCTTGATCAGACGCCAGCGGGTCGAGAAGTCGTCGTCGCCTGGCGGCAATGTCCAAACGGCGTGCATATGATCGGGAAGGACGACCCAGGCATCGATGGTGAAGGGACGGCTGCGCCGAACACGCCGAACCGCTTCGCGCAAAAGATCGACTCGGTCGGTGAGCAAAGTGTTGCCGCGCCGCTCCAGTAGATTGGCGGTGAAGAAGTAGCAGCCGCCGGGCACGCGGTAGCGACGGAAATCGGGCATCGGTTAAATCCGTCTGCGGTTATCAGCATACCTGACCGACTTCATTCGTCGGAATACGCCTTCGGCTATTCCGACCTACGCGAGCTGTACGAGGCAGAAGAGGGCTTCGCGGTCTCCGTACCGGGCCTGCCGGGCTGCTGGTCGCAGGGGACGACCGAAGACGAAGCCATCGAAAACATCAAGGATGCCATTCGCGAATACCTCGCCGTCGTCGAACAGCAGCTCCGCGGCGAGCGTACACGCGAAATCGAGGTATCCGTTTAGTCTTGCCGAAGGTCCCCGACGTCAATCATCTCGCTGCCTTGGCCAATGTGTAGCCTGGATGGAGCGCAGCGTAATCCGGGGTAATTCGCCGCATCGTCACCGGCCGCCGACCGGACCGGATTGCGCTATACTAAATCCGGCTTGCTCGTTGCGCATAACAATAAATCACAAATCATATGCAGAAAAATTTCGGATTGATTATCTTTGGCGATTCGTGTTGCTTGCCTTCCTTGACAATGCCCCAGAGCCACTGTACTATGCCTATAGTAGATGAATTGCGGATGTTTTCGCAAGCAGAGTAGCTGGTGCTTCTTAGTACCGATATTTGGAGTAAATCAAACAGCGTTGGGCCGCTTTTCATGAAAGACTACATCTCGCATCAACTACTTGGCGATGAGCATGTAGAGTACCAAGCAAAAGCGCACTGGGTGGTCTATATTAAAGGTATAATCCTTTTCGCAATCGGCTCGGTTTTGTTAGCCACCGAAGGCAGAGGTTTAGCGCTGATCTTTCTTATATTGGGGGTGCTCGCCCTAGTCTGGGCTTACTTATGGCAAAGGACAACGGAACTTGCGATCACGAACAAGAGAGTCGTCGCCAAGTTCGGCATTATTCGTAGACATACAATCGACCAGCAGCTAAGCAAGATTGAAGGTACAAATCTTGAGCAAGGCATTCTGGGTCGCATGTTGGGATATGCTTCGATTGTAGTCAGAGGGACGGGCTCGGGCAGGACTCCTATACCCTATATAGGTAATCCAGATGAGTTCAAGCGAGAGCTGGGATCTCGGCTGACATAAGGGGGTGTCACAAGAGTTATCTAGGCGGCACTACGGTTGCTGCCGACGGCGATCGTCAAGACGATGGTTACCACGTTGCACCCTCAAGCTCGTAGCTCGTAGGGCGGGTTAGCGGAGCGTAACCCGCCGGATGTCGTTGGCCCGCTCGGCGCCATCTCTTCGCCTTCCGAGCCAATCGACGGATCGAGCCCGGAGTCGCCGTGCGCGCTGAAGTCGCATGAAGCCAGTCGGCAACTTGGCGGACGTAGCTGCGGGTCGGTTTGCGCGCCGACAGTTGTGATCGGGAAGCATGCGGCGGGTTACGCTCCGCTAACCCGCCCTACGAAGGCGGCGGATCACCCCGCGCCGCCGGTTTCCTTGAGGAAGGCCTGGGCTTCGGCGGCGAACTCGAAGACGTGCGGCGCCACGTCGCGCTTCTCCAGCTCTTCGCCGAGCTTGGCGCGCATGAAGGCGCTGGTCGTATAGCGGGTGACCGTGGCGTAGTAGGTTTTCTCCAGGTAGCGGATCATCTTGGCGTAGTCGTCGAACACGCTGTCGTCCATGCGGAACGAGTCGTAGTTGACGACGACATCGACGAAACGGCCGATGCGCTGTGCTGATCGGCGCGACGCCCGAGGGCAAGAAGGAACTGGTCGGCTTCCAGGTCGGCATGCGCGAGAGCGCGCAGAGCTGGCGGGAATTGCTGGTCGATCTCAAGGCGCGCGGTCTGACCATCGCGCCCGAGCTTGCCACCGGCGACGGCGCGCTCGGCTTTTGGAAGGCGCTCGAGGAGGTGTCGCCGACCACCCGTCACCAGCGCTGCACCGTGCACAAGACCGTCAACGTGCTCGACAAGCTGCCCAAGTCCGTCCAGCCGGCGGCCAAGGCCGACCTGCGCGAGATCTGGACGGCGCCGGACCGTGCGACGGCCGAGGCGGCGATCGCGACCTTCGCCGAGAAGTATGGGGCCAAATACGAGAAGGCGGTCACCTGCCTGGTCAAGGACCGCGACGCGCTGCTGACCTTCTACGACTTCCCGGCCGAGCACTGGGATCACCTGCGCACCTCCAACCCGATCGAGAGCGTGTTCGCCACCGTTCGGCACCGGACCGTCCGGACCAAGGGCGCGCTGTCGCAGGACACGGCCCGGCTGATGGTCTTCAAGCTCGTCATGGCCGCCGCCAAGACCTGGCGCAGGCTGAAGGGCGAGAACCAGTTGCCCAAGGTCATCCAGGGCGTCACATTCAAGGACGGCGTCGAGGTCAACAACACGCCGATGCACAGAACGCCGCCTGATCACGCGCGTCACCCAAATTCCGGCATAGCTCCGAGGGCTCCGGCGCCATACACATGGTTCGATACGTGTCCAGGAAGGGTCACCATTCAGCTTGATGGCTGAACGCCTATCCGCTCGGCGCGAAGGCGGTTTGCTGGAGATATTCGAGCAGCCGGTCGCGGTACTGCGGCCAACGGAATACGTCGATGTGCCCGGCTCGCGGTACCAGCCAAAGTGACTTCGGCTCTCTGGCGGCCGCATAAAGCGCTTCGGCGTGGGAGACCGGAACGACCGGATCCTCCTCTCCCTGCACAATCAGCACCGGCACGGGAGATATGCGTGCGATGGCCTCGATCGGCTGGTACTCGTCGTCAACGGCGAACGAGAGCGGCCACTGCAGCGGCCATGTGAGCCACGTGCGAGCGAGGGCCTCCCGGGCGATGCTACGGTAGCCGGAAAACGCTCCTTCGACGATAAGCGCGGCGAACCTTCGTTTGTGAGGCGAGCGTGCCAGGGCGGTAATGGCGATCGAGCCACCCAGGCTCTGGCCGAACAGCGCTACCCGGTTCGCATCGACGCCGTCGATGGCGAAGACCGTCTCGATGGCCGCGGCCACGTCACGATGCAAGCCGTCGAGCGTCGGCATTCCTTCCGACAAACCGTAACCGCGATAGTCGATGAGGAAGATATTGAAACCTTCCGCCGGCAGCCAGGCGACGCTGCCTATATGAGTGGACACGTTTTCGGCGTTGCCATGCAGGAAGAGGATGGTGCCCCGCGAAACGGCTTGTGCCGGCAGCAACCAGCCGTGCAACCGCACGCCGTCGTCCGCCTCGAACCACACGTTACGCCAGGCGAGGCCGATCTGATCGGGCGTTCGCAGGTGCTGGCGCATCGGCTGGAAAAACAAGCTGGTGCAGCCGGGAAGCAGCAGGGAGAACAGCAGGGCGAATGCGCCGCCTCTGATGGCTCTCCTCTTCAGAAGTGGCAGGGTGGCAGCGTCGCCCATCCGCCTTAGGTCTCGTATCCGTCGTTGCGCAGGGCTGATCGAGAGGCTCAGGCAAAGATCACGGCCTCACGTAGGCCCTGTTGCAAGGCTGCCTCCAGTCGCCACTGTGTCAGGCCTCCCGCGCCATCGGAAGCAGCGATAGGCGATATCTGTGACCGGCAGGGGCCGTCCCGAAGGATACGCTTTCGTCAGCCATCGCGGTGATGATCGGAGATCGGGAGAGCCTAGGGGCTGACTGCAAGGCGCGAAGAACAGGGCTCTTATCCAAGTCATTGGCTTGCGCACCGAAGGTATCATTTACAGATAAACCAGCCGGCGCGAAGGTAGATAATAAGTCAACAGCGCACACCGGCGCCGCCGCATGCGGTCGGTCGCGCATCTCGAATGAGTCGAGGGAGGCGTTCCATGATCCATCAGGCGCTCGAGGAATTGAAGAAGAGCATCGTCATTCGGCCGAAGTACGATAACTTCATCGGCGGCCAATGGGTGCCGCCGGTGCGCGGCCAGTACTTCGTCGATCCGACGCCGGTAACCGGCCGGCCGTTGTGCGAAGTCGCCCGCTCGACCGCGGAGGACATCGAGAAGGCGCTGGATGCCGCGCACGCCGCCAAGGATGCCTGGGCCAAAACATCGCCCGCCGAGCGCTCGCGCATCCTCAACAAGATCGCCGATCGCATGGAGGAGCGGCTGCACGTGCTGGCGATGGTCGAGACGCTCGACAACGGCAAGCCGATCCGCGAGACGAAGGCCGCCGATCTGCCGCTGGCGATCGACCACTTCCGCTACTTCGCCGGCTGCATCCGCGCCCAGGAAGGGCTCGGTCTGCGAGATCGACCACACCACCTATGCGTACCATTTCCACGAGCCGCTCGGTGTCGTCGGCCAGATCATCCCGTGGAATTTCCCGCTGCTGATGGCGGCGTGGAAGGTGGCGCCGGCGCTCGCCGCCGGCAACTGCGTCGTGCTCAAGCCGGCCGAGCAGACGCCGATGGGGATCCTGGTCTGGGCCGACATCATCGGCGACCTGCTGCCGCCGGGCGTGCTCAACATCGTCAACGGCTTCGGCGTCGAGGCCGGCAAGCCGCTGGCCACCAACAAGCGCATCGCCAAGGTCGCGTTCACCGGCGAGACGACAACCGGCCGGCTGATCATGCAATACGCCGCCGAGAACATCATCCCGGTCACCCTCGAGCTGGGCGGCAAGTCGCCGAACATCTTCTTCGCCGACGTCATGGCCGAGGACGATGCGTTCCAGGACAAGGCGCTGGAGGGCTTCGCCATGTTCGCCCTCAACCAGGGCGAGGTCTGCACCTGCCCGTCGCGGGCGCTGATCCAGGAGAGCATCTACGATCGCTTCATGGAAAAGGCGATCGCCCGCGTGAAGAAGATGAAGCAGGGCCACCCGCTCGACCCGGAGACGATGGTCGGCGCCCAGGCCTCGAACGACCAGCTCCAGAAGATCCTCTCCTACATCGATATCGGTCGCAAGGAAGGCGCCAAGGTGCTGACCGGCGGCGAGCAGGTCAAGTTCGAGGGCGAACTGGCGAACGGCTACTACATCCAGCCGACGGTCTTCGAGGGCCACAACAAGATGCGCGTCTTTCAGGAGGAAATCTTCGGCCCGTGCGTGTCGGTGACGACGTTCAAGACCGAGGAGGAGGCGCTCGAGATCGCCAACGACACCCTCTACGGCCTCGGCTCCGGGCTGTGGACGCGTGACCGCAACCGGTCCTTCCGCGTCGCCCACGGCCTCCAAGCCGGCCGCGTCTGGGTCAACTGCTACCACCTCTATCCGGCGCACGCGGCGTTCGGCGGCTACAAGCAGTCCGGCATCGGCCGCGAGAACCACAAGATGATGCTCGACCACTATCAGCAGATCAAGAACATGCTGGTCAGCTACAGCCCGAACGCGTTGGGTTTCTTCTGATCAGAGGACAGAGGACGGGGATCAGGTCTCAGGCCGGGAGAGGGAGGGGATGCGGGACCGGGCATCAGCCGCCTGCGCCGGATGGGAGAGGGTCGGGGCGAGGGGCCTGACGAGGGAGGAGGCGGTCGTGGTCGAGCGGGTGGTGGTGACGCCTGAGGCGGCGGCGGTGATCGAGCGGCTGCGCGCGGTGCACGGGCCGTTGATGTTCCACCAGTCGGGCGGCTGCTGCGACGGCAGCTCGCCGATGTGCTTCCCCGAGGGCGAGTTCAAGGTCGGCAGCGAGGACGTCCGCGTCGGCGCCATCGCCGGCTGCACCTTCTGGATGTGGGCGCTGCAGTACGAGTACTTCGCCAACTCGCAGATCGTCATCGACGTCGTCCCCGGCTGCGGCTCGGGATTCTCGCTGGAATCCCCCGAAGGCGTCCGCTTCCTCACCCGCTCCCGCCTCTTCACCGACGAAGAACTCGCGGAACTGGAGCGGCAGGGCCACTTCTCACCGCGCCGGAGACGGGCGCAGGAGCGCCGACGGTAGTGGGTGAGACCCGGTATGGGTCGTTGATGAGTTGATCCCGTGACAACCGCGGTCAGGTTCCAGGGACATGCGGCACATCTCGCCTAGCCGAGCCACCGACGCGACTGCCCGAATAACCAGACCGGATGTGGACGGTGATCACGCCGCCCGCCGGTACCAGCGTCTCGGCAAGGGCGAGGATCAGCATTATCGCCCCGGCGACAGCCCGGGACTCAGGTCGTCGAAGAAGAACCAGCAGACTTTCACTTACGAACCGGAAATAATAAACGGCGACTTAGCGACCGAGTGGGGCGGTTCGCATGCGACCAAAGTAGAGGACTTCACTCGGAAAACACTCAAGACATTTCTTATTCTGCTAGCTATCCTCGGGCGGCGAGCAAGGGACAGCCCGTGATGTTGGTTCCGGAAAGGAAGAAATCCCTCTACAGATAGGGTAAGGATTCCAAAAAACTCAGCAGGGAGGAGTCTGCGCCATGCAAGTCGAGAAGCTTTGGCAATTTCCGATCAAAGAGTTCCATCGTATGCCGCGTGGCATATTGGGCCCCGGCGCGTATGAGATGGTCGGCGTGGAGGCGAAGAAGCTCGGGTTCAAGCGGTCGCTCCTGGGCACGTCCGGGCTCAGGGGGACGGGCATCGTCGAGGACGTTGCCGGGAAGATCAAGTATCAAGGCGCGGCCGCATCGAGCACTCCAACTGCGTCCACCGCGACGGCGATCGCCTGTCCCCCAGCCGGTCTACGGCAAGATCCGGCGTCGACCAATCCTCGGCGGGCTCATCAACGAGTACGAATCCGCTGCCTGAAACCGCTGGTCAACCGTCATGGCCGAGTTCTGGAACCCAACACGCCTGGTCCGGTCGCTGGTGCTGGTCTCGGCCTATGCCGGCTGGCGCGGGTCGCTGCCGCCCGAGGAAGTCGCGGCACGCCTCACCCGAGCGCACCGTGAGCTCGACCTCCCGCCCGCGACGTGGATCGACAGCTACCTGCCCGAGTTCTCGCCCGACCGGTGTCGCCGGAAACCCTCGACCTGGTCCGCTCGATGATGCTGGACGTTCGGCCCACCGGAACCCGACCGATGCTGGCCGCGTTCGCCGACGCCGACCTACGCGCGGTGCTGCCCACCATCGCCGTGCCCACCCTGCTGCTCTACGGCGCGGCCGACGTGCGCGCACCGCGCCCGGTCGCCGAAGCACTCCACCCCGCCATCCCAGACTCCAAGCTCGTGCTGCTGCCCGACGTCGGCCACCAGTGCAACCTCGAGGCACCCGAGCCGTTCAACGCCGAGCTGCGGCGGTTCCTCGACGCGGCGCCCTGAACAGCCTCCACACCCGCCCAGCTGATGCCCCGTTCCCCCTCTGGGATACCGGCGCTCCGGCGCTCCGATCCTTGGCGCGGCCGCCCCAAGGTGGCACCGGCACTCCGAGCACAACCGGCACCGGCTGGACCGGCCGCTCCCCTCGATCCCCGGCCCAACATCAACCCGCTCGGCGCGAGGAACCCGGCCACATCGGAAGGCGGCAAATCCCGCCGCCGATTGTCACCCATGCTGATTGCGACCAGTACCCCACGGGTGCCAGCGCGGAGTGCCCTATGTTGTCGTCAACTCTTGTTGAAAGACCTCCGCGTTCCCGGAGCCGACCGAGTAGTGGAAGTGCGTGAGGTGTAAAGACCCGTGCGCGGAGACAGCGATTGCGGTGACCCGAAGCGGCGTCTCGGTGCCGTCGCCCAGGTGAAGCACGGGCTGGTCAACCGACCAGACCACGTCTCCGCAGGCAACGATGTGGGGCTGACCGGGTGTCAGCCGCACGCCTTCGCTGCTCATCTCCTGGACCTGGGTGGTCACTACCTTCGCGATCACGCTCCGGCCTTCCCACCACTCGTCGGCGTCGGTGCCGATGCCGAGGACGTCGTCTGCGACGTTGTCCGTCCACACGGTTGGGTCGCCGCTGGCGAAGCTGTCGTACATGCGGCCGAGCAACTCCCGCATGTCGTCTGTCGCGCTCACCTTCTCCCTCCAGTCTCCCTCGAGCCCCGCCGAGAAGTGCCCTCCTCCGGGTGTCAGGACCTCTCGCCCGACGCCGCCCGGCAACGGCCGGTGAATCGTGAGGGTTACGGGTTGAACCGGTAGAAGCGCCAGAAGTCGTGCTCGACCGGCAGGACCTCGACGCCGGCGAAGCCGGCCTGCCGGCGCGTAGCGGCGCACCGTGTCCGCGCGGATGACCGTCCCGGTCGCGGCGGTGGTCGGCTCGGTCAGCGCCGACGGGCAGGCAGTGCAGCACGCTGAAGCCGTAGTTCAACCGCTCGAGCTCGTCGCCGGGGGCGCGTGAAGGTCTCGGCGACCTTCTCGTCGGCGACGAGCACCGCGCCGCCCGGCGCGAGCAGCGCCGCGCCGCGCGCAGCGCCGACGACCGGGTGGGCCATGTCGTGCAGGGCCTCGAAGATCGTGACCAGGTCGTAGCGTCCGCGCCAGCGCCGGGTCGCGCGGCGTCCCGGCAGTCGAACGCGCACCCGGTCGCCGAGCCGGGCCGGTCGGCGTTGCGCGCGGGCGTCGGCGACCGACGCCTCGTCGGGGTCGAAGCCGTCGACCCGCGCCAGCGGGTAGGCGCGCGGCGAGGGCGATGCTCGACCACCCGCTGCCGCAGCCGAGTCGGCGACGCGGGCCGGCGGGTCGGCCCGCAGCAGCCGCGCGTGCATGTCCGGCACCGCCGGCAGCCACTCCTGCGCCAGCTGGTTCACGAACATCGGCCGGTTGAGCCGCGCGATGCCCTCGCGAGTGTCCGGCGCCGTAGTCGGCGTAGGGCACCCCGCCCCGGTGCGGAACGCCTCGATCATCGCGTCGAGCGGGTGCACGAGCCCGCCGACCATCGCGCCAGCGCGCCGGCGTAGATCAGGCTGTCCGGGTCGAGCAGACCTCGGCGTACTCCGCGGGCAGCCGGTAGCGCCGCTCCGCCGCCGGGGCCGCCGCGTCGTCGACACGACCAGGAGGCCGGCGGCCGCCTGCTGCTCCAGCCACTCGCGCGCATAGCGCTCCGCGATGCCGGCGCGCGTCGGCCAGCTCGCCGCGCTGGCGTCGGGCATCTCGGCAAGCGCGTCGTAGAGGCCCAACCGGTCACCGAGATAGACGTGCAGCGTCTCCAACGCCCCGATCGCACCAAGAAACAGCTGCTCGACAACGGCGTCCCGACGGCTCGCATCGGTCGCGCCCGCTGTGGTGTCTACTGACACGCCGCGCCCCCTCGACCCCGGCCGGCAACAGGTCACCCCACCAGGCGAACCAGCGTCCTCGCACCCCCCAACGGGCGTCAAGGTGCCGCAAGAAACCCACCATGTGCGCCGTCCGCCCCGACACCGCCACCGCTGTCACCATCGGGTCTCAGTCTCAGGCCTGGCGCCGACGTGCAAGCCGATGTCGAGCGGGCGTCGATCGCCGTGAACAGGCGCACCAACAGCGACGGGGACAGCCGCATCAGCCGCCACAGGAGCCGGGCCTGCCGGGGCGCCACGATGATCGCCCGGTTCCGCTCGATCCCCCGCAGGATGTCCCCCGCCAGCGCATCGGGATCGTAGAGCCACCCCCCACTCATCTTAGTGATCAAGGCACGGCTGTCGATGCCGTCGGCGCTGGGCACCGGAAGGTCCGCCGGTGTTTGCTTGTCGAGGATCGGCGTGACCACGCCACCCGGACAGACCACACTGACCCGCACGACACCCGCATTGTCAGCGTGGATCATGTTCAGGGCGCCGATCCCGCTGCGCGCCGTTCGTCAGCGTGCTGGTCGCAACCGAACGCGAACGGTCTCGTTGTGGCGCATGTAGTGCCACTCGTCGAGGGGAAGCGACGAGAGTTGGATCGCCGGGACGTGTGCCCCGGCGATCCAAACCGGTCGGCCGAGCTGGCCTACGGCTTGGACATCGCTACGACATCCGAGCCGGTCCGCGTCGCACTGGCGCGGCTGCATGCAGCCCCGGCACAGAAGCCACGAGGCAGCTCGTGTTCGACAATCGTCGATGAAGTAGTCCTCCTCGCCCCGTCCGAGCTACCGGGAGCCCGGTCCGGCGGGCTAAATACTACGCACAACTGCGTACTTCCCCACGCACCTGCTCGTCGGCATGCGTTGACACCCTCGGCTCTTCACAGCCCCCTGGGGGACTCCATGACGGCCCGAAACGTTCAGACCGCGATCGTCCTGCAGGGCGGCGGCGCGCTCGGCGCCTACGAGTACGGCGTGCTCAAGGCCCTCTACGAGTCGCGCCCCGGATTCCGGCCGGTGGCGGTCGCCGGCATCTCGATCGGCGCGATCACCGCCGCGGTGCTCGGCGGCGCCGCGGGCGACCCGATCCACGCGCTGGACACGCTGTGGCGGCGCAAGCTGACCGTGGCGTCCCCGGTGCCCGCGCCGTGGCTGCCCGCCCCGATCGACCGGGCGCTGGCCACCTTCGGCAACCCCGGGATGTACCAGCTGCAGGCCGGGCTGTTCACCACGCCCTGGCTGCTCACCAGCATCTACGACACCGCACCGCTGCGGGAGACCCTCGCCGAGCTCGTCGACCCGCGACGGCTCGACGACGACACCACCCGGGTGATCGTCGGGGCGATCAACGTCGCCACCGGCGTGATGGAGTACTTCCGCAGCCGCCAACCCGGCGGCCTCACCTTCGAGCACGTGGCCGCCAGCGGCAGCCTCCCCCCGAGCTTCCCGATGACCCCGATCGGCGAGCACCGGTACTGGGACGGCGGCCTGTTCTCCAACACCCCGCTCGGCCCGGCGATCAACGCGCTGGAGGAGGCGGCGGGCGGCGACCGCGCCGTCGAGCGCGAGCTCGTCGTCGTCGAGCTGTTCCCGATGCGGGCCGCGGTGCCGCGGACCTTCACCGACGTGCTGAAGCGGATGGTGCAGCTGCAGTACACCAGCCGGCTCACCCTCGACAAGAGCTTCTTCGACCAGATCAGCGGTCTGGTCGACCTGATCGCGGCGGTCGACGACGCGCTGCCCGCCGACAGCGCGATCCGCAGCGACCCGCTGTTCACCAAGCTGCGGACCCACCGCAAGATCGACCACCTCAACGTGGTGACCTCGAACCTGCCCCCGGAGCTGTCCAACGCCGGCGACTTCTCCCGCTCCTCGATCGAGGCCCGGATCCGGGCCGGCTACGAGGACGCGATGGAGCAGGGCATCGGTGACGTCGACGCGCCGGGGCTCCGGTTCGGGATGACCGCGGCCGACATCGAACCGGTCGCCGCGACGGGCTGACCGACCCGGGGACATCGAGCCTCCACCCAAGATCGGCCCGTCACCGTGCGCAACCTCGCGCGGCCCGCCAGCGCTACTACCCACCCGGGACTCCCTACTCGAAGGCGGCGCACTCCCTGGTCACAGCTCGGCGTGGCTGCTCGGGACCGGGGTCGCGGACACTCCGCGGACGCACACCTCGCTGGACCGAAGGTTCCGCCCTCCGGGCAGGGTCCCCACCCATCACATCGGGCGGCAGCGCGTCACGCAGGGCACCACCGGCGGCCGTAGCCCGCATCGGGTCCGTCACTGATCGTTACCCCATGGCCACAGCGACGTAACAGCCGTCCCGGCCGGGACGAGTCCGCACGGGTCGCCGACGGCACCGGGGCCCGCGCGCGGCAGGCCGCTCAGCCGCTCCTATCCCCGCAGCAGAAGGTTCGTGATGCCCACCAGTCAGCCCGCCCCCCGGTCCACCCCCGCACGCCCAGTGCTGCTGTCGCAGCTCGTGGGCACTCCGCCGTGCGATGCCGACCGCGTTCTCCTCGGCTGCTTCGGCCTCGACCTGGGCGGGACGCGCTCGCGGCACGATCTGTGCACCGCGCTGCGCCGAGCCGGCTACCCGGGCGCGCTCGCCCACCACGTCGTGCGGACCAGCCCGCTACTGATCGATG